>JAMLHA010000009.1 GCA_023957475.1 Crocinitomicaceae bacterium | reverse complement strand
TTTCTTTAAAGACAACTAAAAGGTTTTAGCTTATAAATTTTCAATAAAGCATTGATAACAAATACAAATCACTGATACGTTTGAAAAAAGAAATTGTTTCAAAAAAATAAAATTATTTTAAAATAATTTCGATTTAATAGATTCCCATTTATAGAATCTCCAGCAAATAATGAAGAAAACAACTTGCCCTAAAAGAGAAATAAGGAAATCATTGAGTGTAAAGGAAGGTGGATTTCTGTCAACAAAGATTGCATCTGTCTGAAACACTTGCCAATCTTTGGTAACCATTAACGCAGCAAATAAATTATTAGCAAAGTGAAAACCTGAAGTTAACTCAATTCCTTCATCAATCACTGCAATCAACCCTAAAAATATTCCTGTACTTATATAATAGATAAGTACTTTGTTTCCTATCGCCGCTACTTCGGGATTAGAACCATGTAAATACCCAAATAATGCTCCTGTTATAACAACCTGAATGATTCCTATTGATAATTTAGAACCAAGCCACTTCATAAGAAAGGAACGAAAGACTAATTCTTCTGCTGTGCATTGCAACAACAAGACTATTGAAGCCACAACAACTAATACAATAAATTTACTTAATTGAAAGTTCAATGTGATTAATTCATTTAGTGTTGTGAGAAACGTTATTAAACTAATAGCAAACCAAACAGTAAAACCGAACAAAAAGCGTCGGTAATCTATTTTTGGTCTGTTTGTAATCATAAACGAGAATGGCCACTTTAAAACATAAATAGCCGAAAACCATATTGAAAAAAAGACCGCTACCCATGGAAATAACAAAACGATAAATGTAGCAATGCTTCCAATATCATTTTGCAGTGTTTGTACTACATCACCAGTTTGTAAAGAACTTATTGCATACAATATAGCAGATGGCATGCTACCTATTATATAGGCAATTAAAATAATTAATAAAGTAAGCCCGTATGAAAGAGCGTTGTTTGTTTGTTTTGAGTATGGTAAATTAAATCCCATATTATTGCTTTGACCCAAAATCACCCATCATGTGGCGTTCTTTCTTTTCTGGATAAATATCTCTTATGGTAACAATGATACCTGTTTCTTCTACATTTCCAAAGTCTGGATTTACTGCAGTACCAAATGTTTTCATTGTTGATGATAGATTCATGTATATATTGACTAACGGTGGAATTACTTCTCCTTTATCTCTAACATAAGCATTCAATATGCGGTATGCCTCTTTGTATTCTAAATTTTGCTTTTTCAAATCTTCAAAAGGCTTGTTAGCTCCTACTTTAAGTGGATGGATCGGTGTTACCAGTTTTTCTGTGTCTGGAAAGAAATGATTTAAAAACAGTAAAAGGAAATCTCTCGCATCTCGTTCGTAAGTTGGATACATTGTTACTTTTCCAAAAAAATACTTAATTTTAGGATGGTGAATAATCAAAGCTCCCAATCCATCCCATATATTATCTAAAGCATACAATCCTTTTCTATAATTAATGTTGGGTTGATAATTGGGTTGAACCCAACTTCTTCCTAATTCTATAGTATGAGGCAAGTAATCATCCACAAAATGCTTAGAAAAATTAAAATAATGGGTGGTAGAAAGTGCTATTTCATTTTTCAAAATAGCATTTCCGCATAAAATAAAACGGTATCCCCCAATAATTTCTTCATCTTCGGGTGACCAAACAATTAATTGTTCGTAGCAATGATCATTGGTGTCAAATTCATCTAAATCAACACTCAAACCAGTGCCTCCTCCTGAATTTCTAAACGTAACTTCTCTTAGCCGTCCAATTTCTCGAACAACATTTGGCGCATTGTGATGATTTACAATGTAAATTTCGTGCTCACCTTTGCGTGTAATGCGCACAAACTTATCTGAGGTTAACTCAGCTTTTAATATACTTCTATCTATAGGTTCAATAATTGACTCCATATCTGTTTTATTAATCGTTTATCTGATTTTTTAATTGATAAACTTTGTTTTTTATAGCTTCAGCTATCTTTTTATCTGATTTTATGTCTTTTAAATCCTCTAATTTAAATGGTTCTCCAACAACAAATTTAATCGACTTTCCTTTTTGATTAAACAATTCGTCGGAAAGATATAACATTTCAATGTTAACTTTCAATCGGATAAACTCTCTAAAGTTAGAAAGATTGTAGAAAAAATTAGACAATTTTCCGTCAATATATATAGGAATAATCGTTTTGTTGTAGCTTCTGGCGTATTTTACAAAAGCTTTTTTCCATTCTAAATCTTCAATTTTTCCTTTTTTTCTTCGACTTACCAATCCAGCAGGAAAAATCCCAATTACTTTATCAGAAGCAAATAGTTCATCCATTTGTTCGGGTAATTTTCTGCTGTTGGAGCCGTGTTTATTAACCCCAACAAACAAGTCTTTAATAGGGGTTAAATTAAGCAATAAATCATTGACAATAAAACGAATATCTTTTCTTTTATCTTTCAACAAGTGAATCAATGCCATAGCGTCCATTCCTCCTAAAGGATGATTCATCACTAAAATAACACCTCCACTTGATGGAATATTGTCTAAATTATAGGATTCTATTTTTAATTCAAATTGTTCGACAACAGTACTGCAAAACACATCATTTTTTAACTCACCATATTTCCCCATAAACTCATTGATATCGTCTTGATGTATTATTCTTTTCAAATAACGATAAACAAATCCAGGTATAAACTTGGCCAGTTTTGGGCTTTTGCTCGCCACCAATTTTCGTATATCTATGAAGTCCTTCTGATCCATTCTAATCACGAAATTACAATTTTGATTTATAACATACACGTAAATTCGATTAGAATTATCACTATTGATACGTTAATTTTTTTAAAAAACGGTAGAATTGCTAAATTTAAATGTTATTTCGGCAAGATTTTTGCTACTTTCACACTTAAATAAAGTTGTAAAATGAAAAATTTAATCCTTATTCTATTATTTATTTCGTCTTGTTTTGCGAGCTTCTCTCAAAATAGGGGAAATAAATTTGGTGAAGTTTACAATTATGTAAGTCGCTATTATGTTGATAAAATTGATGAAAATCAATTACAAGAAGCTGCTATTATAGCTATGTTGGAAAAGCTTGACCCTCATTCTGTATATATTTCCAAAGAAGAAGTAGATGATGCCAACCAATCCATCGTTGGTAGTTTTGTTGGGGTAGGTGTACGTTTTCAAGTTTTCAAAGATACTTTTACAGTAATGCAAACAATTCCTGGTGGTCCGGCTGAAAAAGTTGGTATGCAATCTGGCGATAAAATTGTAACTGTTGATGATGAAAAAATTGCCGGAGTAGGAATGAAAAATTCTGAAATTCGTCAACGGTTAATGGGTGACATTAACACCAAAGTAAAAGTGGAAGTAATCAGAAAAGGTGTAAAAGAACCTATTGCATTTGTTGTAACTCGAGATAAAATCCCAGTTCACTCTGTAGATGCATTTTACATGATTGATAAAACCATTGGGTACATTAAACTAAATAGTTTCTCGCGTACAACCACACAAGAAGTTGAAGATGCTTTGGAAGAATTGAAAAATCAAGGGATGAAAGACCTTATTTTTGATTTACAAAACAATGGTGGTGGTTTGCTTTCGGCTGCACATGAATTGGCTGACCAATTTTTATCTGGTGATAAAATGATTGTTTATTCGGAAGGTAGAGCACAACCTCGTCAAGAGTTTAAAACAGCAAAAAAGGATGGTTTTGAGAAAGGAAGACTCATTATTTTAACCAATGAAAATTCTGCTTCTGCAAGCGAAATTGTATCAGGTGCTATTCAAGATTGGGACAGAGGTTTGATTGTTGGTCGCCGAACTTTTGGAAAAGGGTTGGTGCAACGTCCAATAGACTTATCCGATGGCTCTCAAATTCGATTAACCATTGCTCGTTATTTCACTCCTTCTGGACGATTTATTCAAAAACCATACGAAGATAATAACGATTATAAAAAAGATTTGGTCAATCGCTATGAACATGGTGAATACTATCACCAAGATTCTATTAAGTTAAATGATTCCCTAAAAGTGAAAACACTTATCAAAGGGAGAACAGTTTATGGCGGTGGTGGAATAATGCCTGATGTATTTGTTCCGTATGACACTTCTGGCACTTCACCTTTGTTTACCAACTTGGTTAGAAAAGGAGCTATCAATTCCTATTTAGCTCAATATGTAAACAATAACCGTGCATCATTAAAGCAACAATATCCTACTTTTGATGCGTTTGATAAATCTTTTATTTTGAAACAAGATTTCATGGATGCTTTCTTTAAAAATGCAAAAGATGAATACGAAGTAGAATTTAACGAAGAACAATACAAAGAAAGTGAAGCTTGGTTGAAATTAAACATGAAAGCACTGATTGCTCAAAATTTGTTTGACATTCCTCAATTCTATCAAGTAATGAACGGGAAAAATGAGATTTTACAGCGTGCTATTGAAATCTTACAATCCAACGAGTACAAAAATGCAGGATTAGAAAAGAGTAAGTAACATTTTAATGTTTGTATTTTTTGACCTTACACATCGTGTGTGTGAAATGGATTTTTAATTTCGTATCAGAGAAAATCTGTTTTTAAAATATTAGCAATGAGTTCAAGTGCAGAAAAATATAGCAAAAGAGGAGTTACAACAAGTTATGTTTCTACCATTATTGGAATATCTCTTGTTTTGTTCGTCATCTCAATTATCGTAGGTGGATCATTTGCCTTAAAATCAATACAAAAGCAAGCCAAAGAAAGCCTTCAAGCAGACATTTTTTTTAAGCCCGAATATTCCGATGCGGACATCAAACAGGTAGAACAAGAATTACGCACTTGGAAGTATTTCAAAGAAGTAAAGTTTATCAATTCTGATCAAGCAATTAATGAAATCAAAGGTCTTGGTCAATCAAAAGAAGATATTGTTGGGATTTTGGATGGAGAAATTGCAATTCCTTCTAACATTAGTTTTCACCCAAAAGAAGAGTACGCAGATATGGATGGCATGGAAACTATTAAAGTAGAACTTTTAAAAGCTTATCAAAACGAAATTGATGAAGTACATTACGATAAAGAAAGTGTATCCAATGTCAACCTGGGATTTAAACGTTTTGTGTTTTTATTCGGTTTCATTGCCATGTTGTTGGTCATTGTAGCAACAGCGATGATTAACAACACCATTCGTCTTGCTCTCTATTCTCAGCGTTTTTTAATTAAGACGATGCAGTTGGTTGGTGCAACATCTGGTTTTATTCGAAAGCCCTTTTTAATAAAGGCAATCTTACAAGGAGTGGTATCGGCAGTCATTGGATTAAGTTTATTTATGCTACTTGTTTACATTACTGACAACGTGATGGAAGTGATAGAACTTCACCTCAATCTTGAAATGTTATTGAGCCTTTTTATTATCATCATTCTACTTGGTGTTTTGATTAGCTATGTTTCAACTTGGTTCTCACTGAATAAATACCTGAGAATGAAAGTAGATGATTTGTATTAAAAATTGAATTGACCAGCCATGTTGAATAGAAAAATACAACCAGAAATAAAAGAAATTAGTACCATTCAATTTGAGAAACCGTTAGTTTTTGATATTACAAAAGACAATAAGTTGTTTTGCATGACCAATGTGCAAAATGAAACATCAAAAATAGAATTGATTTTCAATGCTGGTTCCATACTTGGCAATGCAGAAATAGCAGCCGTTGTCAATGAATTATTGTTAAGCGGCACAAAAGATAAAACATCTTTTCAAATCAACGAAGAAATTGATCGATTGGGTGGTTTTATAGGTCAGGCAGTAACATTTGAATCGGCTACATTTTCAATTTATGCATTAAGAGAAAACTTATTGCCCATCGCTCGAATTGTAAAGGATGTCATTGAAAATTGTGTGTTTAATGAACAAGAAATGCATCAATCTTTAAAAGCTCGAAAGCAACGATTGGAGATTAGTTTAGCAAAGGTTTCTACAGTTGCACAACGTTCTTTCAAACAACGTTTTTTTAATAGCTCCGAAACGTATAGTCGAATTACCAACAAAGAAGATATTGATGCCATTCAACAAAAAGATTTGATTAAATTTCACAACAAGTCTTACCTCAATGGCTTAAAAAAGATGATTCTTGTGGGTAATTTTTCTCAAAATGAAATTGATGAATTTATTGACATCTTTGGAACATGGGTAAGCGGTGAAAAATTTGAAGTAGAAAATTCATTCGAGAATATTAAGGGCTACTCCCACATTGAAAAAAAGGATGCCTTACAAACAGCGATTAGAATTGGCGGTACGTTGTTCAACCGTTCACATAAGGATTACAATGATTTTTTGATTTTAAATACACTTTTGGGTGATTATTTTGGTAGCCGTTTGATGAAAAACATTCGTGAAGACAAGGGTTACACCTATGGTATTGGCTCTATGACGGTTGAATTGAATCAAACAGGATATTTTTTAATTGCAACAGAAGTTAAAAAAGAGGTGAAAGATTTGGCATTGGCCGAAATTAAGTTTGAAATTGATCGATTGCGCACAAAATTAGTTCCGCAAGAGGAATTGGATTTAGTTAAAAACTATTTATTGGGACAATTACTCAAAAATGCCGATGGGCCATACTCCATGATGGATTTATTTATAAGTGCCGAAGAGTTTGGATTGACATTGGATTATTACAACGAATTAATCCAATCCATTCATCAAATTACACCAACGAGAATCAAAGAATTAGCCAACCAATACTTAAATTGGAATCAATTTACAATAATATCTGTAGGATAATGGAATTTAAAGGAATAATACATGCGGTAGAACGCTTTCATGATGCATTCAAAATAGAGAACAATCATGCACCAACAACTGAAATTGGAAACGATCAAATAGATTTGCGTTATCGTTTAATGCAAGAGGAAAATGACGAGTATTTAAAAGCTGCTAAAGAAGGTGATTTGGTTGAAGTTGCTGATGCATTGGGTGATATGCTCTATATTTTGTGTGGAACGATTTTAAAACACGGTATGCAGCATAAAATCGAAGAGGTTTTTGAAGAAATCCAACGTTCTAATATGAGTAAATTGGATAAAGATGGCAACCCCATTTATCGTGAAGATGGGAAAGTCATGAAATCAGAGCTTTATTTTAGACCCGATATAAAATCAATTCTTGAAAAATAAAGGTTAAAAAAATAAGGTTGATTCTAAATAAAGAACCAACCTTAATACAATCATTTTGTTAAGCTAAAACTTATTTTATTTCAAGTATTTTTCAAATAACTGATCTCTATGTACTTGTTCACCAGCAATATTGATTGTTTGAACTTCGCATGCTGCTAAGAAACGAACAATAATCGCACGAGAACGCTCGTCTTTCTCAACCATCTTAATAGTTGCCACTTTTGTTGACTCATTAAAATCAACAGTAAAGTACAATAGATAATATTTTGCAAAAGAAGCAACATCTTCTTTTGTAAGGTTTGAAGGCAAAGTAATATAACCAATACCTTTATCTTTTAATGAAGTTAAATCAGAAGCTGATTTCACACTAGCTTGACCAAAAGAAAATCCTATAAAAAGGATAAAAATAAGTGTAGAATATAACTTTTTCATCATTTCTAATTTTATGTTAGACGTATAATTACCTCCAAAAGTTGTACCAAGATACAATAAAATTTAATTTTCTTTCAAAAAAAGTAGATTTTATCTAAAAAAGTCTTTAAAAACAATTCAAAAATACGGTTTAAAACCTTTTGAAACACTCATAAAAACAAGAGATGTAGAGTGTTATTACTCAATTTATCAATAATTTTGAATAAAATTAAAATTATTAACCATTGGTTTTATTATTTTTGTTTTAAATCCATAAAATTGAAGTTTGCCGTTAGAAATTTGTCATACAAGAGGTGTTTATGAGGCTGGTTGTGATGAAGCTGGTCGTGGTTGTTTGGCCGGACCCGTTGTAGCTGCTGCTGTTATCTTACCAGATGATTTTTCAAACGACTTACTCAATGATTCAAAACAATTAACGGATAAACAACGCTATGCTTTACGCCCTATAATCGAAAAAGAAGCTATTTCTTGGGCGGTTGGTATCGTTGATAATAGTGAAATAGACGAAATCAATATTTTAAATGCTAGCTTTTTGGCCATGCATCGCGCTATTGAGCAATTAAAAACTACACCTCAACAATTATTGATTGATGGAAATCGTTTTAAAACCTATAAAAACATTCCTCATTTATGCATGGTTAAAGGTGATGGTCGGTTTATGAATATTGCCGCCGCATCCGTTCTTGCTAAGACTTACAGAGACGATCTAATGGATCAACTGCATGAAGAATTTCCTTTCTATGGTTGGAAGAAAAACAAAGGTTATCCAACAGCAGAGCATCGTAATGGAATAAGGGAACATGGAACAACTCCATACCATCGCATGAGCTTTACACTTTTACCAGATAAACAGTTGAGTTTGTTTTAAACAAGTCACCTAACAATTTGCTGTTGATTTCTTTAAAAAGCCTTCGTTTTTGGGCACACAATTCCATGTAAATTTGAAGCTATGTTTGGAAGAATATTTCTTGGAATCGTTGCATTTGTCAGCTTAATTTGGTTGGGTTATGCTACTTATGACCGTATCAGCTATGGCAAACAGTACAATCCTGAATACATTTTTGGGGATGAAGATGAAGAATTGATGATGGTGTTCAATACTTCTCAATTATCCAATTTATTGCAAGAATTTAATGCCAATTCTAGCGCTTCGATGAACGAATTATTGAGGAGTTTAAATCCAGAAATGGTAACAACACTCTACATTTCTAAAAAACGGAATCATTTATTAATAAAAACGAAAGAATCTCTTTCAAAAGACAATATCAATGCTGTATTTAGTAATGACAAATCGCTTAAAGTGGATGGTAAAAACATTAAATACGGTCAGTTAACTGGAAGTTTTAAAAACAATGTCATTTATTTTTCTGAACAAAATTATTCTTCTGCAACCCATGTATGGAGTACTGTTTTGTTTGATAAAAATGCTGACGGTTCCATTTTAAATTTAGCTGGAAAACAATATGCTGTAACCGATATTTACATCAAAGATGGAGGGGTTATTGAGTATAAATCTCAAGCTAAAAAAACAATCTATGCATCAAAAGCAAACGATCAAACCGTGTTTTCAAACGCCATTCCTGATGGTGTTTCGTCGTACGAATTTTATGAAACAGATTATTTAAGACATTTCGAACCTGAGTTAAACAATAGCCCACTAAACAATTGGTTGAAATATGGATTGGTGAAAATAAAACTAAACGGTAAAGATGCGCTTATTACGGATTACATCGATGGTCAAGAACCAATTCAAGTGCTTTATGATGCCTACAAACGGGAATCAAAAGAGGCCGATAACGATTATTTTGAGGGAACAACAGGTTTAACAAAACTACTACCTACTACTAATTTTTACATCTACCAATTTGATGATTTTGTTGTTATTTCTGCAAGTAGAGCTACGTGCGAAGAAATTGTTGGAAGTTACAAATTGGGTAAATCATTGGCACAGAGCCCAAGTAAAATCAATGAGATCTACAGTCAACTTCCTCAAAAAGTGAATTATAGAAAGGTTGATAAAACAACAAAATACGCTTTATCCATTTATAAAAACACCTTTTTAACAACCATTGTAAGAGGAAAAGCAGAATTATCTGTACAAAATACTACTTCGAACAATAATTCGTCCTCTTCTTCATTTGTGGTTGGAAGTGCCGCCTCTGATATGCAGTTTATTGATGAAAAATCATTCTTTGTTACAACAAAAGATAACAAAGTATTGTTTTTTGAAAACGATAAAAAGAAATGGGAGCAATCAGTGGATGGTGAAATCGTTGGAAATGGTTCTATCATTGATATTTATGCCAACCAAAAAATGCAATTGTTGGTAGCAACAAACAAAAAAATCTACGTTTTTGATGTCAATGGCAATCAACCGGGAGGATTTCCAATCAATTTGGATGATCAAACGTTGATTCAGCAACCTGTTCTTTACCGTTGGAAAGGAAATGGCTATTTTATTGCAGCTTTAACTGGAGGGAAATTGGCTCAATATGACAATCAAGGGCGTGAATTGTCTATCATTCGTACAAAACTCAATGAAATTGTAACACAACCTGTGATATGGGTGAGTGCCAATAAACCTTTTATTGGTATTTCTGATGGTTTGAAATTTGAAATGATTCAGGCTGATACACGTAAATCCTATCGAATATTTGATGCAAACAAGGCAGAAATGTTGTTGCAACTTCCAAACGAAGTAAAAATGTACGGTATTTTGAAGAATCAATTGATTGCTTATGACCAAAAAGGAGGTGTTTCTTACTACGAAAAACTAAACGATGGTAAGCTTGTTTCAACTTTGCATCCAGATAAAGGAATTGTAGTAAAAGACGGGCAACTATTGAAACTATTCAACTCCAACGGATTGCAATGGGGAGCTATCAAATTACCATTCTCAGATGTCACTGATGTGCAAATTTTTACTACTGTTACAGGTGCTACGTTTGTTGCAACCATTGACGCACTTGAAAATAAAGTGTATTTGTGGAAATCAAATGGAGAGAAATATACTGAGCAACCTGTTGAAGGAAGTAAAATGGTTCGGTACTACAATGGATACCTATTTACAGTTGTAGATAATTTGATTGTAAAATATCCAATATGATACAAGAAGTTTCAAACTATCAAGTAAGTAGTAGCACAAAAGATGATACAATTCACAAATTGTATTTTACGCATTATTTTCCAGAAAACAAACAAGATGTAAAAGCGACACTTTTGATTGTTCATGGAATGCAAGAGCACAGTGGTCGTTATGCCGAATTTGCACGTTTTCTTGCAAACAAAGGGTATGCAGTTGTAGCTTATGACCACCTCGGGCATGGGAAAACAGCCACATCAGCTGAAGAATTTGGCTATTTTACAGCTAACGGAAGAGAGCAAGTGGTTATTGATGCCGAAAACATGGCGGCCTATTTGGAATTAAAGTACCCTTATGTACCTCATTTTATTTTAGGTCATTCGATGGGTTCATTTATCACCCGTTGCTTATTGCAAGTAGCACAAGAAAAATTTGATGGTGCTGTAATTGTGGGCACAGGGGGAAAAATTCCAGGAATTAAATTTTTACAATTAGTCATCCACATATTTCACCGTATTTCACCAACATCCAGAAGTAAATTCATAGAAAATACATTTGGAAAAATGAATAATGCGCATTTTAAACACGAGAAAAATCATCAAAACACCAACTGGTTAAGTGTAAACGAAGCCAATCGTCAAGCTTTTTTAGACGATGAATTGTGTGGAATACCATTTACCAACAACGGATACAAAACATTGATTGAACTAAATGTTGATGCCACAAAACGAGATTGGGCAAAAGCTATTCGACGAAAATTTCCACTCTTTTTCATCAGTGGAGCAGATGATCCAATTGGTAATTTTGGTAAAGGCATCCACCAAACAGTCAACGACTTAAAGAATGACGGTTTTGAAAACGTTTCAATGAAATTATACCCACATCTACGCCATGAAATCTTAAATGAAACAGAGAAGATGCTGGTCTTTGAAGAAATTGAGCACTGGATGAATAAGATCTTGATTTCTTAAAGAATTCTACTTTTTAGAATGCTTTAACATTGCTATCATTTCATCTTTTTGCTTTAACAATTCCTTGTATAATTCTTCTACCTTTTCAATTTCAGTGTTATTGTAAGCAACAAAATGACCACCTTGTTGTGTGTTTACAATGTTGTTAAAAATTAAATCTTTATTAAAGTTTAATAATGCACTGAGTTTAACGTTCAATGCTTTAGCAATTTTAACAACCAAATCAAATTTTGGAGATATTTCACCTTGTTCAACCCTACTTATCGTCTTTTGGTCTATGTGCAATTCATCAGCTAAATTTTGCTGTGTAAATCCTCTTAGCTCTCTAATTTTTCGAATATTATCGCCTAGTTCTTTATTTGTCATTCCTAAAATAGTATTTATACGCCTAAATTAGGAATTATTTTTTAATTAACGCATAAAAAGAAACTTATTTTTGTAAAAAAATTTCAACACTCAATTATTTATTAAAAATTTAATTCTATGAAAAGCATTGTATTATTATTAGTTGCCACTATTTTTTTAAATTCTTGTGGTTTAGTTTTCTCAGGGATTAAACAGAAAGTTAAAGTAAATGACGGTTTTCCTACTCAGGCAGATGTTTATTATAACGGTTCATATCAAGGACAAACGCCTATTAATGTTAAGATTCCAAAGAAAGCACTTAAGGACGGTGGAGCTGTTTTAACTATTAAAAAAGATGGTTATGAGTCATCAGAGATAACATTTGACAGACGTATTAGAGTTGGAGCGTTAATTTTAGACATTTTTACTGGTGGAATTTGGTTAATTGCTGATTTTTTAACTGGAGGGATTTATAAAGGTTCACCAAAAAAAGTAGATTATAAGCTTCAAGAAAGTAATAAGTAAAGTCACTGAAAAGTGGTTTTACTTATAACCAAATTACTTTACTAGCTGCATTTGCTAGATCCTTTTCAATTTTCTTTAAACACCTCGTTATTGTTTCTATTTTCAAGCGTTCCGAATAGAATTTTATTGAACAAGGTTAACCTATTGTGCATTTGTAAAACAAAAAAACAGCATATTACAGATAAGAATTTGATAATCAATAAACTATAATTAGCTTAAAGATTTCTTCCCAACTTTGTTGGTACGAAATGACAGCAATCAGGTACATAAAAAGGATGGAAGGCGACGACTGAGTCGTCGCCTTCCATCCCCTAAACATCAATAAGAGCCGTCATTCCGATAAAATCGCTTCGATTTTTGAGGAATCTCGGGTTTTGATACAATTGCTTTCTATCTATATGCAAAACGGGTTAGTTTATTTAATTTTGGCTTAACTAAAAAATAGTCAAAAAGATAATTCATTCCCGATAATTATTGTTGACTCAATTGTTTCGGTTTTTTGTCAATATAGAAATCCAAACAACCACAATGGAATTTCGTTTCTAAATCCAACAACCGTGTTGTCTAGTGCTAAGTATGCATGTTTTAAGTCTTTTATCTGCTTGTGTTTTTTGTTTTTTCCTCCAATTTCAAAATAAAGTTTGTCATTTACACAAAAATCTGTCTGTTTCGTGTAGCTTACTTTATAACCTTGTTGCAATTGATTAAAGAAAAACGTCTCACGTAAGTTTCCAACATCCGGGTTTTCTGCCGATAATGCATACGTATAATTTGTATTTTGCAAGTATATTTTTTCTGGTTTAACTAGCTTAGCCTTTTGTCGAAGCAACAAAACACTATGAGCTTTTTCAAGAGAATACACAACAATACAAATGTATTTTCAAAAATACAAATAATATCATAATAGTATTTTAAAGAATACAAAATTTATATTAAATTGCATTTTCAAGAATGCAGTTTTAATAAAATCATCAATCAAATAAATTAGACTGTATCACTTTTTTAATCAAGTGCTGATAAAACAAATTTTTTACTTTATATTAGCACAAAATGTAATACCATTATGTCAAAACTACCCCATGTTGGAACCAGTATTTTTAGTGTAATGTCAAAAATGGCAATGGAACATCAAGCCATTAACTTATCACAAGGGTTTCCCAACTTTCCGATAGACCCCAAATTAACTGCAATACATGCAAGGATTGTAAACGAAGCACAGAGCAACCAATATTGCCCAATGGCTGGTCACCCATTATTGTTAGAAGGATTACAAAAATTAATTCATCAATCGTATGGAAGAATAGTTGACACCTCAACAAATTTATTGGTAACGGCTGGAGCAACACAGGCAATTTTTACCATCTTTCAAGCTTTGGTTGATAAAAATGATGAGGTAATTGTTTTAGATCCTTGTTATGATTCTTATGAATCGTCTATTTTACTTGCTGGTGCAAAGCCTATACACGTTGCCTTAGGAGATGACTATTTACCCGATTGGAATAGAATTGAAGGTGCAATAACGTCCAAAACTAAGTTTTTGTTAATCAACAATCCACACAATCCGTCTGGAAGAGTTTGGTCGGAAAATGATTACATGATTTTGGAACAATTGGTAGAAAAACACCCTAATTTACTGATTCTTTCTGATGAAGTATATGAATACATTACTTTTGAGAAAAAGCATATCTCTATCAACGAACGATCAAAATTAAGAGAACGAGCGCTATCTGTCAGTTCATTCGGGAAAACATTTCATATAACTGGTTGGAAAATTGGTTACATCGTTGCACCTACAGCGCTAATGGATGAAATTAAAAAAGTACATCAATTTTTGGTGTTTTGTGTGAACAGTACCGCTCAAGCTACTTTAGCAGCCTATTTAAAAGAAGTTAATGTGCGTGAATTAGGCAGTTTTTACCAACAAAAACGCGATTTTTTTCAATCTTTGATAAAAGATAGTCGCTTTGAGTTATTACCCTCCGAAGGAACTTATTTTCAATTGGCAAGTTATGCCAATATTAGCAGCGAAGACGATATTTCATTTACAAAGCGTATTTTGGTAGAAAACAAAATAGCAACAATTCCTGTATCTGTATTTAACAGTGATGGTAGAGATTTAAAACACATTCGATTGTGTTACGCAAAAACCGAAGAAACGTTGATTCAAGCTGCTGAGAAGTTGAATAGAATTTGATGTTTAATAGAATACTGATACTTCTGCTTTGCATAAGTTCACTGATTGAACGGATTTACGCAGATGATTTGAGTGCACAGTCGTGCAGTGGATGAAACACAGATGGTAAGGGTAGCAAATATTGATTAAGAAGCCCTGAAATCTCTGTGGTTTTTTTAGATAAAGAGCATCTTTTTTACTCAACGCTAGCGGTTAATCACTATTATCAACTTTGCCAAATGCAATCAAAATAGAGTATTCATTGATTTTATTCATCGTTAATTAGTATTTTTGAAAAAAACGAAAACCAATGAACAACATATCCATTACTTTGGTTCAAGCCAATCAAATTTGGGAAGATAAAGCGGCTAATTTTAAGAACTATGAGCTTTTGTTAGCTAATCTGGGAAATACAGACTTAATTCTGCTCCCTGAAATGTTTAACACGGGTTTTTCGATGAATGCTGAAAAATTAGCAGAACAAATGGATAATTCTCCGTCAATTGAGTGGTTAAAACAACTGTCACAATCCAAAAATGCCGCTGTTTACACTTCTTTAATTATTGAAGAAAACGGTAAATTTTTTAATCGTGGTTTGTTTGTAGCAAATGGAGAAATAGTTGCCATTTATGATAAACGAAAAACATTTGGTTTGGCAGGTGAGGATAAGGTTTTTGCAAGTGGAGACAAATCGGTTATTGTGAACTACAAAGGATGGAATATTCGTTTACAAATTTGTTATGATTTACGATTCCCAGAAATAGCATTAAACAAGCACACATCTGGTAACCCTGAGTATGATTTATTGCTTTATGTAGCCAATTGGCCAGAACGAAGAAATGTGCATTGGAAAACCCTACTTCCAGCAAGAGCTATTGAAAACCAATGCTTTGTGGCTGGCGTAAACCGCGTTGGAATAGATGCTTCAGATTTATCTTATTCTGGAGACAGTGTTATTTATGATTTATTGGGCAATCAACTGGCTTTTGTCGCTTATGAAGAACAAGTTGTAACCGTTTCATTAGATTATGAAGAACTACAATCTTTTCGCGATAAATTGCCTTTTTTGAAAGATAGAGTACTTTAAACAACCTGAGTTAGAACGGCTTAAATTAATCCAATATATCGTTTGATGTAGATACTTTTCGAGTAGCATCTCCCCACCCCATTTTATTGTATTTTTCCAGTTCTTTTTTATACTTATCCATTTTTACCCAGAAAATAATACCAATAACCAACATTGCCACAAGGGAAAAAATGTTTATGATGGGTATCAATACCGTAATTGCCAAGATTAAAAACGTGATGGCTAAAGACTTTCCAAAATCACCATCCTTTTTTAAACCCAACTCTGTATATTCTTTACTAATTGAATCGCAAATTTTTGGATAAAGAATGAAACCATAAACAAGATTATACAACGGAATAAACGTTAACATAATGTTTCCCGCAGTTGTTAGTCGATTTTCTGGTCGGATTAGTGTCATGATATCTACCATTGTTTTATAAAAAAGTGCTATTGCTACAAATATTCCACAAACAAAGGCAAAATAAAGAATGATAAATCCAATTCCGAGTGCTACAAATTCCATCATAGTAAGTTTTTTAAGTTAATATTTACAAAGAAAAGATTTTTTACAAAACACCAATCATTTTTTAAGAAAAAATGTTTGTATGGACGCGATTAATCGCATCCATACAAACGCGTCCCTACTTCTGGGCAAACTTATAAAGAATTGCAGCTACGAAACTGAACAGAACATTTGGCATCCAAGCAGCAATGATTGTTGGAAAACCAACATTTTCTGCCGCAACAGCCATAATTTTCATCGCAAAGATATACACCAACACGATGGAAAGTCCGATTGCAATATTTACACCTATTCCGCCTCGTTTCTTTTGACTTGACACGGCAATTCCGATAATCGTTAGAATATACGTCGCAAAAGGATTGGCGGTACGTTGGTACAATTCCAATTCATAAAGTGGCACTTTTGAGGAGCCTTTTTCTTTTTCACGCATAATGAATTTGCGCAATTTTCCCGTTCGCATAGCAGATGAGATATTGTCTCTTGTGGCCATTTCATTGATACGAAACTGGAAAATTGTGTCTAATTGCTTTCCTTCTCTAAGAACATCTTTCGGGTAGCCTACCGTTCGTTCGTAATAATCTCTAAAAATCCATTTATCCGTGCCTTCAATGTTTTCGGCAGAAGCTGCAACCAAAATATAGGCCAATGTATTGTCTTTATTAAATCGTTGAACAATAAATTGAGTAGCTTTATTCTCTTCAGCTGTGTAAGTGCCAAACTGAATGGTTATATTGCCCGGAAAATCAGCAAAATAATTGGATACACTCAATGAATTTCGGTAATATTTATCTTCAAAATCGAGTGCTCGTTTATTGAAAGTGGGTAAGATGATGTGATTGATAAACAAACTGATAACCACAAGAATTGTAGCAGCAATCATATAAGGTCGAATGAATCGTGAAAAGGGTTTTCCGCTATTTAAAATGGGGATAATCTCTGTTTCTTGCGCCATTTTTGCAGTAAACCAGATTACGGAAATGAAAATAATCATAAAAGAAAAAGAGTTTCCATAAAAAAGAATGAAGTTAAAATAGTAGGTAAAAATAATTTCGGAAACGGGTGCTTCTTTGGCAATAAACTCACCTAAACGATCGGATATATCAAACACCATTGCAAGCAACATGATGATTCCCAACATAAAAAAGAATGTTGAAAGAAACTTTTTGATGATGTATTTATCTAATAGTTTAAGCATCTTATTTTATTCTTACAATCTTCGTTCCAATTTTGGAATCTGTTGATTTTTCCATGTACTAAATGTTCCGTTGATAATTTGTTTTCTAGCTTCTTTAACCAACGACAAATAAAATGCCAAATTATGTATGGATGTAATTTGTGCACCTAATAACTCATTTGATTTAATTAAATGTCGAACATACGCTTTTGAATATACTTTATCAACGTAAGAAGTTCCATTTTCGTCTAATGGAGAGTAATCTTTTTCCCATTTTTGGTTTTTGATGTTAATCGTTCCTTCGGAAGTAAACAGCAATCCATGACGTGCATTTCGAGTTGGCATGACACAATCAAACATATCAATACCTAGGGCAATGCATTCCAACAAGTTTTGAGGCGTTCCAACACCCATTAAATAACGTGGTTTGTCTTTTGGTAAGATGGAGCAAACCAAATCCGTCATTCCATACAATTCTTCATCAGGTTCTCCAACGGATAGTCCGCCAATGGCATTTCCAATAGCATCATGAGAGGCGATTGTTTCTGCCGATTCCATTCGCAAATCTTTGTAAACACTTCCTTGAACAATTGGAAAAAGTGCTTGGTTGTATCCATATTTTGGTTCTGTCTCGTTGAAACGATTGAAGCATCTTTGCAACCATCTGTGCGTCATGTGCATGGATTTTTTTGCATAGCCATAATCACATGGAAATGGTGTACATTCATCAAAAGCCATGATGATATCGGCCCCAATGGTTCGTTGCGTATCCATCACATTTTCAGGCGTAAAATGCAAATACCGTCCATCAATATGCGATTGAAAACGAACGCCTTCTTCATGTAGTTTTCTGGTTCCTGCAAGTGAATAAACCTGATAACCACCACTATCCGTCAAAATAGGTTTATCCCAACCGTTGAATTTGTGCAATCCACCAGCGTTTTCGATAACATCTAATCCAGGGCGTAAATACAAGTGATACGTATTGCCCAAAATGATTTGAGCTTGAATATCATCTTTTAATTCATGTAAATGCACGCCCTTAACAGTACCTGCTGTGCCGACTGGCATAAATATCGGAGTTTCAATCACACCGTGGTCTGTATAGAATTTTCCAGCCCTTGCTTTTGTGTTGATATCAGTATGAATTAATTCAAAGTGCATAACATTGTTGAAAAATAACGAGCGTAAAGATAAAGCTATTTCATTAAGCATAGCATATTTGCACTAAAGTTTGATGAATGAATATTGTTCCAGAGTTTGATTTGAGTTGGTGGTCACTGTTGTTTTACCTATTTTGTGGGGTAGTATTAATTCAACTGCTATTTCTCATCTTTTTTTATGCACGTTTGGCATTTTACAAGGAAAAAGAGAAAAAAAACAATGACTTACCTCCGTTAAGTGTAATTATCGCAGCAAGAAATGAGGCAGATAATATTTATGAAAATTTGCCTTTTGTGTTAACACAGGATTATCCCGAATTTGAGGTAATTGTCGTCGTGAACCAAACAACGGATGAATCCAAATACATTTTAGGCGCCTATCAGCAACAATATAGCAATTTGCGCTACACGGTAATTGAGAAAAACAAGCATTTGCGTCCAGGTAAAAAACTACCGTTAAACATCGGTATAAAAGCAGCAAAATATGAACATTTAGTCATGACCGATGCTGATTGTAAGCCTGCTTCAAAAAAATGGTTGCAAGAAATAGGTCAATCTTTTGAGAATAAAAAAATTGTTTTGGGTTACGGTCCACACACAAAGGAAAAAGGTTTTTTGAATTCAGTCATTCGTTTTGATACGGCTTGGATTGCAATCAATTACATGTCATTTGCGTTGGCTCGATTACCATACATGGGGGTTGGTCGCAATATGGCTTATACAAAAGATGCTTTTCAAAGTGTAAACGGGTTTAAATCGCACTACAACATTTCTTCTGGTGATGATGATTTATTCATCCAAGAAGCTGCAAAAGATAGAAATTATACCATTAATTTATCGGAAGATAGTTACATGTATTCTCCATCGAAAACTGAATGGAAATCGTGGTATTTACAAAAGACAAGGCACTATACAACTTCCCCTAAATATCAAGTTATTAAAAAAGCATTGTTAGGAATCTATCCAATGTCGCTGTTGATACTGTACATTTCTTTCATTACTTTGTTATTTAATAAAGACTTTCGCTGGTCGGCTTTAATTATTTTCGGGGTAATTATTCTGCTCAAATGGTGGATTCAAGGCAAGTGTTTTATGAAGTTAAAGGAGAAAACATTTGCTGCATTGCTTCCTATCAATGAGTTGTTTTATGCAATAGGCATTCCGATTATTTACTACACCAGTGAGGTGAAAACAACCAATAAATGGTAGAAATAGATCATTTATCCGACAAAGGAAAACAAGATTTGGTATTGATAGATGCCGCATTAAATGGCGACCAGTCAGCTTATGCAGAATTGATGAATCGCTACCGAGATTCTGTTTACTTCACCATGCATAAAATGGTTAAAAATGTGGACGACGCTGAGGATTTAACTATTGAAGCTTTTGGCAAAGCATTTAGCCGATTGGATCAGTATTCACCCAATTATGCTTTTAGTACTTGGCTGTTTAAGATTGCTTCTAACAATTGTATTGATTTTATTCGAAAAAAGCGTATTCATGTTACTTCTATGAGTACTGGATTTGTTACCGAAGAAGGTGATGTCATTTACCACGATGCAAAAGCTGACAACCTAAACCCCGAAGAAACCATTGTTCAAAATCAAAAGATTAAATTGATGCGCACATTGGTTTCAAAATTAAAACCACGTTACAGAGAATTGGTAGAAAAACGTTATTTTGAAGAATTAAGTTACGAAGAAATTGCCGAAGAATTAAATCTTCCAATCGGAACGGTGAAAGCACAATTGTTTCGAGCAAGAGATTTCTTGGCAACAATGATAGATAGAACAAAAGACACCATTTAATACCTATTTTTCCTTTATGGAATACATTCAGAAATATTTTCCAACTATCACACCGTTACAAATTGAACAATTTTCAAAATTGAAAGATTTGTATCAATTCTGGAACGAGCAAATAAATGTGATTTCTCGAAAAGATATGGATAATTTCTACGAGCGTCATGTGCTGCACTCTCTGGCCATTGCCAAAATAATGTCGTTTAAAGATGGTAGCGATGTAATGGATATTGGAACAGGTGGCGGTTTTCCTGGAATTCCTTTGGCTATTTTGTTTCCCAATTGTCAATTTGTGTTGGTAGATTCCATTGGAAAAAAAGTAAAAGTGGCTAATGAAGTAGCGAAAGAATTGGGATTAACCAATGTAACTACTCTACATGAACGTGCTGAGAACATCAATCAAAAGTTTGATTTCATTGTGAGTAGAGCCGTAACGGCAATGCCAGATTTTATCCGCTGGACCAAAAATAAATTCAAGCCCAAAGGTATAAACGACCTTGCCAATGGTGTATTGTACTTAAAAGGTGGTGACTTGACCGAAGAAATGAGTAAAGTCAATAAATTTTATAAAGTTTTTGCCATTTCTGATTTCTATTCAGAAGAATTTTTCGAAACAAAGAAAGTGGTTTACGTTAGAAACTAATCTACAATGAAAAAAATCGTTCTTCTACTTTTCCTATTGTTTCCATTTGTTAGTTGTGATTTTGTTACAATTAGCACCAAGGATGAAGTAGTAGAACAGCAACAAGGGTCTTATAAAGTTGTCAGTGTAAAAGATGGTGATACAATTGGTGTTTTAATAGATGGAAAAGAAGAGCGAGTACGTTTCAACCATATCGATTGTCCTGAAAAAGCACAGCCTTTTGGGAAAAAAGCCAAACAATTTGTTTCTGATAAATGCTATGGCGACAATGTTACCCTTGAAGGAAAAGGTAAAAGAGACCAGTATGGGCGTATTATTGCAGAAGTTATTCTCTCAGATGGTACCAACCTCAACAAAGAATTGGTGAAAAACGGGCTTGCATGGCATTATAAAACATATTCCAAGGATAAAGAGTATGCTGAGTTAGAAAACGCAGCCAGAGGTAAAAAAATAGGCATTTGGAGCCAATCAAATCCGACTCCTCCATGGGAGTGGAGAAAAAAGAGGAAGTAGTGGTAGGTTTTGTGTTTATTATTCTTGTGGCTTGTCTTTTAGTCACAGAGGGACGAAACCGTTGTAGAATATAATTATCTCCTCTAAAAATTATTTTTACGGTTGAATCATCAATTTTTCTGTTCCGTAAACTGTTTTTATAAAATAACATCCACTTGGTAGAAAAGACACATCGATTACATTGTAAATCTCGTTTAGATAACCTTTCACTAAAGCTTTTCCATTTAGGTCAAGTATCGCATAGGAGGATTTTTCTTGTTTGGGTAATACAATTTGCACGGAAGAACTGGTAGGATTGGGATAAATAGAAATAGCATTTATTTCATTTGCTTCTACAGAAGCTGTTTCACTTGATGTTGGGTATTGACTGAAAAAGCGCCAAATCTCTGCAGTGGCATCCACATCCATACAGGTATTCCCATTTGGATACGGCACCTCTACTCCCATAACGTTCACTGTTCCTTTGGGCCATGTATGTCCACCTCCATGAATCTTAAAAAATTCAACGGTATGATTGTTAATCCCTTCATCGTAAAGCATGTGCTCCGCATAAGCACCATCCAAAGTGTTTATATCTGGCGGAAAAGTAACAACAGGTGTAGTAGTACATTGATTTTTATTTACCCAAAATTGGATGATATCTTCAATTCCTTGGGTATTTATATCTCCATCCCACGATCCGACAGTGTCGTCTGTTCCTCGAAAATCAATAACTGGCATAGGATAGGTAGGAACACAAGAATTGTATAAATTATGGGACATAGCACCAGCAACAGAACCAATGGCAGTAAACAAATCACTGTGACAAGCCATGTAATAACACATCGTTGCTCCTGCAGAAATACCACACCCATAAACCCTTGCTAAATCAATGGAATAATCTTGTGCGATTTTGTCAACCATTTTTTCCAAAAAATCTACATCATTGGTAGCAAATCCATAGATTCCAAAATTCCAACAAAGTTGTTGTGCAATTGGATCAGGAGTAGCATCTGGGTAACAAACAATGATATTTGCCGTATCGGCTACTTTATCAAACTTCGTGTATTCTTGTTGTTGCTCTTTATTGGAAGTGTATCCGTGTAAATTAAGTACCAATGGCACAGCTACAGTAGGATTGTAACTCGCAGGTATGTATAGATTGTATTTTCGTGTCATTCCACCATGCGACATCGTGAAGCTAACAGTACTCTGTGCGACAGAGAATGAACTAAAACTCATTCCAAAAAGAATAATCCATAAAAAATAAACAACTAATCCTTTTGTTGTTTTTGGTACTTCTTTAATGTTTTCCATTTTATTACCACGTTTTTAATTGTTCAACATCAAATGTCCATTCTGGTGTGTTTAGTTTACCAACGATGTTTGCTTTATACCAAGGACTTATTTTCCTATCGTTGAAGTTTTTTAGAATTTGAGTTTCTTGCGCAGGCATATAACTCTGTGCAAGTAAGAAAACTTTTTCTCCTGATCCGTTTTCGGCTATATCAACTACGATTACTGCATGTCCAGGTGAGCCACCCCAAATAAAAACATCTCCAATCGCAATGTCTTTGATATTTTTGGAATGCAATGATTTTGATAGTGAAAGTGTTCCAGCATAAGTGAACACAAATTCCATATATTTTCTAAAATCTTTGTATGTATTTGAAGGCTCTGCTGTCTTACTCCAAGTAGTTCTATTCCCATTTACGATTACCCTGTTTCCCTCTATCCATTCAGAATAATCCATTTTAAACCCATTTGTTAGAGTAAATGAAATTTGGTCATATGCTTGTATTGAATAAAAATACTCTCCACGTAAACGCATAATCGCATCGGCACATTGTTGTAAATCTCGATTTGAAATTTCCATATCAACAACAGCATCATAGACATCGTCATCTTTTAAGCCTCCATTGTAGTATTTTACTTTTTCTCCAGCTGGTTTTAAGGGAAGATTACGCAAGTAACTTGCAAAAGAATTATCATCAACGGGTTTACGTTCAAATCCACTTGGTGGATTAAATCTTGTTTGTATAGTCTTTCCTGTTTTGTTAATACTACTTTTAGCATTCTCAACAGAAACAGTAGTAGTCGTTTCTGTAACAGCTTTTACGTTAGATACGGTTTTATTGTCTGTTGTTTGTCCACAGCTATTTAGTGCTACACAAACTAAAAGAAAATGTGTTAAAGTTTGTTTCATTTTTTCGTTTTTTAATATCTGACACAAAACTATTGGTTCAATGCACGGACTATCAAAGATAATTAAAAAATTTCAATCGAAGCACTTTACCCACTCTTCCCGAGAATTGGCAGATTCAATTTACTTATGGGGATATGTTTTATGGTGGAAGTAATCAACAAAAAGTCATCAATACTCCACTTTCCACAAAAACAATCCTTGTGCAGGAGCTGAGGTGGCGCAGCGATTTCTGTCCATGGAGTCAAAAATGGCTTTAAATTCTTCGATGGTGATTTTATTTTGGCCAACCAACAAAAGTGTGCCAACAGTGGCGCGAACCATGTTGCGTAAAAAACGGTTGGCGGCATACTCAAATTGATAGCCTTCTTCTGTTTTTGTCCATTCTGCTTTAAAAACGGTGCAAATGTGTGTTTTTACATCCGATTTTGCTTTAGAGAACGTTGTAAAATCATGCGTGTCCAATAATAATCTTGATGCTTCATTTAGCTTATCCATGTCTAATTCGGCTTCCAAAAGCGTTGAATACGAATGCTTAAAAGGATTTTTTTGTGTATGAATAAAATAACGATAAGTGCGCTTTTTTGCACTAAACCGAGCATGGAAGTTATCGTCCGTTTCTCGAATCGTTAAAATAGAAATTGAGTGAGGTAGAATCTTGTTTAAACGAAATTGCAACGTTTCTACATCAATTTTCAAGTCCATATCGGTATGAAACACCGAACATTTGGCATGTACGCCCGTATCCGTTCTGCCACATCCTACAATGAAAACAGGTGTGTTCGAATTAATTTTGGTAAGCGCTTCTTCGATAACTTGTTGAACAGTAACTTGCTCTGGTTGAACTTGCCATCCGCAAAACAAACTGCCATCGTAGGCTACCTCAAAATAATAACGTTTCACAAATTATTCCAACGATTTAATTAAGTCGCTAAGCGTTGTATTGAATTCATACATATCCAAAGACGCTTTCTCACCTACTAACTCCATTCCATTAATATAGGCTTTTCCAATAGCATCATAGATTTTAAATCCAAAATCGTCGTTCACAGTGTTAATTGCCGATCCAAGGTTTTTTACTGGGCCCCAAGAATTTCCTCCAGTTCTTTCAACTACATACACATCGTATCCACCAAGACTATTGGTATGTCCGTTAGAGCTAAAAAACAAATAACGGCCATCCGGTGTAATATACGGTGTTGTTTCTCTTCCTTTGGAGTTGATTTCGTCTGGTAGTGCAACTGGTTTACCCCATTCATTTCCTTGTTTATATACCACGTAGATATCACTTTTATTCTTTCCAGCATTGCGTTCAGAAACAAAATACATGGTTTCTCCATCAGCAGTTAAAGTGGCATTTCCATCATAAAAAGTTGAATTGATGTTTTTACCCAATAATTTCGGTGCAGACCATTGATTTTGCTTCGTCCATTTCACTTCTGCAATATCAGAGCTCTTTGTGGTAAACTTCGTTTCCATCGCTTCTGAATAGTTCATGGTTAAATAAGCGGTCATTCCATCTTCTGAAATGTATGAAATGGACTCAAATCCTTCTCCATTCAACTTTCCTAAACGATTGGTAACACTATCCCATTCATTTGTTTTATCGTTCCATTTTGCAATATAAACATCTTCAAAAAACTGTTGGTCAGAAGGATTTTGACGACCACCAGTAGTATTGTTTCTACGAGAAGTAAAATACATGGACTTACCATTGTTAAACAACACTGGAGAATAATCGTTGTAACCAGAGTTAACATCACCTTTTAAGCGCACACGCTTATTCTCTATGTTTTTTGACAATTGTTCTTTAGCATATTTTGCTTGTTCCAAATGCAAAGGAAATTCCAATTCATTAGCTCTATTTTTGGATAGAACTTTTAATCCAGCATCAAAATAAAGAATAGCAGAATCTATATTTCCAAGACGATGGTAGGATTCGGCCAACATTTCATATACTTCTTTGTCGATAGCTGTTCCGCTTAAAAACAAAGCATCTTGTGCATATTTCAACGAATATCCAAAATTATACAATTCATAGTGACATCTACTAATCCAAAGAGGTGCTTTAGAAGAAAGAACATCTTTTTTTGCAGCATCTCTAAATTTATTGAGTGCGTCTCTATATTTTCCTTGATTAAACAGTGTTTTTCCCTCTTCAATTAAATACCCCGCAGCCGTTTTTTCTGCTATCGTAGATGTAGAATCTGGCGGTGTAATCGCCGCAAACGTAGTTACAACGTAGAATAGAGCGATTAAAAAACTTAAACTTTTGATCATAGCTGAATATATTTATATTGCAAATTAAAACAATTTTTGTGAATTTCTACTTTTATTATGACTCTATCAAATTTTTTGCCAAAATTTCGTCACCATTTTTTGATTTTATTTTAATCATTGCGATTGAAGCACTTACAATAGCCAAAATGGGTGCTATAGAGGCACAAACCCATAAAACAAATTGAAATAAAATAGAAAAGATGTGTAGAAAACCATATTTTTTTAATTCGGTAATGGAAAATAAAATTTCTAAATTGATTGGAACAAGAATCAAAAAAGAATAAACCATACCTATTCCCATAGCCAAACCTCTGTGAGATCTTACAAAGGAGATACTTTCTTGTTCGTCCATTTTCCTTCTTTCATTGTCGTAATCAATAAAACCAAATCCATAATAGTAAAACCCTATGATAAAAGTAAGGTATAAAAGTGGAGATCTAAATGGGTCTCCCCAACCAATCCAAGCAATGATGATAATAAGAAGGAAAAAACTATACTCCCAAATGATGTTTCGTATGGCCAATCGCACACCTCTTTTTACATCCTTTATTATTTGCTTATAATTTGTAGAATAAGTGTTTCCTGTTACAATTTTTTCACAACGTTGACTTAGATGAGAAAGCAAAGGAGAAAGAAGAATCACAACGATGTATTTTGTGAATTTCATCAATAATAATGCAATAGAAATATTCAATGCAACTTGAATAAAATACCAAACAATACCATTCATATTGGTTAGATCAGCAGCTATTTTATAGTTTAGAATACTATTTCCTAAATAATAAATAATCAACATAAAACCAGCTGGAATCAAAAAATACCAGTAAAGCTTGTGTTCATTAATAAATTTAAGAGCTTTCCAATAAGAAGAAATACCTAACCAAAACTCTTTTATAAATGTTAACATTTTATGATTGAATCTTAATTAGCCATCGGCACCTCATCAATAACTGGGTTTGAAACAACTTCTTTTGACTGAGGAGAACCGAGCGTTTTACCCATTTTGCATTGACCGTTAAATACAGCTCCTTCATCAATTTGAATTTTTGCTGTATATAATTCGCCATTAATTAGAGCTGTTTTACGCAAAATCATCAATCCATCAACTGTAACTGTACCATCTACAGTTCCTTCAATATCTGCTTCTGAGCACGTTAAATTTCCTGTGATTTTGCCATTAACCCCAATTACTACTCTTGAACTGGTAGATACATTTCCTTTTACTTCACCATCAATACGAAAATTCTGATCGGCAAAAATATCGCCAATAACCTTAGTGCCTTCAACTAACTTATTAATCTGTCCAACACTTTCAGAAGAAGTTTTTTCTTTTCTACTAATCATAACTCAACTATTAATAGTATTCATAATAAAACGTTTCATATTGGTCCAGTTCCTTTGTTTCAAATAGTAATTTTAAATTTTTAGGACTAATAATAACTGTTTTAGATTCACGTAAATCTAATAAATATTTTTTAGTTTTCTTGAATGTTGACACGTATTCTTTTGCATCAAATTCTTTTTGAAACTCTGCAACCATTATTAAATTTTGAGATCCGAAGACGTTTGTTGTAACTTTAGCATGACTTTTAGGAAAAAATTCACGCGTAAAATCAAACACTTTGGTTTTAGATAAATCTATATTTTTGGAAGGATCTAAGAAGATTAACACAACACATGGTGCACCCTCTTCGTAGGTATAAATAGTTTTATTTCCAAATACAGCGGGTTCGCTTTTAGAATATCCATTACTTATAATATCAAGCATTTCTTGAGCCCTTTTTGCCTCGTCAGAACCTGTGTATTCTTTTACAATACGCTCCAATATAGGTACAATTTCTTGTTTGTTATCAGATAATTGACCTTTACTCATTGCTAATAACAACATGTATTTAGAACGATAGACATTGTCGGGTTCATTTTCCATGACATTCTCTGCTTTAGAAATAACAGGATAATACACCTTTCTATTGTAACGGTTTAAAACAGTAACATATTCTTGTTCATGCAACGCATCCATTTCTTTCTTTTTCACAAAATAATCTGGATCTTTCAGGTAGTTTGCATAATCAGAATTTGGGTAATTGGTTAAAATATACTCCTTTTGAGTATAAGCCTTTGTTGGATCTTCCTTTTCATACATTTTATACAATTGGAAAGCAGCCATCAAGTTATAATCAGATTCATAACCTCTGCTAAGAATGGATTCAAATTGCGTTTTTGCCAATTGAGGTTCTTGCAATTGTTCTTTGTAAATTACCCCAGCATTGTAAAGTGCTTCAACCAATCGTTGATTTGATTTGTTAAAATCTGATTCAGATTTAGGAAGGCCTTCTGCCAAAGACTCTACCGTTGGGCCCGTTGGTTTGTCCACAGTTGCATTCACAACATTGTTATCAACACCTGAAACAGTAGTTGTATCATCCACATTTGTTGAAGTAGTTGGCATTGAGATGGTTTTTTCACTTCTTCTCCAATGATCTTCATTTGCACGATTTCCCCATCTTTTTTGGAATTCAATAGCACCTTCATTTACCGAATTACTATTTCCCCAATATCCACCACCTTTTGCATTCATATCCTGCTGAAAAGCATTGTTGTTTTTAGCCAATTCTCGTAATTTTTCAGCATCCCGTTTTGCTTTTGCAGCAGCTTCTTCCTCTTGTTTTTTAATCACATTTTGCAAAAACTTTTCTTGCTCTGTGGGATCCATTTTTGCAATACGTTGCACACTGTCTTCGTATTGAGCTGTTTCAACTGCTACAACCAAATCTTTTAACTTCTCAGCTTTTGAACGAATTATAGCAATTTTAGGGTAATTATCATCTACAGTTGTGGCACAAGAATCATAATACTTTTGAGCATTTACGTAATTGCGTTTTGCATAACTTAAATCACCCATTTTTTCATACGCCATCCCTTTTTGACGGATATTTGTAGTTGAATAAAAAGCCGAATTGGTTAAATTTTCCATTGCTTTATTCTCATTTCCCTCACGCAAATCAATCATCGCAATAGAATAGTAAATCTGATCTTTAAATTCAGCATTTTTTGCATCCTTCAACATCTTATTCAAGCTCTTCTTGATTTTTGGCCCACCATCTAAAATAGAAGTCTTTAATTGAGCACTAAAGCTCATTGGATAAGGAATCTTGTACTTTGTGGACTTCTTATATTTTGCAATTGCACTACCATTGTTTCCATCTTGCTCATAAAGTTGTCCTAAAATAAAATTAACCCGACCTTTGTCTTGAGATTTTTTGGCTTCTTTGAGTGCATTTTCTAAATATTCAATCGCTTTGGGATATTCTTGTTTTGCTACGGCTAAATCAGCTTTTGTTCGTTCAAACTCAAACTTCATTTTCTTCGGGAATTTGGCAATTTTATCGCTGTCTTTCTCCTTTTTTGAACTCCCTTTCTTGTTTAATTTAGCAGCAGCCGATTTTTTTGATTTTGAATCCCCTGATTTTGAGCTCTTATCTTTAGATTTTTCTTCCTGACTTTTTACAACCTTTTCAACTTTATCTAAACTTAATTTAGCATCTGTGTAATTACCAACTCTAATATTGGTTTTAGCCATCCATATTTCACCAACATAATTTGAAGGATCATTGGAAAAGTATTTATTGATAAACTTGAAGTTTTTTAAAGCGATATCATAATCCCTTCTATAGTAAAACGCACGACCAATTGTAATCCAGTTTTCATCAATGTAATTATTGTGTTCGGCATCCTTACGTGAAGGCTTATCCAACGTTGGCATACTGTGATCCGCCAAAACAATTTTAACTTTCGCAATGGCTGTATCTAAGGCAGGGTAAAAAGACTCTATTTCAGCTTCCGAAGGTATCGCTTCAATTGGTAATAGATTGTAATAATCCTCACTTAGATTGTCTCGGTAAGTTGCCAATGAAACATCAATTAATTCGTTGGCATTAAAATTACCATTGTATCGAGCTGTTACATAGTGATAAGCACGGTTTATTCCAGTATTTTTCTCAGTAGAACACGCACTAAGCAATGCCACCGTAGTAAAAATCATCAATAAGTACTGTCTATTTATTTTCATTCACTATGCTATAAAGCTCATTAAATAACAACAAAAATCAATTTTTATTGTATTGGTTATGCAATATTGGTAAAAACTTGTTGAATATCATCATCATCTTCGATTTTATCCAACATTTTTTCAATATCTACCAATTGTTCCTCCGTAAATTCTACAGGAGAAGTTGGAATACGTTGCAACGTTGATTTTTCTACATCAATCCCCATATTTTCCAACGCATGACCAAGCTCTCCAAAAGAAGTATATTCTCCATAAACAAAAACTTTGTCCTCGTTTGTTTCAATTTCTTCCAAACCAGCATCAATTAACTCCAACTCAAGCTCTTCTAAATTAATTTTATCCGTTTTTGTAAATTCAAAAACAGCCTTTCTATTAAACATAAAATCTAAAGAACCATTAGGCACAATTCCACCACCAGCTTTATTAAAATACGATTTCACATTGGCCACCGTTCTTGTTGGATTATCCGTTGCACATTCTACGAAAACCAATACACCATGAGGGCCTTTCCCCTCATAATTAATCTCACTAAATGCCTCAGCATCCTTAGACGTTGCTCTCTTTATTGCCGCATCAATATTATCTTTTGGCATGTTTTGAGCCTTCGCGTTTCTTATGGCAGTACGCAATGCAGAATTCATGTCAGGATCTGACCCACCTTCCTTTGCAGCCATTGTTATCGCTTTTCCTAATTTAGGAAACAATTTAGACATTTTATCCCAACGCTTTTCCTTAGCAGCTCTTCGGTATTCAAACGCTCTTCCCATACTCTTTAATCTTTTATATTTATCTGTTACTATTCATTTATGAAAGGCAAAAATATAAAAATCAAAGAATAAATGCAATGAGCAATTCAAAGTGTCTAAAAAACGATTCATTCGTAATTTTTAAAATATACCATAAATGATATAAATCTTATCATAAACACTTATTTTACCCTATAAAGGGTATAAAATTATAGAAAAAATGTTAAATTATATCAAATATGGTATGAATTAATAAAAAAATAGTAATTTAGCGGTTTAAAGGGTATAAAAATGAAAGAAAATCTAACAGATTTAAGCAAACATATTAAATTAAAACGCAAACAAAATAAATTAACACAGCCCGAATTAGCATTAAAAGCAGGAGTTGGGCTTCGATTTATTAGAGATATGGAACAAGGAAAAAAAACATTAAGAATGGACAAAGTAAACGACGTACTTCGGTTATTTGGAGAAGAACTCGGCCCCATCTTAATGAATAGAGATAAACTATTGTGATTAAAATGAATAGAAGCGGAAAAGTATATTATAAAGATGAGTATTGCGGCTTGATTTACGAAACAGATGAAGGCTATTTTTTTCAATACGATGCAACCTATGCAGAAAAAAAACAAGCCCAACCAATCAGCGCCACATTACCACTAAAACAAGAAAAATACCATAGCAAAGTACTTTTTCCATTTTTTGATGGACTAATCCCCGAAGGTTGGTTGTTAGATATTGCCGAAACAAATTGGAAAATTAACTATAGAGACCGAATGGGCTTGCTATTAATCTGCTGTAAAGATTGTATTGGAGCTGTAAGCATTGTTAAAGAATGAAAAATTATAAAAAAAAATATCTATTCAAACTAGGAACATCTTCGCATGAAGCCAACGAGGACAGAGCTTTCTATGGTAGAAGATGCTTGCATTGTTATAAACCAGTTACAGAACCAATAGTGTTAGTCCATCAAGCATGTAGCAAACGATTTTATGGACAACTAAACATGCCTCAACTTCACTACAACTTAGGTGATTTACAAGGCCTTGCAACAAAAGTTATTCAGAGTCAAATGGCTGTTACAGGAGTTCAAGCCAAAGTTTCTCTAAGTTTAAATCGTAAAGAAGAGAAAAACCTTACAAAAAAACTAACAATCGTTGGCCTATACGGAGATTATATACTAAAACCACCATCAGAATACTATGCAGAATTGCCAGAATTAGAAAGCGCAACCATGCACATGGCAGATGTATGTGGATTTAACGTAGTGCCGCATAGTTTAATTGAGCTTGAAGACAAAACACTTTGTTACATCACAAAACGAGTAGATAGAACACGCAAAGGAAAGCTACACATGGAAGACATGTGTCAACTCAGTGAACGATTAACAGAAGATAAATACAAAGGAAGTCACGAGCAAGTAGCAAAACTATTGCTAAAGTATTCTTCAAGTCCTTTGTTGGATGTAAGCAATTTTTATGAATTAATTTTATTCAGCTTTTTAACTGGAAATAGCGATATGCATCTAAAGAATTTTTCTTTACTTGAAAAAGAAAACCAAGATTTTAGTCTAAGTCCAGCATACGATTTATTGCCAACAGCCTTGGTCAACGAATCAGACACAGAAGAGTTAGCACTCACATTAAACGCAAAGAAAAGAAAGTTAAAATACCGAGATTTTTTATCCGCATACGAAAATAGTGGACTAAGCAAAAAGGTATTAGATGACACATTAGAACTATTTGTTTATTGCAAACCAGAACTTTTTACAGTACTCGAAAATAGTTTTGTTAGCCAGTCTATGAAAGAAAAATACCACGCTTTAATTAATCAGCGATACAAACAGTTAGGAATTGGATAAAAAATAAGGAGGGTGAAAACACATCTTCACCCTCCTTATTATTTAAAACGCTCAATTCTTGGTAGCTTTAACTTTTAGTAACGAACAATTTTTCTTTTTCAAGATATGTTTCGCTGTTTGTTGAATATCATTTGCTGTGATTTGTTGGTATATCATCCACTCCTCATTGATTCCATTTGCATCTCCAAGTAATTCGAAGAAACACAAGTTCATTGCTTTTGTAAGAGTAGATTGGTCTTGAAATTCTTTCACAGTACGAATCTTTATCATTAAGCGATTAAGTGTCTCATCATCCAATCGTTCGCTTTTCAATTCTTCCAAAGTTAGCCAAAGTGCTTCATCCAATTGTTCAAAAGTAACATCTTCTGATAATCGACCAGAAATAATTAATAATCCCTCATCCAAAGAGCCCGTAATATATGCCGAAATTTCAGTAACCAACTCCAGTTCCTTTTTCAATTTTCGATACAAACGAGAAGATTTATCACGCCCCAATTCATCAGAAATTACATCAACAATATAGTATTCCAAATTCTTTCGTTCGGGCATTTTGAAAGCATAGTAAAACGCATTAGCTGGAACATCCCTTTCAATAGTTAATTCACGAAAATCCGTTTGATCTGGTTCTCTTTTAAGAATTCTAGCAAACTTTTTTCCTATTGGAATATCCCCATACCATTTTTCTACTAATTGTTTTACTTCTTCTAACTCAAAATTTCCAGCGATACATAAAATTGCATTGGAAGGATTGTAATACTTATTAAAAAAAGCCTTTACATCATCCATAGTAGCATCTTCTATGTGCTTGATATCTTTACCAATCGTAGCCCATTTGTATGGGTGTGTTTTATACGCTAATGGGCGTAATTGCAACCAAACATCACCATAAGGTTGGTTTAAATACCGCTGTTTAAATTCCTCAATTACAACATTTCTTTGCACTTCCAAACTCTTATCAGTAAACGCAAGTGACAACATACGATCACTCTCAAGCCACAAAGCAATTTCTAAGTTTTGAGCAGGTACAACATCATAATAATTTGTTATGTCATTAGATGTAAATGCATTGTTCTCTCCACCAGCTTGTTGTAAGGGTGTGTCAAATTCAGGTATGTTTACAGATCCACCAAACATCAAATGTTCAAACAAATGCGCAAATCCAGTTTTATTTTCTTCTTCATCACGAGCGCCAACATCATACAACGTGTTGACAATAGCCATCGGTGTAGTAACGTCTTTATGAAACAAGACAATAAGACCATTTTTTAGTGTAAATTTTTCAAAATGTATCATCAGAAATTATATTTTGATGTAGTTTGTTCTTTTAAAGCACTACGGTATTCTTCCAAAATTTCATTGACAACATCTGCAGCAGGTTTGATTTCTTTAATCATACTGGCAACCTGACCAACTTCCAACTCACCCTGAATCAAATCACCTTCAAACATACCTTTTTTTGCTCTACCTCTTCCCAATAAAACTTCCAAATCTTCAATACTTGCGCCCTTTTCATAAGCGTTTTGAACTTGCTGATAGAACTCATTTTTAATTAATCGAACAGGAGTTAGTTCTTTTAATGTAAGCGAAGTATCTCCTTCGGAAGAATTCAAAATGGCTTGTTTAAAATTATCGTGCGCACTCGATTCATGCGTTGCAATAAAGCGACTTCCAATTTGTACAGCATCAGCACCTAAATTCATGGCAGCAAGCATGGCTCTTCCGGAACTAATACCACCAGCAGCAATTAATGGAATGGCTAATTCCTTAGCGACAGCAGGAATTAAGCAAAGAGTTGTTGTTTCTTCTCTACCATTGTGCCCTCCAGCTTCAAAACCCTCTGCAACAACAGCATCCACTCCAGCTTCTTGAGATTTTAATGCAAACTTCAAACTCGAAACAACATGTACAACTTTAATGCCATGTTCTTTAAGTAGCGGCGTCCATGTTTTTGGATTGCCCGCAGAAGTAAACACAATCGGAACTTCATATTTAATGATCGTTTCGATATGTTTATCAATATTTGGGTACAGCATTGGAAGATTTACAGCATACGGTTTTGTTGTTGCTTTTTTAATCTTCTGAATGTGTTCTTCCAAAACTTCTGGATACATAGAACCAGAACCAATGATACCTAAACCACCTGCATTGGATACAGCCGAAGCAAGTTTCCAACCTGAGCACCAAATCATTCCAGCTTGAATAATTGGATAATCAATATTAAACAATGTTGATATTCTATTTTTCATATCTAAATGATAAGTTACGAAATTAATGGAATTTTTGGAAAGTTAATACTGTTGCTGTTTTTTTGTTTTAAATAAGTAATTATCCATGAAATTTTTTTTCAAAATTTGGTCATACTGTGAATTTTAGAAAAAAAACCGAAAGAAAAAGATATTTTTTTTTGATTTCTCAAAAATAGGCGTTAATATTGCATTCTAAATATTTAGGAATTAATTCAGATCACTATTTGTGTTTATACTGATGGCAATGAAAAAATTGAAATTATTTATAGTTTTTCTATTACTAGTAATTAGTAATGTAGCACACTCTGCCTTATCAATTGAAGGAACTTATCAGGGTAAAAATTTATATGTTCAAAACCCAATGGATGATGAAGGTTTTGGTTATTGTGCAACCAAAGTAACCGTAAATGGAGACATCATGCCTGGTGGTACTGGTTCTGGTGCTTTTGAAATTGACTTCGGTTTGTTCAACATTGCTTTAGGTGAGCCTGTATTTATCGTTATTGAACATCATGATGGGTGTAAACCAAAAATTTTAAATCCAGAAGTATTATTACCACGTTCTACATTTAACGTGTTATCAATTGCTATAAAAGATAACAAATTAAAATGGGAAACAAATAACGAAAAAGGTAAGTTACCTTATGTTGTTGAACAATATAGATGGAACAAATGGGTAAATGTTGGAGAAGTTGAAGGTGTTGGTACAGCTGGTAACAACAAATATGAATTTACAATCATCCCTCACTCTGGTGAAAATGTTTTTAGAGTTGTTCAAGTGGACCACTCTGGTGAAAAAAGAACATCTGACCAAGTGAAGTTTAACTCTAACTTGCCTGCTGTTGAAAAATCACCAGCAATTGTTAAAGATGCAATACAATTTACAGCAAATGGTGCTGCAATTGAAACACGTTACGAAATCTATGATGCCTACGGTAATATCGTTAAAAAAGGTGTTGGAAGCAGTGTAAACTGTTCTAACTTATTAAAAGGTGTCTATTACATTAACTTTGATAATACAAACGAAAAATTCGTTAAGAAATAAAATTTAAAACTATTTTAATATTAAGCTGTCTCTATGAGGCAGCTTTTTTTGTATCTTTATCAAAACGAAAGAATACCGATGAGGAAGATTGAACACTTAGGAGTTGCTGTTTCAAATATTGATGAAGCAATTAAATTATACGAAAAACTATTAAATACTTCTTGTTATAAGATTGAGGAGGTTGGTTCTGAATTTGTAAAAACAGCTTTCTTTAAAATTGGCGAATCAAAAATTGAATTGGTGGCTGCTACTAACCCCGATTCTACAATTGCAAAGTATATTGAAAAAAGAGGACAGGGATTCCATCACATAGCTTTTGATGTGGAAGACATCGAAAAAGAAATTGAACGCTTGGAATCAGAAGGCTTTCAAATGATTCAACGAACACCAAAAGATGGTGCTGACAATAAAAAAATTGCATTCCTTCATCCAAAAACCAGCAATGGAATGTTGGTTGAATTGTGCCAAGAAAGAAATTAATGGTGAAAAAGAGACTGATCATAGCAATCGATGGATACTCTGGCTGTGGAAAAAGCACTATAGCCAAAGATTTGGCAATTGCTCTTAATTATACCTTTATTGATAGTGGTGCCATGTACCGTGGAATCACACTCTTTGCTATACAAAATAACCTAATAAAAGACGGCTCCATTCAAAATGAGCAACTAATAAAAGTACTTGGTTCGATTCAAATTGGTTTTTCAGAATTACCTGTGAGTAAAAATCACTTACTTTTAAATGGGATAGATGTTGAAGAAGAAATTAGAACACCTGAAGTTGCTGCTCTTGTTTCTAAAATTGCTACGATTAAAGAAGTACGTCAAAAATTGGTTGTCATTCAACGAGAAATCGGGCGTAATGGCGGAATTGTTATGGATGGTAGAGATATTGGTTCTGTAGTTTTTCCTAATGCAGATGTCAAACTATTTATCACTGCCGATAACACTATAAGAGCAAAGCGACGTTTAAAAGAAATGAAAGCAAAAGGCATCCAAACAACTCTCAAAGCAGTTTTGCAGAATTTAGAGGAGCGAGACGAATTGGATAGAACACGAAAGGAAAGCCCATTGGTACAGACAGAAGATGCCATTTTAATTGATACAACAGATTTTACAAGAGAAGGTCAATTAAAGTATATATTGGAAATCATCCAAGGGAAGTTGAAGGTATAGGCATTTAGAATTGGCGATGTCCAAAAAGTGACGAACTGCTGCGTTGTTTTCAAATATCAGCAAAAGTCATGTACACTTGCACACTCCTTTTGCTTCATTTTCAACGCCTTGCATTTCATTCATTTTTGAACATCTTAAAACAAAAGAGGGTGCCTGACTTTTCGGACACCCTCTTTATTTACTTGGGTTAATACTATGAACAAGCATCCGCCTGTTCATAGTTAACAAAGTTGTACTCCGGAGTAACCTCCACATACTTAGAACATATTTATACTCTTTGGGCTATCTCTACCAACTCCGTGTGGAGTTGAACAAACTTAAAACACTTCTGTAATTATCTATAAACGATGCCATGATATGTAGAATAGTTTACCCTTTTATAACTCCCTCACTCAAAATTACTCTGTATTCGCTGTATATCAGCGTTTTCTTTATCGTTTTTGTGGTAGATTTCAATAAATGTAATTTTATTTGTTTCTGGGTAATGGGCATAAACCAATCGTAATCCAGAATTTACACCTTTACCTTTTAGTGATTTACACGCAATTTTTTTAACTTTAATTACCACTGTTTTAAGCCCTAAATTGTCGATGCGGTAACTAAATGGAGGACGCTCATCGGGAAATGTCTCAAGCACTTGTTTAACAATTGTCATGTCTTCATTGAGTGTTCTGTATTTTTTCAAAAGGAATTTTAAATCCTTTTTATATTCCTCCAATTCATCAAAAATCATTGTCTACTATTTCATCTTCATAGTTTCTTACAGAAAATGGTGCTTCTCTATAAAAAACCAATTCGTAATTAATTTCTTCGCCTTCTTTTGTTACTAACCAAGGCATGTCTTTGTGTGAGTAATTACTGATTGTTGTTGCAGACCAATCACTCATTTGTTCAATTACTTTATCAATAGTCTCTTTTTCGCTTGCTTTCAATTGTGTTAAATCTGCCTTTACTAATGGTAAATAGCGTATTTGTGAAAAACCATTAAAAGAAGATTTAACCCTTTGTAGTTGTCCATCAACCAACATCTGATTGATAATGAAATCCAATTGTTGAGGTACAGGCCCAAAAGGTAGTTTTCGATATTTGACACCAGTTAAATGCTCCTCATATAATTCATAATAATTAAAATCTGAAAAATAAAGTAATTTATAAAGCACTGTTTCTCCAACGTTTGGTTTTCCAGAGCAGTGTTCAAGAATGTATAGCAATACATTTTTAAATTTGCTAACTTGCAGTGTTGGTTTAGAAATGCGTTCTTTTTTTGTTTTAGATTGATTTTTTGTTTTATCAATTATTAATTCATCTTTTGAAAAATCTTCGGCCATAATCTCATCCAATGAAAACCCCAATTCCATTGATAGTTTTTGTAATTCAAAAATATCAATACTTCTATTACCTAATTCGATCTGAGCCAATGATGGGCGAGAAATAGCTATTTTTTTAGCTAATTCAACTTGTGATAACCCTTTTAGCTTTCTAAGTTGAGTTATTCGTTGACCTATTTTACTTTGATTCAATTTGATAGCCATTTTTTAAGAGTTGATTAAACAAAAATAATAAATGTTTTATAAATAAACAACAATTTGTTTTATTAGCGAACATTTTTAATTGGACTTCGTATGGAGTTGAATTTTTCCGTAATTTTGTTTTATGCAAAACATTTCTGATTTATTGGAAAAAGTAAAGTTGTTACCAAACAAGCCTGGTGTCTATCAATATTTTAATGACAAAGGCGAAATCATTTATGTTGGCAAAGCAAAAGACCTCAAAAAACGAGTTAGCTCATACTTTTCAAAAAATCAAGACAATGCAAAAACAAAAATATTGGTTCGTTCCATCCGTGATTTGCGCTATATTGTTGTTGATACGGAATTGGATGCCTTACTATTAGAAAACAATTTAATAAAAGAATACCAACCTAAATACAATATACAACTCAAAGATGATAAGACTTATCCTTGGATTTGTATTAAAAAAGAACCATTTCCTCGTGTTTTCATTACAAGAAATGTGATAAAAGATGGTTCAACTTATTACGGACCTTATTCAAGTGTGAAGGTTATCAATACACTATTAGAATTAATTCGTGATTTATACCCATTGCGGACTTGCTCATTGGATTTAACCCCTAAAAAAATTGCAGAAAAAAAATACAAACCTTGTTTGGAGTATTTCATTGGTAATTGCCTAGCTCCTTGCATCGGAAAACAGTCATTAGAATCCTATCAAGAGCAAATAGACGCAATTGAAAGCATTCTGAAAGGCAATACTGCTTCTACAATTGGGATGCTAAAAAACCAAATGAAGGATCTGGCAGCAAATTATGCTTTTGAAGAAGCACAAAAAGTCAAAGAGCGGCTAGAAATTATTCAACGTTTTCAATCAAAATCAACCATTGTTTCGCCAACCATTCATGAGGTGGATGTAATCACGATGGTGGAAGATGAAAAATCGAGATTTGTCAACTACCTTGTCATTCACAAAGGCGCAATTGTTCATGGTTTTACAACAGAAGTTAAAACAAAACTTGATGAAACAAATGACGAAATATTGAACTATGTATTGTTTAGAATGCGCAATCAATTCAATAGTCAATCAAAAGAGGTTTTGGTGGAAGAATCATTCCAATGCACGATTGACAACATCAAAGTTACCGTTCCCAAAATCGGCGATAAAAAAAGTTTAGTAGAACTTTCTAAAAGAAATGCAACTTACTACCGATTGGAAAAACGAAAAAAAGAACTATTAAAAAGTCCGGAGAAAGCTACTGAACGAATTTTAGAGCAAATTAAAAAAGATTTTAGGTTGAAAGAATTACCTGTTCATATCGAATGTTTTGATAACTCTAATATTCAAGGAAGTAATCCTGTTTCAGCTTGTGTTGTTTTTAAAAATGCCAAACCAAGTAAGAGCGATTACCGCATTTTTAATGTCAAAACAGTTGAAGGCCCAAATGATTTTGCAACAATGGAAGAAGTGGTATTTAGACGTTATCGCCGCATGTTAGATGAAGATCAACCGCTTCCCCAACTAATCGTGATAGATGGAGGGAAAGGACAGCTTTCATCAGCTGTTAAAGTTTTAGAAGAATTAGGTTTGAGAGGAAAAGTTGCCATAGTAGGTATTGCCAAAAAACTAGAAGAAATCTTTTTCCCAGGAGATTCATATCCGTTATACATTAATAAAAAATCGGAAAGTTTAAAGGTAATCCAACATTTGAGAGATGAAGCCCATCGTTTTGGCATCACCCGTCACCGAAACAAACGGAGCAAAGCAGCTATTCAATCACAATTGATGAAAATAGAAGGGATTGGCGAAAAAACACAAGTCGTTTTAATGAAAAAATTTAAAACGGTTAGTAATATTAAAAGTGCAACCTTAGAAGAATTAACGGCAGTCATTGGAAAATCGAAAGCTACTATTGTAAAAGAAGCTTTTACAAAATAAAAAACTTATTCAAAATCAATATAATCTTCTGGATTAATTGGTTGTTGATTGTACCACAATTCAAAATGTAGAAACGATTCCACACTATTCATTCCAATTTTTCCTACAACTCCAATTATATCGCCCACTCTAACTTTATCACCTGCTTTTTTTAACGTTGTTTTTGCATGTTTATAAACGGATAAATAGTTGTTGGGATGTTCAATAATAATAACATTGCCATCTAAAGGAGAGTAATCAGAATAAACAACTGTTCCAGATAGACAAGCATAAAAATAGGTTCCTTCGAGAGCTGTAATATTGATCGATTTGTATTTTTTATTAAAATGCTGGCTAATTTTTCCTTTTACCGGAGTAAGGAAATGAGTGTACTCATTACTTTGATTAGTTGAAGTTCGTTGATTTGCTTTAACTGTTTCTTCTATTTTTGTTTCAGCTTCACTTGGATTTGTATCAATTTGATTCAATTTCAAATCAATAACAGTTGAAGAAACAACAGTTGTATCCTCATCAAATTCTCCAATTAGTAATTTTTTAAAACCATTGATGTATAATTCTTGTGCATCTACACGCCTTGCCAATGAATCAATTTTCTTTTGCTGTTTAATGATTTCTTTTTTTGATGGAATTTTTTCAGATCCAATCAATACTCTTCCAATAGGTGTTTTTATGATAATGATGGATGTAAAAGCAATGAAAAAGATAACGATTAAGGTTACAAAAGAAACAATACGCACTTTTGATGTTGTAAAACCAAATAATTCACTAAAATTGGTGGGGTCATATATAGCAAATTTGAATTGCTTTTTCCAATCAGTCAACCACTGTTTCAGTTTTTTCATCTTTCAAAAGTGAAACTTTTTTAATTTAATTCCAATTAAAAACAAAAAAATAATTCAAATAAAAGACCTAAATATATCGTTATTAACATTTTTTTTGTTTTTCGGCACAACTTTTGTACAATTTAAAACAAACGTTTTCATTATTTTTGCGTATTATATATTGTATGAGACATTTATTACATCTATTTTTAGTTTGTTTTCCCACTTTTTGGGGAATGTCTCAACTTACAACCGTAGTTCAAAGCCCCATAACTCTGGTTCAAAACGTACTTTTAGGGGATCCAGGTATAACTGTAACCAATATCTCTTTTCAAGGTGGAGCAAGTGCAATTGGTTCTTTTGATGCTACAGGAACTAACCTAGGTATCGCAAAAGGTATTGTAATGACAACTGGTACTATTTTAGGTAACTCCAATGGTCCTATTGGGCCAAACAATTCTGGAAGTTCAGGATACGATAATGGCTCTCCTGGTTATTCATTGCTCACTACCACTGTAGGTAAGCAAACATACAATGCCTCGGTGCTTCAATTTGATTTTTCAACCTGCTCTGATTCAATTGAGTTTAGGTATGTATTTGGTTCCGAAGAATACCCAGAATGGGTTGGATCACAATTTAATGATGTATTTGGATTCTATATTTCTGGACCAGGATTTGCAGGTCAGCAAAATATTGCCCGCTTACCAAATGGAAGTGTTGTAGCAATCAACAATGTTAACAATGGAAATAGTCAACCTGCACAAGGTGTGCCAATAACTGCTGCTAGCAATCCTCAATACTATGTTCCTAACGGAAATGGCACTGAGGCACCTTATAATAGTAGCAATGCTTACATCCAATACGATGGATTTACAAGAGTGCTAACTGCAAAAGCAAAAGTGCAGTGTGGTGTAACTTATCACCTTGTTTTGGCAATAGCTGATGTTGGAGATGCAATATGGGATTCAGGGATATTCTTGGAAGCAAAAAGTTTTAAAGCAAATGATCCTTTAAAGGTTTCTCACACAATAGAAAACCCAAACCCTCTCAACCCTAAAGCTATGGCCGAGCCTTGTGGTAAAGCAAAAATTAAAGTTGAACGCACCAATTGTAATATTAATTCACCTATGACTATTAGTATTACACCAACTGGAGGCACAGCAACTAATGGAGTAGATTATCAAGTACCTAATTCGGTTACAATTCCTGCTGGACAAACTTTTACTGAGTTTGACCTCACTTCTTTAGTGGATGCTATTACAGAAGGTGAAGAAAATATTGTTTTGAAATTGGATTACTTAGATAACTGTGGCGACCCTCGAACAAAAGAATTAGAATTATTTATACAAGATATTGATCCTGTATCTTTTATGCTTTCTGTTGGAGAGATGTCTTGCCCTGGAGATAATGTTGTGATTCAATCTGCTGTAAATGGTGGGACAACTCCCTATCAATATCTGTGGAGTACTGGCGAAACGACCCCTTCAATTACTGTTTCTCCAACTTCAACAACTATTTTTTCTTTAACGGTAACAGATCAGTGTTTTCAACAACCGGTTACCCAACAAATTGTTGTTTCTGTTCCAAGTTATACACCAATATCATTAACAGGTTCTGCCGATATTATTGAACTCTGTCCATATATTCCTGCAACTTTATCTGTTACTGCTAGCGGTGGATTTGGTGGTTATCAATACCAATGGACATCCGATCAAGGTGCGATTCTTGGTACGCAAACTACTCAATTAGTTACACCTGCCAAAACAACAACCTATATTGTTGAAGTAACTGATAATTGTGGATTAACACAGACCGATAGTGTTACATATACAGTTATAAGTCCACCATTAATACTCACTCTTAGTCCAAGTGTGGATGTTTGCCCAGGAGATTCTGTTTTGATAACCGCAACAGTTACAGGTGGTTATGGTCAATACTACTATCATTGGCCTCACAGTGGTGAAACCACATCAAGTGTTTGGGTAAATCCTTATAAAACAACAGATTATATGGTGGTTGTTTCCGATGAATGTCAAACATTTAGCGTTGCGCAAAGAGTGAGAATAAATGTTGTAAAACCAACTGCTAATTTTAACATGATAAGCAATGTGCCTTTCAATAATATTGATTTAACCTTTCAGAATCTGAGTGTCAATGCAACTTCTTATGAATGGACTTTTGGAGATGGTGATTCTTCTACGGTGGTTCATCCTACACATCTCTATGACAATCCGGGGAATTATACCGTTGTATTAATTGCTACAGATGACAAAGGTTGTAAAGATACGATTGCTAAGACAATTACCATTTTAGAAGAATATTATATTTATGTTCCCAATTCATTTACACCAAATGAAGATGGGATCAACGATGTATTTCGTGTTTCAACTGTTAATATTAAAAACTTAACCGTTACTATTTACGACCGTTGGGGTGAACAAATATTCAAATCAGATGAAGTGAACTTTATATGGGATGGTGCTTATAAAAAAGGACCTATACAAGACGGAACTTATACCTACAAAATTAGCTATACTTCCAAACAAGGGGTTGAAGGATTTTTAGTTGGTCACATCAATTTGCTGAGGTAGTTTTTAATCGGGTCAAAACACATTCTTTATCTAACACTTTATTATCCAATAAATAAGCACTCATCTCCTCGGATAACAACGGTGCAAGCAAAAATCCCTTTGCACCTAAACCATTAAAAACAGCTAATTTATTGTGTTCAGGATGAAACCCCATTAAAGGCCTTCTGTCAATAGTTGTAGGTCGAATACCTGCAACTTGATCGACTACAGTGGCTGGGTGTTCTGTTAGACAATTTAAGTGATCCAACAACTCCTGTTTACCTTCTTCTGTAATAATCGTATTTGCTGTATGCCAAACATAGGTGGCTCCTACTTTGTATGCTCCATTTCCAACAAATGCAGCAGAACATTTTCTATTCAATACTTCTGTTTCTGACAATCCATCTACTTTTACAGTTAACACTTCTCCTTTTGTTGGATCCACCGGCAAGTAGTTAAACCATGGATTGTCGTTTGCTTGATAACCTTCACAAAAAACGATACAATCATATACCTCGTTTTTATAAGAACCCTTTTCTGCGTTAATTTGAGAATAATCAACTGTTTCTTGAATGAGTTGGAACGATGATTTAATTTTTAATGCATTTAACAAAGATTCTGCATCAACCCTATAACATTCTTTTACCCTCCCCGATCCAAACTTATTTGCATAAGGGAAAACCGATTCGTCCTCTTCTGAAATAGGTGACATATAATTGGAAAATTCATCGGAATGTTGTCGTGTTAACCAATAATTTCTTTCTTGTAGTGAAGAAAAGAATCGACGCAAAGGCATCGGATAAAGAATAGTTGTGTCAAAACCATCTTCCAATTGCTGGTAAAAACTCTTTGCATAAGGTAGAAAATCATCAATACGCCAACTTTTGGTCATTCGTCTAAACACCAAAGGAATAATGACTCCTCCCGCAACCTTAGTGCTGACATTTGTTCCACTATCCATCAGTGTAACTACGCAATTTCTCTTTGCTAACTGATAACTCAGGCAACTTCCTGCTATTCCACCTCCAACAACTAATATTTTTTTCATTTTGCCAATGCTAAACTAATAATACTCACTTTTATTTCTGGAGCAACATCAAAAATACGCTTTGTAATTGCTTCCAATGTAGATCCTGTAGTAATAACATCATCTACTAAAGCAATGTGCTTGTATTTATTGATTGATGTATCTGGTGTAAAAAGACCCTCGGCATTATCCCAGCGATTAAACCGATTTAATTTGGTTTGACTGCCCGTATGCTTATTTCTTTCCAAAATTTTAAAATCCTTGTGAACATTCCAAGTTTGAACAATTCCTTTTACAATTTGTTCACTTTGATTGTATCCTCTTATATACCGCTTTTTGCGGTGAATTGGAACTGGGATTAGTGCATCAATGGAGGAGAACTTAGGGTTGTTTTTTAGTTGATTTCCAAGCATTCTTCCAAAAAACACACCCACATCTGGCCTGTTTTTATACTTTAGAGCGGTTAAAATAGGTTTACTATTATTTGTTTTTTCATAATACAACATGGAGTGAGTGGCTGTTATTGGAACTCTTCCCCAAAACAATTGATCCAACTCTGTTGTTTCATCAGAATTTTCAAAATGCGTCAATGTCAGTTCCGAAAAACAAATGGAGCAACATATTTTTTCATTCTGACTCAGCTCTGTCTGACAAACAACACAGTTGGAAGGAAACAATAAGTGTGTAAACCCATCAAGGTATTGCTTAAAAGCTACAAAAACTCCCTTATTTCCTTTAAAAACAGCCATTCAATCAAGTGTATGAGGACAAATGTAAAGAAATAATAAAAAACAATTAACACAAAGATTTAGTTTGTGTGAATATCTTTCGTCAACTGTTTAAAACCCTTCTATCTATTCATAATAAACGATTTGTAAATAGAATGTTGAAAACCATTTATAAGATGTGAATTTCTTTAATTGCGATTGGTCGAAATTTTATCAATTTTTGTAAGCCCTTTGGTTGATAAATCAATTCTATACTGAAAAAGCCGGCCAAAGAGACCTTATTAAAAGAAAAATATTAGAATTTTAAAGATAAATTGGTATGTACGTAATCAAAAGAGACGGAAAGAAGGAAGCTATTAAATTTGACAAAATCACGGCTCGAATCATGAAAATGTGTTATGGCCTTGATCCAATTGTTTCTCCTGAATCTGTAGCAATGAAAGTTATAGAAGGGATTTATGATGGAATATCAACAATGGATCTGGATAATTTAGCAGCAGATGTAGCCTCTTCACGCTCTATTGAACACCCAGATTACGCCTTGTTGGCTTCCAGAATTGCTGTATCCAATTTACACAAAGAAACAAAAAAATCGTTTTCTGAAGTAATCGAAGATTTGTACAATAATAAAGCTACAAAAACAGGAGAAAACACCCCATTGATTGCAGAAGATGTTTATACCATCATACAAGACAACAAAGAACTGTTAGATTCGACAATTATTTACGATCGAGATTTTAAATTTGATTATCTTGGGTTTAGAATACTGGCAGATGCTTATCTAATGCGTTTAGATGGTCATATCGTTGAACGTCCACAACAATTATTGATGCGTGTGGCTGTTGGAATTCATAAAAGAGACATTCAATCAGTAATTAAAACATACAATTACATGTCAGAAGGTTGGTTTTTACATGATATTACGACGTTAAATCATGCTGGGAGACCAACACCTCAATTATCATCAAGTTTTTCCATTGCAATAAAAGAGAATTCTATTGCAACAGTCTATGATTCTTTGAAATCAGCAGCACAAATTTCTCAAGCCAATGGTGAATTGGGAATTGCCGTGCATGCTGTTACAGCTTCAAAAGCATCAAATGGGCTTATTCCAATGTTGCAAGTTTTTAATGAAACAGCAAAATACACAGCCAATCACAATGAGAAAAAACGCAATAGTTTTTCTGTTTACATTGAGCCTTGGCATGAATCTATTTTTGAATTCTTGGACATTAAAAAAAGCTATGTAAACGAAGAATTAAGTACAAGAAACATTAATAATGCCTTATGGATTCCTGATTTATTCATGGAACGAGTAAAAAGTAATGGAGATTGGACTTTAATGTCTCCAATAGAATGTGTTGATTTATCGAATACACATGGAAAAGCATTTGAAAAGTTGTACAAACAATACGAAACTGAAGGTAAAGGTGTTAAAACAATCAAAGCACAGGATTTATGGTTTAAAATTTTGGAATCTCAAATAGAAACAGGATTGCCTTATATCATGTACAAGGATGCTGTTAACACAAAATCCAACCAACTAAATATTGGTGTTGTCAAAGCATCTAATAACAGTGCAAACTTGACATTGGCGGTAGATAAAGAGGATGTAGCCGTGTGCAATATTGGCTCAGTCGCGCTACCAAAGTTTGTTGTCAACAAAGATGAATTCAACCACGAAAAACTCTTTGAAGTGGTGTATCAGTTGACCTATAATTTAGATAAAATTTATGACGTTAACACCTATCCCTTGGATGCGGCTTTAAATTATGGAACAAATTATCGACCATTGGGAATAGGAGTTGTTGGGTTAGCAGACACATTTGCGTTAATGGGAATTGCCTTTGATTCTGACAAAGCCAAACAACTTAACAAAGAAATTTTTGAAACGATTTATTACAGTTCTTTAACAGCATCAAAAGATTTAGCCACAGAAGATGGTGAATACTTCAAATTTAAAGGTTCACCTCTATCAAAAGGTCTGTTTCAATTTGATTTCTGGAAAGCAGAACCAAGTTCACGATGGGATTGGCAAGCGTTAAAAGAAGGCATTAAAGAACATGGAGTGCGAAATTCGTTGTTGGTGTCTATTATCTCTACAGAATCAATAGCTCAAATACTTGGATACAATGAAAACATCGAGCCATTTGCATCGAATTTATCAATCAAAAGAAAATCCAATGGAGAATACATTGTTATCAATAAGTATTTATTAAAAGATTTAATAACTGAGGGATTGTGGGATAAAGAAATGCGTCAAAAAATACTGATGAATAGCGGATCAATTCAATCCATCGATAGAATACCACAAAAGATTCGAAACACCTACAAAACCATTTGGGAGATTTCACAAAAATCGGTGTTGGACTTAGCTGTTGATAGAGGAGCATTCATCTGCCAATCACAAGCAATGAATATTTTTATGGAAAATGCTGATTTCGGAAAATTAACATCTATGCATTTTTATGGTTGGGAAAAAGGGTTAAAAACAGGTCTGTATAAATTAAACAAGAAAACCTCATCAGATTCCATTCAACTTTCATTGAATAGAGAAAACCTTATCATATCGAATAAAGAATTGGATTCAGAAAAAGAAAGCACAACAAATTTATCGTTTGACGATTTTAATGCGTTTTAATTTTTCGTCTATGAAAAGGGTTAATTAGTAAACAGTATCCATACATTAGTCTATGCATTTATCAAATTAGTAGAATAAAAATAGCTACTTAGCTAATTTGTTAAAAAAAATTGCATCTTGTTGTTATTAGGATAAATATCTAATATATCTTTGTGGCTGGAAATCAAATTATTGAATGTTTAATTAAAATTTTATAAAAATGACTAAAGCAGATATAGTTGCATCGATTGCAGAAGAAACAGGGTTGGATAGAGCTGAAGTGTTAAGAACAGTAGAAGCATTTATGGAGTCAGTAAGAGATTCTTTGGCAAAGGGGGAGAATGTATATTTACGTGGTTTCGGTAGCTTTATCGTTAAGAAAAGAGCAGAAAAAACAGGAAGAAATATTTCAAAGAAAACTACAATTGTAATTCCAGCACACAATATTCCTTCATTTAAACCATCAAAAACTTTTGTTGAGAAGGTAAAAAAGAATGTTAAAGTAAAATAATCTTTATCATTTAATTATTTTGTTGATAATATGTATTGATATTCAACATTATTTTATAAATTTGCACTCTCGTTTGAAAAAGGCGGGAGTGTTTTTTTAAGTAAAACACACAATTAAAAGAAATTAATAATTAAAATATAAAGATTATGCCAAGCGGTAAAAAAAGAAAGAGACACAAAATGGCTACGCACAAGCGTAAAAAGAGATTGAGAAAAAATCGTCATAAGAAAAATAAATAATTTTCTACGGTATTTAATGAGGGAGACTTAGCGGGTGTACTTGCTAAGTTTTTCTATTTTATTAATAAAAAATTAAGCTTTCGTGAGTTTAGAATTAATAGTCGATGTGCGTTCAAACGGCATTTGGCTAGCTCTGTTACGGGATGGAAAGCTGGTTGAATTACACGAAGAGCAAAGAAATTTAGACTTTGCAGTTGGCGATATTTATCTTGGAAAGGTAAGAAAAGTAGTTCCTAGTCTTAATGCTGCATTTGTTGATGTAGGCTATGAAAAAGACGCTTTTCTTCATTACCTTGATTTAGGGCCTCAATTCGAATCTTTAAATAAATTTACTAAGGATACTCTTAAGAAAAAACAAAATGTTGCTGATTTGCAGTATTTTAAACTTGAAAAAGATATCCCTAAAGATGGTAAAATTAAAGATATTGTATCGGCTTCTTCTCCAATATTAGTGCAAGTTGCTAAAGAACCTATTTCTAGCAAAGGACCTCGTCTTAGTGCAGAAATAACCTTAGCCGGACGTTATTTAGTGCTTGTTCCTTTTTCTGATAAAATCTCTATTTCACAAAAAATAAGAGACAGTAAGGAAAGAGATCGATTGAAGAATTTAGTAGATGCTATTCGACCTAAGAACTTTGGTGTCATTATCCGTACAGTTGCTGAGAACAAAAAAGTCGAGCAAGTTGAACAAGATTTAAAAGATTTATTGAGTAAGTGGAAATCAATGCATACGCGTTTGAAAACTGCTACTCCTCCTATGCGTGTTTTAGATGAAATGGGTAAAACCACTTCTATCTTGCGCGATATGCTCAATGGTGATTTTACAAATATTCATACCAATAATCAGCTAACGTATGATGAATTGAAAGAATATATCAGTGGAATTGCTCCTGAGCGTGAAAAAATATTAAAGCTATACGATGGTAAACTGGATATTTTTGAAAAGTTTGGTATCAATAAGCAAATTAAAACCTTGTTTGGTAAAAAAGTGCCTTTGAACAGTGGTGGATACTTAATTATTGAGCATACTGAAGCAATGCACGTAATTGATGTTAACTCTGGAAATAGAAAAGGTGCCGACGGGCAAGAAAACAATGCTCTTCTTACAAACATGGAGGCTGCCGAAGAAATTGCTCGTGTACTTCAATTGCGCGATATGGGTGGTATTGTTTGTATTGACTTTATCGATATGCACGATAGAGCTAATAACAAAGCTTTATATGACCATTTGAAAGAGGTGATGAAGTCTGATAGAGCTAAACACAATATCATTCCTCCTTCCAAATTTGGTGTAGTTGAAATAACTCGTCAACGTGTGCGACCAGAAACTGAAATTAAAACTTCAGAAACTTGTCCAACATGTAATGGTACTGGCGAAATTCAAGCAAGTATTTTATATGCAGAAGAAATTGAAAATAATCTTCAGTTTTTGATTCTTGATAGAAAAGAAAAACATGTAGCATTATTGGTTCACCCGTATTTAGAGGCTTATTTCAAAAACGGATTATTCTCCCGTCAAATGAAATGGTTGTTTAAATACAAAAAATGGATTCCAGTTAGAAGAACTACTGCAAATCATTTATTGCAGTACTCTTTTGTAAACGAAAATAACGAAGAAATTACACTTTGACATGAAGTCGGAGTGTAATTTCTCTTTTTTAGAGGCAAAACAAAAAATTGAAGCGTTTTGTGCCTACCAAGATCGCTGCCACTTCGAAGTTTCAACTAAATTAAATCAATGGGGAATTGTTGGCGAACAAAAAGACCAATTAATTGCTCACCTCATCAATAATCGATTTTTAGACGAAGAGCGTTTTGCAGAAAGCTTTGTCTCTGGTAAATTTAGAATCAAAAGATGGGGGCGAATAAAAATTCGTCAACAATTAAAAGCAAAGTTTGTTCCAGATTACTGTATCAAAAAAGCCATTAATCAAATTGATGGAGATGATTATTTTGCTACACTTCAATCATTAGCAGTCAAAAAATCAAGCGAACTAAACAACGAAAGGGATAGCTATAAAAAGAAAGCTAAAATCATGCGATTTCTTGCCAGTAAGGGCTATGAACAAGATTTGATTTATGAAGCAATGAATGCTTTGTAAGCTACTTCCTAAAAGCTCCCAGATTGGAAGAAAGGGTAATCATATTGTTGAACCCTGCTTTTGAATAAAAGGCAAAGCCATAGTCAAACGAAATTTTTCTAAAATGAAGACCTAAACCGAATGTAAATCCTGCAATTCCTGGTTTACTTTCCAATTTCATTGCTTGACGTGTATAGTAGTCAAATCCAGCTCTAAAATGAATGTTTTTTGTTGCCAAAATCTCTATTTGATACGAAAAATGTTGACCTAACTTCTCAAAAAACTTCGCTTTTTTAACAGGAACAGTATCGCCAGTCAACATATCGACTGTTGGTTGAGCGGTTGGATCATTGTATGATAAATCCCATTTGTTTACGTGATGATAGACAATAGAAAAGCGAAAAGGTGCGTGTTTCAAACGGTAACTAACTCCAAGTTGAAAATCTGCGGGCAATGGCGCTCTTTTTGTTCCGTATTTATTGAATTGAAAACCAACGTTTTTAAACAATGCTGTGGCTAAGAATGTTTCTGACTTATTTAAAAATGTAGCCGACAAGTCAACCGACATGCCATAAGAATTATATACTTCTAAATGCGAGCCTATAATGTTGACATTGGCTCCAACAGAAAACAAGGGGTTAATTTGATAGCCATATCCAACGCCTAATATGTACTCAAAAGGACTAAAAGTCCCCATTTCAACACCGTTTTTATCGGTGCGAGTCATTTTTCCATAGGCAACATAGCGAACATGACCTGCAATCATGTGTTTTTCTTTAATTTGATGCCCATAACTAAACATACCATAATTAATTCGTCCAGCATAAATAGCTTGACTAACACTAATTGCTTGATGCATTTGACTATTGAGCAAAGAAGGATTTGCTACACCCAAATTAATGTCATAATCCTTTGCAGTGATAAAATTTCCAGCCAAACCTGCACTTCTGGCATTGTAAGTCAATCCCAATAAAGCATACGAGTTTAGTCCACCCGTTTGTGAAAATGCAACACTTGCAATAAGCAGTGCTATGAGTAGAGAAATATTTTTCATCACCATTTCAAACGCAAAGAAACAACAAAAATTATATCTTACAGCCTTTTTTCTAATTCAATTATTTCCAAATCATGAATTCTATCATCTGTTATAGCGAATCGCAACAATGTTTTAATTTGATGAAAACCTTTGTTTCCACATGCACCAGGATTCATCCACAACATGTTGTAATGTGGATCAAATTTTACTAAAAGTATGTGTGAATGACCACAAACAAAGAGTTTTGGAGCTCCTTTTTGCAATTCATCATAAGCTGGTTTGGCATATTTACCTGGTTTTCCGCCAATATGAGTCATCAACACCTCTACTTCTTCAATTTTAAATCGGTTGTGCAAAGGTGCTTCAAGGCGAATTTTATAATCGTCGATATTGCCATAAACCGCTCTTAATGGCTTAAAAGCATTAAGTTTATCAATAACCTCTAAACTTCCAATATCGCCAGCATGCCATATTTCATCCACGTCTTTAAAATGATGAAAAATACGCTCATCTACATCACCATGTGTATCAGAAAGTAAACCAATTTTTATCATAAAGCAAATTTAATGAGATATTTCGATTATTTTTGTTTTGAAATGGATAAGCAGCAATTACATAACGATTGGTTGAATAAACGCAAAAAAAGAAAGGCTGATTTAACAGTTGAACATCTTTTAGCAGGTATTCAAAAGCAAGATATAACTCTGCTGAGTAGTGCTATTACCATGATTGAAAGCACTCTTGATACTGATAGAGTGAAATCGGAAGAACTCATCAAAAAATGTTTGCCTTTTACTGGAAAATCTATTCGAATTGGCATAACTGGTGTACCTGGCGTTGGAAAAAGCACATTTATTGAAAGTTTTGGTCAATTATTGGTCAACGAGGGCAAAAAAGTAGCCATTTTAGCAATAGATCCTTCATCGAGTACATCTGGAGGGAGTATTTTGGGCGACAAAACAAGGATGGAGCAATTGTCGCAATTAAAAAATGTTTTCATTCGACCTTCTGCTGCTGGCGAAACCCTGGGTGGAGTGGCCAGAAAAACGCGAGAAAGTATTTTTCTATGTGAAGCAGCCGGATTTGACGTTATTTTGATTGAAACAGTAGGCGTTGGTCAGTCGGAAACGTTGGTTCACTCCATGGTGGATTTTTTCTTGCTATTGATGCTTTCTGGAGCTGGAGACGAATTGCAAGGCATCAAACGTGGAATTATGGAAATGGCTGATGCTTTAGTGATTACAAAGGCCGATGGCGACAACATCAAAAAAGCCAATTTGGCTCGAAGAGAATACCAAAATGCCATGCATTTATTCCCTCCAAAGAAAAGTAAATGGCAACCAAAGGCATTAACGTGTTCCAGCTACTCCAACACCAATATGGATTTGATTTGGGAAGCAATTGTTGCCTATGAAAATCATACAAAAGTGAATGGTTATTTCAATGTCAATCGCAAGGAACAAGATAAATTTTGGTTGCGTGAAACATTGAACGAGAACATTCTTCGTGGGTTTTATGGCAATGAAAAATTGCAAGAGTTACTCGCTCAATTTGACCAAAAAGTCATTCGTGAGGAAGAAACCTCATTTACTGCTGCTGAAAAGCTATACCAATTATACATTCAAAATCTAACCAATGGAAACATTTAAAATTGAAGGAGATTACATCGAATTAATCAGTTTATTAAAGGCTGTTGGTGTGGCACAAACTGGTGGGCACGCAAAATTTATCGTTGAAGAAGGTATTGTGTTGAGAAATGGTGAGGTAGAATTGCGAAAACGTGCAAAACTCATCCCTGGAGATGTGATTGAAGTTGAGGATGTTAAAATAAAATTGAGTTAAGTTATTTAAGGTTGTATCTCTCCTTCACTTATCTGCTTCATTAAGTACTCTTCAAACGATAGCTGATTGTATTTAAGTCGTTGCTCTATTCCCTCTTTCTTCTCCTTATCCATCGTTGGAAATTCTTTTAATAGTTGTAAGTAATACTGACGAACTTTGTTACTGTCTCTTGGAGTAATATCACCATCATAAATGGCAGCAACACTTTCCAAAACCATCTCCCTGTTTTCGTATTTTGGATATTTATCAAGCAAAATAGTAGCCCATTTAATGGATTCAACTGGTTTGCCAATTGTAGCATACCACATGTGCACCCGATCCAAATATTGAGGGTTTTTTGGGTTTTTGGGTTCTTCTTCGTACGTTTCTAATAAAAGAGAAATATAACGCTCTGCAAATCCATTGATTTCTTCTTTCGAACCTAATCCTCCGCCCCATTGTTCAATAGAATCTTCATACGCCTCTATTCGCTTGTCGAATGCTAATTCGTTTTTATTTCCTCCACATGAAAGAACTAGTAAACTTAGTCCCAAAAAAACCACCAAATGTTTCATTATCTTCCTTTTTTAATTGCTGGGAATTTCATTTTATAATCCACTGAAATTTCTCCTTTAGAAATGTTCTGCAATTTCTTTGCCAACATTTTCTTTTTTAACACAGAAAGGTGATCGGTAAACAAAATCCCTTCGATGTGATCGTATTCGTGTTGAATAATACGAGCTTTGTAACCCGTAAAAGTTTCTTCATGAAATTGCCAATTTTCATCGTAATAGGAAATGGTAATCTCTTCTTTTCTAAAAACTTCTTCTCTAATTTTAGGGATAGACAAACATCCTTCGTGAAACCCCCAATCTTCTCCTTTCTCTTTCTCAATAATTGGATTGATAAAAACTTTCTTAAATCCTTCTATTCCAACTGCTCGTGGATCTGGTTCTTCTCCTTCTTCGTCAGCAAAAGGAGAACCATCGACAATAAACAAACGTATTGAAAGTCCAATTTGAGGAGCTGCTAATCCAACACCAGAAGCTTCATACATTGTTTCAAACATATTGTCGATCAATGCCTTTAAATTTGGATAATTCTCATCTATTTCATCCGCTTCTCGTTTAAGAACAGGATCACCATAAGCTACAATTGGTAAAATCATAAAATTACATCTTTGGTGCAAAGTTATAAAAAAGAATGGAGTGCATTATTTTAACCTGAATGGAATTTTATAGCAAACTCAGATTATTTTAATCGTGCTTCGATTTTTTTCAAATTTCGAAGCATTGGCACAGATTTTCGTGGCGAGCAACGAAATAGAATGGGATAATTGTTCTGATAAGCAAACGGCGACACATTGTGTGGATGGGTAACTGGCAAAAGATTTAACCGTTTGCAAATTTTTTGATTGTTCTGACTTTTGGTATAAAATGATAGAAAATTCAAAGCTGTTGTAAATTTTGATGAATGACGAACAATACCAACATTGACACCATCATAAAAAGCACCTAAACGAACTATCTGACTGGGATAAACATAGTCCAATTGTTTTGCTGTTAACTTAGACAATCTTGTTAACTCAAATGAAGCAATTAGCGTATCCTTTTCATTGGCTGTTTGATGTTCTACATTTTTTAGCCATTTCAATGATTTATTAAAATTCTTTCGACCAAATTGTAGCATGACAGAGGTTCTAAAAGCAGCCATTTCATCGTTGGATAGATTGTTTTTCCATTTTAACCCCCATGTCAAATCGTTGTATTGAAAAGCTTTTTTTTCTTTCAATCCAGTAACGATGTATGGGTCAATGCCTAATGTTATCCAGTCATTGGTTGGAGAAACAAAATTGTTGTCTTGCCATCGATGAGTTTCTGGAATTGGGTGCAACGCCCCTATTTGCGATACATTATACATACCAAACGTTGTTTTTAATAAAACAATATCAAATTTTGAATTGTATTTATATGTTGTATAATGCTGGATGATGGAATCGGCAGACATGGCTAAAATAACAACTTTTATTTGTTCTTTTTTGCTAAAATCTTTGAATAAAACGGAATCTTTGGTTGCTAAAAAATCAGATGCAATATAGACTACCTTTGGTTTTGACGATTCAACAGATGGCGTATTACAGCTATTTAAGAGCAATACAACGAATATTATACCGAGCAAAACCAATTTATTCATGTTGTAAAAATAGTTAATAGATTGAAAATATTTTTTTTTTCAAATCAAATAATGTAAATTTGGGGTAACAACACTATTTTTGCTGACAACAATGAAAAGATGGATTCTATTTTTGGCAGTGTCCTTTATTTGGTTCTCTTGTTCCGACCTCAAAAAAGGAAAACAACTAAAACAAGTTTGGTTGCTTCAAAATAGTTTGGATAGCTTGGAAAACAATTGGAACACAGAAGAACTGACAACAATAGATAGTATTTCCGCTATTTGTCAAAACAAAATTGATTCCATCAGTCATTTATACGACGATCAATATGTTTCGATGGAGTTGGCTATAAAACTCGACCAGTACAAGCAATGTAGTCAAGGGCTTCAAGAATTAAAACGAGTGCAATCCTTTTTCCCTTCAATCATTAAAGAAAAAGTTCAATCCCTTCAACAGTTGGAAGTAGATATACAAACAGGAAAAGGGAGAAGAGAAAAATACGATGAATACATTGAATTTGAAAAAAACGAATTGATTACCATTAATAAACAATACAAGCGTTATCATTTCACGAAAAAGAAAAGTTTAGACAATTACTCAAAATCCAATGAAGATGTGTGTGATTTTCTGTCCGAATTAAAAGCTTCTCAAAAATTACAATATGCCGCATATTAAAACGTTTTTATCTTTATAGCATGAAAGGCATAAAAAAATCATTTTTTACCAGCACTTTTTTAAGTATTCTTTTCTTTATAGGAATGCTCCAAACCTCCTATGCACAACCTACATCAGATGCACAATTAGCAGATTATTACTATGCCAACGGAGAGTTGTCTAAAGCGAAGGAGTATTACGAAAAACTGTACAAGAAAAACCCCATTAAAACTTATTTTGAACGGTATTACGAATGCTTAATCAGTGAAAATGATTTGAAAAATGCTGAAAAATTGATTAAACAGCAACTTCAAAACAGCAATGGCGACGTAGAATACAACGTGCTTTTAGCACAATTTTACGAAGACAATCAACAGCAACCCAAAGCCGAAAAAATTTATAAAACATTGATAGATGAACTACGACCAAATCCTACTTCCATTATCAATCTTTTCAATGTATTTAAAGCTAAAGGGAAAAACGATTTTGCATTTCAAACAATTCAAAAAGGTCGAAGCATCTTAAAAAATTCCTATCCCTTAAATTTTCAATTTGCCGAATATTACGGGGCAATAAAAGAAACCAAAAAAATGATTCAAGAATACTTGAGTCTTATCGATTACAATTCCGGTTACATGGAACCAATTCAAAACTTATTGACGAGGGTAATTGATTTTAACAATACAACTTCCGAAGATTACAACTTACTTAAAGCCGAGTTGTTACAACGTGCCCAAAGCAAACCAAATGATGCAAACGCAACAGAAATGGTTACTTGGTTCTTCATTCAGAGCAGAGATTTCAATGCTGCATTGATACAAGAACAGGCATTGGATAAACGAATGAATTTTAGCGGTGGTCGTGTGTATGATTTGGGTATTATTTGCATTGAAAACAATGATTACACTACCGCACGAAAGGCATTTACCTATGTCAAAAACTTAGGGCAAGACAAACCTCTATTTTATCAAGCAGAAAATGCCATGTTAAATACACGGTATAAAGAAATTACAACACTTAGAAATCTTTCTGCTTCCGATATCAATGAAACGGTTAGTGAATACGAAAAAACATTGGACAGAGTTGGAAAAAGCAACAAAACATTGCCACTCATTCTTGAATTAGCACACATTCAAGCATTTTATAACGACCATTCACAAAAAGCTATTGATTTATTAAACGATGCATTGACTATCAGCCGGTTAACAGATATTCAAAAAGCAGAAGTTAAAATGAAATTAGGTGATATATTGGTGCTTTATGGCGATGTTTGGGAAGCGTCTTTATACTACATGCAAATAGATAAAGATTTTAAATTTGAACCCATCGGACAAGAAGCTCGGTTTAAAAATGCACGTATCTTTTATTACGATGGAGAGTTTAACTATGCCCAATCACAATTAGACGTGTTGAAGCAAGGAACTTCACGATTGATTTCCAATGATGCCATTGAACTTTCTTTATTAATTACCGACAACTTTGGGTTGGACAGTAACTATACAGCCATGTTTTGGTTTGCTTCGGCAGATTTATTAATCGAACAACACAAATACGATCAAGCCTTTCAATTGTTTGACAGCATCATGATTAAATTTCCTTACCACAGTTTGGGTGATGAAATTTTAATTAAAAAATCAAAAGCCATGCAACAACAAGGAAGGTGGAATGATGCCATTAACTACTTGGATGAGCTGTTAAAGTTTTACAGTAACGATATTTTAGCAGACGATGCATGGTTTATCAAAGGTGATATTTATCAAAATCACTTGTTTGATAATGAAAAAGCTATGGATTGCTACAAAGAGGTGCTTTTTAATTACAAAGGCTCTATTCACACGACAGAAGCAAGAAAACGCTTTAGAGAATTGAGGGGTGACAAAGTAGTTGAAATCAACGACACCAATCTGGACAATTAATTTATTTTTCAATTCACTGGTGTCCGATTAAAATGTTTAAACAGATAAAATAGAGACCTCTCACATCATTTCGACAGCGCTCAATGGAACCGTTCGTGGTGACAATTAGGTAGTTAAGTTATTGATGAGGGGGTTGGTTGGACGCATAGCATCCAACCAACCCCCTCCACCAATTAGAAATTCATAAAAATGAGCCATCCCGAACGATTCCATTGAGCTTGCCTGCAGTGAGTATATCGAATTACCGAAATGAAGTGGGGGATCTTTTATTTTTATTGGACAATAATGTTTTCAATTGTTAGTAAAAATTGTTTTCAACAAGTAAATTATTATTTTTTAATAACTTTTAAATTAAAATTAACCAACTAATTTACAGTTAATTATGTGCGTATCTATCAAAAAATAATTTTCATTGTTTTTTTCGAAGTCAATTTTTTTAAAAGTTATTTTATGAAAAATATCAGCAATAAAATTTATCAAAAAATGACAAAATCAGCGTATTGACAATGGATAGCCATCAAAATTCAAAAACCGGTATTTATATACTAATTTATTTTTGAAAAAACAAATCAGAATATTCATCTTTTGATGTTAATAAGTATTTGATTTTGAAAAAAAATAGAATCAAATCATAACTATCTTGCACCTATCAAAAGCACTATGTTTTGACTGATGAAATTCGTTGATTTTCAACAATTTTTTAAAAACCTGTATAAATTATTTTAGATTATGACACTTGTAGAACAAAGCTTGGAAAAGCCAAAGAAAAAGACGGCTGCAAAAACGTACACTCATGATGAGGTATTAAAAAGTACTATTGCTTATTTTAAAGGAGATGAGTTAGCTGCAAACGTATGGTTGAACAAATATGCCTTAAAGGATTCTTATGGCAATATTTATGAAAGAACGCCAGATGATATGCATAAAAGAATAGCAGCTGAATTGGCTCGTATAGAAAAGAAGTACCCTAACGCATTATCAGAAAAGGAAATTTATGACCTTTTAAAAGATTTTAAATACATCGTTCCACAAGGTGGTCCAATGACAGGTATTGGAAACAGCTATCAAGTGGCCTCTTTGTCAAATTGTTTTGTAATTGGAAACCAAGGAAATGCCGATTCTTATGGTGGAATTATGAAAATTGATGAAGAACAAGTTCAATTAATGAAACGTAGAGGAGGTGTTGGTCACGATTTATCACACATTAGACCAAAAAGCTCTCCGGTAAATAATAGTGCGTTAACTTCAACGGGCGTAGTTCCTTTTATGGAGCGTTACTCAAATTCTACAAGAGAAGTTGCCCAAGACGGAAGAAGAGGTGCGTTGATGCTAACAATTTCTATCAAACACCCCGATTCAGAAAACTTCATTGATGCAAAAATGGACGGAACAAAAGTTACAGGTGCAAATGTTTCCGTAAAAATGGACGATGAATTTATGAAAGCGGTTGACTCTGGAGCAACTTATACACAACAATATCCAATTACTGGAGTCAATCCGAAAGTTGTTAAAGAAGTAAATGCAAAAGCTCTTTGGAATAAAATCATTCACAATGCATGGAAATCTGCAGAGCCAGGTGTGATTTTTTGGGATACTGTTATTAAAGAATCCATCCCAGATTGTTATTCTGATTTAGGATTTAAAACAGTTTCTACCAATCCTTGCGGTGAAATTCCATTGTGTCCTTACGATAGCTGTCGTTTGTTGGCAATCAACTTATACAGCTATGTAAATAATCCATTTACAAACGAGGCTACATTTGACTATGAATTGTTCAAAAAGCATGCTCAAATTGCGTTGCGCATTATGGATGACATCATCGACCTTGAAATCGAAAAGATTGATGAAATTTTGAAGAAAATTGAGTCTGATCCTGAAATGATGGAAACAAAGCAAACAGAACACAATCTTTGGTTAAAAATTAAAGACAAATGTTTGGAAGGAAGAAGAACAGGTGTTGGAATTACCGCTGAAGGCGATATGTTGGCAGCTCTTGGATTGCGTTATGGAACAGATGAAGCATTGGAACATTCTGTAGAAGTACACAAAACATTGGCAATGGAATGCTACCGATCTTCTGTGGAATTAGCTAAAGTTCGTGGAGCTTTCCCAATATTTAGTGCAGAAAGAGAAAGAAACAATCCGTTTATCAATAGAATTAAAGATGTTGACATGGGATTGTATGAAGACATGGTAAAACACGGAAGAAGAAACATTGCAATGTTGACGATTGCTCCAACAGGAACAACAAGTATCATGACGCAAACGACTTCTGGAATTGAACCTGTATTCATGGCCTCTTATAAACGTAGAAGAAAAGTAAACCCTAATGATAAGAATGTACGCATTGACTTTGTTGACGAAGTTGGTGACAATTGGGAAGAATACCATGTTTTCCACCACAAATTTGTAAATTGGCTTGTTAGCAATGGTTACAATATGGAGGAAGTTACTAAAATGAATGAGGAAGATTTACAAGTATTGATTGCAAAATCACCTTACTTCAAAGCTACAGCAAACGATGTGGATTGGGTAGCTAAAGTAAAAATGCAAGGAGCTATTCAAAAATGGGTGGATCACTCTATTAGTGTAACAGTAAACGTACCAAACAGCGTTAAAGAAGAATTGATTAGTCAAATCTATTTAACTGCATGGAAAAGCGGCTGTAAAGGAGTAACTGTTTACCGTGACGGATCTCGTTCAGGAGTGTTGGTTTCTGACGATTCTAAAAACAAAAAGCAAGAAAACATATTCAGTGAAACAAAAGCACCAAAGCGTCCACAAACATTAGAGGCTGAAATTATCAAATTTAGCAACGACGATGAAAAATGGATTGCAGTGGTAGGTTTATTGAATGGTCGCCCTTATGAAATCTTTACTGGTAAAGCAGAAGAATCATTCGAAATTCTTTCTAAAGTTGATGCTGGTTGGGTAATTAAGAATAAGAGCGAAGACGGAAAATCACGTTATGACTTCCAATATTGCGATAAATATGGTTACAAGACAACTATTGAAGGTTTGTCTAGAACGTTTAACCAAGAATATTGGAACTATGCCCGTTTGATTTCCGGAATTTTACGTCACGGTATGCCAATTGGTATTGTTGTGGACACCGTTTCTGGTTTGCAATTGAACGATAATTTATTGAACACATGGAAAAATGGAGTGGTTCGTGCTTTAAAACGTTTTATTCCCGACGGAACCATCCCTTCAGACAACACTTGTTCAAACTGTGGAGATAACTCATTGGTGTATGAAGAAGGTTGCTTGAACTGTAAAAGTTGTGGAGCTTCAAAATGCGGATAACAACAAACAAATAAACAAGGAACGTCTGGGGCAACTCAGACGTTTTTTATTTTAATAGCACCGTAGGTGCGCTAGCTTTGTAGCACAATTAGCATTAATTTACATCAAGCTCCATCGGAGCGACGCCTTTGTAGAAAATTACCCATCAACCACATAAAAACACCGTAGGTGTGACACTTTTGTAACATAGTGAAAACGAATCTCTGCCATCTAATCATATTGTATCGATATGAATATTTCCATTGCCTACTGATAATATTCACAATAAAAACACGTTTTTAAAAACTTAATTCTATTTTTGTAAAAACCTAAATAATTAACGTTTGATAGATTTAATTCTAAAAGGGATAGTAACTGGGTTTGTTCTTACTGTAATGATAGGACCAGTATTTTTTGTGCTTTTGGAAACAAGCATAAAAAAAGGTGTTAGAGCTGGATTAGCATTGGATTTTGGTGTTTTTCTTTCTGATGTTATCTATGTATTAATTGCTTTCTTATTTTACAATGAGGTGAGAAATTTGGCAGAGGGGCAGAGTAAAGAAATAGCAAAAATTATCGGTGGCGCTGTTTTTGTAGTCTATGGCGTTGTTACTTTCTTCAAAAAACCTAGCCCAATTGTAGTCAATGTATCCAAAGAACGAGAACCCGTAGATTGGAAAGAATACGGCATTCTTTGCTTAAAAGGCTTTCTGTTGAATTTGGCCAATCCACTCGTTATTTTTTATTGGTTTAGTGTGCTTTCTCTTGGTGATGCACGACACGTTGAAGGTTATAGCTCTCACCTTATCTTGTTTATCTTTATCAGTTCTGTATTGGCAACCTTCTTTTCATTTGATATTCTTAAAATTTTTGGTGCGAAACAATTGCGCCCTTTCATTACAGAAAAACTACTAAAAGCATTAAATTACTTGATTGCCATCGTTTTCGTTATTTTTGGTATATTTCTTGTTATACAAGGAGTAATAGAAAAGGTGTAACTTATTTTATCAATCATAGTTATCTTATAAAAGAAAAGATATGTGGAAGCTTTTAATTATATTCATCTTGACAATGCCTTGTGTGCTGTTTTCGCAAGCAGATGAATACAAGGTGGAGAAAGAAAATTTGACCAAAAAAGAATCGCTTTTTTACGATTACAATAAGTCAAAAATTCAATCAATTGGAGCTTATTATACAGATAAACAAGGTCCAACAACCATGAAACATGGGAAATGGACTTACTTTGATCGTGAGGGAAAAATTGAAGAAGAGAGAAATTATTACAAGGATCTTTTGCACGGAAAAGTCATTCTTTTTTACCCCAATTCTAAACCCAAACAAGAAGGTTACTTTTACCTCAATCAACCCGATAGTGTTTATCGTGAATGGAATGAAACAGGTCGTTTAGCAGTAGAAGGTAATTATTCCTACGGAAAGCCAAACGGTATTTGGACATATTATTATTTAGATGGTAGAAAAAAATCGGAGGAAATCGCCAGAGATTCTGTCAATTTAATGGAATCATTTTGGATGCCTGACTCAAATCACACGCAAACGGTTGTCAATGGAAACGGTGAGATGATGACATTTTACACTACCGGAACGCTAAAAGAATGGTATCATTACAAAGATGGTTTAAAAGATGGCCCTTTTGAAGAATGGAGTATTTATGGCTATAAAACGTTGTCTGGTTCATTCGTCAATGGTGAAAAGGATGGTGAATGGTTTTTTGCTTATTATTCTGGAAAGACAGATAAAATCAGTAATTACAAGAATGGCAAGCTAGACGGTCCGTATAAAAATTTTTACGAAGACGGAACACTCTATGCCGAAGGTCATTATGCAGATGGTAAAAAATCCGGTAAATGGACGTGGTTTACAAGTGCAGGAACACGCGACATGCAAGGCTCATTTTTAGAAGACAAGCAAAACGGAGATTGGACTTATTGGTATTCATCAGGAGAAGTATCATACACAGCTCATTACACTTCGGGAGTAAAAACAGGAGTGTGGAATTACTACTATAAAAATGGTAAAAAATTCAAAGAAGGACCGTTTCAAAATGACGAAAAAGAAGGGATTTGGAGAACTTGGTACGAAGATGGAACTTTGTTGATGGAAGGAAATTATACCGGAGGAAAAGAATCGGGTGAATGGAAAAATTATTGGGATAACGGAAAACTTAAAAACGTTTCATCCTTCTACAATGGAGAATTAAATGGTGCATGGTATTCCTATTCACTCAAAGGAGGTTTGACTTTGGAAGGAAAATACAAAAATGGACTCAAAACAGGAATGTGGAAAGAGTATTTTGAAAGCGGTCAGCCGAGAGAGTTTAAAACGTATAAAATTATCAAGAAAAAATCTACTGTAAACAGAACTGGTAAGAAGAAAAAAATTAGCCTTGTCAGTGAGTTGAATGGTAAATTCCAAGCCTACTCCGACAAAGATGGCAAGTTGATGGAGGAAGGAAATTATAAAAATGGATTGAAAGTTGGCACATGGACAGCTTATCATGCCGGTGGTCGCCTAAAAGCCGTTGTATCCAACTATAAAAATGGAAAATTGGATGGAGAAATGAGCACTTTCGACAAACGAGGTAAAATTATTTCATCGGTTCAATACAAAAACGGATTGAAGCACGGTTCGTTTAAAACTTATGATAAAAAAGGAAAAATCACTTCAGAAAAACGTTTTTCTGAAGGAATGTTGATAATAGAAGGACAAGATAACAAGCCTGGTTATTTTTCACCAGGGAAATAGTACTATGATTCGATTTTTTACAGAAAATAGAGGTTTTGCGGCGCTGTTATTGCCCCTATTCATTGTCGCTTACTTTGTTCTAAATGCTGCCAATAGTACACCATTCGAGCACCTCTATTTTGGCTTTTTCGGTGATTATGCAACACAAAACAGTACAATGTTACAAGTTATTGCAGCAAGTATGTTATTGGTAAATGCCTCTTTGCTGAATTATGTGTTCAACATTCATAATTTTTACACCAAAACAACGTATCTTCCTGCTTTTATCTACATTGTTTGGATGAGTTTTTACAAAGAAATGTATGAGCCAAGTGGTGTATTGTTTTCGCATACATTTTTTGTTTTGGCAATCAATCAACTTTTTTACTTAAACCAAAATGAAGATGGTCGAAGAAACGTATTTAACGCCTCACTGTTTTTTGGTGTTGGAGCTTGTCTTCAACCTGCTATTTTGGTTATTTTTCCATTCATCTTTATTTCTGTATGGATTTTAAGACCTTTTGTTTTTAGAGAAACCTTGTTGGTTATGGCTGGTTTTTTAACGCCATTTTTATATGCATGGGTTGCGTCAACATTTCAAGATAAAAGCTTTTTTGAAGGGTGGGAATTTAAGATTATCAACTTCCAAGATTTCAACGTGTTTGCCATTGTTTTTGCATCGTTTACCTTGTTGTTTTCATTGCTAAGTTTTTGGGGAATGAATGTACAAATGAATAAAAGTAGTATTCGTTTTAGAAAACAAATTAGGGTATTGTCGTGGTTGTTTTTTGCCTCGTTAATTATGGGCGTAATTAATTTTATCACCCAAAAAACAACTCCTTTTAGTTATTCATTCATTATTTTACCCATTTATGCCCTATTTGCTTTTTTGGTCAAACCAATATCCCTATTTATGAATAGTTTAATCACATTATTGGTTCTATTATCGTTCATTCGGTTTTTTATTTCTATCTGATATTTTCATAAATTCCTGTGATTTGTGAATAATTATGCTGTAATAAACAATTCATTCACGCTATTTTGACTAATTTTGCAAAACAAATAGGAGTAATCCATTAAAAAAGCAATTCTAATATGAAATTTGGTGTAGTAACATTTCCAGGATCCAATTGCGATGCCGATATGATTTATGTGTTGGAGACTATCTTAGGTCAGCAAGTTGTTAATTTATGGCACAAAGATAGAGATTTACAAGGTTGTGATTTAATAGTAATACCTGGAGGATTCTCTTACGGTGATTATTTACGTTCTGGTGCTATTGCAAAACTTTCTCCAATTATGGAAGAAGTAGTAAAACATGCTGGCAAAGGTGGTTATGTTTTAGGTATCTGCAATGGTTTCCAAATACTGACAGAATCTGGATTGTTAGACGGCGCCTTGTTGCACAATGATCACCAAAAATTTGTGTCCAAAAATGTACATTTAAAAGTTGGTTCTACCAATTCAGCTATCACAAAAGGATTGGATGCGAATAAAATTCACAAAATTCCAATTGCTCATGGCGAAGGACGCTTTTATGCGCCAGATAGCACCATCAAAAAGATACAAGATAACGATCAAGTTTTGTTTTACTATTGTGATGAAGTGGGTAACGTTACTCCTGAAGCAAATCCAAATGGATCGTTGTACAATATTGCAGGAATCTGTAATGAAAAAAGAAATGTTTTTGGTATGATGCCTCACCCCGAAAGAGCTTCTGATTGTGAATTAAACAACGAAGATGGAAAAGCATTTTTTGAATCATTATTGAAATTTTGCTAATCAAATAAAAGATAACAGATGAGAGTTTTATTGTTAGGATCAGGAGGAAGAGAACACGCTTTAGCATGGAAAATTGCACAAAGTTCAACATTGGAAGAATTATTCATTGCTCCAGGTAATGCTGGAACAAAAATGCATGGAAAAAATGTTGATCTCCAACCAACTGATTTTGAGGCGGTAAAAAAGTTTGTCATCGAATATGCCATTGATATGGTAATTGTTGGTCCAGAAGAACCAATGGTGCTTGGTATCCATGATTTTTTCTTGAATGACGACGAAATCAAACACGTTGGAGTTATTGGTCCACAAAAAGAAGCTGCTCAATTAGAAGGCAGCAAAGATTATGCCAAGGAATTTATGAAACGTCACAACATTCCTACAGCAAAATACGATACGTTCACAGCTGCAACACTTGAAGCTGGATATAAGTTTTTAGAATCCTTACCCGCACCATACGTATTAAAAGCAGATGGATTGGCAGCAGGTAAAGGTGTGTTGATATTGGATAAATTAGACGTTGCAAAAAAAGAATTGAAAGACATGTTGGTTGGTGCCAAATTTGGTAAAGCCAGCTCAAAAGTTGTCATCGAACAATTTTTAAAAGGTATCGAACTTTCTGTATTTGTTGTAACAGATGGCGATTCTTATAAAATCTTACCAGAAGCAAAAGATTACAAACGTATCGGCGAAGGAGATACTGGATTAAATACGGGTGGTATGGGGGCTATTTCTCCTGTTCCTTTTGCAGACTCTACGTTTATGGACAAAGTAGAAAATCAAATTATTATTCCCACTATTAAGGGATTGAAACAAGATAACATCCCATACAAAGGTTTTATTTTCTTTGGTTTAATCAATGTGAAAAACGAACCTTATGTCATCGAATACAATGTGCGCATGGGTGATCCTGAAACGGAGGTAGTTATGCCGCGTTTAAAATCTGATTTGTTGGATTTATTAGAAGGAATTACAACCAATACGCTTTCCGAAAGAGACATCCAATTTGATGAAAGAAGTTGCTGTACTGTTATGATGGTTTCTGGTGGGTATCCAGAAGATTATGAAAAAGGAAAACAAATTTTTGGGTTAAACAGCGTTTCAAACTCCATTGTTTTTCATGCAGGCACAAAATCCGACGGACCAGCAGTAATGACCGCTGGAGGAAGAGTCTTGGCAGTTACTTCTTATGGAAGAAATTTAGAAAATGCACTTGATAAATCTTATGATAGTATCAAGAACATTGAATATGAAAAAGCTTATTTTAGAAGAGATATCGGTTATGACGTTGTAGAGCGTTAATCACAAATCATTTTGGAAGTAAACTTTTGACTCATCAACAACTCCTTTTAATTCTTGGAAAAATTCTTGTCGTTTTTCATCTGGAATCAAATCAATAGGGAAACTTAATTGCAAATCGTCTTTGAAATCAAAAAAGACTGTTTGTAGGTGAGTTGTTACTCTTCTCAGCCCTTTAAAATAGATAACAATTACATCTCTATCTCCCGCAAGCAAGGCTTTTGAGGTCATTCCAACTCTAAATTTATTGGTTGCACCTCCATAAATTCCAAAAATAACATTGTCAATTGCTCCAAACATAAAACCAATAAGTGCCATCCAAGCATCCGAACACAAAGAGTATATGCTATAACCAGCCAATGCCATAATAACAGCTTCTGAAAAATTGTAAACATAGACACGTTTTACTCGCTCTTTTGTTACCAACGTTGACCATTTGTATTTATCAACTTGGTTGACAAGTCGCATAGCCGACCATCTTTTGATGGTTCTTCGTAGGTTGATAACAAGAATCAGTAAACCTAAAACAAACAATGCTTCTTTATTGTAAGACAAATTAGCTCCTGTTGTACGTAATAATGGAATTGGGATATCAAATCCTATTAAAATAGCAAGAAACAGCGTTGGAAGAAACAATGCAAATAAAAGTGCATTAAAAAATTTATTCATTTGGAATTAATTTAATTCGTTGACGTAATTGAACGATTTCATCTTTAGCTCTTGCAATTTTCTTTTCTACCTCTTTACGCAATGCATCGGCTCCTTTTGAATTGGCAAAAAACCCTAAGTTATTTTCTAACTGCAAGATTTCGTGATTCAAAGTATCAATTTTCTTGCGTAAATCCATTTTTTCTTTGACAAACAATTTGGAAGCATCAGGGCTGCCAGCAAGTGTATCAATACGTGCTTGAAACATAACTTTGTTCTTCTCTTCGCCTTCAAGTTTCAAATCACTGTAATGCTTGTCTAAAGCAGCTTTAAATGAGTTGTAAACTCCATCTTTAACCTTCATCGGCACTTTTCCAATTGCATTAAATGATGCTGCAAATTCTTTTAAATCCGTTAAGGCTTGTTTTTTATCTTCCGGCAATGTGTAAGCCTTAATTTTTTCAATAATTTCATTTTTAGCCGTCAAATTTGTTTCATATTCTGCATCTGCGGCATTGAAGAATTTTTGTTTGTTATCGAAAAAGGCATCACAAGCAGCACGAAATTGTTTCCACAATTTTTGTTCGTGTCGCTGACCAGCATTTCCCAATTCTTTCCAACGATTTTGAAGGTTAATCAACTGCATAGATGTTTTTTTCCAATCAGTAGAATCCTTCAATTCATGTGCTTTATCAATAATTTCTTTCTTTTTCTCAGCAATTGTATCAAATTTTGATTGAATTGTAGCATAAAATGCCTTTTTTGCATCAAAAAATCGATCACATTGTGCTCGGAAGGCTGTCCAAATTTCGTCGTTTTCTTTTCTTGGACCAAATCCAATTTTTTTCCAATTTTCTTGAAATTCTAATACCGACTTCGTCGCTTGATTCCAGAATTTAATATCTGTCGTTACTGGAATCTGATCAATCATCTCTGTTATTTTATTTAAAATCTCTTTTTTTAGCTCTAAGTTTTTATTTAAAATAACACGTTGCTCCTCATAATGCACATTGATTTTGCTATAACAAGCATGGATGTTTTTCCAATAATCATCTTTCAATAACTCCCAATCATTGTTGTTTACCGGGCCAATGTCTTCCCAATCATTTTGCAATGCCTTTAATTCGGTTTCTATTTCTTTTATGGAAGTTAAATTTTGTAATGCTTTTAATTTTTCTATTACTTCTTGCTTTAGTTGAAAATTTCTTTTTAAATCATGTTCTTTCAACTCTTTATAGATATTAATGTTGTAAAAGAAATCTTCAATTAACTTGGAGTATTCGGATTGAATATCGTGACGGATATCTCTAGGAATATCACCTATTTCTTTCCATGTTTCTTGAATTTCTTTCAAAGCAGTAAATGCTGCTCCAATTTTTTCTTCGTGCTGAATAATATCTCTTAATTTATTGATAAGTGACTTTTTCTTAGCAAGATTTGTTTGTTCTTCTGCATTTTTTGAGTCAATTACATTTTTTCGCTTTTCACGATAAGCCTTTAACTCCTCGTAGAAAGCTGATTTAAGCTGTTTTAACTCTTGATTATCAGGTGTTTCCTCGTCTTTTTCCTGAGCTTCCATTTGAGCTATTTGCAACTTGCGCTCTTCTTCCAAAACATAATCTTCAAAACGAGCACTTAACTCGTTCACTTCTCGCCCAGTTGAAATAATATCTTCTTGAGATGTCAATGCCTTCAACTCGTCTAAAAATGCAGTATTTTCCATAATTCATTTAAAATTAGATAGTTTGCAACATGTCAAAATCTGCAAGTTGCACAAAACGTTCAATTCTTTCGTTTATATTTTCTTTTGTTATTTCTAATAATCGATCAGTTCCAAATTTTTCTACACAAAACGACGCCAAAGCAGAACCTACAATCACTCCTCGTTTCATGTTTTCAAATGAAAAATCATCCGTAGAAGCAATGTAACCCATAAATCCACCTGCAAATGTATCTCCTGCTCCAGTTGGATCAAACACATCGTCTAATGGCAATGCTGGTGCAAAGAATACACGGTTTGCATGAAATAATAACGCGCCATGTTCACCTTTCTTGATGATTAAATACTTAGGTCCCATATCACGAATAACTTTTGATGCTTTCACCAATGAATACTCTTTTGATAATTGTCGAGCTTCCTCATCATTTATAATTAACACATCAACCATCGCCAATGTTTTTTTCAACTCATCCATTGCAATATCCATCCAAAAGTTCATGGTATCCATCGCAATTAATTTGGGGCGCTTTTCCAATCTTTCAATCACTTGACGTTGAACTTGAGGGCTTAAATTGCCAAGTAATAAATAATCTGAATTTTGGTAAGAATCTGGGATAATTGGATCAAAATCACCTAATACATTTAATTCTGTGACCAATGTATCACGAGAATTCATGTCATTGTGGTATTTTCCTGACCAAAAAAATGTTTTTTCACCTTTTTTAATCTGAAGACCTGTTACATCAACGCCTTTAGAAGCAATTAAATCTATCATTTCTTGTGGAAAATCTTCTCCAACTACTGAAACTATTTTTTGATTATTTTCATAAAAAGAAGCCGCCAAAGCTATATAAGTACCAGCTCCTCCAATAATTTTATCTGTCTTTCCAAAAGGTGTTTCAATAGCATCAAATGCAACACTACCTACAGTTAATAAACTCATGTTTTTAATTTTTAAAATACAAAGATAAAGTATTCACGCAATGTAAGTAGCTTTTTATTCGTTTTCTGTATATAATTTGATTCTTCACTTGTTATAAATTACTGTTTTAAACAACAATGGTTATAAAATTTAACAGTTAGTATGAAATTCCATTTATATTTCTTATTTTCGGTATCAAGAAGAACTGTTTTTTATTTATTTACACTATTTATTCTCGTGATTTTTAGAATTCTTATTCTAATCATCCGTTAATAAGCATATAATAAAAGCAACTTTTTTAAGAAACTAACGTATAAATAGATACCTTAATTGATTAGAATGAAAAAGGTAATAAAAAAAATAAAAAAACTACAAGCTACACTCTTTATTTTTAGCTTTTCCTTATTTGGTTTCTCTCAAGAAACATATACAACACCAGGTACTTATACTTGGACTGTTCCGCCTTGCGTTAACGAAATTACCGTTAAAGTTTGGGGCGGCGGCGGCGGTGGTGGTGGTGCCCTAGCCATCATGAGAAACTCTGGTTCTGGCGGTGAAACTTGCTCTGGTGCTGCTGGTGGCGGTGGCGGTGGTTTTACAATGAAAACATTCCCTGTTACTCCTGGGCAAACTTACACAATCGTTGTTGGCGCTGGTGGTACAGCAGGAATTGCTGGTGCAGGGTCTTGGAATGGTGGTATCACTACTCCAGCAGGAAACGGTGGTACAGGTGGAACAAGCTCATTTACTGGAAACGGACAAAACCTTAATGCTACTGGTGGTACTGGTGGTGGTGGTGCAAGTGGTTACAACACAACAACTTCTGCAACAGATTTAAATACAGTTGGTACTGGTGGAACTGGCGGAGTCGGTACTGGTGGTACAGCAAACTATACTGGTGGTAACGGTGGTGGTGGATACATTGCTGGTAATTTTAGCAACGACTTTAGTGGGCCAGGTGGTGGCGCTGCAGGTCCTGGTGGAAATGGTGGCTCTAATCTTCCGCCATTTAGTGCTGTGGTGAACCCTCCAGGAGGGGCTGGTCAGGCTCCTGGTGGAAATGGTGCTGCTGGTAGATACAACAACCAACCAGGGAAGCAAGAAAAACCAGGAAATAACGGACTTGCCTACGGTGGTGGTGGTGGTGGTGCTATAGCACATATCGACCCTTACAACGTGGCTAAGGCTGCTGGAGGAAGCGGTGCAGATGGTGCTGTAATTATTGAATACACAACTTCGGGAACTCCTACCCCTACTCCAACTATTTCTTCAACACCTGCTACATGTTCTGCTGCAGGAACAAGTCAAATTTCAAATTATGTAGCTGGTACAACTTATACATTTACACCTACTGGTCCAACGGTTGGAACTGGTGGCGCTATAAGTGGGATGACTACTGGAACAAGTTATACAGTTACAGCAACAGCATCTGGTGCTTGTGAATCATCAGCAAGTTCTTCGTTTAGCAATAATCCTAAATTAGCACCTCCTACGGTAACGGTTACACCTGATTTATCTGTTTGTGAAAACGATGCCGTAACGCTAACTGCAAGTGGCGCATCAACCTATACATGGAGTCCAACCACTGGATTAACACCTACAACTGGAGCAACAGTTTCGGCAAGTCCATCTGCAACAACAACCTATACAGTAACAGGAACAGCTGCTAATGGTTGTACCGGAACTGCTCAAGTAACTGTTACAGTGACACCTGCTCCAACAGTGAATGCTGGTAGTGATGCCAACATTCCTTGTGGCGGTAGCGCAAATATTGGTGAGGAGATAACAACAACACCAACCAACCCAGACTACACATTAACAGCACCGGCTTGTACTCACCCCGGGCGTTATATGAGTGGTTCTTTAACACAAGGGGGTGGAATTTACAACAATGGTGTTACAACAACTGGAGGAACAGTCAATATTAACAATACCAATACATTAGTAGATGTTGGACACATAGATCCGCTGGGTCCAAATGCATGGAGTACACTTTGGTACAGTGATTTCACAAACCAATTTGTTGAAGTTTGTGCTGGACAAACATTTTATATCAATATCAACGCTATTTCTTTGTACAATAACCCACCTTATCAATGTAGAATTTGGATTGATTGGAACAATGATGGTGCTTTTGACGCATCTGAAGTTGTTTATACGAGTCCATTGTTAACTTCAAGTCCAATAAACTTAACAAACGTACCAATCCAAGTGCCAGCTGGTCAAGCGTATGGTGGTTTTAGAATGCGTATTCGTTTCAAGGATAATTCACCTTTTGTAGCATCTGATAATTCATGTACTTACGGTAATCCTAATGGGACAGTTGCTCCTTATGGTGGTTACACAGGTAGTGGTTCTGGATACAATTATATGAGTGATGAAATTGAAGAATATTCAGTACACGTCAATTGTGGAAATGGCAACCCAAGTGGTGGAGGTGATTTATCCTTCGGATGGTCTCCGCCTGAAGGATTGGATGATACAACAATTCCAAATCCAACGGCTACGCCAACTCAGACAACGACATATACTGTGACTGTAACAGATAATGCTACAGGATGTACAGCAACTGATCAGGTAACTATTACTGTTCCTCAAGACAATGCTACATTTGACCCAATCGGACCATTGTGTAGTGGCACAACTGCTCCAACTCTACCAACCACTTCAACAAATGGCATTAATGGAACATGGAACCCATCGACAGTTAGCAACACTGCAAGCGGATCCTATACATTTACCCCTACTGGAGGTCAGTGTGCAAACCCAGTTACCATCAACGTAGTGGTCAACCAAAATCCAACTTATACTTCTACCTCTGTAGAGCCATCATGTGGGAATAGTGATGGACAATTGGTACTTACTCCTTCGGGAGGAGGAGCTCCATATAGTTATGTTGTTAATGGCGCTACATACACAAATGGAACAATTTCAAATCTCACTGATGGGACATATAACTTTACGATTACAGATAATAATGGTTGTTCGGTTACAGGTTCTGAAACATTGATGAATTCATCGGGTGATGATCCTTCATTTTCACTTACAAATTATTGCGAAGGTGCTGCTAATAGTGCTTCTGGAATTGCAACTCCAGGAGGTGTTTTTAGCTTTGACCCAGCTGTAAGTGATGGTGCAACAATTGACCCAACAACTGGAACAATTAGCAATGGGGTTGGTGGAACAACTTATACTGTTAAATATAGTTTAAGCGGTGCTTGTCCAACTTCTTCAACGCAACAAGTAACCGTTAATCCAAATCCTATATACACTACATCATTAACAAATCCTTCTTGTGGAAACCCAGATGGTGCAATTAGTATTACAGTAACAACAGGTACTGCTCCATACAATTATACAGTTAATGGAACAACGCAATCAAATGGTTCTTTCACAAATTTAACTGATGGTGCATACACAATTGTAATTGATGATGCAAATGGTTGTTCAACTTCTAGTTCAGAAACATTAACAAATACAACAGGTGTTACACCAAGTTTCACTTTAACAGATTTCTGTGAAGGTGCAACCAATGCAGCAACCGCTATTTCACCTACGGGCGGTGTATTTAGTTTTAATCCTATGGTTAGTGACGGTGCAACAATCAACGCTTCAACGGGTGCTATTAGTAATGGAGTTGGTGGTACTACTTATACAGTTGAATACAGTACAGGTGGTACATGTCCAGGTTCTTCAACGCAACTAATAACTGTAAACCCTAACCCGATTTTTACACTTTCATCAAACAATCCTACTTGTGGAACAAGTGATGGATCAATTATTTTGAGTGGGTTAACAGCTACTTCCTATACTATTTCATATACAGATCAAAATGGCGCGCTTGTTGGCCCTACTAATACTGGATTAAACGGTGCTGGGCAAATAGAATTAAATAATTTGGGTGCTGGCTCTTATTCTAATTTTACCGTTAGCGTTGCTAGTACTGGTTGTTCATATACAAATCCAAATGTTGTTCAATTGGTTGAACCCAATGCACCTGTAGTAATGGCTCCAAATGACATTAGTGTGTGTATGGGAGATAGTATTACATTAACCGCATCAAACCCTGACAATGCAATTATTTCATGGAGTGGTGGTGTACAAGATGGCGTTATATTTCAACCGTCAGGAAGTGCTATCTTTACTGTTACAGCAACATTAAATGGGTGTATTTCTACAGCTCAAGTACAAGTTACGGTTAACCCATTACCAATAATAGATGCTGGTGTAAATGCGTCAATATGCGCCAATGCATCGACCACAATAACCGCATCTGGTGGCGTTTCCTATGCTTGGGACAATGGATTAGGCGCTGGTAGCTCAAAAACAGTTTCTCCTATTTCAACAACTACTTATACGGTTGTAGGAACAGATATAAATGGCTGTATAAATTCTGATGATGTAACTGTAACTGTAACTCCAGTTCCAGGTGTAAACATTGAAGGAATTAATTTAACTGGATGTGCACCTGTTGTGCCAACACTAACAAATACGTTGGCTAGTGGAGCAGATAATTGTCAATGGATTTTAGGCGATGGTAGAACATACAATGGCTGTTCTATTTCACCAACATTTACCAAAGATGGTTGTTATGACGTAACGTTGATTGTCACCTCATCATTTGGTTGTACAAGTTCACAAACAATTAATGATTATGTGTGTGTTACACCTTCTCCAGTAGCTAGTTTTTATGCAACACCTTATGTGATTTCTGACTATCCATGGGAAACTCAAATGCACAATAATTCGTCAAATGCTACAAATTATACTTGGTATTTTGGAGATGGATCTGCACCAAACAATGAGTTTGAACCTTCTCACCAATATCCAGAAGATGTTTCTGGTGGCTATCCAATTATGTTGATTGCTTCCAACGATATTGGTTGTGTGGATACAGCTTATTACGCTGTTAAAGTTCTTGAGCCGTTGATTTTCTATGTTCCAAATACTTTTACACCTGATGGAGATCAATTCAACAATACATTCTTCCCAATATTTACTTCTGGTTATGACATCTACAACTACGAGATGCTCATTTTTGACAGATGGGGAGAAATTGTATTTGAAACACACAATACAGAAGTTGGTTGGGATGGAACCTACAACGGGAAAATGGTGCAAGACGGCACTTATACTTGGAAAATTGTAGTAAAAATTAAAGATTACGACGAGTTTAAGCAGTTTGTTGGACACGTCAATATCATTCGATAAAAAAAAGAGGGTTAATAACCCTCTTTTTTTTTAATTTTTTCATTAATCTTCTATAATGATGGAACAATCATCTACATCACCATTAATCGGTGGGCAAATTTTTACAATTTTTACAGATAATTGATGAATGTTTTCCAATTCATTTTTGATGCGGTTAAAAATTCTTCCACCAACATGTTCTATTAATTTTGAACGTATGGCCATTTCTTCTTTTACAATGGTATTGATATCAACGTAACAAACTGTTTGTGACAAATCATCGGTTTGCATCGCTAAAGAGAAATCTGTGGTAAGTGACACATCAACGATGTAATGCCCACCAATTTTTGCCTCCTCTTCTAAACATCCATGATGTGCATAGCATTTTATCCCATTTACTTCAATACGGTGTTTCATGAATTATTTTTTCATTGATTCAACTGTTGTCAAACCCCATTTTAAGCGTTCAATAACTTCTTGTTTGCCTAAGAATTCAGAAATTTCAAACATACTTGGACCAGCACCATGTCCTGTCACCAATAATCGGAATAAGAACATTACAGCACCAATTCCAACGTTTCTTTCTGCAATATAAGCTTTAAACACTTCTTCTATTGAATGTGCCGAAAATTCGGAAATGGATGCTAATTTTTCTAACCAGCCATTCAACAATGAGGCCGAATCATCTTTCCACTTTTTCTCAATACTTGAAGCATCTATTTCAGTTGGTCGCTCTAACAAATAAACTCCTTCCGTCAAAATATCCTGAGGGAAAATAGCTCTTTCTTTCATTAGATGGACAATTTTAGTCAAAGAAGTCTTATCTACCTTGGCACCATATTGGTTGATCAATAAATCTGCAAGTTGATCATCAGAAACAGCTTTTAAATGTTGTTGTTGGAACCATTTTGTTTTTTCTGGATCAAACTTAGCACCACCTTTAGAAACTCTTTCCAATGTAAACACTTCTTCCAATTCCTTCATTGAGAAAATTTCTTGTGTTGTGCCTGGGTTCCACCCTAAAAATGCCAACATATTGATAAATGCTTCTGGCAAATATCCTTTTTCACGGTATCCAGAATACAATTCACCTTCTGCTGTATGCCAATCGCAAGGGAATACAGGAAAACCTAAACGGTCACCATCTCTCTTTGATAATTTACCGTTTCCATCAGGTCTTAGCAACAATGGTAAGTGGGCAAAACGAGGTGCTTCCCATCCAAATGCTTCATACAACATGATGTGCATTGGCGCAGAAGGCAACCATTCTTCGCCTCTAATTACGTGAGATATTGCCATTGTATGGTCGTCAACGATATTTGCCAAGTGATAAGTAGGCATTCCATCACTTTTGAACAATACTTTATCATCCAAGTTGTTGGTATTTACCGTAACCCAACCACGAATTAAATCTTCAAATCGAACATCAAAATTGCGAGGCATTTTAATACGAATAACGTAAGGATCGCCATTTTCCAATCTTCTTTTTACTTCATCAGCTGGTAGCGACAATGAATTTTTCATCGAAGTACGTGTAACGCTATTGTATTGCCAATTCGGCATATTCATTGCCTTCGCTCTATCACGCATTTCATCCAATTCTTCTGGTGTGTCAAAAGCATAATAAGCCTTATCGTTTGCAACCAACTGTTCTGCATAAGGTCTGTACATATCTTTGCGTTCCGACTGCACATAAGGGCCATATTCTCCTCCAATTCCTGGGCCTTCTGTTGGTATTATACCACACCAATTTAAGGCATCCATTATGTAATCTTGCGCACCTGAAACAAAACGAGTTTGATCAGTGTCTTCAATACGAATGATAAATGTTCCGTTATTTTTTTTTGCAAATAGATAATTGTACAATGCTGTTCTAACTCCACCAATATGCAGTGGTCCTGTTGGTGAAGGTGCAAAACGAACTCTAACCGGCTTTTCTGACATTTTATTTATTATTTTTTGCAAAGATATAAAAACCCATAGGTTTTTGAAGAATCTTATGAAACATCTTTATACGATGAATTAAATCCTAACCAAATACGCAACATATAAATTGTGTGTTTTTGTTCATTGAATTGCTTTGTGTTGTGTGTTAAAAAACGTTAACTATGCTATAAACTCTGGTGGTATGCCGTAACTTCGTTTAAAATTAAGAGGTGGGAAAAATACGTGTTAACATAGTTATTGTTTTTGTTGTTGTTGCAGTTATCTCATTGATGCTCATTCAAGCCTATCAAACAAAGCAGATGTTTGATAAAAAATCGCATCAATTTACCGAGAAAGTGCAGACAACTTTGGAGCGAATTGCTGTTCGACATGAAAAAGCGGAGGACATTCGACGTTTTTTTGATATTGCCAACACCAATTTCAGCGGGCATTACAAAGACATTCTTAAAGAAGAGTTTCAGCAATTACTTGCTCCAAAAGAAACCATTATTGTGAAAGACACAATCATTTGGGAAAATGGTAATCAAGAAAACTATATCTTGGTGCAAGGTCAGAGTTTTGATTCACTCATTGGGTTAAAAGCCGAACAACGTGTATTGGCTAAAGACGTGCGTCAACTACGTGACTTTTACAAAGGAAAAAACACCAGTGATTCTGTAGGAGTTGCCATCCATTTGAATAGAGACATTGTAAAGAAGATGTTTCAAAAAGCTCGTTTTGTGAACGATATGATGTTGCAGGCTTTTCGAGAAAATCTTTACGATGGGCCAGAAAATGCCTTTGATGTAGCGTTTTTAGACTCTGTCATTCGCACCGAATTAAAAGATGATAAATTGCCGTCAAAATATCAGTTTGTAGTTGTAAATGAAGCTGGAAACTCTATAACTTGCAAAACGGATATAAAGCAATACAATGCCCAATTGGATCGTTCGGAAGCGTTTTCCACCTATCTATTTCCTAGCAATTTATTTGATGAAAAATTAACACTATACGTTGATTTTACATTAAAAAACAGCTTCTTGCTCAAAGAAATGTGGCTGCCTCTTTTGGTCAATCTATCGTTAGTACTCTTAATATTTTGGGCGTTGATGTTTATGTTTAAAACCATATTGACACAAAAGAAACTATCTGAAATGAAAAACGATTTCATTTCCAATATGACGCATGAATTTCGAACCCCTATTTCTACTATTTCATTGGCATGTCAAGCGATGAACGATGATGATGTTGTCAACTTAGTCGATACCAATGTGCAACCATTTATTCGCATGATTGACAATGAAAATCAGCGATTGAGTGTGCTTGTTGACAGTATTTTGCAAAGTGCTACACTTGAAAAAGGAGATATTCACCTTAAAAAAGAGAAAGTTTTAGTAAATGAAGTAATTTATGACGTTGTTCATAGAGCACAATTGCGTTTGCAAAGTACAGGAGGTAAAATAGAGATTAATATCGGAATTGAATTGATTTATATTGAAGCAGACAAATTGCATTTTACCAACACCATATCCAATTTGGTTGACAACGCAATAAAATACTCTGAAGATGCTCCAAATGTAGTCATATCAATGGATTCAAAGGATAATTTACTAACAATTTCGGTCTCCGACCAAGGAATTGGAATAAAAAAAGAACACCTAAATAAAATATTTGACAAATTATATCGTATTCCTACTGGAAACGTTCACAATGTGAAAGGTTTTGGATTGGGGTTGAGTTATGTGAAAGGGATTTGTGACATGCACGGTTGGAAAATCAGTGTAATTAGCAAATACGGAGAGGGCTCAACTTTTACAATTGAAATAAAACAATAATTATGGAAAAAAAATTAGCTATTTTACTAGCAGAAGATGATGAAAATTTAGGTACACTACTTTCTACTTACTTATCTTCTAAAGGTTTTAAAGTTACCCTAAGAAGAGATGGACAAGAAGCACTAGATGAATTTAATGCTACGAAGTTTGATTTCTGCATTTTTGATGTAATGATGCCAAAAATGGATGGATTTACATTAGCAAAAGAGATTCGTGAATTGGATAAAAAAATTCCAATTTTGTTTCTTACAGCCAAAGACATGAAAGAGGATAAGTTAAAAGGGTTTGACGTAGGTGCAGATGATTACTTAACCAAACCTTTTTCTATGGAAGAATTGATTGCACGTATTGGTGCAATTGTTAGAAGAACAATGGGGGATGAAAACAACGATCAAACTGAATTATTCATCGGAAAAATAAAATACGAACCTGAATTGCGACTAATCTATACAGACGGAGAAGTGAAAAAGTTAACTACCAAAGAAAATCAATTGTTGAATTTATTGGTTAAAAATAAAAATGAAGTATTGGACAGACAAGCTACTTTAAGAGCTGTTTGGGGCGACGATAATTATTTCAATGGAAGAAGCATGGATGTTTACATTGCAAAACTGCGAAAACTCTTAAAAGAAGATGAAAACATTGAAATAATGAATGTACACGGTAAAGGTTTTAAGTTGTTGGTTAAAGAGTAACAACTTGATTGAACAAAAATACGGAGTGTTTAAAAACACTCCGTATTTTTTTTATGATAAATTTCCAATCTAAAATTCGATTTTACTTACTTTTAAAATAATAAGCGTGTGTTTTATTATTTTCATCGGTAAATTTCGCTTTCAACTCATTTTTTGTGAGCATCACAACAGTGTAAAGTTCCATTCCGCCATCCTTTTTAGTCAGTAATATTTTCTTTTTACCATCCATAAATGCCCATGTGCCTTCTTCTGGTGCTTGGAAACCAAAAATAACCCACGTTCTTTTAAACGTATTGTCTTTATAGAAATCCATTTCTAAGCTGGTATTTTGATTAATTGCTTGATTGACACCATCAATTTCATACGTTTCAATCACCCAATGGCGGACCAAACGCGTTTTAGCTGTTAACAACGATACTTTAGGGCCTTCTTCATATTTAGTACAAGCGCCTAAAACAAAAAGAAAAGCAACAAATAATAAAAGATTAACCTTTTTCATAGTCTGTAATTTTATGTGAATTTACAATTTTTTTTTAAAACTATCTTGACATCACTTTATTTTTATCTGATGGTTGTTTTTTCATAACGAGAAAATCCCATATTCCATTCAGATAACCCAATCCATAAGAAACATGAAGAATAGGGAATGTTTTAAAAATATCCCACAACTTTAACTCTTTATTGTTCTTTTGCAATTCAGTTGACACATAGAATACCAAAGCTAAATAGATTACAAATGGAAGAGAGCCAACACCAATAATGTATATTCCAAATAGAAAACTTATGACAAATAAAAATAAATAGGCAACAAATAAAGGTGGCACTAATTGACGTATAGTCGTAACAGCCTGATGTTTCTTGTTTACATAAACTTTCCAATAACCATATTGAAAAAATTGACGTTTTAACTGCTCAAAATTTCCTCTCACATAGTATTTAAGTGAAATGGTTGCATCAAAAAAGATTTTCCCACCAGCTTTTGTTACCCGATAATTAAAATCATCGTCTTGATTGCGAATCAATTCTTCGTCAAAGAAACCAATCTTCTCAAAAACCCAATATGGATACATTGGACTGGTGACGGTATCTGTAAAACCTGACTGATCAAGAGTGCGGAAATTTCCTATTCCCATTCCCAATTGTGTTCCCATTGCCAGAGCAATCACTTTTCCGGTTTCGTTGACATATTCATTCTCGATTTTTCCTCCAACACACCAAATAGACGAGTCGTTTTGTAACGTTTTAAGATTGTTTAAAAGATAATTGGAAGAAATAATATGTCGTGCACCTATAATCTGTACATAATCACACGGTTTGGCGTAAATACCAAGATTAAAAGCATAAGGTGTTAATTGTTTTACATTGTCAATCAATTCTAAAGAGGGATAACTGTCTTTTAGTTGATGAATAATTTCTCTTGTTCCATCATCACTCATTCCATCTACAACATAAACAGAAAGAACAACTTCATCTGGCAAACTCGCCACATAAATTGCCTCAATACATTCCTCGATGTACAAAGCTTCATTTCTACATGGTATGACTACTGATAGTTTCATTATTTATAATTTCTTTTGGACGTTCGTATAAAATACAAATTAATAAAACATAAAATATTAAACCATATTGACGTTGCAACATAGATTCAAACAAGCAATTAAAAATAAGACTTGAAACAACTAATAACAACAACCAATTACGGTCTCTTATTGATTTCTTAATAATCAAAAATAAAATAATCAAGAAAAAAATTAATGCTGGAATTCCCAATTCTAAAGCAATCTGTAAGAATTGATTGTGTGGATTATAATGTTGGATTGCAAATTCTAACTGGTTTTGTTTTTTAAATCGGTATTCAAAAGTATCGTCTAAATCTCCCAACCCAACACCAAACGGGTATTCTTTCAGTAACTCTGTTGACATCATCCACATCATTAGTCGTGTCTCAGAACCAGATATTGGGTATTTTCTCGACTCAATATAATCTTTAGGATGTGTTAGTGCCTCTTCTACTATAACAATGGGACCAATGAATTCACTTTTTATTGTTATTGGGGTAAACTTAACAACAAATATACCTGTAACAAGCAATATAAGAAAAGCAATTGATACACCCTTCCAATGAAATTTTTTATAAAAATAAATAACAACCAATAATGTAAATAGTATCAAAAGAAATAACATTCCAGCTAAGCTCAACAAAAACAAGCTATAAACAACTAAGCCAATTGTAGCTATATAGAGAATCCATTTTCTTTGCAACCACCATTTTTCCTTATAGCCATAATAAAGAGCTATCATTAAAACTCCAACAAAAGCAGCTAAATAGGAAGGATGGATTGCTGTTGACAAATCAGAACTTGTAAAACACGATGATAAATGTGTCTCGTTATAACATTTATAGGCGTTTACGAAACCAATACCACCAAACAATACAATACAGCCAAGTAAACCAGAAAATATAATCTTAAGATTAAAAAGGTTTTTTGTGGAAAACGAAAACAATACTGGTAAGATGGCTAATGCCATTTTGTATTCTAAATATTTACTTCCAACATGTTGATTATCTGTGAAAAAGAAACCTATAACATACATTAAGTAAAAGGCTATCAGCATTGTAAATATCCAATTTAGTTGGAAACGAATGTATTTTTTAATAATACCAACTATGATGACAATTGCAAAAATGATAATTGACAATGAATTAAATTTAGGTGCTCCCAAAGTCAACAATACCAATGCTATTGCGCTATTATAAATTGTTTTATATGTAGTTGTTAACTTGTTTTCCATTAATGATAAAATGAGAGCATCTTTGCTAAATTTTCTTTCCAATTATACTGTTTCACAACCCATTCTCTACCATTTTTACCCATAGCTATGCGTAATTGATCATCAATAATTAATTGCTCCACTTTTGAAGCAATAGCATCAATTGACTCTTCACAAATGAAGCCATTTTTTTTATCGTCAACAACTTCAACCAAGCCACCAACTTTTGTGACTACTACTGGCGTTTCACATGCTAAAGCTTCTAGTACAGCTACACCAAAACTTTCTCTTCTTGAAAGATTACAAAAAATGGAAATTTCATTTAATGCATTCACTACTTCGTTATGAGGGATATAACCTTTTAGTTGAATATAGTCGGTTGCATTATTTTTTTGAATCATTTCTTCGTATTGTTGTTGCAAATCTCCGTAACCGTATATATGACATTCTATTTGCGGGTATTTTGGCTTTAATCGCACTACAACTTCAATCAATCGATCAATGCCGTAAGTATGTTCTAACTTCTTTATGGTACCAATAATAAATTTTTCATTATTTGCCTTCGGTAATGTTCTAAATTGGTCTATGTCTATCCCGAAAGGTATTATTTCAATCGATTTGTCTGTATATTTTTTTGTTTCCTCGGTCAAGATTCTACTTGTAGAGAACAATTGATCCGCTTTTGACAAAATATACTTCAATATTCGCTTATGCAAGAATGTTTTTTTTGGGAACTCCAACACATCTGAACCCCAAACTGATATAAACAATCGTTTTGCATTGGATTTAACGCCTAGTAATCCGTAAGAGGTGGCATAATGTGCGTGTACAATATCTGGTTGAAAAGTTGCTACAATTTCTTTTACTGTTTTTATTTGACTTAGATAACCTAACTTACCCAAAATACCAGATTCAGGTTTCATTGGGAAAATCGTTAAATTATCATATTGATTTACCCAATCGTTAGTTGGTGTTCGCAAAGAAAATACTCCAACCTCAATTCCTGAAGTGCAAATTCCCTCCACCCATTTCTTAGTATGCGAAGAGTTGATATCAGCAAGAATTAGCACTTTCATAGAGAAATCATTAAATTTTACTTATTTTGCATGATAAATTTAATCAATGCAGCTATTAAATAACAAAAATAGTTTTTTTCTAATACTTGGAGCTACTCTTATTAGCTCTTTATTGTTTCACTTTATAGCTGTTGAACCAACATGCGATGCACGAATCGTATATGCTGTAGCAGAAGATGATATCGAAGCAATCGATACTGCTTGGCAACCACAATACCAAAATACAATCGATTATAAAGCTTATATTCTAACTTACACCAACTCTTATTACAATACTGATGACACCTCATCCAAGCATATTGAATTAGCAATCAAAACAAACAATGCCAATTCTTTGGAAAAAATAGCACAAAAGTATATCGAAGATCAGCATTTTAAACCTAATAAAAACTTTTCTCAAGTACGAATAAATATTCGACAAAACGAACGTCCTTGGAATAAGACAATTGGTGTTTTTATTTTAGTTTTTCTGCTTCTTTCCTTTGCGAAACTAATGATAAAACGCAGAAAACAATCATAAATGGAAGTATTTCATAATTAGAAAAACTAAGATTTGTAAATCCTGCAATCAATAGTATTACAAACAGATAAATAGTGATATAGTTAGCAGATTTTCTATATAATCCGATAAATAATCCTGCAAAACCTAGAAGTGTTAAAATCAACCCTATAATTCCATACTCCAAGTAAATATAAGCATACTCATTATCAATTGAGCCTCCTACCAAAGAAATGATATCGTTAATATGTCCTTTCCCTAGTACAAAAGATTCTTTATTTACTTGTAACACGTTATCGATAACGAAAAAGCGTTTTAAAAATGAATTAGAATGAAAAGCATCACCTGTAAATAAACTTCTTGTATTTGGTAATGATAGACCAATACCAATAATTAGAGCAAAAAATGCCAATAAATACCAATAGTTAATCTTTACTTTTTTAAAGCGAATGAACTCTAGTAAAATTATCACTATAAAAGCTATTATTACTGTTCTTGATTGTGAAAATAACATTAGTAGAAATAATAGCAATAACAACTCTTTCTTGTAGTTCATATCATTTTTGTAAACAAATACAAAGCTAAGTAAAGCAAATAGACCTAAATTATTAGGGTTAATGAACACACCGATAACACGTGCATCAAACAATGAAAATTTGAGTGAATCTGCAATCTCTTTTTGTGGTACATACCAATCAATAATTGATGAAATCCCCAATAGTTGCAATGCAACAATAACTGCTACCCCAATAAATGAAAACAGTAAAAGGTTCTTTATTTGTGGAGCATATTTTTGCATCAAAAAATAAGTTGAATAGCCTATTGCAAATAACTTTAAAGGTCGCAATACATAAGAAATTTCATTCGTAGTCAATGGTGCATTGTAAAAATTGACAAAAACTTCAAAAAGACAATAAAGGATAACCAAAGAACCAATTAGTAAAAAGGTTTTATCCTTAAAATAAGTATGTCCCAATACGATTAAAACTATCGGAAAAAGAAGATTGGATAAAGAAATGAACCCAAGTTTAGGCAATAGCAAATCTACCACTATAACAAGTGCCAAGTAAATGAGCAAAACTCCTGTTTTAATGTTGTTTATCAATTTAAAATTGCTTTTAGTTCTTCTATTAATAATTCCAATGTATGTTTTCTGCTATATGGACTAGCATCAAAAGGTTGAACCTCTAGTTGATTCAATTCTTCGATGGCTGTTTTTATTGCAGTGTCTTTATTCTCTACCCAACGATAATAAGGATAATTTTGCATTTCTCGCATCAAAGCACCTTCTCCTGGTTTGCCTTGTGTAACGATAAGAATCTTTTTATTCAATCCTATGTAATCGTATATTTTTGTGGTTGATTCAAACGGTACGTTTATTGTAAACACAACGCCAATATCGTGTTTTTGTAATTCTTTGTACATCTCTTTTTGATTTAACATTCCCAAATAATGGTAGTGTTCAGAATGAATGTATGGGTGATCAAAATCAGATGATTGCCCCGCGTGATACAAATCCCACTCATTATTGCTCAATGTTTCAAAGAATGTTGCAGGATTCCAATAAAGCCTTCCTGCATAAAACAAAGAGTTTGATTTACTCATTTCTGTCATTTTTGGCAAACTACGTTCATCGAATCCATTGGGTATAATTGCTCGTTTGCAATGAATGCTTGGCGCAATGTATTGATGGCATTCTTGGTTGACAGAAACAACAAGATCGGCTTTACTTATAGCCCATTTTTCGTAGGTTTTTTTAATAAATTTCTTCAACCCTTTTTCGTTAAAACGTGGATTATACGAAAATGGATCTCTAAAATCTAAGATTACTTTTAATCCTTGTTTTTTAAAAAATTTAGACAAAGAATAAAAGTGAAAAAAGGGTCCGCCTGTAAGAATTACAAAAGAATATTCCGTTAACGAGAAATTGGTTAAGAATTGCTTCACATCCAATCGCCAACTTATTCCTTCGTCTTTAATAATTTTATTATAACTAGAAGTTGACTTATGAGGCACAACAAAAACATTTGGTTGATCATTGGGAGTGGCGGTAATCACATCCAATGAAATAGAAGAATGGTTAGCAATCTCTTCAGCCCAATATGTTGGACGAAGTGCTCCAACTGTCTTATTTGGAGAATAGGAGTATGCTATTAATAATCCTTTCATTTAGTGAAGTTTGTTACTAAGTTAGTCAAAACGGTTTGTGTGTTAAAATTAGCTAACACATAGTCCCTTCCCTCCTGATTAAAAATAGTTTCTCCATTCTGTATTCGCTGTTTTAATTGTCCAACCTGCTGATTGATTGCTTCCTTAGAATTAACATGAATACAATGAATCAAAGGTTCACTATATATTACTTGTTTTCCTCTCAAAAGAGATTCTAAAACAAAGCCTGACAAACCATCGTGCTCCACAAAACGCATGGTACATTGTGCATTATTGAAATGTTGATTCATGTCTTTTTGCCATCCCAAACAATGAACATTAGAAGGATATTTTCCAACACCATCTGTACCAACAACTGTAAAGGAAACATCTGGGTGTTGTTCGGCAACAAAACAGAGCTCATTCCAACCATAATATTCTTCCCTATTTTTACTTATGTAAGTCAGAATAGTCAGTGTTGGTTTTGTCACTATTGGGGCTTCAATGGTTGATTTAAAATTAAAAAAATTTTGAATTTTCGCATTGATTTTTAATTCTTTCAACTCCTGCTGAATCCATTCAACTTCACAGTAGTGTTCAGAATACTCAAGATATTGTTGATTCTTATTGGATTCTTTTTTAGCTTTTGTAACATCCGTACCTACCCAAGTCATCATCACTCTTTTTTTCAACAAAAAAGCAATATCAAACACTTTACTTTTACTTAAACTTCCATTTATGGAGTAAACAACATCCACAAAAGGCAATCTAAAAAAGGCTTTTATTCTATCCTTTCTATTGTAGTAAGTGTCTAAGCAATAGTATTTATTTACCCGATCAAAGGCTTCTAAATCCTTTTTTAACTGTTGAGCAAATAAAGGCAAGCCAACAATTAAAACCTTAACTTTCTTTTGTCCACTCATTATAGAATTCAATTAATTCAGGATGTTCTTCAATGAATTTTAAATCTTTATCTTGTGTGTTTCCAACAACTTTTGCAGGATTTCCAGCAATGATACTATAATCAGGGAAATCCCCCTTCACAAAGCTATAAGCAGCAACAATACTTCCTTTTCCAATAACCGTATTCGGCATGATGGTTGAATGAGGACCAATAAAACAATAGTTTCCAATTTTTACAGACCCCTTTATGTATCCTTTTAAGTCAGCTGCATATTTTCTGTAGTGTTTTCCGTAAAATCTAATTGAATTATGCGAACTATGGCTTAAAATTGAAATATAATTCGTTATTTGACATCCTTCTCCTACTTCAATTCCATTGGAAGCTTCTATAAAGTTATACTGACCAATAAACACATTTTCAGCTAATTTAAAATGCTTCTCCCCTTCAATAGTTGTTGTGCTACCAATTCGCGAATTAGGAACGTGTTTTCCGTTCACAAAAATGGAATAAAGCATTCTTGGCTTCACTTTTTTTAGAAGAAAAAGCTCACATTTATTGACAAAGTAATTTAAAATTTTCATTTAAAAAATAACTGAAATCTTCCGAAAGATACTGATTTTAGCAAATTAACACCTTTTTTCTACAATTTTTCCTTCTTCACCCCCTTTTTTGCAAACTGAATAATTGCATAAAGCACATAACAAAAGAAGATACTTTGTGCAATTGAAACAATCCATAAAATTGTTGGAAATTCTTCGTTTCCAGTACCAATAATCAACGGTAAAAGCCCAAAACCTGTAATTTGAATCACTGCACTTATGATGCCTAAATAGAAAAATTCTTTTTGTCGATGCAAAACAGATGGTAAGGTTGAAACAACAGAATTTAAAAATCCCATGATGAACCAAATGGTCATAATTTGTGAATAACTACCTGCTGTAGCCCAATTTGCACCAAAAACAAAACCAAAGAGCGATTCGCCAAAGAAGAACAAAATCATAAATGGTCCAAGTGAAAGAAGAAAAAGTGATAAAACTGTTTTTTTCAAAAGTGGCAAGGTTGATTGTCCGTTACTAGTCAATTCGGCACTTCTACTAAAAAACACTTGTCCAATAGCCAATCCAATAATAGAAATAGGCATTTGCAATACCGAATACGACAAGCTATACCAACCAAATACTTCTTTGCTGAAATAGAATATCATAAAAAATGCCAATAACAAATCTTTTCCTAAATCAACCATAGCATGCGGCAGATTTATTGATGGAAACTCCCTATAAAGCGCGGCTAATGCTTTTGTCTTTTGTCGAGATCTTACTGGTGCTAATTTTTTATCTATAGAAAACCACTCTTTTATAAATGTAATCGATGAAATAAAGAATCCTATAAGCGAGGCCAATAACAAACCATTGCTTCCCCAGCCAAACACACCAAACAACCACTTAAAACCACTTGTAATCGATGATAAAAGGATTTTTGAAAAAGAAATACGTTTAAATTCCTTCTTTCTAATAGCCCAATTGATACCAAGGTTGGTAAACGTCAAGAAAAAGGCGCTAGATAACGTTAGAGAGGCAAATACTAAAAATTGAATATCAAAGCCTGTTAATAGAAAATAGAGGCAAATTAAAATTCCTACACCCAGTAGGATATAAGAAGCTATTCGCAATGACAGCTTATAGAGCAAATAAGAGTGTTCATCACGTTTTGGTAAAGGCAAAGAAAGCTCATACCTAGCAGTGGCCAATGCTGCTAAAAAACCAACCAATCGAGTGTATAAATTCAAATCACTCATCACCTCTGGTGGATAGATACGTGTTAAAATCGGTGTGATTAAAAATGAAATTACTTGAGAAATAACCGTTCCTGTCATTAAAACGGCTACAGATTTAACGAAGTTGTTACTAGTTAAATTTTTTATTAATTTCATTTATAGCTGTAGTGTTATATACTGTCTATTAGTCGTTTTATTCCTTCATTGAAATGAATAATCTCTGTATAACCCAATAGTTTTTGTGTTTCACTAATATCTGCTAAAGAATCTCTAATATCTCCTGCCCTATCTGGTCCATTTACAACGGTCGCTTTTGGTGATAATAAATTTTTAGCTCGCAAATTTTCTTTCAATACAGAAACAACCTCATTCAATGATTGAAAGTGACTACAAGCCACATTGAATGCCCTTCCAAAAGCTGTTTCATTAGTCGTTGTGAGTGCTAAAATATTTGCATTCACTGCATTTTTAACAAAAGTAAAATCACGCGTTTGTTCACCATCACCATTGATAACCAATTCTTCTCCTTTTATCAATTTATCAATGAATTTTGGAATGGCTGCTGCATAGACACCATTTGGATCTTGCTTTGGTCCAAACACGTTGAAATAACGCAAACCAACTGTTTCTGTTTGGTGCAACTTGTGGTAAACACTTGCATATTCTTCATTCAACGCTTTGGTAACGGCATACGGGCTCAATAAATTTCCTTCCGAACCAATTGTTTTTGGCGATGCTTTTGAATCTCCATAAACAGAACTTGAACTGGCATAAACAAAACGTTTTACTCCTTTCTCCTTAGCAGCATGAAGCATGTTTAAAAAGCCTGTTGCGTTTGCTGCATGCGTATTGTGTGGAAAAGCAATTGAGCGTGGCACAGAACCCAAAGCCGCTTGATGAGAAACCCCATCAACCCCATCAACGGCATTTAAGCAGGTTTCAAAATCAGTGATACTTCCTTCAATAAAAGTGAAATTAGGGTGATTTAAAAAAGGTGCAATATTTTTTTTGTGCCCAGTTTCCAAGTTATCCAACACCCTTACTTTTGCTCCTAAGTCTAAAAGTGTTTCAACAAGGTTGGAGCCGATAAATCCAGCTCCACCTGTTACCAAAAATAGTTTATCTTTAACCAAATTCATTATTTAGCGTAATTTACCGATCTTTTTTCACGAATTACAGTTACCTTCACTTGTCCAGGATAGGTCATTTCGGTTTGTATTTTATGTGAAATATTAAACGATAGTTCATCTACCATTTGATCGGATACTTTTTCGCTTTCTACCATTACACGCAACTCTCTACCTGCTTGAATAGCATAAGCACTTGATACACCTTCATAAGACAAAGCCAATGATTCTAAGTCCTTAATACGTTTAATATACGATTCGATGATTTCACGTCGAGCACCTGGGCGCGCACCAGAAATAGCATCACATACTTGCACGATTGGAGCAATCAATGTAGTCATTTCAATTTCATCGTGGTGAGCACCAATGGCATTCAATACATCTGGTTTTTCACCATATTTTTCTGCCATTTTCATACCCAAAATAGCGTGTGGCAATTCTGGTTCTTCATCTGGAACTTTACCAATATCGTGCAATAGACCGGCTCTTTTAGCAATCTTCACATTTAATCCAAGTTCAGAAGCCATGATGGCACACATATTAGCAACTTCACGAGAGTGTTGCAACAAGTTTTGTCCATAAGAAGAGCGATACTTCATACGTCCGACCATTCTGGTTAACTCAGGATGCAATCCATGAATACCTAAATCGATACATGTTCTTCTACCTGTTTCTGCAATTTCCTCATCCAATTGTTTACGTGTTTTTGCTACTACTTCTTCGATACGAGCAGGGTGGATACGTCCATCAGAAACCAATTGGTGCAATGCCAATCGTGCAATTTCTCTTCTAACAGGGTCAAAACAAGATAAAATGATTGCTTCTGGCGTGTCATCCACAATGATTTCTACACCTGTTGCAGCTTCAATGGCACGAATATTACGTCCTTCACGACCAATGATTCGACCTTTTACCTCATCCGAATCGATGTTGAATACCGTTACAGCGTTTTCAACTACTTGTTCCGTTGCAACACGTTGAATGGTTTGAATAACAATTTTCTTTGCTTCCTTGTTGGCATTCAATTTTGCTTCTTCAGCAATTTCTTTGATATGTGCCATCGCAGCAGTTCTTGCTTCGTCTTTTAATGCTTCAACCAAGTTGTTTTTAGCATCTTCAGGGCTCATACCAGATATTTTTGATAATTCTGCTACTTGTTTTTGATGAATTTTATCCAATTCTTGTTGACGAGTTTCAAGTGCTTCTCTCTTTGTTTCAAATTCTTTCAACTCTTTTTCTGCTTGCTTTTCCTTACGATTGGCTTCTTCAATTTTTTGTGACAATTGTTTTTCTTGATTGCGCACTCTATCTTCAGTTGATTGCAATTTGCGTTCACGCTGTTTAATAGCTTCTTCGTGTTCTTCTTTCAATTTCAAAAACTTCTCTTTTGCTTGAAGAATTTTTTCTTTCTTGATTGATTCTGCTTCATTTTCTGCTTCTTTCAGCAATTGTTCTCTTTTAGCTTTCTGAACAGTTCCCAAAAAAACAAAAGCACCTGCTCCACCGCCAATAATTCCTAATAATAACCCAATAATTAAACTCATTTTTTCTATATTTTTAAAATAAAAAACCCACTGATTTACTTTTTGTTAAGCAAACCCAGTGGGGAATCTCTATTTGAATACTGACTATTGTTCGTCAAACTCACTCGACAACTGTTCAAGTGCTTTTTCGATTGTACTATAATCTGCTGCTGGTACTTCAACTTTTTCAATTTTTGCTGTTGATTTTGTGGCTAATTGCAAAGCCGTCATCGCAAGCAAATCTTGCATGTCTTTTACAGCATAATTATCTTGAAGTGTCTTAATTGCCTTATTGATGTCTTCTGCAGCCTTCAACACCTTCTCCTGTTCATCATGACGAACAGAAAGCGGGTACGAACGTCCAGCAACCACAACTTTTATTGACAATTTATCACTCATACAATCTATTTTAACTGACCAATGCAGTATTCAATTTCCCTCACCAATTCATCAATTTGTTGGTTATCAATGGTTTTTTCATTAACAACTTCCGTATTGACTACTTGCTTTTTTGCTTCCTCCAAAAGCGATTTTAATTCAGCATTATCCTTTTCAAGTAGCTCTTTTTGTAATTGAAGTTGAGCATGTGTTTCTTGCAAACTAATTAGTTGATTGTTTGTCAACTCTTTTTCTGACTTCAATTGCTCCATTTCGCGTTCAAATGAACCCGCTTTAGCCGATTGTTTTTCCAATTCTAACTTAAGCGCATCTTTCTTGTTGCGTATCTCTTGAATAATATGTTGAATCTTCTCGTTCATGAATTCTGACAATACAAAGTTAATATACTAAAACGTATAAACAAGAAAATTCTTTTACAAGAGCAAAAAAAAATGTGAAAAGATGTGAAAACAGCTTAAAATGTCGTGTTTTAATATTTTAAATCACTCAAAATAAGCTTGCAACTTATTTGACATGTAATTGAATAAATTTGTCAGTGGTTTTTCTACCATCATCTTTAAAAAGGCGTTTACTTCTCCGTCAAAAACAATAAAACCAGTTGATTTTTCGCCAGTTTCCACAATGTGAATGGTTAAAGTAAATGGAAAAGGTGATTTTTCGCCAGATTTTAAAAATAATTTATTCGGCTCTTCTCCTCCGTTTTGAACCAATGTGATGGTAACACCACCTTGCACTTTAAACGAGCATTCTGATTCGGTAGCTTTAAAATCTGAAACGTTGTCTTTGGGCAACAAATGAATCAAATTGTTGGCATCCTTTAAAAAATTGTATATCGTTGATGGAGTTGTACTCACATCAACTTTTGTGCTTTCTATAATCATATTATTGGTTCCATTCCGAAGGGTTTACCTTCCATTCTTTTAATGATTGAACATCTTCTTTATTAATAAATTTATCATCCAATGCTTTTTTCAATAAGATATCGTAATTGGTTAATGTCACAAATGGACATTTTGCATTTTGAAAATTCTTTTCTGCTACATCAAAACCATAGGTAAAGATTGCTACCAATCCTTTTACGTTTAATTTCGCTTCACGCAATGCTTCAACCGCTTTTAAACTACTTCCTCCTGTAGAAATCAAGTCTTCAATAACAATCACTTTTTGCCCTTCTTCGAAGTATCCTTCTATTTGATTTCCCATTCCGTGATCTTTTTTTGAGCTTCTCACGTAAATAAATGGCAATCCTAGTTCTTCGGCAACCAAAGCTCCTTGAGCAATTCCTCCCGTTGCAACTCCTGCAATCACATCAGGTTTTCCATAGTGCTCCAAAATAGCGGCACTAAAATTCTGACGAATAAATGTTCGGATGTTCGGATACGACAACGTAACTCTGTTATCACAATAAATTGGCGACTTCCAACCAGAAGCCCAAGTAAAAGGTTTTTGGGGCTGTAATTTTACCGCCTTGATTTGTAACAAAAATTCTGCTACTTTTACAGCTCTATCGTTATTTAAAATCATGGGCACAAATGTACAAAGTTTTTGTTGAAAATAGACCAATTATTATTTGCGAAAAAAATCAATTGAATTTTGATTGTAAAACATTGTTCGCAAATCAAGTAAAATCTATCAAAGAAGATATTTTCCCGATGTTTATTGATCAGCCGTTTAAAATACCTATCATACTGCTTTCGGATAATTCTTTTGCTGATTTTAACCGACTTTTTGTTGATTACAAACAAATTGAAGCTGCAGGAGGTATTGTACGAAGAAAAAATAAATACCTATTTATTAAGCGATTTGGGAAATGGGATATTCCTAAAGGAAAATTGGAAAAAAATGAAGATCCCAAATTGGGAGCTATTCGTGAGATTGAAGAAGAATGCGGTATCAAAAAACCTGTCATCGAATCTCTAATTTGCTACACGTATCACACCTACCTTGATACCTATAAAGGAAAAAACAAATTGGTGCTCAAAAAAACATATTGGTATGAACTAAGCTACGATGGTGATAAGGATTTAAAACCTCAAAAAGAGGAAGGGATATCGAAGGCTAAGTGGGTGAAAAAATCAAAACTCGATAAAATTCGGTTAAATACGTATGAATCTATTTTAGAAGTCATCGACACTTATTTTAAAGACAATTTAATTGATTTACCTCAAAAAAATGATGAGATTTAAAGCTATATTTCTTACTAAATTTTAATTTTGTAGTTGAAATTGAAAGTAATGTTATTACCCTCTTTATTACCTGGTTCCAAAGGTTGGATAAATAAGTATTTTTCTCTTGTAGAACAAGGTGAAATAAAACTTTCTTATGAGGTATTGACAGCTGTTTCCGCACAAGAACACCTCCATATTTTAAGTTGTAAATCGGGGATTATTTTTGGCTACCCCATTCATTTTATCTTTTTCAACAAAGAAGATGTTGCAAAATGGACAGATGCCGAGAAACTAAAGTTGTTATTGTTTGAGTCATTGTTACTTGTTTACATTCAAAAACATGGCGTAACCAATCATCTAAAAGAAGATTTCACCGAAAAACTCATTACTTATTATGCACATTATAACACAAAAAACATCCAAGATCACCTCCTTTTTTGGGTGAAAGACGATAAAAACTCACAAATTGAATCCATTTTAACGAAAAGAATTGAAGCTTCTTCGGGTTTCTTTGATAGTCGCCGTTGGTTTAGTTCAATGAACAACATACTCATCTATTTAGATGTTATTCTGTTTGACAGATTCATTAACAACGAAGACAACAGAGTGCTAAAAAGCTATTCGGAATATGCCTACAATGTATTGGTTGCTATTATCTTGGCTGCCAAATCTGATGGAGAAATTGACGATAAAGAAAAGCAAATTTTTAATGCGTTTTTATCTGCTGCTAATTTAGAAGGTGAATACAAAGAAAAAGCTTCTTTGTGTTTGTCGTGTGATGTAGATTTTGATCATTTTACAGATTTAATTCAAACCAATCGCTTGTTTGGTCGCTTTTTATTGGATATTTCCTTATTAACGATTTATGGCAATCAAGATGTTGAACCGTCTGAAATTGATTACATCAAACAACTACTCAATAAAACTGGTTTTGAAGACTACCACACAGATGAAGCACTTGCCACTGTGGAACATTTTATTTTAAACAGTGATGTAGAAGAAAATTTTTTGAGCAATAAAAACACCTATGAAAAGATTTATGACAAGGTGTCATCAAGATGGACAAAAATTGTATTGCGTAACAAAGATAAATTGGCACATGAATTATCTGAAAGCAAGGAATTAATTAGTCTTGTAAAAAAATCTGCAAGTCAAGAGCTAACACAAGAAGAAAAGGAAAAGGTAAAAACTCAGTTTTTTGATGTGGTGAAATCTGTTCCCGCCTTAGCTATTTTTATGTTGCCCGGAGGTGTTATTTTATTGCCCTTAATCTTAAAAATCATCCCAGATTTGATTCCTTCTTCGTTTCGTGACAATGAAATCAATTAATCATGAACGACAATGCTTTAAAGGCTGTAGCTGAATTGGTTGGTCTCCCTGCAAAAGCAAGTGAAACGAGCGATAATGCAAAGTTGTATGTCGAGTTGTGCGAGTACCTCAACCATTTGATCGACACCGATTTCAATCAATTGGTTTCCATTCTTTATCGGATCGATGTTTCTGAACAAAAAGTCAGATTAGCTTTAGCAAATGCACCACAAAACAAAGGTGCTGGTGAAATTATTGCTGATTTAATCATCAATCGAGAAATTCAAAAGCAAGAATGGCGCGAAAAGTATAAGAGAGGAGAGATTTAGCACCTTGCTCGATTACTAAAACTCTTTTTTTGCAATACAATAAATAACAAAGCACCAATTCCGTACATGACTACATCAAATAAATCAGTAGTATGGTTGGGATTTTTTTTAACTATCGGTAAATACCACTCAAAAAGAACTGCCATACAGCAAGTAATTGTTGCAACTAACCCAACTGGAACAATTAAGGTTGAATCTCTTTTTATTATTCGTAGCATCAACAAACAGATTGTGAGTTGTAATGGTATAAAAAGTAAATCCGTAAAATGGTATTTCAAGAACGCAATAGTTACATTTGCTTTAATAATTTTACTTACTAAATACAATACAGCTATAATAGCAATAGTAATCAATGTTTTTTTTACTGCTTTTTTATCCATTCACACCCACTGTAAGATAAGCAAACAAAAATGCAACTCCCATCACAATCATCCAAGCAGAATAGAAAATGTAATAAATAATTTTCAACGGTAAAAACCGGGTGTTTTTCCATTTTTCAAAGAAAATATCAACTTTCGTTTTTTTCCAAACTGTTCGTGTTAATTCTCGTTCCTTTTCTCTGTTTTCTTCTATAATTTGTGGAGACAATATTGTTCCACAGGCAACACAATAATCCTCATCCTTATTCCATTGCTTACAACTTGGGCATTTTCGTTCAACTGACATAAGAAAAAAATAAATTAGCTCAATTGAGCTAGACAAAAGTATAAAAAAATTATATCTTTGTTGTAATGAAACATAAAATTCTTGTTTGTTCTATAAAATTGTTCAATAAAAATGGTATCAATCAAACCAGTTTTAGAGACATTGCCGACGCTTTAAATATTAGCGATGGACATGTTCGTTATTATTTTAAAACAAAAGAATTGTTACTTACAACTATTTTTGAGCAGTTAGACAAAGACATGTTATCCATTATATCTGAAGATAGTTTTAATGACGTCCAGCATTTAAATAAAATCATTAAAAACAAATTTGCAGAAGGGTTTGCTATATTAGTAAAATACAGATTCATCATGTTAGAATCTCCCAAAACGATACATCAATATCCAAAATTTGCAAAGGCTTATCAAGAACTTACTGTAAACAGAAAAGCATTGTTTTTAAATTTTTTTGAATTATTAATTATGAATGGTTATTTTAAACTTAGTTTTAGTAAGAAGCAACAAGAACTTGTTTTTAACACATTATATATTGTTTCAGATTCATGGATACGCTATTATGTATTAGTAAACAATAAAAAACCAACTAAAAAAGATATTCAATTTCACAGTGAAGCTGTTTTTAATCTATTGGTTCCTTATATCAATGAATGTTATCATAAAGTTGATTGAAATTAAGTGTGAAAACGAATATCCTCATTTTAATCAGGTCTTTAAAGTGCTATATTTCATGAAAAACACTTAAAAGAGTAATAAAAATTCAATCAAAAAATAGAACGCAGGTACTTCGATCTGCTCAATCTGGGGGCTGAGCGTAGCCGAAGCCCCAGTTATTTAATAAAAAACTTAAAAATCCCAACCAAAGCGATCGTGCAACTGATTGTGAACGTATTCTACAACCTTGTCGTTATCCATTCTTTTGGTAACATCGCTAATAAATGCTGTGACCATCAATGCTTTTGCAGATTTTTCAGAAATACCTCTGGTGCGTAAATAATAAATGGCTTCGTCGTCTAATTGCCCTGTTGTTGATCCGTGTGAACATTTTACATTGTCTGCATAAATTTCCAATTCTGGTTTAGAATTGATGGAAGCACTATCAGATAACAATACGTTTCCATTTGATTGATATGCCTCAATTTTTTGTGAATCTTTACTTACCAATATACGTCCGTTGAACACTCCTGTAGATTGATCATCCATCACACCTTTGTACATTTCGTTGGAATGACAATTGGGTTTTAAATGATTAACAACTGTATGGTTATCAACATGTTGTTTGCCTTTTAAAATGTAAGCACCATTCAAATGTGTTTCGCAATTTTCTCCATCTACATCAATGGTTAAATCATTTCTTACCAAACCACCATTCAACGTAATTGTATTGATTTTAAAATTGGAATTTGACGCTTGTTGAACACATTCGTTGGAATAATGAAAATTGGATTCTGATTCATTTTGCAATTTATCTAACACCAATTTAGCTCCTTCTTCAACAATGATTTCTGAAACATTATTGGTAAATGATGCATTGGCGTTTTCTGATAAAAACACTTGTACCACTTCTGCTTCTGAAAAACGTTCGCTTACAAGTACATTTCTAACAGTTGCAATCGTGTTTTCACCTGTAATGACATGCACCAATTGGATGGGCTTGTCAACAATAGTTTTGGCTTTGATACGCAGTGAAACACCGTCTGTTGCATACAACGTATTTAAAGCAGTAAACACTTCGTTTTTGATCGTAGCCACCTTGCCCAATAAATTGTTTGCTGATTGTGAAGTAGCTGATATCTCTACGCCTTCGGGTAAATTTTTTGAAGACAATTCTTTGTCGAAATAACCGTTTACCAAAACAACAGTATAGGCATCTTGAATAGGTAAATTCAACTGTTTCACCACGTCTTTTCTGGACGAAAATTGGGTGTTTGCAATTTTAGCAACACGGGTGTATTTCCATCGTTCTACACGAGTGGTAGGAAAATCCAATTCCGTTAATGTATCCTCAGCGTATTTTAATGATTCTTCACGAAAAGATAGATTTGTTTTTGCCAAACCTTCTCTAAACTTCGTGATTTTATTGTCTAAAACTTCCATTGTTTTTTTACTTTAACCAATCGTAACCTTTTTCTTCCAATTCTAGCGCCAATTCTTTTGGACCAGTTTTCACAATTTTACCATCGTGCAACACATGCACAAAGTCAGGAACGATATAATCCAACAAACGTTGGTAGTGAGTGATTACAATTGTAGCGTTATTGTCCGATTTCAATGCATTTACACCATTTGATACAATTCTCAAAGCATCAATATCCAAGCCAGAGTCTGTTTCATCTAAGATTGCCAATTTTGGTTCCAACATTGCCATTTGAAAAATCTCATTACGTTTCTTTTCGCCTCCAGAAAATCCTTCATTCACCGCACGACTTGCCAATCCAGCATCCAATTCCACCAATTTAGATTTTTCTTTCACCATTGCTAAGAAATCTTTAGCTGGAATTTGCTCCTGCCCTCTGTATTCACGTATTTCATTTAAGGCTGTACGCAAAAAATTCACATTTGAAACACCTGGTATTTCAACTGGATATTGAAACGCCAAAAACAAACCTTCTCTTGCTCTATCTTCCGTGTTTAATGCTAATAAATCTACTCCATCAAAATCAACCGAGCCCTCTGTCACCTCATAATCCTCTCTTCCTGCCAAAATAGAAGCCAATGTTGATTTTCCAGCGCCATTAGGTCCCATGATTGCATGAACTTCACCGGCTTTCACCTCTAAATCCAATCCTTTTAATATCTCTTTGCCATTGATAGAGGCATGTAAATTTGTTATCTTAATCATTTTTGTATCTTTTATTATCTATTCAATTATCCTACTGAGTTTTCTAAACTAACTGCCAATAGTTTTTGTGCTTCAGCAGCAAACTCCATAGGTAACTTATTTAAAACTTCTTTGCAATATCCATTGACAATTAAACCAATTGCTTTTTCTTCAGAAATACCACGTTGCAAACAGTAGAAAATCTGATCTTCACCAATTTTAGAGGTCGTTGCCTCGTGTTCAATTTTTGCGGTACTGTTTTTGCATTCTATATAAGGGAAAGTATGCGCTCCACACTCGTCAGTCATCAATAGTGAGTCACATTGAGAAAAGTTACGAGCATTATCCGCATTTTTATGAATTTGTACCAACCCTCTATAGGAATTTTGCGATTTGCCTGCTGAAATACCTTTTGAAATAATCGTACTTTTTGTGTTTTTACCAATGTGCACCATTTTAGTTCCTGTGTCCGCTTGCTGGAAGTTGTTGGTAACAGCTACAGAGTAAAACTCACCAACCGAATTATCACCTTTTAAAATACAAGAAGGGTATTTCCAAGTAACAGCAGAACCTGTTTCTACTTGTGTCCAAGAAATTTTAGCTCCTTTTTCACACAAACCTCTTTTGGTTACCAAGTTATAGACACCTCCTTTTCCATTTTTATCACCTGGATACCAGTTTTGTACCGTAGAATACTTGATTTCTGCATTATCCATAGCAATCAATTCTACCACAGCTGCATGTAGCTGATTTTCATCTCTTTGCGGTGCTGTACAACCTTCTAGGTAAGAACAATAAGCACCTTCATCGGCAACAACCAATGTACGTTCAAACTGACCTGTTCCTGACTTATTCATTCGAAAGTACGTAGAAAGTTCCATCGGGCAACGAACACCTTTTGGAATGTAACAAAACGTTCCATCTGAGAAAACAGCTGAGTTCAGTGCTGCATAATAGTTGTCCGTAACAGGCACAACAGAACTCATGTATTTTTGAATCAAATCTGGGTGTTCTTTCACTGCATCCGAAAATGAGCAGAAGATAATACCCAATTCTTTTAATTTTTCTTTAAATGAAGTGGCAACAGATACAGAATCCATAACAAAGTCAACCGCAACTCCTTGCAAACGCTTTTGCTCTTCCAAAGAGATGCCTAATTTATTCATGGTTTCTTTCAATTCTGGATCAACATCTTCCCACGTCTTTGCTTTTTGATTTTGTTTTGGAGCAGAATAAAATATAATATCCTGGTAATTTGGTTTTTCAAAAGAAACATGTGCCCAAATAGGTTCTTCCATTGTTAACCAAATTCTATACGCATTCAATCGGTATTCCAACATCCACTCAGGTTCTTCCTTTTTCTTTGAAATTAGGCGAATAATGTCTTCATTTAACCCTTTTGGCGCATCATCGGACTCAATATCCGTAGTGAAACCATATTTGTATTCTTGGTTTTTGAGATCTTCCGCTAATTCTTCTTCTGTATATCCCATAAAAATTTCTAAAATTTATTCAACAGGTTGTTAATAAACCTATTACCATTCTTTTATTCAATTATTACACCCTTTCTTATTTAGATTAAGTATAAATAAAAATAAAATCGTATGGCAAAAATACCTTTTTTGTGGTAGATGAACAAAGTTAAGTCACTATATTTTTTCTATGACCAATAGAGATTTTCTATTTATCGAAATATTCAAATCATTTAAAAGTAATCAACCAATTGAAAATCAGCGTTTTAAACAATAGTTGTTTAGATTCTTTCTAAATAAGGGTAAGTAAAAATAATTAACTATTTCTTTTTCAGTGTGTCTATTTTCTCAATAAAAGAGAGTAGCAACGTATGTAAATCGTTTACTTCGGCAAAAGATAGGTTTTCGTAAGTATCGTCAATATCGTGGTAATTTCTGTTGGGACCCATTGTGTAAATAAAGAAAGAAGGCACTCCTTTTTCGGTAAACCAATAATGGTCTGAATTGGCAGCATAACCACGGGCTTTAATCTGTGTCAGTAATTGTTTTTCATCATTAATTGCTGTCAGCAAATCAAAATAATCTTGAAAAATAGCGCCATTTACAACAGTTATTCCATCTTCTCCACTACCAAAAATATCTAAGTTGATCAAAAATCGAATATCTTTTAACGGCATCAGTGGGTTTTCTGTGTAATATTTTGACCCCAGCAAACCAATTTCTTCACCAGCAAAGGCAATAAAAAGCACGTTGTAATTCATAGGGTTTTTGCTAAAATAATCTGCCAAAGCAATCAACATAGCAGTGCCACTAGCATTGTCATTACCACCAGGAAAGTACGTTTCTTGTCCCAATCTTCCCAAATGATCATAGTGAGCAGTAAAAACGATGGTTGATTTTGTTTTTTTCTTAGCTGGTATAAATCCAACCACATTTTGAGTGGAATGGTTTGGCTGCAATTTAGCATCCAACTGAATTTTAATAGGTGAACCATCTGCTTTATTGGCTTGCAATTCAAAAATCGGGTTGTTGAGCTGCTCACCAGCCACCGACCAAGTAAATTTACCTTCTGTAATCACTACAACAGGGGCAAATTGCGCAAACTGTTTCTCAACACCTTTCAATATTTTCAAGGTATCACTACCCACACCTCTCAAATCTATAGCTATCGAGTTGTATGAATTACCTTCCATTGCTTTTCTAACAATTTGCTGAATACTATCCTCAACAAACAACAATTTCGTTGGAACGATTCTATAAATCAACGTACCATGATAAGAAGGTGAATTTTCTTTTACTAAAACATCCCTACCAACAATCAGCGCTTCTTCACTATTATCTGTTTTTTTAACCACAAAAGACGCTTTGTCGGGAAATGTATTTACTGGAAATGAAAAACGCTGATAGTACGAAGCTCCAACCTTTTGTAATCCTTTCGTTTGAAACGCATTTGCAATAAAAGCAGCGGCAATAGAATCCCCACCATTGACATATCCTCTACCATGAAAAGAAGGAGAGCAAAGCTGCTGCACCATTTTTTTAACTTCATCTACTTGTGAGAAAGAAAAGGAAGTACAAAAAAGCGCAACAATGACTACTATGTATTTATTTTTAATCAAATCGGCGACATAATTTTTGAATAAACTCTGCCAAAGCTTCATTTTCTGGTTCCCAATTGAATTGACGACCCAATTCATCAATGTGTTGCGCACTTTCTGACAAACTTGAACGCGAATCTAAAAACTTAACAGCATCCGAAAATGACTCACTAGAGCCATCAAACAACTCATTAATAAACATCAATCGTTCATTCAATCCAAACGAACCAACAAGTGACGAAAGCGGAGTAAATCCAACTTGATTTTTTACATTTCTATTAATTTCAAAAACAATAGTAGCAAAATCCGCGCCACTTTTTTCAACACTAGCTTCTATAGGAGCTATAGCAACTGGTTCTTGCTCAAAAACAGGTTCTTCCACTTGGAAATCTTCTGATTCTTCGTCAATAGCTTCCTCTTGAGTCATGTCAGCAAAATCCTCTTCAATAGCAGGTTCCTCTGATGGAATATCAAAAATATCAAAATCAATTTTAACTTCTTCTTCCTCCTCTTCTGGTTCGTTGAAGTGCACGTCTTCTTCCATCTCCTCTTCGTGAATGACAACATCTTCCACAGCAGGCTCTTGTGCTTCAATAAATGGAGCAACTTCTTCCACAACAGGGTGCTTAACCTCAACAGACGAGTGAATTTCAAAGGCTTTGTATCTCAACACAATAGTGCGATCATACAATTCTCTAACCAACTGTAAATGATTTTCAATTTCAGTTAAATTCAATTCAGCTGCTTCTAATTTTGTTAGATTCTCTTCTATTTTCTTTAATAATTCCTTTTGAGAAAGATACATACCCCTATATATTATATTGTTTGTGTTTCAAAAATACAGTTATTATCGTCCTTTTATAAAGCATTTTTAAAAAATTATAGCAATAGAAGTGTTAATAACTCATCATGTACATTTAACAACACGATTTCGATAAAAATTTCACACTATTTATACTATCTTTAAAAATAGAACGTTTGTATAGTCATTAAAAATAAAAACAACAATCATGAAAAAAATTTTAGTAGGAGCCATTTTATCGATTTTAATGGTCAATGCACACACAGCAACTGCGCAAGCTTTTGCTGGAAAAGGAAGTAAAAACATTTCAATTAGTATGGGTATCGCAAATTACAATTCGTGGTTTGCAAAAAACAGCAAAGGTATTTATGGTCGTTTTAGCCCTTTCTCGGGAGTATTTTCTGTTCAAGGAGAATTTGGTGTGCACAAATATGTTGGAATCGGTTTTGATGCAGGTATCAGTTTTGCAGAGAATCTAGGAGGTTTGTATGGTGGTAGTGGATACTACGGTGTCAATTATTGGGGAGGGTATTATGGACCAACATTGGGATCTATTTACAGAGGTGTTGGTATTCCAATCAGTTTTGTTGGAAATTTCCATTTTTTACAGCTAATTGCAGATAAAACAGGGAAATCATTTGCGGATAAAATGGATGTTTATGGTGGTTTATCACTAGGAGCAGGTCCATTGTTTGTGTTGGTTAAAAGCGCTTATACTGCTAGTTACAGTAATGATATCGGTGTCATGCTTGTTGTGGGTCCACACGTTGGATTCAGGTATTTCCCAACAGAAAAAATTGGTATCCATGCTGAGGTAGGATACGGCAAATCATTATTCAATGGTGGGGTAACATTTAAAATGTAAAAAGAGTAATTGATGAAGTGAATGGTACAACTCGATCATTCACATCATTTTTTATTTTCTGATTAAAACACCAAGTAATAAATCAATAAAATTTGGAATGTTAATCGTGAATGCTTCTGTTGGTTCAATATCTGGAAAATCCACTTGAACTTTTGAAGTTGTAGAAGAAGCATTAGCCGATTTGGTAGAATTATCTGCTTTATAATCTTCAACAGATGCACTTCCTACAGTAAATTGCTTTTTATTCATTGTAGCAATGATTTCTTCAATTTTTTGTTTAGAAATCTTTGAATCATCAAAAGAGATAAAGGCAGTATTGACATCTCTACCCATTTTAAAATCAAACTTCACTCGTTCTACAGCACCTGTTGCGGTTAATTCTTTACGAATTTCAGAACCACAACCCATTTCACAAGTCATACCTTCAATTTCTACAGAAAGCATTTTGTTGGGGATAACAGCAATCTTTTCGGAAACCGATTGTTCCGAATTTTCTACCTGATTTGTAGTGGATGATGAACATCCACCAAGTAGAACAGCAGAAAAGCCAACCAATATGATTTTATGTATTGTTCGCATAAAAACAGTTCAATAAAAGAATAAATTTAATCCAAAATTATGAAATAAAGGCTGTAAATAGATTAAAAAAATGTTAAAAAGATAATTTATCTCCATTTATTAAATTTTGAAAATAAAAATCATTGGTTGTTTATTAACTTATTTTACTGATAATCAAATTGTTTGTTGTTGTTTCGTTTCTTAAAGTTAATTTAAACTCAGTCTAAATTAGATATTAACAGGACAACAAATACACATAACCATTAAATTTGTCAAAATAGTAAAGATTTAGTTAATTATTTCAGATCATTATTTATGAGCAAATCAGCAATTTTATCCTCTTCGGTCGCCAAAAAATGGTGGATGGCTTTGACCGGATTATTTTTATGTTTATTCCTAGTAGGGCACTTACTTGGAAATCTTCAATTAATAGCAATTCCTGGAGTTGAAGGGAAACGAGCTTTTAACGAGTATGCGCATTTTATGACAACAAACCCGCTTGTTAAAATTCTTTCTTATTTAACATATATATCAGTGCTATTTCATGCAATTGACGGGGTGTTAATCACAATTCACAACAAAAAATCTCGTCCAGTTAAGTATGTGTACAAGAATCCACACAACAACATTCCTTGGTACTCACGTAGCATGGCTGTTTTGGGTTCGTTGATTTTAATTTTCATTGTATTGCACATGTCGCATTTCTGGTGGAAAATGAAACATTCATCTATACCAATGCCGGTACATAAAGAATTCATTGCAAAACCGCAAATGAGTCCTTATGGTGGCATTCAAGACACACTTGTTAGTTATTACTATACAACAAAAGGTGATTATGTTCCTGCAGACGAGGTAAAAGTTGATTATAGCAATAAAAAACCTGAGTTTTATGTGAACTATCAAAAATACGATGAAAACTACAAAGCTTCTGGTACAGAGATGAAAATCGGTGAAGGTTACAAAGATTTACATTCTTTGGTATGTGCATTCTTTGGACAAGACAAAATGAAAGAAGCAGGTATTGCAGCAAACAGCAATGCTTTGGTAGCTGTAATCATTTATGTATTGTCCATGATGGTTTTAGGATTTCACTTAATGCATGGTTTTTCTTCTGCATTCCAATCATTGGGAATCAATCACAGAAAATACAATAAATTAATTAAGGTGGTAGGAAAAGCATTTGCAATTATCGTTCCTACTTTATTCGCGATTATTCCAATAGTTATTTATTTAACGAGATAATAAAATAAGAAATTATGTCAAAAGAATTAAATTCAAAAGTACCTACTGGTCAGTTAAAAGATTTATGGACTGCGCATAAAGACCACATTGGTTTAGTAAACCCAGCCAATAGAAGAAATATTGACATCATTGTTGTTGGAACTGGGCTTGCTGGAGGTTCTGCTTCTGCATCATTGGCAGAAATGGGCTATAATGTAAAAGCATTTTGTTTTCAAGATTCTCCACGTAGAGCGCACTCAATTGCTGCTCAAGGAGGTATAAACGCTGCAAAAAATTATCAAAATGACGGTGACTCTGTTTACCGTTTGTTTTATGATACAGAAAAAGGTGGTGACTACCGTTCAAGAGAAGAAAATACGTATCGTTTAGCAGAAGTTTCTGCAAACATCATCGACCAATGTGTGGCACAAGGCGTGCCTTTTGCTCGTGAATATGGAGGTTTGTTGGATAACCGTTCTTTTGGTGGAGTGCAAGTTTCTCGTACGTTCTATGCGAAAGGGCAAACAGGACAGCAATTGTTGTTGGGAGCTTATTCTGCCATGAACAGACAAATTGCAAAAGGAAAAATCACGATGTATAACCGTCACGAAATGCTTGAATTAGTTGTTGTTGACGGAAAAGCAAGAGGGATTATTGCTCGCAACTTGGTTACTGGTAAATTAGAACGCCATTCTGCACATGCTGTGGTACTTGGAACAGGTGGTTATGGTAACGTATTCTTCTTATCTACAAATGCAATGGGGTCAAACGCATCTGCAGCTTGGAGAGCACACAAAAAAGGAGCCTATTTTGCAAACCCTTGTTACACGCAAATTCACCCTACTTGTATTCCTCGTTCTGGTGATTATCAATCAAAATTAACATTGATGTCAGAATCTTTGCGTAATGATGGTCGTATTTGGGTGCCAAAAAACATGGAAGATGCGGTTGCAATTCGCGAAGGACGTTTGAAACCAACGGATATAAAACCAGAAGATAGAGATTATTACTTGGAAAGAAGATACCCTGCATTTGGAAACTTAGTGCCTCGTGACGTTGCTTCACGTGCTGCTAAAGAAAGATGTGATGCTGGTTACGGAGTTAACAAAACAGGTGAAGCAGTTTACTTAGATTTTAGCTCTGCAATTATGCGTTATGGTAAGGAACAAGCAAACTTACACCACGAATACGATGCATCTGATGATAGAATCAGAGAGTTGGGTGAAAAAATTGTTGAAGCTAAATACGGTAACCTTTTCCAAATGTATGAAAAGATTGTTGACCAAAATCCATATAAAACACCAATGATGATTTATCCTGCGGTACACTATACAATGGGTGGTTTATGGGTTGACTATAACTTAATGACAACAATTGATGGTTGTTACTGTATTGGGGAAGCAAACTTCTCTGACCATGGAGCAAACAGACTAGGAGCTTCTGCCTTAATGCAAGGTTTGGCCGATGGTTATTTTGTATTGCCATACACAATTGGAGATTATTTACAGCATGAAATTCGTACTGGTAAAATATCTACCGAAACACCAGAATTTGATGAAGCAGAAAAGAACGTAAAAGAGCGTTTGGAATTCTTCATCAATAATAAAGGAACAAAATCAGTAGATCATTTCCACCGCCTTTTAGGAAAAATTATGTGGGACAATGTAGGAATGGCTCGTAACGAGGCTGGTTTGAAAGAAGCAATTGTTGAAATCAAGCGTATCCGTGAAGAATTCTACAAAGATGTTTTTGTGCCAGGTGAAATGAATGAAATGAATCCTGAATTGGAAAAAGCAACTCGTGTTGCAGATTTCATGGAGTTAGCAGAATTATTTGCTGTTGACGCATTGCACAGAACTGAATCATGTGGTGGTCACTTCCGTGAAGAGTCACAAACAGAAGAAGGTGAAGCATTGAGAGATGATAAAAACTTTGCTTACGTTGCAGCATGGGAATGGACAGGAAACCCTGGAGAAGCTGTGTTACACAAAGAAAAGTTAGAATTTAAAGGTATTGAATTAAAACAAAGAAGTTATAAATAAGATGCTTTCGGGTATGATGGCGTACCTGGCAACATCATAAATCTAAATATGATGAAGTTAACATTAAAAGTTTGGAGACAAAAAAATAGTGACGATAAAGGTAAAATCGAAACCTATAACGTCGATAATATAAGCGAGCACATGTCATTCTTGGAAATGATGGATGTGTTAAACGAGCAATTAATTGCAGAAGGAAAAGAACCTGTTGCTTTTGACCACGATTGTCGTGAAGGTATTTGTGGTATGTGTTCAATGTTTATCAACGGAGAACCACACGGACCAGGAAAAGGCATCACTACTTGTCAATTGCACATGCGTTCTTTCAATGATGGAGACACGATTTATATCGAACCATTCCGTTCAAGAGGTTTCCCTGTAATTAAAGACTTGATCGTTGACCGTTCTGCTTTTGATAGAATCCAACAAGCAGGTGGTTATATTTCTATAAACACATCTGGTAACACAATAGATGCGAATGCAACACCAATTCCGAAGGATGATGCTGACAAAGCATTTGATGCAGCTACTTGTATCGGTTGTGGAGCATGTGTTGCAACATGTAAGAACTCTTCAGCAATGTTGTTTATCTCTGCTAAAGTTTCCCAATTGGCTTTATTACCACAAGGTAAAGTTGAGGCTAAAGAAAGGGTGTTGGCAATGGTTGAACAAATGGATAAAGAAGGGTTTGGAAACTGTTCAAACACAGGTGCTTGTGAAGTTGAATGTCCAAAAGGAATTTCATTAGAAAACATCGCTCGATTGAATAGAGAATTTTTAGATGCATCTATTACATCTGATAAATAATTACAATAAAACTTGTTATTATGTTAAAAGAGTGCTAGTTGCGCTCTTTTTTTTTAATTCTATTTTATTTTTTACTAAATTTGTTTTAGTTAAAAACTTATTTTTATGAAAAAAATTATACTTTCTTTTTTAGGTATCTGTGCTGTTGTATTCACTTACGGACAAGTTGCAGTTACCGGTGTTTCTCCTGCAAGTGTTCAGGGAAACTACAACTTCACAGTTTGTGAAACAACAAGTGGGTGGGGATTAACTATGGATTTCTCCGTTCCTGGAACTTACGTTCAAGGAGAATTGGTAATGGTAGAGGACGGCACTCCTGGTACCAACGCTCAAGGTAAGCCTATTTCTCAAGAAGGTTGTTCTACATTAACAAACGCTGCTTCCGTAAATGGAAAAATCGCAGTTGTTTATAGAAACACTTGTGAATTTGGTGCAAAAGCCAAAAAAGCTCAAGATGCTGGAGCTATCGCTGTAATCATTTTAAACAGAGACAACGAAGTTATTGCAATGGGTGGTGGTACTGACGGGCCAAATGTGACTATTCCAGTCGTAATGCTATCAAGCATTGATGGACAATTGTTAACAAGCGAAATGGCAAACGGACCAGTTGTAATGTTTATTGGAAACAAAGCTGGTTTATCAGCAAACGACTTGGCTTTTACAGAAGAGTTGATCTTAACTCCTTTATACAATGGTGTTCATTCCTTATTAGCACAAGACGGAAGTGAATTTAACGTTCAATTGGGAATGCGAGTATATAACTACGGTACTTCAAATGAAACAAATGCAAAAGCTGTAGCAAATATCACTGGACCAGCTGGTTCTATCGTATTTACTGACACTGTAACATTCTCATTAAACGGTGTTACTGGATTAGCTGTTGACAGCGTTGATATTTTCCCTAATGAAGCTTTAGAATTCCAGGTATTTAGTTTAAGTAGTTATCCTGTTGGTCAATATACATTGGAATATAAATTATTGACAGGTGATGGAAGTGCAGATAATTTTCCAAATGACAATCATTACTCTATTCCATTTGTAGTGAACAATCAAATGATTTCGAAAGCAAGATTGGATGCTACAACATTAAAACCAATTGCAACGTCATACACAAGTCCAGCTGAACAAACGACACCTTATTCAGAAATTAAATACTGTGTTTACTTCGAGGATGCAAACGCAAGTAGAGTTGCTGCAAAAGGTTTATACACGAGCATTTCAATTGATACATCTAAAGCAAATGTTGAGTTTTTATCTGGAAGAACATTGTTTGCTGAAGTATTTAAATGGAATGATGCGAATACTTATAGCACACCAACATTCGACAACTTAGAAACAGTTGCAAGTTCTGAATACAACTTTGAAAACGATGTGGTAACAGAAGACATCTACATGCCGTTTACAAGCACATTGTATTTAGAGGACAATCAAAAGTATTTATTTTGTTTGATTAATTATGGTGAACCATTTTTAATTGGCTATGACAGAGAAGTTGACTTCAATGCAACATCACAAATTTATGAACAAGCAATCAATCCGTTGTTTATTGAACCAGGACAATCAAATCAAAACTGGTTCTTGAATGGTTTTGGTCCAGATTTAACGCCTGCTGTTGCTATTTATGCAGTAGATCAAGCAATTGCTAAAGTAGATGAAATTCAAAGCATGACAGCTTCTGTTTATCCAAACCCTGCAAACGATGTTGTTACAATAGCATTGCCTTTGGATGGTAAAGCGACTGTAAACGTAAACGATTTAACTGGTAGAGTTGTTTCTTCTCATGCAGTTAATTTCGTAAGCCAACACACATCTGTATCTGTAGCAGATTTACAACCAGGAGTATATGTTTTCAATGTAACATACGAAAACGGAGCTAAATCTACATTCAATGTAGTTAAAAAGTAAATCGTTAAATAATCTATTGAGAAAAAAGAGGTTGCATGCAACCTCTTTTTTTTATGTCGTAAACTTATGGGTACAATAAGGAGCAATAACCTGAATGGGATTTTATATCGAGTTCAGGTTGCAATAAGCAACAAAAAAAGAGAGGAAAATTCTATCCTCTCTTCAATATAAACAAAACCTTATTTATTAAAGTGTTTCTTTATGTTTTTTCACTTGTTTTCTAAGTGCTTCTACAGCTAAATCGATTGCTTCCTCAAATGATTTGCATTGTTTTTTAGCTAACAATTCTTTTCCGGGTAATAAAATTTTAATAACTGCTTGTTTGTTCTCTTTTTCTTGATCTTTATCCAATTTCAAGAAAACTTCACTTGCTGTGATGTTATCAAAAAACAGTTGTAGCTTCTTTACTTTTTCGTTTACAAATGACACTAATTTTTTGTCTGCTGTAAAATTTACTGAATTCACTTTGATGTCCATAGCTAATCTGTTTTATGCCCACGTGGGTGAGCTTGTGAATAAATATTATTTAATTGTGCAAATGAATTATGTGTGTAAACCTGCGTTGCCGCCAAATTTGCATGTCCCAACAGTTCTTTAATGGTTTCTATTCCAGCTCCATTGTTCAACATGTGAGTTGCAAAAGTATGTCGAAGAACGTGAGGACTACACTTTTGTAATTCCGTTGCAGTAGCAAGGTAAGCATTTATTTTACGATAAACAAATTTTGGATACAATTTTTCGCCTTTGTCTGTTAAAATTAGTGAAAAATTAGTAAATCCATTTTTCGCACATTCTTCTCTATAGCTTTTAATTTGATTGTATAGCTCTGGAGAAATTGGAATAATTCGTTCTTTATTTCTTTTTCCTTTTACCTTTATCTTGTTATCATAAACACTTGCTGTTGTTAATCCTACCAATTCGCTTAACCGCATTCCTGTTTGATATAGAATCTCAATAATAAGCGCGTCTCTAACGCTTAAAGTTGTATTTAGTTGTTGATTGCTTAATTCGGCCTCTTTGGCGAACTGTGGGAGTCGTTTTTCGATTTTAGGGCCAGTTAAACCAGTGGTTGGATTTACATCTACAAAACCATTGCGTTTTAAGAATCTAAAATAGGCTTTTAACGATGATAGTTTTCTATTGACACTTTTATTTGTATAACCATCATCAACAAGGCTTACCAACCAGCCGCGAATTACTTTTGATGTTACTTCTTTTAAATCGTTAACAGATTGAACTCCAATAAAATCATAAAATTGAGTCAAATCCAATTGATAAGCAATAATTGTGTGGTCAGAAAATCTTTTTTCCGATTGGATGTACAATTCAAATTCTATGGAAAATAAAAAAGGAGTCATATAGACTCCTTATACGTATTTTTTCAAAATATGTTACAAATTATGCTTCTTGCGATTGCATTTTTTGCTTGTAAATCGCCTTAATCATCGATTGACGCTTAGTGATTGAAGGTTTTGTAAACTCTCTACGATCACGCAATTGTCTAACAACATTTGTTCTGTCGTATTTTTTCTTATACTTCTTCAAAGCTCTTTCGATGCTTTCTCCTTCTTTTACTGGTACTATTAACATATTTATTAAATTTTTATAATCTTATCAAATTCTAAATCGGACGGCAAAGATATAACTTTTTTTTCAACAACCAACTATTTATTTCAAAATATCTCTAGAAATAACTAATTTTTGTATTTCAGACGTTCCTTCACCTATTGTTAATAGCTTCGCATCACGTAAAAACTTCTCAGCCGGGTATTCTTTTGTATAACCATATCCACCCATAATTTGAACAGCTTCGTTACCACATCTTACTGCAACTTCAGATGCATAGTACTTCGCATAAGCTCCTTGACGAGTCAACGGCTGTTTGGTGTTTTTTAAATATGCCGCTTGGAAAGTCAACAACTCAGCAGCTTCTACTTCTGTTGCCATATCTGCCAATTTAAATGCAATCGCTTGGAAAGCAGCAATTGGTTTTCCAAATTGTTCTCTTTCTTTTGCATATTTTACAGAAGCTTCATAAGCTCCTCTAGCAATTCCACAACTTAATGCTGCGATAGAGATTCTACCACCATCCAATACTTGCATTGCTTGAATAAAGCCCATACCAACTTCACCAATTACGTTTTCTTGTGGAACACGTACATTGTCAAAAATTAGTTCAGCAGTTTCTGATGCACGAACACCTAATTTTCCTTTGATTTTTACAGCAGAAAAACCTGGCATCCCTTTTTCGATGATAAACGCTGTAATTCCGCGGCTATCAAGTAATTCACCAGTACGAACCAATACAACAGCTACATCTCCTGATAAACCGTGTGTAATCCAGTTTTTTGCACCGTTGATAATCCAGTCGTTACCGTCTTTAACGGCAGTTGTTTTCATACGCATTGCGTCAGAGCCTGTATTTGGTTCTGTCAATCCCCATGCTCCGATAAATTCACCAGAAGCTAATTTGGGTAAAAATTTTCTTTTTTGTTCTTCACTTCCGTGGTAGTAGATGTGTCCAGTACATAGTGAATTGTGAGCAGCAACACTCAATCCTAATCCACCACAAACTTTACCTAATTCAATAAGTGCAGTAACATATTCATTATAAGAAAAACCACTACCTCCATATTCTTCTGGGATGTATATTCCAAGAAGTCCTAGTTCTCCCAATTTTTTCATTGTTTCAACTGGAAAATATTCTTCTTCATCCCATTTGTTTAAGTAAGGTCTTACTTCTTTTTCTGAAAAATCACGCACCATTTGCGCAATCATTTTTTGATTTTCATTTAAATCAAAGTCCATTTCTAACGTTTTAATTTTTAATTCCTAATCTATATATTTAATAATTCTCACGCCTTAATACGTCGCTAAGCTAATTATATTGTGTGAGATAATATTTAATTTTGCTTGACCATTCAAAAAATCAAGTCCAACAAGGAAGTTAAACCCAGCCACTTCACCACCACACTTCTGAATTAAGTGCGCAGCGGCTTCGGCAGAACCACCTGTTGCCAACAAATCATCATGTATCAGTACTTTTTGTCCTTTTTGAATAGCATCTGTATGCATTTCTATCGTAGAAGTGCCATATTCTAATTGGTAATCGTGGCTGATCTTTTTGTAAGGTAACTTTCCTTTTTTTCGGATCAGCACAAAAGGAACTCCCAATTTAATTGCCAATGGAAAACCAAACAAAAACCCTCTACTTTCAATCCCTGCAACCACATCAATTTGTTGGTTTTTATACAACTCAACAAGGTGATTCAACACTTGTTCAGAAATCGCAGGATTAAGCATAATAGGCGTTATGTCCTTAAAAACAACACTCGGTTGCGGAAAGTCGGGGATATCGCGAATAACTGATTTTAATACCTCTTCAATTGCCATATTCAAATTCTAATCTTCTATCGTAAGATAGGGAGTAATCTTGTTAAAAAGCTCAATAGAAATCAATTCAGATTCCAAAAGTTGGTCGAAATTAGTATATTTTTTGAATTTAGCACGCATTTTTACAATAGAATTTGCAACATTCCAATCCAAATAGGGATGTTTTTTCAATTCTGCAACGGTACACGTGTTAATGTTTATCAACTTAACATAACTATAATCAATCGTTATGTTCTTGCTGATAAGGTTTAGTTTTTGCTCATCAAATCTTTGTATTTCAAGCAATTGGCTTTTGTCGTAGAAACCTCCAAGTTTTTCTCTATAAGCTATGATTTTATTGGCAAAGTATGTTCCAATGCCTGGCAACTTATCCAAATCTTCTACTGTTGCTTTGTTTAATTCTACTTGTAGTTCGTCTTTCTTTTTTGAATAATTTCTTTCAAAACGGTTGTATTTTTCAGGATAAACCGTAGAATCTCTAATCAATCCATACAAAACCTCATCTATAACAAATATTTGGTGCAATTGTTCATTGTTTTTAATACCTCTCTTTGCAAAATTTACAACTACGTTTGCTTGTTTTTCTGAAAGTCCTAACGCCATCCATTCCTCAAGACTGTATTTATTGGGGTCAAACTTGGCAGGTGGAGCGTGGTATTTTTTGCTTTTCTTTTTGTATTTGGAAACAGACAAATATTGCTTCATTTCCATTTTTGAAATTCCATTGTCTATTTCTTTAAAACTTAGTAACAATTGTGAATTTGGTTGTAAATCATAATAAATTCTTGGAGTTAAAATAACTATTGCAATGATTAAAAGCAGTAAATACACTCCTCTTGCTTTGCGATTGGATATCTTTTTTGGTTTGTTCAATTTAACTCGTTTTGCTTAAAACAAATCTAAAGTTTCTTCTATTGTTTTTGGAGTATAACCCAAAATTTTTCTTGCTTTTGATAAATCAAACCCTGTTTTTGCCGGTCTTTTTGCTGGTTGATTAAGCGTTGAACTGGATATTTTTTTCAAAAGATGGGTGTTGTATCCATAATAGTTGGCAATTTTCTTCACTATTTCATAAATAGAATAGGTTTCTGGCCCACTCAAATGAAAAATTCCAGTTTGGTTCAATTCACAAATGCGAATACATCCCCAAGCTAAATCATCTGCCCAAGTTGGTGCTCTAAATTGGTCATCCACCACATTCATTTCTTCGCCTTTTGGCAATGCACTTTTGGCCCACAAGAATAGGTTGGAACGTGAAAGATTATTGGCTGTTCCATACACAATAATGGTACGTGCAATAGAGTAATTTTGATTGTTTCCTTTTAGCAACAAGTTTTCGGCATCAACTTTTGATTGTGCGTAAACACTCAATGGTCCAACCGCATCTTCTTCTCGGTAATTTCCTTTTTGTCCGTCAAATACAAAATCGGTAGAAAGTAGTTGAAAATGAGCATTTAATTTTTGGGCTATTTCAAACACATGTTTTGTGCCGTCCACATTAACCTTTGTGCATTCTTCGGGGTTCAATTCACAAGCATCCACGTTTGTCATTGCAGCTGTATGGATAATGTGGGTGGGGTTATAGTTAGCAATCACTTTTTCTACCTGTTCTTTGTTGCAAATATCCATTGCTTGATAGTGCTGTTGTGAACAATCTGGATTTCTATTCTCTCCACTTGAAGTTGCTAAAAAATCAACCTTATTTTTTATAAGTTGTTTGACAATCTTTTGCCCCAAAAGTCCGTTCGATCCCGTGATGAGTAGTTTCATTTTTTATTTTGATTATACAGTATTTCATCTATTTCTGCAATTCTCTGCTGAGCTTTTGTTTCGCCTACTTTAATCAGTAGCACATTGATATAATTTTGCTTTGCTTGAGCAAAATCTTTTGCAATAAAACAGCTATCGGCTTTGTAATAAAAATGCTCAACTTTCTTATCATATTCTTGGTATGCAGCAATCTCCGCTATCTTATGTTTGGGATAAACCTCTTCTGGTTTATACTGTAAAGCTGTTTCATAGTTTAACTTTGCTTTTGCGTAATTTTTTATTGCAAAACAACTATCAGCAAGTTGAATGAATTTGCTATATTTTTCTTCGTTTGTTTGAGAAAAAGCAGCTGTGATTGAAAGTACAAAGATTATAAATACATAGTTTTTCATTGGAAATAATCTTAAAAAATTTAACTTATAAATCCCAAATGGATGTTTTTGGTTTCTCTCGCTGCAATTTGAAATAATGTTTATGTTCCAATATCCAAGCCATAATCAAATAAATAATCAATGGAGAGCCGAAAGTAAAGAAGGAAGCATAAATAAACCCCACGCGAACTTTATCGGTCTGAATACCCAATTTTCTTGCCCACCATTCACTTACACCGAACGAGCGCATTTCGAAGAAGAAAACTATTTTTTTTATCAGACGCATTAAAAAAGTTTGTAACAAATTTAATCATTTTTACTATCCCCTCATGATTTTTACTCCTATCTGACAATTCAAACATTTTTTATACGTGCAATATTCATTGAACAACTCAATAAGTGCCTGACTTTCATACGCATTTTTGGGTTTTATACCGCTGTTTTTCCATTTTTGAATTATGTAATTCTCATCTGGTGGTAGCTTTTCTAAGAAATCGATAATAAATTCTTGCAAATTGTCGTCCAACGTTTGAATGGATTTGTACCAAAAATAAGGCAAAAAAGCATTTATAAACAGCTGGTTGACGAGTGTTTTTGAAAAATGGAGTTGTTCTTCTTGATTTAGTTTTTCAATCAGTTGATAGGTATAATCAATAGCTTCTTTGGGCGAAAGGAGATTGCTTAGTAATTCAAAATCACATCGGGCAATGAATGAGGCAAAAAGCACCAATCGTTTTTCGGGGAAGGCTGGAGGTCTTAACCCCTTTCGCTTCCACATTGATGGATTGAGCGGTGCAATTTCTAGGTTGTTTTGTTCATCCATAAACAAACCACTTGTTTGCAATACCACTTGTTTTTGTTTGTTTTTATTCCATTTTTTCAAAAGAGAAATGGGTAGTTGATTGGTTAAGCATTCAAACGGAACAACGTTCACTTTTGTGCCAAACGCTTTAGCAATCAGTTGATACAACAGTGTTGGATTGTCTGTTCCTGAATACATGTAAGTCAGCTGTTTCACCCGTCGATTCATTCGTTCGATTGCTGTGCGGTGCAACATAGATGCAACATAAACAGAATCAATGGTGCTTATAGAGTCTTCGCAAGCAATGTCTTTTACTGAACGAGCAAATTGCTCCCAGTTTTCGTAATGTTTTTCATCAATATAAGGCTTAAGCTCAATAGTGGGTAGTTGGACATTGTTTAAAAAAACTTCTTTATCGTGTTCGTAAACAACGTGTAACATAACATTGTTGTATGCATCATCAAGGTGGTGGTGATGTTTGTACCAATCCGAGCTTTTTAAGTGCATTTCAATTTGGCCAGCCCATTCCATATTGTCGTAGATCATTCTGGCATTGTAAAAATCTGGACCTGATTCAGAAAAATTATGGGTGCCATTTTTAAGAATTTGAATGGTTTTTCCTTCTGTTGTCAACAGTTGGTGGAAAGGAAGTCGCTTAAATTTCCAAATAAAATGTAAATAGGTTTCGTTCATAATTAAAAGATAGGTTGACTGAATTTACGAAAATAGTTGAAATAAAACCAAATTTTCTTGTTCTTTTTTTGAAAAAACACCACAACTATCCGAAACTTTTTAAAATGAAATAAAAAAATGAAAATGTATAGGATTTCTCACTTCGTTCGAAACGACCAGCTTGGCTTGAAATTGGGTAAAATGGGGCTGGCTTCGCCAGCCCCATTTTACCCTCATATATGACGGTTTTTCGGTCATTCCGAACGAAGTGAGAAATCCACCTACATAAGAGTTTACCTGTCAATTAAAAACAGAAAAACACTTTCTAAACAGTTCGATTTATTCTATAAACGAGACTTTTTTGTAAAAATAACCATCAAAAAACAAAGGGATATAGATGAATATTGTCAAAATTTGAAAAACTTTCTAATAATTGTGAAAATCACTTCAAATTATTACATTTACAAAAATCATTAATTGTGTCGATTATGTTTTCAATTGAAGCTCCAGAAATAGCCAAAGACATCGTATTGTTTTTTGTGCGCATCACCATTGCGATTGCCTTTTATCGTGAAGCTCAGATTAAATTAAAGGATGTTAAAAAATTTGCCACAAGTCACGCAATGTCTGTTCCGATGGCTGGATTTGTAGCGGTTGCAGAATTGTTAGCCGCTATATCTATGACCATTGGATTTTTAACTCAGTTGGCAGGGTTGGGCATCATGTTATTAATGATGGGAACAACTTGGTTGTGTATCGCAAAATGGAAAAGTCCGTATTGGGCACAAAAAGGCGGATGGGAATACGATGTGTTAATGTTTGTATTAAGCGCCGTTATTGTCGTATTTGGTGAAGGTTTGTTCAGTCTTTCTAATTTGTTCTAACATGCAATTAACAACTTTGAATCAAATTACAGACAATCGCAAACACTTGTTGATTCGTGAAATTGAAAACTACCGCATTCGATTGCGAAACGAAGAAAAAAAACGGGATATTGAAAAAGAAGAAGCACTAGTTTCGGTAGCACAATTGGGGTTTGAATCGCCAATTAACTACAAAAAGACAGGTCAGCCTTACTTAGAAAACTTTCCCGACCTACATCTTTCGATTTCGCACTCAAAAGGATGGATTGCAGTTTATATTTCTGACAAACCAATAGGAATTGACATCGAATTTGAAAACCCACGAATCATGTATGGGGTAACTTATTACATCAATAAAGACGAGGAACAATTCATCGATACAATTCAAGATTTACACATTGTTTGGGGTGCAAAAGAAGCGTTTTATAAATGGAAAGAAGGGAAAATAGCCGATTCCAAGAATGATATCACCATCACCAATATCAATAGAGAAACCAACCAAGTGAGCGTTCAATTCGAAAATGAAACGTACCTCTTCGATTTTCTACAAGAAGGTGAAATTACAATTGTGTTGAATTAATTATTTTCAATAATCACACGTACTTTACGTACACGTTTTTTATCCGAAGACTCAACAATCAATTTGATATTTCCAACGGTAAACGTTTCATTGTTTTTTGGAATTCTTCCGTGCATTTCTATAATAAACCCTCCAATGGATTCGGCATCTTCTTTTTTCTCTTCAAAATCATTGCCATCAATTTCCAATGCTTTGTAGAAATCCGTTAACGATGTTTGTCCCTCAAAAATAAATGTGTTGTCATTAATTTGAGCATAACTATCATCATCGCCATCGTATTCATCGGTTATATCTCCAACGATTTCTTCTAATACATCTTCAAGAGTAACAATACCTGTTGGACCACCATATTCATCAATCACAATCGCAATGTGTATTTTTTTCAATTGAAACTCACGCAATAAATCATCAATTTTCTTGTTTTCTGGCACATACAATGGTTTTCGAATGAGTTTTTTCCAATCAAAATCTTTCTTTTTGACAGAAGAATGCAGCAAATCTTTCACAAAAATGACACCTACTACCTCATCAAAATTTTCTTTGTAAACAGGTAAGCGGGAGTAGCCAGCCTCTACCACTACCTTCATCACTTCTTCTAAAGTACTTCCTTCATCAATACCAACAACGTCCATACGAGGACACATGATTTGTTTCACATCGGTATTTCCAAATTTTAGCACTCCTTGCAAGATGTTTAATTCATTTTTATTTTCTTCTGGATCTTGTGAAAGTGATAGTACCGTTTCAAGAGCTGTAGGAGAAATCTCAATTCCTTTTCTTTTTGCGCGTTTTTCCAACGTTTTTGTTCCTTTCGATAACGGTTTTATCAAAAATGAAAACGGAGGTAAATACTGAAGAATTAAAATTGGCAGCGACATGAAGCACACATAAGGCGCTTTGTTTCGATAGGCAATGGTTTTTGGATACGATTCGCCAACAAAAACTAAAAATAAAGCAATCAAAAACGTATTTATGAGCACATTTAACCCCCAGTTTACATGAAAATGGGTGTTTATTTTTGTTAAGGCTATAAACGTAACGATAACAAATGCAACATTGAGGAAATTTTTCCCAATTAAAATGGTTGCCAATAAATGTTTGGGTTTTTCCAATAATTTTTGGGCAATTCTTGCTTTTCTTTTTTCCGTTTTTTTAATCTTTTCTTTTTCTAATTCGCTCAATGAAAAGAAAGCAACTTCTGCGCCTGCAAAAAGTGCAGATGCAATGAGTAGTAATAGAACAATCCCTATTAATAGCACATCGTCAGCGTTAAATGCTGAGAGTGCAATACTGGCCAGAGGGTCGGGTAAAGGATCTGTTTGAGTCATAGAATTTATTTGAATTTTTTAAAATGGTAAATCATCGTCTCCTTCATCCACAGCAGAAGAAAATCTAGGTGGTTCACTCATTCCTTCCATTGGTGAAGGTGTTGGAGGTGTTCCTGCGTTTGAATAATTGGGCTGATTATTTTGAGGTGCTTGTTCTGCTCTGTTCAGCATGATTAAGTTATCGGCATACACTTCTGTTGTGTAACGATTGTTACCATCTTTATCTGTCCAAGAACGTGTTTTTAGCTTTCCTTCAAGGTAAAGTTTAGAGCCTTTTCGCACATATTTTTCAACCACTTCGGCCAAACCTCTCCATACAACGATATTGTGCCAATCGGTAATGTCTTTTTTCTCGTTTGTTGTTTTATCAAAATAGGTCTCTGTGGTTGCCAAAGAAAAATTTGCAACAATTCCTCCGTTTTCTAATCTTCTTACTTCTGGATCTTTTCCTAGATTCCCTATTAGTATTACTTTGTTTACTCCTGACGCCAAATTACTTGTTTATTTTATTTGATTTAATCGTTGTTATAAAGCAAATATATGAAAATTATTTATTTAAATAAAAAATATTTTTTACATCATAAAAATTAATTGACTTCATACAGATTTACAGTTCAACTATAAAATTGTAAAGCTTTAATAAGAAAACAAACATTTGCTCTTAATTCTTTTGTTCGACCACCAACGGGGCCGAGAGAGTGTGTGGATTGGTTATTATAAATATATCACCCATACTGGGTGAGCTCCAGAACAATTGAAGATTCATCCAATATGGGTGACATGTCTATAACAAGAGGTGTGATCCGACCATCCCTCGACACCATAGGTGGTCGAATGTGAAAGCACTTCTAAACTTAACTTCCACTAATCCATTTCAAAAAATATCAGTTGCTTGCGTTCTATTATCTTTAAATAATACCTTTCTATCAAGCGTGGGAGTGGGTGGTTTTCAATAGCATCCATCTTTATTTTTAATGATTGCCACTCTTGTGGTATTTTGGATAAATGAATGAATCGTGCCATGATGCGTTGATGGGAAAGTAGGTGCTTCTGTTCTGGTGAAATCAAAACAGGTGTTTGTTGAAACTGCTGTTTGCAATAATGAATCAATTCGCTGTCTGATAATTGATTGTCTTTTTCAACAAGTGGGAATTCAAATAAATGTTGCCAAATATCCGATTCTGTGCGTGTTTTTAGACAGATAAACTCCCCTTCTTGTGCTATGAAATAATAGAAATAACGTGTTCTTACCTTTGTTTTCTTCTCTTTCACTGGTCGTGAAGCAACTGTTTTGTTGGAATATGCTTGGCAATTGTCTCTTAACACACAGTTTTCACAATCGGGATTGGCGGGAACACATTGCAAAGCACCAAACTCCATAATTGCTTGGTTGTATGTTGCAGGATTTTTACTATCAATCAATGAATCAGCTAATTCTTGAAATTCTTTTTTTCCTTGGGTAGAATCAATGGGTAAAGCAATATTAAAATAACGTGCCAATACACGGTACACATTGCCGTCAACCAATGCTTTTGGCTCATTGAATGCAAAACTAGCAATGGCAGCGGCTGTGTATGGTCCAACGCCTTTTAATTTCAATAACTCATTATAGGTTGATGGAAAAACACCGTTTAATTGCTCCGAAATGTGTTTTGCAGTTGCATGTAAATTTCTTGCACGACTGTAATAACCCAATCCTTGCCAGTCATTCAATACTTGTTGCTCTGTTGCTCCAGCCAAATCATGCACAGTCGAATAATGATCGATGAATTTTAAGTAATAACCCAATCCCTGGTCAACACGTGTTTGTTGCAACATGATTTCTGACAACCATATTTTATACGGGTCTGTACTATTACGCCACGGCAAATCACGCTTGTGCAATTTGTACCAGTCAATAATTTGTTGAGAAAACATGAGTTTGTTGGAAATAAAACGTCAATTATTTAATTAACTTTCTATATCTCAATCGTTTTGGCCCAGTGTCACCTACTCGTTTCTTCTTGTTTTCTTCGTATTCTGAATACGAGCCTTCGAACCAATAAACTTGTGAATCACCTTCAAAAGCAAGAATGTGTGTACAAATTCTATCCAAGAACCATCTGTCGTGAGAAATTACAACGGCACAACCAGCAAAGTTTTCGATACCTTCTTCCAACGCACGCAACGTGTTTACGTCAATATCATTTGTTGGCTCATCGAGTAACAATACGTTGGCCTCCGTTTTTAAGGTCATTGCCAAGTGCAAACGATTACGTTCACCACCAGACAATGTTCCAACTTTTTTGTTTTGATCCGAACCATTGAAGTTGAATTTTGACAAATAAGCACGAGCATTCACCTTTTGATTTCCAATTTCAATCAATTCTGTGCCGTTAGAAACAACATCATATACTGTTTTATCGGGATGAATGTCTTTGTGCGTTTGATCAACATAACCAATTTTAACGGTATCACCCACTTCAAAAGACCCTCCATCTGGTTGTAATTCACCCATAATCATTTTGAAAATGGTTGTTTTACCAGCACCGTTTGGTCCGATGATACCTACAATTCCTGCTGGAGGAAGTTTAAAGTTTAAATCATCATACAGCAATTTATCTCCAAATGCTTTAGATACATTCACAGCATCAATCACATTATTTCCCAAACGAGGTCCATTTGGAATTGGAATTTCTAATTTAGCTTCTTTATCTTTCACATCTTCGGAAAGCATTTTATCGTAGTTGGCAATACGAGCTTTGTTTTTGGCGTGACGTCCTTTTGGATTCATACGCACCCATTCCAACTCCCTTGCCAATACTTTTTGACGTTTAGATTCTGTTTTTTCCTCTTCGGCTAAACGTTTTCCTTTTTGTTCCAACCAAGATGTATAGTTTCCTTTCCATGGAATACCTTCTCCTCTATCCAATTCCAAAATCCAACCAGCAGCATTGTCTAAGAAATAACGGTCGTGGGTTACAGCAATTACGGTTCCTTTGTACTGTTGCAAATGCTGTTCTAACCATTCAATTGATTCGGCATCCAAGTGGTTGGTAGGCTCGTCGAGTAATAAAATGTCGGGTGTTTGAAGTAACAATCGACACAAAGCAACACGACGTTTTTCACCACCAGACAATGTTTCTATTAATTGATCATCGGGCGGACAACGAAGTGCATCCATGGCGATGTCCAATTTGGAATCCAATTCCCAAGCATCTAATGCATCAATTTTATCTTGAACAGTAGCTTGACGGGTAATAAGTTTGTCCATTTTATCTGGATCGTTTAACACTTCCTCGTCCATAAATGCATTGTTAATTTCTTCGTATTCTTTCAACACATCTACAATTTCTTGTGCTCCTTCCATCACCACTTCTTTTACCGTTTTCTTAGGGTCAAGCTCTGGCTCTTGCGGCAAGTAGCCAACAGTATATCCAGGAGAAAACACAACATCACCTTGATACGATTGCTCGATACCAGCAATGATTTTCATGATGGTGGACTTCCCCGAGCCGTTCAAACCAATGATACCAATTTTGGCACCATAATAAAATGATAGGTAAATATCTTTTATTATCTGTTTTCCTTGTGGTGTCGCTTTTGAAACACCTACCATTGAAAATATTATCTTTTTATCGTCTGACATTTGAAATGATTTTGGCTATAAAATTAATGAAAATAATGATTGTTTGAAAGGAGCTGGTGTTAATGAAAAAAGTGAGATACAGAATACCTCACTTTTTACTTACCTAAATTTACTATTACTACTACCTAACCTATTACTACTATATATACTAATGAATTACTAATTTTTGATTTATTTGACTACCATTTTCATATTGAATCATAGTAAAATAAACACCACCTAACAATGAAATCGGTTGAATAGCCATTCCGTCTATTGAAGTTCCATAGGAAATCAATTTACCGTTTGTGTCTATAATTTTGTAATTAAACTCTTGCTTAGTTTTTGACACCATACTCAGTTGATCATCTTTGTACTTGGTGATAATTTCTTCGGCTATTTCACAATTTTGTGCAACAACTGTTTCTGACAATAAAATGGATTCATCTTTATCTACAATTTTTATTCTAAAATACGTGTTTTGAGGATCTAAACCTTGAATTGAGAAATTATAATATTGATCATCCATATTGTTTCCCGCAGGCAATACACTTGCATAGGTTTGATATATGTATCCATCATGCGTATATTGAATTTCATACCTTTCAACAGTTCGTTCATTTTTTGTTTGCCAATTAGCTATTAATTCATTGTTTTGACACTTCACATCAAATGATTGAACTGTGGCACCTAAAATCACAACTGTTTCTGGGCAAAAATATTGATGGTTTATTAAACCTCCTGTTTCGCCTGTTGCTCCCCAATACATTACGTTTTGACCAGCAAAAACTGTGTTCACAAAATCATGATTACAAGACAGTCTCAAGTTGTTATCAAAATAAACCTCTAAAGTCTGTGTTGCTGCATTCCATTTAATCTCAATATGATGAGTATTTCCATCTTCAATTGAACCACCGCCATTAATTGCTGCAACAGGACCACAAAGTGGTGGGTCTGTGTCCCAATCATCTCTAACAAGCTCGCCATCAATCTCAACAGCAATATGATCGTAACTTGGGTCATTGTCCTGATAATTGTCGTCATTGTCATCTGTATCAAACTCTACCACCAAAGCATTTGGAATTCCTCCTGCACCCAATTGACTTCCATCTTCACCACATTCAGCATTTGGATTAGGTTGAAATGTAAATGTAGTACCATCAGCTCCATTCACGTTGTCACCAAAATAATAATCTAAGGATAATGAAAAATTAGAATTGAAATCAACTGTTTGTTCACTCCAAGCACAACCAGTTTTTGAACTTTGCTCTGGTGTTAACTGAATACATGTATTACCGTTTACAGTAATTGGAACTGCATCATCAAAAAGAGCATAACATGGTTCTGTTGCTTGCATATTAACCGTTGCACTTCTGTTTGAACAAGCATCATATACTTGATAGTTTGCACCCATTGTGCCGTTTGTAATAACTCCTGTTGATGGATTAATTATCGCTCCATCACTCGGTGGTGTTGAAAATGAAAAATTAACTCCACTAATGGTTGTTATTGGTTTTGCACTAGCGCATCTAGCAATATAAGCTAAAGGGCCACAAGTAAGAATTGTTGCTGTCCAACCACTATAATTAACTGAACCATCGGATGTAAACCTTATTGTTAATGAAGTTCCTGAAGAAATAATTAAACCTGGTGCAGTATTTCCTGTTAATGTTCTAATTAATGGTGAGCCTGTATCTGGTCCATCATAGATATATAAATAATCCCAACTATTCTCAATGTTTAAAGCTGTAAAATCAAGAGCTATTGGCAAACAAGGATTGGAGCTTTGAAAAGTTATCGTATAATTTTCATTGTCGCTATAGTTACCATCACTCCCTCCACTATCATAAAAATATCCAGAACATGTGGTTACAGTAGTTCCATTAGTTGAAGCGTCTAATAGAATATTCTGAGCAAACAAATCAGATAGAGATGCAAAATAACTCAAAATGAGTACCAAGAAGTTAATAAAATAGTGTGTTTTCATATTCATTTAAATTAAATGATTTCTGCAAACACACAAAACTAAAACGATTTAGTAAAACGATTTAGTATTTTTTTATTTATTTTTTTGTGCAATTAGTACTAAATCATATAGTAAACTTGTTTAGCAAAATTAATTTTCAGTAGAAAAAATTTTATCGAATGTTTCTGTGATGAGCTTTTTTGTGTCAGTTTCTTGTTTAAAAGCTTCTATTCTTGCGAGTCTTTCTTCGAGAGGAACATCTTTTTTAAATTCTTCCGATATCAATTGAACAAACTCTTTAGAGGTGTTTGCAACCTTACAATATTTATCCAATCCATTGCCTTTTATCATGTTTGAATTAACGATAATAGTACCCAATGTTTGTAAAACAGCAAACAATTTAAGCTTTAATCCAGCACTATTTGTTGAAATCAATACATGTATTTTGGCTTCTGCTATCAATTGTTGCATTGCCTCTTGATCGGGATTGGCAATTAATTGCACCTTGTTTTCTTGACACAATTTTATCAAGGATGGTGAAGGATTTTTTCCTGCAACAACAAAAGGAATACCACCTAAAGAAGGAACAACTTGTTCTATCAACCATTTAGCTGACAAATCGTTTTCTGAAACAGATAAATTACCGTGAAACAAGCAATAATCTTTCAACGTGCCAACTCCTTCAAAATGAATTTCAGGTATAGACGAAGGCATCAATAACGTATTGGCATTGTATTTTTGAAAGAAATCATTTTCATTTGCTTTAACCGTTAAAACAACTGTTGCTTTTGATATAATCGGATTTTCATAAAGAGCCAGCTTTTTTGCTTCCGCCCAAAAAAAGATACGCTTTAAACCCGAAGCGTTCTTTTTCATTTCATCGTAATATTCAGCTTCAATATTGTGCGCTCTCACAATCGTTAATCGCTTTTGAATAGCCGGTTGTTCCAAAAACCAGCAACAATGAACACCTTCTATAAAAATAGGGTAATCATCTTTTAAAAGACGGCTAAGCAATAATTTTGATCTTCTTGTTTGAACAATAAATGGACGTAGTGCAAAAAAGTCAATCAACCGCTTTTTTCGATCGTAATAATACACTTCTTTGCAGTATTTTTTAAGTTCTTCTGGCTTTCCTCTACCATAGGTAAAACAATGAAAAATAATGGAATAACCCAATTCATGCAAAATTTTAATCCGATAAAATGTATCAATCATTGCGCCATAATCTGGCGGAAAAGGAACATCCAAAGAGATAATATGTATCGTTTTATTGCTCAATTTTAGGGTAAATTTGTTTTAATACTTCCGATTCTTGCTGCCAATTTAACACTTGTTTTGCTTGATCGCAATTGTGTTGTAACTGCTTTAATTTTTCGGCGTTTTCCAATAGCGAGTTTAACGTGTCTGCTAAGTTTTGGGGCGTTAATTTTTCCAAAACAACACCCACTTCATGCGATTCAATAATTCGTTTTACCTCAACCAACGGAGTGCAAACAATGGCTGTATTGGTGTGAATGTAATCAAAAACTTTGTTGGGCAACGAATACCGGTAATTGATATTGGTGTCTTTGTCTAAGGTTAAACCAATAGATGCATAAAAAGTATAATTCATCATTTTCAAATATGGTTGTTTACCATAGAACAACACTTTTGGGGAAAGATTGGATTGTTTCACGTATTCTTTTAATTGAGACACAACATCTCCATCGCCAACAATAATCAAATAGGCATTTTCTACCCAATTCATTGCCTCAATGGCCTCTTCTGCCCCTCTGTCAACGTTTATTCCTGCTCCTTGAAGGATGATAATGGGTTTATCTTCAGGCAAATTCAATTCTTCTTTGCTCAAAAGATTGGTGGCGCTCCAAAGTGGAGAAACATTGCGAACAATGCGTAACTCTTTGTTGTATTTTTTTTGATACAAATCTGCAATGGAAGCATTAACCGTATAAATCGTTGTTAGTTTTGGAAAGATCCATCCTTCAATGTTTTCCCAAACTTTTTTTGCATACCGACCTTGTAATTCAGGCACTTCTGTGAAGAACTCGTGAGAATCGTAAACCAGTCGTGTATTGAATTTCAACCGATGTGCTAAATAATTTGCCAACAGCGTATCTAAATCGTTGGATAAAAGAATTGTTGCTCTACGAAATATTAAAAATAAAAAAAGACGGATGTTGTAGGTTGCATAAAACAACGCTCCTTTTTCAAAAAACAGTTTCATGCGGTGCGTTTTGTACCTTCTTGGTGGAAGTGGAAGACTTTTTTTAAGTTGGCGACCAACCAAAAGCACATCGTATCCTTGATCCACCAAAAAATTACACACTTTATCAACCCGTTGATCGGTGTATAAATCATTGATGACAGAAACAATTACTTTTGGCTTTTTCATCCGAAGTTAATAACGCTATTGAACGCATAAAAATATAAAGATATTCACAACTATCCGAAACTTTTTAAAATGAAACACAAAAAGGAAATGCCTAGGATTTCTCACTTTGTTCGAAATGACTGGCAAACCGTTATATATTAGGTGATAATGGAGCTGGCAAAGCCAGCTTCATTATCTTATATTTCAAATTTAACTTGTCATTTCGAACGGTTCCATTGGGCAGAGCCGAAATGAAGAGAGAAATCCTCCTATATGAAAATTAGTTTTCCAATTGAAACATTCATTAAATAACAAAAGAATATCTTTAAAATCAGAAAAAACTTTAGGATGCTATGAAAGATATTTAAATATCATTGTGTCGAAATTGCAATTCGATTCAACTTTTAATATCTTTGAAAAAAATTAGAGCACAGATGAATCACGTAAAATGGAACTTTGATGGACAAGAGACAATTGCAAGTGAAGGCGCAGTTGTAAAGTGGGACGATGATACTTTCTTTTCAATAACCTATAACGGAAATACTTTTTTTGGTGAAGTATTGGAAGAAAACACAGAAAATAATTTGTTGCGTTTAAAAATCAATCACCGTGAATTTTCTGTTAGCAAAAAAGGTCCTCTTGATGAATTGATTTCATCATTGGGAATGGATGTTCCAAAAGTGAAAAAACTGAAAGAGTTACAAGCTCCAATGCCTGGTCGTATTGTTAGCATTGCCGTTTCTGTTGGTCAAGAAGTCAATGTTGGCGACGAAATTCTTTCTCTTGAAGCCATGAAAATGGAAAATGTTTTAAAAGCTGAAGGAACAGGTGTTGTAAAAGAAATATTTGCAAAACCAGAACAAGTAGTAGAAAAAGGACAAGTCATTATCGAATTCGAATAATTAGCAAATCATAGTAACTATCAATGAAACTTTGTATAGCCGAAAAACCTTCTGTTGCAAAAGATATTGCCGAAATAATTGGTGCAAAAGTAAGAAAAGACGGTTATTATGAAGGAAATGGGTACCAAGTAACTTGGACATTTGGTCACTTGTGTACGCTCAAAGAACCTCATGATTATAAAGAATCGTGGAAATATTGGCGTTTAGAAGATTTGCCCATCATTCCACCAAATTTTGGCATCAAAGTCATCAATGATACCGGCGTTCAAAAACAATTTTCGACAATTGAAAACTTAGTGGCACAATGCGATGAAGTCATCAACTGCGGGGATGCCGGACAAGAGGGAGAGTTGATTCAACGTTGGGTATTGCTCAAAGCCAAATGCAAAGCACCTATCAAACGCTTATGGATTTCTTCATTAACGGAAGAAGCTATTCGTGAAGGTTTTGAAAAATTGCGCGAATCCAAACAATACGACAATCTATATGCTGCCGGAAGTGCCCGAGCAATTGGCGATTGGATGTTGGGCATCAACGCAACACGTTTATTTACCGTAAAATTTGGTCGCAAACAATCTACGCTTTCCATTGGACGTGTACAAACACCTACCCTTGCATTAATTGTGCAACGGCAAAAAGAAATTGATGCGTTTAAGGGCGAGGATTATTGGGAACTAAAAACCAAGTACCGTGATACTGAATTTCTTTGTCAAATAGAACGTTTAAAAACAGCTGAGAAGGCCGAAAAAGGGTTGGAATTTCTCAAAGACAAAGAGTTTGAAATAACATCTTTTGAGCAAAAGGAAGGAAAAGAAGGAAACCCTCGTTTGTACGACTTAACTTCTTTGCAAGTAGAGGCCAATAAAAAGTACGCCTATTCTGCTGACGAAACATTGCGGCTCATTCAAAGTTTGTACGAAAAGAAAATAGTAACATATCCTCGTGTAGATACCACTTATTTGTCAGAGGATTTACACCCAAAGGTTGCAGGAATCTTGAACCAAATGAAGTACTATTCTCGTTTTACCGAAAAATTGCTTTCACAACCGATTCCAAAAACAAAAACAGTATTCGACGACAAAAAAGTTACCGATCACCACGCCATTATCCCAACAGGAGTTGTTCCTTCTGGTATTTCACCAGACGAGCAAAAAATTTATGATTTGGTTGCTCGTAGGTTTATTGCCGTTTTTTATCCTGAATGTAAAGTTTCCAACACGGTTGTTTTAGGCAAAGTTGAAACGCTTGAATTCAAAGCAACTGGTAAACAAATCATTGAACAAGGTTGGCGAGAAGTTTATACGGATTTAACATCCAAAAAAGAAAGCGAAGAAGATAAAATCATGCCTGAGTTTACCGAAGGAGAAAAAGGTCCACACGAACCGTTTATTCACCAAGGGAAGACAACGCCACCCAAATATTATACAGAAGCAACTTTGCTTCGAGCAATGGAAACAGCAGGCAAACAAGTAGAAGATGAAGAAATGCGTGAATTGATGAAAGACAACGGAATTGGTCGTCCATCAACTCGTGCCAATATCATTGAAACACTTTTTAGAAGAAAATATATTGAAAAAAAGAAAAAAAACATTGTTGCAACGCCAACAGGTATTGCTCTCATTGATACCATACAAAACGAGCTTTTAAAAAGTGCTGAATTGACTGGTTTGTGGGAGAAAAAATTGCGTTTAATCGAAAAAGGCGAATACCAATTGGATGTATTTAAGCAAGAATTGTATCAAATGGTGCGTGAATTGACCGATGAAGTGATTTTTAATACCTATTCGCACAATTTTGTCATTCCAACCTCAACCGAAGAAAAAAAACCTGAGAAAAAAGAGCGAAAAGTTGTCGAAAAAATCTCGATTGAATCGCTGGATTGTCCAAAATGCAAAACAGCAAAATTAATGAAAGGAAAAACAGCTGTTGGTTGTAGTAACTTCAAATCATGTGGATTTAAAATTCCTTTTGAATTAATGGGTAAAAAGTTAACAGAAACCCAATTAATTCAACTAATCACCAAAGGCAAAACTGGACAAATAAAAGGATTTATAGTGCCAGGTACGAATGAACAAAAATCTGGAAAATTAATCCTTGATTCAACGTGGAATGTAGGACTGGAATAGTCCTGCTCATTTTATCAATAAACAGGACAATTGATTATCTTTTCTTTGTTGATTGAGATTGTTCTTCTTTAGATGAAACTTTTTGTTCTCTACTTTCTATAACTTTTGTTTCAATCTTTGCATTTTTATGAGAAGACACTATTGTTTCAGTATTCTCGTTAACAACATTTTGCTGTGTCTTGTTTTCATTCTCCAAAACAGGTGTTTTAGAAGAAGATTGCACTTGGCAATATGAAAAATGAGACAAACAACAAATAAAAATGATTGTAAAACTTGTTTTCATGATTGATTAATTTAAAATCATAATTGTCATTTCCCCTGGGTTTGTGTCTATCGATCCATTCCCGCCAATATCTACACTTGAATTACCATTCAGTCTTGAAGTTCTCAAATCAATGGTGTGCGTACCAGCAGGGAGTGTAAACATTGTATTTATTGTTCCTATGTTAAAGGAATTGGTATTGGAAGGATTAACCACATTAAATCTATTCCATCCTCCTACAGGTAAGAAACTTCCATCAACATATACAATCATATCCACAGTTGCATACTGACCCGATGTTGTTGTTGTTGTCCTTCCACCAATTGTGGCCCACACAACTACTGTTTTTGTAGCCGTTAATGTAAATGTTTGTGACATTCCTGGTTGAACAGTATGTGTATTATTTGCAACATTCGTTCTCCCTGCAGTACCAACAACATGGTATTTTTGAACAACTCCATCAGCTCCTTGAGGGCCTTGAGGGCCAGTAGCTCCATTTGTTCCGTTTGTTCCTGCTGGACCTGCTGGACCTGTTGCTCCTGTAGCACCAGTTGCTCCAGCCGGGCCTTGAGGACCAGTTGCGCCTGTTGCCCCAGCGGGACCTTGTGGACCGGCAGGGCCTTGTGGTCCGGCAGGGCCTTGAGGGCCTGCGGAACATAAGTTCTGCCAAATAGCTCCTGAGCCATCATAAAAGAAAAAACAACCAACATTTGTATCATAAACCAATAAACCATTGGTTGGAGATGCTATGGCTGTTCGCTGAACAGTTGTCATACGTGGAACCAACAAACCTTGTGTTGTGGATTGAATATCGAGTGCTGCATCAGGACTTGGAGTTGTTGTTCCGATGCCTACATTGTTTTGTGAAAACCCTACCAATGAGGTCATTCCAATCAAAACTGTTCCAATTAATAGTTTTACTTTTTTCATAGATTCATTATTTACCAACTAAAGTTATATTTCCTTGTTTGGTGATTTCATTATCACCTTGTTTTGCCTTTAAAGTATAGAAATAGACACCATCTGTACATTTTTTCCCACCTGATGTGCCGTCCCAACCTTGATTAGGGTCATCTGATTTAAAAACGATTTCTCCCCATCTGTTCACAATTACAAGATTGTAGTCTTTTAAATTTACAGCTGTGATAAAAAAGAGGTCATTAATTCCATCTTCATTGGGAGTAAACACATTTGGAATACTAAATGGATTAGCTGTTTTTGTTAAAATATAAGCATCTCCAGAAGAAGGAAAGTTCCATGCAGATTTTGTTAAAATGCTAAAACTTGATTGGGCACTTGCTGTTGAACCAACAACATCTTTCCATTTTGAATCATTGACATACCAATGCCCAATTCCATCCCATTCTTCATCATCTTGAGCGATGTAATGAATACTCACATCTGCAGCAACGTTTCCAGATAAATTTTTAATCGTATGATAAAATAATTTGTTTGAAAATTCTATTGATTCATCGTGTTGCGCAATATTAAAGTTATCATTATCAGCTTGATAGTTGTTAAACCTTGCTGCATAAGCCGTTGCTGTTGCTGCATTTGGTTCAATAGCAACCGGTCGATATCTTCTTATTCCATCGCTTGAACCCACAGGAAAAATATAATCTGCTTGTTGATTTGTTTTGCGAACCAACAATCCATTTGGCAAACTGCTAACAAATCCTTCATCATTCAATACAATAGAATTTGATATAGCTATCGGGTTTTCGTTGTTAACTGTAAATGTATTTGTTCCGGTGTGTAATTCTCTATTGTTTAACACCAAATAACCATTTGCACTTGTTGTTGCATCAACTCCAACCAATGTTTTTCGGCAATTAATGCCTGTACCATTCCCTGTTAATTGTAAATGATTAAAGTTAGTAATCGTTCCGTTATTAGAGGTTATGAATTGCTCCAAATTTCCATTTAACACCACCTCTCCATTGTCTCCATTAAATGTAGCATCATTTATCCAATCTTGTTCCACTGTATATCCTCCATTTCCAGAAACCGTAGAATAAGAAGCTATTTCAAAGTTTCCAGGAGAGTTAAAAGTAGAGTTTTTAGTGGTTACCACCAACCCATTATTGGTCAAACTTGATCCATTTTCAATGGTAATACCACCATTGCAAAAAACAGTGCCACCATTCACATAGAAAACACTTCCGTTTAAAGTCATTATTTGAGCATAGGAAAAATAATGCAAATGCACCATAAGAGTGCAAAACAGTAGTCTATTGCGTAGTCTTTTCATAGTATTTTGGTTTCTATAACAAAGACGAAAATAATCAAAATTTAGTTGCATTGACAAAAAATAAAATTTTGTCTCAAATAAAAATCACTATTGTCCGATAAAAATATTTAAACAGATAAAATCAAGACCTCTCACATGTGTTCGAGGTGACAATTAGGTAGTTAAGTTATCGAGGAGGGGTTTGGGGGGGGGGGGGGG
>JAMLHA010000008.1 GCA_023957475.1 Crocinitomicaceae bacterium | reverse complement strand
TAATCAATCCTTTCTTTAAAAGTAGATGATAAAATTTACAGGAATATTTTTTACAAAGTATTTGTATAAGCTATTCAAAAAGAATAGACACAATCTATTCTGTAAAAACGTATAAGTTCTTGGACATCGTATTTACAAACATTCCCCATACTAGATAAGGAAATAGATCTTTTGAATAGTAATCATTCAATTTCTCAAAAATCGGTAATTTATAATGTAAAGTGATTGAATCATAATTGATACTTTTCTTTTATTTTTGAAGTACTTCTTCTGAATAAATAGTTTTATTGTATTAACGCTTTTCGTATTCGTACAAGGTTATCATATTTACAACCTCATTTGCGTCAATTATTGGCTTATTCAATGACTTTCTTTGTTATTTAGTAGCTGATATTGAATTCTTCGTTCTGCTGATAAATAAATAATAGTATAGATAATAGACATAAAAGCGACTTACTTTCTCTGTCAAGCATCCAACTATCGAATAATATTCACATGTCCAACATAGGTTTTTCGCTCATCGTTAACACTTGTTTTAAATTCAATTTTCCAAGTATAGGTTCCGTCTTCACAAATTTTTCCATTCACACCATACGTTCCATCCCAGCCAATCTTGTCATTTCCAGTTTCAAATACTTTCTCTCCCCAACGGTTGAAAATAATCATTTCAAAATCAAACGCATCGTATCCTGAGGTAAAAATTGGTTGAAAATGTTGATTAAATTCATCACCATCTGGTGTAAATGTATTTGGTATATAAAAAATTAACTCTTCATTCGAATACACTGCATATTGGAAGGAATCTATACATCCTCCTGATGAAATTGCTATCAATGTCACCAAATAATTTCCTGGTTCATCAAGGTATTTGTGACTTGGTGTAACTTCTGAAGAAGCACCTCCATCACCAAAATTCCATATATACGATGTTGCACCAGAAGAATTGTTATTGAAATTTACAACAGGATTAAAAATCGAAAAATTAACCGGACTAGGTGTGAAATGAGCGATAGGATTTGCCTCAACATAAACCAAATCTGGTAAAGTTAAGGTGCTTGAACAGCCATTAGGCGTTGTAACCTGCAATGTTGCTCCATACGAGCCTGCATCCATAAACGTTTGCGTTATCGGTCCGCAATCATGAACAACTTGCCCATTTCCAAACGTCCAAATACAACTTCCAGATGAAGAATTACTTGTAAAAGTAGCAACCACTGGCGCACAAACTTGATTTTGTGTAGCTGTAAAATCTACTATTGGAGTATCTTCAACATTTATTGTCACTTGATCTGTTCCTGTGCACCCATCACTAGTTGTTCCTATTACCGTATAAACCGTTGATCCAACCGGCGGGTTAAACGGCAATCCATTGGCTATACTATTATCCCAAGCATACGTACCTCCTACTCCCGCACCACTTCCTGTTAAAGTTACTTGTTGCCCAAAACATGAGTTTACATTACTTCCAGCTTCAATGACTGGGTTGGCAATAACAGAAGCTGAAACATTGGTAAAACCAACACAACCATTTGCATCTGTACCTGTAACTTGGTAATTTGTAGAATTACCTGCCGTAAAAGTAACCGAAGCACCTGTTCCACTACTTAAATTTGTTGTTGGTGACCATGTGTAAGTAGCAGCGCCACTTGCTGTCAGCGTACCTGTACCACCTCCGCAAACCACTAAATTTGGAGCTGTAATTACTGGATTACTATTTACTGTAATTGTTAACTGTCCTTGACCTGTACATCCCGAAGCATCAACTCCTGTAACTTGATAAGTTGTTGTAGAAGTTGGCGAAACGGAGTGAGAACCACCAGCCCCCAATCCATTATTCCACGAATAAGTAGATGCTCCAGAAGCTGATATTGTTGTAGATTGCCCACTACAAATAGCCACATCAGGAGAAGTTGTAATGGTTATACTACCAGCTACAGTAACAACCACTTGATCGGTTGCTGTACAACCTGTAGTTGTCCCAGTTACAGTATATGTTGTTGTGGAACTTGGTGAAACAGAAGCACTTGACGCGCTCCCAGCTCCATTATCCCACAAATAAGTTGTTGCCCCAGTTGCTGTCAGCGTGGTGGAGACACCCGGACAAATGGTTACATCTGGACTGGCTGTAACAACCGGTATAGAAGGCGCTGTGTAGTTTTTAGTATTTGTACATCCTGGGTCATCTGTAAAATTAGCTGTTACAGAGCACGCTTGACCATTAGGTGTCAATGAGCTTATTGAATAGTTGATAGGACTCGTGAAAGGCGCATTAAATGTTTGTTGCGCTCCACTACAATCTTGAACAATTAATTGACCTGTAGTTGGAGGTGAGTTAAAGCTCACGCTACCTGAAACTGTATAGGTATTACCTGCATCACAACCATTTGCTGTAGCGGTAATATTCGTAATATTGCAACCAGGCGGGCATGTTGGAGCTGTATAATTCAATGTTTGAGAACAAGCAGAGCCTGTAAAATAAGCATGAATGTTACATGCTGCACCATTTGGATTAAGCCCAGCAACTGTAAATGGATAAGAACCTAAATTAAAAGGAGCTGAAGCAACTACTGTTTGTGTTCCATCACATGCTTCTACAATCAAATTACCTGAAGTTGGTGGTTGTAAAATAGTTATATCTCCTGTTACTTCGTATGTACCATTTTGGCATGCCCCCACATTCATGTTATTCACAACAATAGAGCCTACTGTAATTTGAGCAGATGAAGAAGCATTACATGGAGGAGCTCCAATTGAATAATTAATGGTATGCACTCCTGGTCCAGCTGTTTGTGGATTAAACATTCCTGTTGCAGACATACCAGGGCCAGACCACGTTCCTCCCATATTTACTGCTTGAATTTGCATCAAACCATCTGTAGCACAAAATGGCCCTAAAGAGGAAGGTAAAATAGTTGGGTCAGGCAACCCTGTTTGAGCACTTCCAGGATTACTTCCCAAGGTTAATGTAAATGAATTTTGAGCATCACTATAATCTTCAACCAAAATCATAATTACCGAACCAGCAGTTACATTTGGAGAAGAAACTACAGCAGGACACCCTAATCCAGCCGTTCCAAATTCAGCACATCCTTGACAAGGAAACACATAATTACAAGCTAGTTGTGTCGATGGAGATAAACTCGCACAAGGATTTGTTTGGCCAGTAATATCAAATAATGCAACATCTAAACAACTTGGTCCCGTGTAATTTCCTTGAATTAATAAATCCAAACTACCCGTTTGGGTAATATACAGAACAATATAAGCATAATTTGCTGAGCTTCCATTGATAAAATCCAAACAAGTAGAAGGATTATTTGAAGGGTTTTGAAAAGTAAAAGGGCCTGCAGTATTTCCTATTGTTGAACAAGTAGTTGTATTAATATTGCACTGTGCTGTCAATTCCTTAGGAAGTATAAATGCACATACTCCAATTAAAATAGCTATGTAGTTAAAGATTCTCATTTTTCCCCTTCAATTTCTGTGACCGAATAACTTTGAAATCCATGCACTTTGGAAATTGTAGATATTATTTTAGTTAAATCCGATTCTTTAATACCATCAGTTGGTATTGTTAAAACAATGGTGTGTTTTTTATAATTCACATCGATATCGTTGTTAATCATTGTTTTAAATCGTTCAATTCTTTGCGGCATAGCAAACTCATTGTATTCTTTAATGCCATTAAATTTATAAATTGATTTTGAATCCTTTTTCAAAAGAGAAATCTGCACTATCTTATCGTCCAGATAATTTGATTTTTGTGTATATCCGTTGAAGCTTATGACAAAACAACAAACCAGTAAAAAATTTATGTAGTAATTAGCCTTCATTATTTACGCTCTTATTTTAGGAATCAATCTACTAATATAACGTATTTTTAAAAAAAAGGTTGCTTTATTTAATTAATTAACAAAAAGGGGGTTAAATGTAAATATACTAAATGCGTTGGTAAACCTACAACATTGTTATAAGAACCTTCAATTCTTTCAATACAAACAGCTCCAAACCATTCTTGAATGCCGTAACCTCCTGCCTTATCAAAAGGTTGATAGTGATTGATGTAAAACACAATTTCTTCTTCTGAAAGCGGTTTTACATAAACAACCGTTTCACAATAGTCTGTTTTCAAAACCGTTGCTGTTGCTATAGAAATTGCTGTAATGACCTGATGTGACTTCCCAGACAATAATTTCAACATCCTAACCGCATCATCGAAATCTTTCGGTTTTCCGAGAATTTCATTTTCTACACAAACAACAGTGTCAGCGGTTAACAACACCTCATCTGATTGTAAATCACTTTGCAAAGCTTTCGCTTTTTGTTCAGAAATATGACAAACCGCCTCTTTAGGAGAATAGTGTTCTGGATAAGATTCATCTGTTTCTTTGACACGAATTTCAAATGCATACCCCATTTCTTCAAGCATCTGCTTTCTTCGAGGTGATTTAGATCCAACTATTAATTTCATCGTGGTAAGTATAAATATAGTAAACCAATCAACATGGAGACTTTCAACAAAGTAGAAATAAATTTCAATGTTTTTTTAGCTTTTGGCGAAAAAGCAAGAATGAAAATAATGACATTCATCACTACCCCGATAAAAAATGGTATTAACTGTACATCAAATGTCATTGAGCGAACAACATACAAATAACCAAACAATATCGGGTAAACCAATGCTAATAAACCAACCAGTTGAAAAGCTAATTTTTCACCATAAACAACTGGCAAAGTTGTCGCATTGATTTTCTTATCTCCTGGAATATCGGCAATATCTTTCACCAATTCTCTTGGTAAATTTTGCAAAAAAGCCAATGCAGCAAATCCCCACACTACAAATTCTACTGTACTATTCAATTTTTCATCAAAAACACCCATTGGGTAACTGTAATTCAATGTATCATAATCCATGAATATTACAACGATGATGACAGCCATTGTGGTTAAAATAGCCACAAAGAAATTTCCGACAATGAGTGAACGTTTAAAATAATAGCTGTACAAATACAACAAAAGCATCAACAACAAATGTGTAAGTAGAAAAACAAATGTTCCCAACGCCCAACATAAATAAACAGCAAGTAGAAAACTTAACGCATTTAACACCAAATAAAAAAACATCGTTTTAGATTTTGAAAGCGTTTGACCAACAATTACCTTTTGAGGTTTGTTGATTTTATCTGCTTCTATATCAAAATAATCATTGATAACATTTCCACCAGCCACTAATAATAGCATAGAAAGTAGTAACAATGAAAAATTCATCTCCCAAAAATACTGCTCGCCATTGCTATGGATAATGTAATGACGAATACCTGTCATTGTCAGATAGACAATAAACAAGTTCAGCGGTCGAATTAGTTTTATATAACTTTTCATTTACTTTATTATACGGTATTCTGTGCGTCTATTTTCTTGATGCGCTACTTCTTTTTCTGATTCTGTAGGCAATTTATCAATTTCAGCATCGGTAATAATTGGCTTACTTTCTCCATAGCCCTTGGCTACCAAACGATTTGCTTCTACCCCTTTTTCAATGAGGTAATTAACCACTGAATTGGCACGATCTTGCGACAACGTTAAGTTGGCTTTAGCATCACCTCGTGTATCCGTATGTCCAGCTATCTCAATCTTCAAAGTTGGATTCTTTTTCATGAAATTCACCAATTTATTCAATTCAATATGCGATTCTGGTCGCAAAGTAGCTTTTGCTAAGTCAAAAAACACATTTTTGAGCGAAACAGGAATATCCGTTGTTATTGAAACCATTGGAACATCCATGTGAAATGCCTCTTGATTATCTGGTAAAGTCATGTTAAAATTCTGTGAAAAGAATAAATAGCCAGGATAGCTAACATTCAATACATACTCTTTATTGATTGGCAACGACACCATAAACTGACCATTTACTTTGTCAGCATCGGCATTCATTACAACTTCGCCAGTAGCAATGTCGATTAATTCAAATTTTCCTGGCAATGGCATTCTATTTGATTGATCAAACACAACGCCTTCAAAGTAAACCGTTTTTGTTGGTCGCAAAGGTTCTGGCAATTCAAAATAATAGATATCCAAATCACCGTATCCTCCTTCTCTATCTGAAGCAAAAAATGCAATATCCCCAGTTGGCGATACCAATAACGAGTTTTCATCATACTGTGTATTGATTGGATAACCCAGATTTACAGGTTTTCCCCAATTGCCTTTTTCATCCATTTTTGACACAAATAAATCAGAGCCACCTAAACCAATATGTCCTCGTGATGCAAAATACAACGTCTTTCCATCCGGATGGATATAAACAGATTCTTCCATATACGGAGTATTGATCACATTCGACAATGGTTTTGCTACACACCACGTTCCATCATCTTGCAAGTTGGTAACAAAAATATCGCTATTTGGAGACTCTCCAGGTTTGCTTACTCTTCGAACGAAATACAACGTTTTACCATCTGCAGACAACGACGGTTGTGATTCCCACAAATGTGTATTTACTTTTCCAGGCAAATTCACTGGATCCAACCAACGAGAGCCGAGTTTTTTTGTATAAAACAAGTCACAACTCCCCCAACCTTCTCTTCCTTGTCCATAATTTTTACCCGTTTCGTCGGAACAAGCAACAAAAATCAATGCACGACCATCAGCTGAAATGGTTGGCGCGCCTTCATTATTGGTAGTATTGATATTACTTGGCATAGGTATTGCTTGCTCCCAAACTTTACCATCTTTGGAATTGGACACAAAGAAATCTTCCTGCATTCCTGCTGAAGTACGAGTATCTTTAATTCTTCTAGTAAACAATATCGTTTTTCCATCTACCGTGATAGTTGGAAAATATTCTGGATCAGCAGTATTGATACCCGGACCAACATTGACAGGATTGTATTTTGCAGGATGAGCGATTGCATCCAATGCAAATTCAGCATTATCGATGATTCGGTTGGCAGAAGCCACCATTCTTGGATCGGCGCTTTTAATTTTCACATACATTCCCATACTTTTCAGTGCACCATTGTAATCACCCACAGCATATTGACAATTTCCCAAATAGAAAAAGGTGCTTCCAGAAGGTGCGTGATTGGGATTAATAGCCAATGCGGCTTCGTAATGCTTTATTGCGGCTTCGTTTTCGTTGTAATTTTCATAAAACTCAGCAGCCAACAAATGTGCTTCCCAAAAACGAGGATCTTTTTCCAACGCTTTTTCAGCCAATTTAATTCCTTCACGGAAATTTGGCACTCTTCTGACAGGGTCAATTGTTAAATTGGGAGCTTTCATCGCTTCCTCAAACAATTTTATTGCCTTTTTATTCGAAGTTGAATAATTCTGTGAAATGCTACAACTTGTAACAAATACAATTGAAAATAATACTGCAAAAAACTTCATAATCTATGGTATATTCATGTATTTATGTGTTTGCAAAGAAATTCGCCATTGTGGGTTTTCTTTAACATACTTAATTATCTCTGGCAAAAATCGTTCCTCTTTTGACCATTCTGGCTGTAAAAACAATTTACAACCCGTATTTACCTTCTCAGCATGCTCCTCAGCCCACTGAAAATCGGACTTATTGAAAATAATTATTTTTAACTCATTTGCTTTTTGATAAGCTTCTTCAACTGGTGCTTTAAACTTTTTAGGCGAAAAACAATACCAATCCACATCTCCAACCAACGGACTGGTGCCTGATGTCTCGATAGCAATTTCAATATTTAGTTCTCTCAATCGTGCAATCAACCCTCTTAAATCGTATAAAGCAGGTTCTCCACCTGTAATCACACAAAAAGTAGCTTTTGATTTTTTAATTGTCGCTATGAGCTCATCTAACTTAACATTTGGGTGATTTTCCACATCCCAACTTTCTTTGACATCACACCAAACACAGCCGACATTGCATCCTGCCAAACGAATAAAATAAGCAGGGCGACCAGTATGAAACCCTTCTCCTTGAACAGAATAAAAGTGCTCCATTATTGGCAACTCAACCGTTGTTTCAACTTCTCTAAAGTGCATGAGTTAATATTATTCAACAAAGATAATAAATGAAATGCTAATAACCTGAGTTCGGAATAAAATCCCATTCAGGTTGTAAATTTTAGTTTTTATTTAGTCGGTATATTTAAAAACACCAATAAGAGTCGTCATTCCGATAAAACCAATTCGATTTTGAGAATCTTTTTAAATAATTGGATACTATCTAAATGCACAACGGATTATTTTTATTTTTTACAACTTATATTTTTGTTACTTACATTTTTGTTACTTACATTTTTGTTACTTATATTTTTATTACTTACGTTTTTGTTACTAATAAATTTGTAAGTAACAAAATAAAAAGTTAATTTTGTGGTAAAACTAAAACAATGAGCATTCCTTTTATATATGGAAAAGTAGCAGCACCCATTAATTTCACAAATAGAAAAGAAGAGCTGGTACACCTTAAAAGAAATTTTATTGCACAAAACAACACCATATTGATATCGCCAAGAAGATGGGGGAAAACATCATTGGTTCAAAAAGCATCAAACGAAATAATGGCAGAAAACAAACAGATTAAAGTTTGCCATTTAGACATTTTCAACATCCAAAACGAGATCGAGTTTTATACAAAATTAGCCGATGCCGTATTAAAAGTCACAAGTAACGGATGGGAAGAATTTGCAAAATCCGCCAAAAACTTCCTATCGCGTATGGTACCACAAATATCTTTTTCGCCAGATATGCAAACAGAATTGAGTTTTGGGCTCAATCTGAAAGAAATTCTTAAAAATCCAGATGACATACTAGATTTAGCAGAGAAAATAGCAAAAGCAAAAAAGATAAAAATAGTCATCTGTATTGATGAATTTCAAAGCATCGCATCATTTAACAAACCTTTGCAAATTCAAAAAAAACTTAGAGCACATTGGCAACATCACTCACATGTTACTTACTGTTTATATGGAAGCAAGCGTCACATGCTGACAGATGTTTTTACCAACCCTTCCATGCCTTTTTATAAATTTGGCGATATTATTTTGCTCGAAAAAATCAAAACATACGATTGGGTCAAGTTCATTACAAAAAAATTCAAAGACACCCATAAAACAATTTCAGCAAAAGAAGCACAAACAATCGCAGAGTTAGCTGATAACCACCCTTATTATGTTCAACAATTAGCACAACAAGTATGGTTTAGAACTGATAAAACCTGCAAAGAAGAAACAATTTTTCAAGCACATGAAGCAATCACAGATCAACTGGGCTTGTTATTTGCCAACATGACGGAGCGATTGTCTTCCTATCAAGTTAAATTATTGCATGCAATCATCAAGAAAGAAGATCAATTATCATCGCAAGAAACCATGCAAAAATACAATTTAGGTAGCTCAGCAAACGTTGTCCGGCTTAAGAAAACACTGTACGAATCCGAAATCATAAATGATTATCAAGGGGCATTGCATTTTTTAGACCCCTATTATCATCACTGGTTAAACACCCGCTTTTTTATTTAAATCATGAAAAATTTACTGATAATTGGTTTTTTAGTTATTAGCTATACAGCGAACGCTCAACTTTACTTTAAAAACAACAGAACGATTCCCTACAAAATTGCTTATGTATTTTACGACAAAGGTTCTCAATACAGTGGTTGGATTTGTAAAGGTTGGGAAATTGTGCAACCAGGAGAACAAAAGAAGGTTTTCTACACCAATCCGCGTGACAAAAACATGTATTGCATTGCCATCTCCGATAAAGATACCATTACTGGTGAATTTCAATTTCTCACCAACCCAACACTAGAAAAATTCACACTAAAAAACCCTGATAGCGAAGCTACCAAGCAAGAAAACCCTGAATTGGTTTGGTTAAATTTCATGGAGATTAAACGAAATTATGTAACCAAATTCAAAAAGAAATTAGTGATTATTATTGGCGATTAACCAATTATAAATCGTCAAAATCTAAATCTGAAGAGGAATTTTGCATCATTGGATAATCGTCTTTCAATTCTTCAATCTTATCCAATGCTTCAATTAATCCTTCTTTGAATTTTTCAAAATCTTCTTTGTATAAGAAAATTTTATGTTTTTGATACGATTCTCTCCCTTGATTTTGTACCTTTTTACTTTCTGTAACAGTTAAATACAAATCATTTCCTTTTGTCGTTTTCACATCAAAAAAATAGGTCCTTTTCCCAGCTCTCACAGCTTTTGAAAAAACCTCTCCGCCACTTTCATTTTCCATCATCGGTCTGTCAATTTTCACAATTAGTTATGCTAATATTGTGCTTTTTTTTGAATAATCCAAATATTTTAGTCATTTTCTTCAATTAATTGCTTTGTGTACATATCCTTGTAAACCCCATTAAGAGCAATTAATTCATCTGGAGTTCCTTCTTCAATTTTTTCTCCTTTATTTAACACAATGATTTTATGCGCATTACGAAGAGATGAAATACGATGGGAAACGATTATGGTGTTGGTGACTTTTACATCTTTTTCAAAATGGCGCAAAATAATTTCTTCTGTTTCTGTATCAACTGCTGACAAACAATCGTCCAACAACAATAACTTGGGTTTTCTAACCAAAGCTCGAGCGATACTTATACGTTGTTTTTGACCTCCACTCAAATTCACTCCTCTTTCTCCCAAAACGGTATCAAACCCAAATTCAAATGATTCAATAGTGTGTTTGATATGCGCATATTCAGCAGCTTGTTTCACTTCTTCATCCATCACTTCTTTGGTTGAACCAAAACGAATGTTGTTTAAAATCGTATCGCTAAACAAAAATACTTCTTGTGGAACAATACCGATTTGTTCTCTAAAATTATCTAAATTCAGTTCATTTAATGGTTGATTATCAATCAAAATAGTTCCCGATTGCGGCTCTATTTGTCGCAAAAGCAATTTGAGAACGGTACTTTTTCCACTTGCTGTTCGGCCAACAAAAGCAACTGTTTCATGAGGTTCAATCACAAAACTCAAATTATTGATTGCTGGTTCCAACATTCCTTTATAGGTATAAGTAACATTTCTAAATTCAATGCGACCTTTAAATTCAAATGCATCGTGATTTACATTCACTATTTCTGGTTGAATTTTCAAAAATTCATTGATACGTTCTTGCGATGCCGCTGCTCGTTGTATAATCGATGTCAACCAACCCAAACTGGCAAATGGCCAAGTCAACGAACCAACAAAAAACACAAAAGCAGCAATTCCGCCATAGGTAATTTCACCCGTAAAAGTGAACAACCCACCAACATAGATAGCAAGAATAGTTGACAAACCGATTAACAACAAAATAGTCGGTTGAAAAAACGCATTGATCAAAACCAAACTCATCTGTTTCTTTTTATAGACTTTTGAAGAATCAACAAAACGACTGTTTACCTCATTCTCTCGTTCATAAGCCTTGATTACACGAATACCCGTAAACGTTTCTTGCACAATGGTGGACAATCCCGACTGTTCTTTTTGAACAACCAAACTAACTTTATTGATTTTATTAGAAACTTTATAAATTAAGTACGACATAATTGGCAGAGGAATCAACACAATCACCGTCAACCACACATTGATATTAATCATTTGGTAAACAATTAGTGTAAAAACCACCAACAAATTGATGTTATACATAATTCCTGGGCCTAAAAACGTGCGAACATAGGAAACATCCTCAGAGATTCTATTCATCAAATCACCCGTACTATTTTCTTTATAAAAATTATAGCCCAATCGTTGGTATTGTTCATAAATTTCATTTTTCAAATCGTATTCGATATATCTGGAAACTTTAATAATTGTTTGGCGCATAAAAAATAAAAAAACACTTTTTAGCAACACCAACACCATATAAACAGCTCCGATATAAAAAGCAACCTTTAAAGCCTCTGATGTATCAATTGGAATCGACCAACCCAGCACTTCTATTTGACTTCCTCCCCCAATAATCGTGTCAATTACATCTTTTAAAAAGATGGGCATTTTGATGTAAAAATAGTTGGACGCAACAACAAATAAGGTCCCTAACAGGAGCATCCATTTATATTTTAAAAAATATTTGTTGAGATATTGGAGTGATTTCATACTTTAAATTCCTAAATTTGCACTTCGTGTGTTTCGGATGAATACAAAAGTAATTAAACGAACACAATTGTAAGTATGTTTTAATTAATAATTAACGTATGTTTGAAGTTAAAGATATCGCAGAAGTCAACCTAGCCGACAATCCTGTACTTTCTCAAATGGGACAGTTCAATCACGAGCAATTGGTTTTCTGCAACGACAATGAAACCGGATTAAAAGCAATCATCGGAATTCACAACACAGTACTTGGTCCTGCTCTTGGAGGAACACGTATTTGGGCTTACAACAATGAAATGGAGGCACTAAATGACGTATTGCGTCTTTCCAGAGGAATGACTTACAAAAACTCATTAGCGGGGTTAAATTTAGGAGGAGGAAAAGCGGTTATTATCGGCGACTCTAAAAAAATCAAATCAGAGGCTTTGATGCGTCGTTTTGGTAAGTTTGTAAACAGCCTTAGTGGTAAATACATCACTGCAGAAGATGTGGGTATCAATCCACAAGACATGGTTTTTGTAAACATGGAAACAGATCATGTTGTTGGTCTTCCTGGTAAATCAGGCGATCCATCTCCTGTAACAGCAAAAGGTGTATATGTAGGTATGAAAGCATGTGCTAAGCAACAATTTGGTACAGATTCTCTTGCAGGAAAGAAAGTAGCTGTGCAAGGTGTTGGACACGTTGGAGAATACCTTGTTTCATTTTTAGCAAAAGAAGGTGCCGAAATTTACATCACTGATGTTTATGAACCAACATTAAAACGTGTTGCTAGTGAATACGGAGCAAAAGTTGTTGGATTGGATGAAATTTACGACATTGACATGGATATCTATGCGCCTTGTGCGTTAGGAGCAACTGTGAATGACGAAACATTGAACCGTTTAAAATGTTCAATCATCGCAGGATCTGCTAACAATCAATTAAAAGACGAAACAAAACACGGAAAATTAGTCATGGAGAAAGGTATTATCTACGCTCCAGATTATGCAATCAACGCTGGAGGTGTAATCAATGTCTATTCTGAATTTAAAGGCCTTGATCCTGAATGGTCATTGCAAAATGCAGAAAACATTTACACGACAATTGAACAGATCGTAAAACGTTCGAAAGAGGAAAATATTCCAACTTACAAAATAGCTAACAAAATAGCTGAAGAACGTATTGAAAGTGTTGGAAAAATAAAATTACCTAGATAAAAAAGAATGCTAAATAGAAGACATCTTCGAATAAAAATTCTTCAATCGTTATATGCTTATTTTCAGTCTGAGGATGACAACTATCCTCAGGCCGAAAAGAATTTGTTTGGTGCAATTGACAAAATCTATCACCTTTATATTTATCTTTTATTAGCCATTCCTGAAGTGAAATGCTTTGCTGAACGAAAAATAGAAGAAAATAAAAAGAAAATCCGTCCAACAGAAGATGATTTGAATCCAAATCTGAAATTTGTAAACAATGCCATCATTCAACAAATTGAAACTGATCAAAAGTTAATTAAGACTTCTGAAACAGAAAAAATTAATTGGATAGGCGACGAAAAACAAGAAATGTTCAGAAAAATGTTTCTCACAATACGTGAAAGTGAAACCTATTTCGAGCACATCAACAATGGAAACACTGATTTTGAAGCAGATAAACAATTTTTAATTGATCTTTTCAAAGAAGAAATCGCAAATTCACCATTATTGTACAATTTCTTTGAAGAAGAAAGCATCAATTGGTTGGATGATATTGATTTTGCCTGTTCAATGGTTTTGAAAACAATTAAATCGGTTGAAGAAAATAAACCTTTACAGATTCTCGACTTATACAAAGACGAAGAAGACGAAAAAGAATTTACAAAAGAATTATTTAAAAACACCATTCTTTTAGATAAAGAAACCGAAGCATTGATTGATGATTTAACCAAAAATTGGGAATTAGATCGAATCGCCAAAATGGACATTATTTTAATGAAAATGGCTATTACCGAATTCCAAATTTTCAACACAATCCCAACAAAAGTTACATTGAACGAATACATTGAGATTTCAAAATTCTATTCAACACCTAAAAGTAACAGCTTCATTAATGGTATTTTAGACAGAGCTATTGTACGTTTAAATGCTGAAGGAAAAATTAAAAAAATAGGCAGAGGACTTTTAAATTAAATACAATGAGAACAGTATTTTTTGCATTATCACTCTTAATTCTATCATCTTGTGGTGGAAATGAAGTAAAAATTGGCAATCGGACAACTGTTGAATTCGAGCATGTTTTCGACGCAGGGAAAGTTGCCAAAGGTGAAATTATCAAAGCAAAAATAAAACTCAAAAACACTGGGGAATATCCTTTAGTAGTTGGCGATGTTGAAGTGGCATGCAGCTGTACATTGGCAAGCAAACCCAACGAACCTATTAAACCAGGTGATATTGGATACGTGGAGGCTTCTGTTGATACAGACAAAGTAGGTTTTGGAAGATTCAGTAGAGATATTCGAATCATTGCCAACACTTCTCCTTCTGTTTTAACGGTTTCCATTCAAGGAGAAATCAATTAAATAAATATAATAAACTAGAAAAGTATGATGGGACAACAATTAGTTATGATTTTATTGATGGTAGGAGTATTCTATTTCTTTATGATCCGACCTCAAATGAAAAAACAAAAAGAGTTAAAAAAGTTTAGAGAAAGTTTGGCTCAGGGCGATAAAGTAGTGACAATCGGTGGTATTCATGGTAAAATTTTAGAAGTTACTGATACAACTGTTTTATTGAACTGTGAAGGTGCTAAATTGCGTTTCGAGAAATCAGCTATTTCTCAAACTGTAGCAGACCAATTGCAGTCAACTACTAACTAATCATTAATTAAATAATGTTTTTCACAACCGGTGAGTAATCATCGGTTGTTTTACATTGTAACGATTTACTACGCTAATGTCGCTTATTTTTAGATTATTACTTTTTAGTTTTCTTTCAGTAAACGCATTTTCTCAAGAGTGCACCAACTCCTATATTGGAATCATTTTAGATGATCATGATTTATCTCCTGTGACAAGTGCAAAAATTGTTTTCAAAGATTTAAACAAAACATTTTCAACAAATAATAACGGTACTTTTAAAATAGACAATCTCTGCGAAGGGAATTACAATGCCTTATTTTATCATCACATTGGTTGTGAACCAGTAAAAAAAACAATAAAAATTCCATTCAATGGGGTGGATACTATCTACTTAGAACACCATTACTCTGACGAAATCGCTGAACTCAACGAAATAACCATTGTAGGAACGCATCGCCATAATACAAACTTACAAAGCATAGAATCCGTTAGTCCATTAGAATTAAAAATAAATACAGGCTCTAATTTTGGTGACATTATTAAAACAATTGCAGGTGTTTCTACATTGACATCTGGCGCATCCATTCAAAAGCCAGTTATCAGAGGAATGTACGGCAATCGTGTGTTGACAATTGTGGATAATGTTCGATTAGAAGGACAACAATGGGGAAATGAACACGCTCCTGAAATCAATCCTTATACATTCGACAAAATAGAAATCATTAAAGGCGCTGATGCTTTATCTTATGGTGCAGATGCCATTGGAGGTGTGATTTTAACCAATATGAGTTACATTCCTCACAACAAAACGTTAAATGGAATGGCCAATTTGGGCTATGCAACAAATGGCAATCAACTATTTGGCAATTTAAAATTAACAGGACGGTCATCCAACAACAAATGGGCTTGGCTAACACAGGGAGCATACAAAAAAGGAGGCACACTTTCTTCGCCGACTTATAATCTATCCAACACAGCAATGAATGAAATCAATACAGGCTTTGCTTTATTTTACGAAGGTGAAAAGTATAAATCACATATCAATTACGCCTATTATCATACTAGCAATGGTATTTTATCAGCTGCTCATGTAGAAGATATTGATGAATTTTACGAAGCTATTGAAAACAAACAACCTTCTATTGTAGAAAAATTTACGTACAAAATAAACGAACCACAATTACAAACCAGACACCATTTAATCACATGGAATAATGACATTCCTCTAAAAAAACCAACTGATTTCATCAACTTCAACTACTCATTTCAATTAAACCAACGAAAAGAAATTCACCACCACGAACATGAAGAAGAAGAGCATGAAGAAGAAAGCCAGCACGAATCAGAAGGAATAGAGATGAATCTTATAACCAATCAATTCACTATTAAATACCATCATTCTTGGCACAAGCAATTAGAAGGAAATATTGGTGTCAATTACATCTATCAAAGCAATCAAACTAAAGAAGAATATTTTATTCCTAATTATTTAAAAAACGCTACTGGAATTTATTGGATTGAAACATGGCAACCCATTAGAGATAATTCAAAACATTTTTTGAGCAGTGGCATCCGCTTTGATTATTCCCGCTTAGATGTTTCTGGTATTCAAAATGAAACTTTTAACCGTTATCAAAACAACTATTCCAACCTTGTTGGTACTATTGCCTATAATTACCGACCAAACCATCACTTCGAATTAATTACAACAATAGGAAACACCTACCGAACACCAACAATCAATGAATTGTTTAGCAATGGTGCACACGACGCTATTTATTCAAAAGGAAACTCCACCATCACTTCAGAAAAAGCGATTTATGCTAATATCCATAGCCGCTATTCATCCGTTCGTTGGAATTTGACTATAGATATCTACAGTTACTACTTTTGGAATTACATTGCATTTCAAGCGATGAATACTCCCATCATAACAGATCATGGAGCATTACCTTCATTTGAATACACGCAAACAAAAGCCAATTACTCTGGAATAGATTTATTTTTTGATTATAAGTTCACAAAATGGCTCACATTTCAATTAAAAGGTTCGTTAGTTAGAGCCTTTGATTTGAATTCCTATCAGCATTTATCATATATCCCTGCAGACAGATTGCAACCAGCACTCAAATTTTCAACTGAATTAAAAAACAAAGACCAATTTACAGCTATAATTGGATCCACATTGGTAAACAAACAATACAAAGCACCTATTGAATATGGATTTGTTGAAGCACCTAAAGGATATGCTTTATTAGACTTATCTATAGTTTACTCGCTCAACTACAACAAAGGGATAATTGATTTTATTGTTAAAATTGACAACTTACTCAATACCCAGTACCGTGATTACATGAATCGGTACCGTTATTTTGCAAATGAATTGGGAAGAACTGTTTCATTTAAACTCGGTATTTCCTTTTAACAACACCGTGATTTCACTACTGAAATTCAATAAATTACAAAACATTTGCAAAAAATCACTTAAAAAGTATTGTATATCAACAAAACTACTTATATTTGCACTCCAAATTTTGACATATTTACATTTAACAGTGTAAAAACGGCCCATTCGTCTAGTGGTTAGGACGTAAGATTTTCATTCTTAAAACAGGAGTTCGATTCTCCTATGGGCTGCCAAAATTTTGGCCCATTCGTCTAGTGGTTAGGACGTAAGATTTTCATTCTTAAAACAGGAGTTCGATTCTCCTATGGGCTGCAAGTAGATATTAATGTTTTTTATAAATTAAATTATGGCAAATCATAAATCAGCAATTAAGAGAATTAGAAGTAACAATGCTAAAAGATTGGTTAATAGATATCAGCACAAAACTGCACGTAATGCTGTAAAGAAATTACGTACGTTGACTGATAAAAAAGAAGCAATCGAGTTACTTCCATCTGTTACTTCAATGGTTCAAAAGTTGGCTAAGAAAAATATTATCCATGCAAATAAAGCTGGAAATTTAGTTTCAAGCCTTCAATTGAAAATTAATAAGTTATAAGAATCTAATTTTTATTGGATTTTAAGGATACATAGGGGCTTTTATGCCCCTTTTTTAATATTTTTGCTTTTATAAGCAGAACATGAAAGGAATTTTAACCCTTATATTGACAATGTTTTTTGTGCAATCATTTGCTCAAAACAATGCTATAATGGGCGAAAAAGACACATTAACCTATAACTATTATTCGGGAGGAGTATTCGACTCCATTGATATTGCTTTCTCTCCTCATAGTTCCACTCTGCCCGGTGGAGGTTTTTCTACCAGTGAAAACACATTGCCATACAATTTCTTTTTGAACAATTATGGCGGAACCATTTACCACAATTTTAACGATTGGAAAACAAAGCGTTTTTCTGCGATGCCTCACCTAGGTTTTGGTTATGTGTTTGGAATGCAGGCAACTCAACAAGTGAAAGCAACTTACACACATGCTTTTACTTCTCAAACATTGTTAAACATCGACTACACCATGCTAAAAGGTACTAATTTTCTCCGCTCTGGAGATTTTGGTAAACACGATGTGCAGTTGCAATTTGAATTTCAATCCCGTTTTTATTCTCTTGATGTAAAAGGACAATTCATGAGTCGAAACATCAAGCAAAACGATGGTGTACAAGCTGACTCATTGATTGATTATTATGGTTTGGCATTTACACCTATTCGCAAAGAAAATGCCCAAAGCAAATACCGAGGCACACGCATTGAACTTTCCCACTATTTTGATTTTCTTTCAAAAGATTCTAACAATGCTATGGGATTGTACATCGATAATAAAATGAACATCTTTAATCGAAAATATTACGAATTTAGCGATACGTTACAATCCATTTATTCATACATTTATTTGAATACCGACACAACCAACGACCAATACCAATTGTCTGAATTAGTCAATGTGGCTGGTTTGTTTTACAGTAGAAACAGGCTTTTTTTCAAAGTTGGAGCACAAAACAATTGGTGGAATTATTACAACTTAGGCAATCACATTGCTCAATCTGAAATTAATTTGGATGGTCACATTGGAATGAATTTTAAGTTATTGTCATTTCGCAACAACACCAATTTCAACTTAATAGGAGCTGAAAGAGAATGGTTTAGTTTTACCAATTTAAAATTGCATTGGAAAGGTATATCGCTTGATGCAAATGCCAATGTTTCTTACTTACTTCCAGAACCTTTTCAACGGTATTATTTAGGAAACAACCTGTTTTATAACTTAATGACCAATAAAATAGATAAACAATTTAAGTTAGACATTAATGCTTTGGTAAAATACACATTTAAGCAACATCAGATAGGTGTTTTTGTGAACAATGCAACTGTAACCAACAACTACTGGTTTAAGAACAATACATGGGTCAATGACACGCTAAAATCACTCAATGCATTTTCAGTTGGATTGACTGGCAGAACAGGTTACAAAGTCATCTTTTTTGATTTAAAAGGAAGTTACAATACCAGTAATTGGATGCCAAGCATGCTTGTTCAAGGACGATTGTATTTACAAGGTCGTTTGTTTAAAGGAAAAAAACTGTTAGCTCAAATAGGGGTTGAATCCTCATATCATACAGGTTATAAATTAGTAGAGCACCTACCTTATATGGATATTTTTAGTCTAACTTCTGTTTCTTCTAAAGCAATGGCAAATTTACACGTATTTGGTGCTTTTGAAATTCAACGATTCAGATTCTTCTTTAGAGTTGAAAACTTGGGGTATTTTTGGAGTGATAAGACAACAAGAATAGCACTCAACCAAACAATTCCATCCATGAACATTCGCATAGGAATTACGTGGGATTTCTTTAATTAAAAGCGTAAATTTTTAGCAACAAAAAAAGGGACATCATTTCTGACATCCCTTACAATTTATTTAAAAAACTTATTTAGTCTTTTCTAAAGCAATTGCTGCCTTTACTGCTGCAGGAAGGTTAATTACTCCACCTGTTACAGATAATGTACCAAAATCAATTGGTTTTGCTTCACCTGGCATTTTTTGTTGAGAGCCTTTGTAATTTGTGACTGTGCTCAACAAGATATCTTTAATTTCCTTCATTGATAAGTTAGGAAAATAAGACTTCATAAATGCAGCAGCACCAGAAACCATAGGTGCAGCCATTGAAGTACCTTGTAAACTCATGTATTTGTTTTCTGGAACTGTATTGTAAATTTCAGCACCAGGAGCAAAAACATCTACTCCTTTTTGTCCATAATTTGAGAAAGGAGCAGCCAATTCACCAAATTTTTGCTTTTTAACTTTTGCAAAACGTGTAGAAGCCCCAATGGTCAAGAAATGGTCAAATGGTTTTGTTTGAAATTCATAAACAGAAGTTGGGAAATTTGGTTCTACATCAATGTTTTTTGCATCATTCCCTGCCGCATGAACCAATAAAACACCTTTTGAATCAGCATAAGCAAAAGCTTCATATACATCTTTCGCTAAAGGAGAATACGATTTTCCAAAAGACATATTGATTATTTGTGCGCCATTGTCAACAGCATAACGGATAGACAAAGCAATATCTTTATCAAATTCATCTCCATTCGGAACCGCTCTAACAGCCATTAATTTCACATTTTCACAAACACCGTCTCCACCAATCTTGTTTCCTCTAACAGAACCAACAATACCACCAACATGCGTACCGTGCAAAGCATCAGGGCCTTTCACATCATTGTTTCCATAAGTTTTATCATTCATATCATAAGGATCATCACCAACAAATGTTCTATCTTCAAAATCAACATTCAAGTTGTATTCCAACATTTGATTGATTTGATTTTTTTGACTTACAATTACCTCTTTAGTCAAAGTACCAGCCTCAATCGCTTGAGCCATACGTTTTAACTGCATTCCTTGTGGATCAGTCGGATTCCATTTATTCAAATCTTTAGCTGTATAAGGGCTTTTTCCAATAATACTTCCAACCATTGATGGAATCGTATCGATAAGTCCTTCCAATCGATCCATTTGTCCAAGATATGGTTCATACATTGCTCTTTCTTCAGCAACCTCAGCCTTAACTTGTTTGTATAAATCGTACTCTTTTTTATCTGCATCTGCAACAGCAGTATCTTCTACTCCATCGTATTTTTTAGATAAACGAGCTAAAATTCTTGTTTTTTCCAAACGAGCGTAATTTTGATTTTCACCTTTTGCGTTACCTAAAAAGTTCCAACCATGTACATCATCAATGTATCCGTTTCCATCATCGTCAATACCATTTCCAGGGATTTCTTTCTCATTTGTCCAGATTTTCCCTTTTAAGTCCTCGTGCTTTGTATCCACTCCAGAGTCAACAATAGCTACAATTACTGGTTGCGACAATCTCTTTTTAACCAATTTGTATGCTTTTTCAGTTTGCATACCATTTTTTCCGTTGTACCAGTTCAAAACATCTTTTTCTACACTTTGTGCGTTTAAGACGTTCATTATTCCTATTGCAAATACTGCAAGGCTTAATTGAATGATTCTTTTTCTCATATTAATTTTAAAGTCTTTGTTTCTTCAAATTTGCAAAAAATAAATGAAATAATGGTCATTTTTTTGTTGGATAGCAGATTTTTTTGCATATTTGGTTTAAAATACGGATAAATGGCAAAACTAATTACTCTTACAATCGCTTTTGTAGCTACTCTATTTATGTCTTATGGTCAATCTGGAGCTTTTGGATTTAAACAACTAAGCGAAGAACAAAAAGAACGTGTTTCTTCTTTTTATTTACCCAATAACGACACTTACAAAAGAGGTGTTTTAAAAAACAATTGGAACATTACTTCTTCCACTAAAGAATGGATTTATTTTACAACTTCTGCGAAGGAATTGGAAAAAGCCTACCAAAATGGGGATATTCCCGACTATTTTATCAAATATGCTGCTCCAAGAGCACTCAATGATTCGATGAGAGAACACCACAAAGTGAACTTGGTGCACAATGGTATTGGTTTATCTGCTCCTTATAAAGGAAAAAATGTAATTATCGGACTTGTTGATACAGGTATAGAAACTGGTCATCCTGATTTTATGGATGAAAATGGAAAAACAAGAATTTTGAGAATGTGGGATCAATCTACCAATGCTGGAGGAACACTATCTACTTATGGCTACGGTATTGTTTGGGACAGTACACAAATAAACAGCGGACAAACGGCAGGAAATGATATTCAAGGACATGGAAGTACTGTTGCTGGTGCTGCTGCTGGAAACGGGCTTTCAACTGGATACAATCAAGGTGTAGCTCCAGAAGCAGATATCATCATGATAAAAACAGATTTTAGTCTTCCCAACTGGCACATGACCGTTGCCGATGCTTGCGAATATGTATTCAAAGTAGCTGATTCACTTGGTAAACAAGCTGTAATCAATTTAAGCGTTGGTGATTATTTGGGTAGTCATGATGGGACGGATCCTGCAAGTGCCAAAATTGATAGTTTGTTGGATGCAAAAAATGGTAGAATTGTTGTTGCAGCATGTGGAAATTCAGGTAATATGGGAAAATACCATTGTCAAGGGCATCCAACAACGGATACAACATTTGTATGGTTTAAAAATAATCCAAGTTCAGCATTAGGTGCTAACAAAGTGTATTTTGATTTGTACTCCGATTTAAGTGATGCTACTTATTCATTCGCACTTAAAGCTGTCAATCCTTCAAATTATTCAACAAGAGCTACAACCATTTATCGACCAGCACTTGGTTCACTTGGAACTCCTGTTTACGATACCTTATGGAACAGCAACGGACAACGTATTGCAACTGTTGAGATTCATACATCACAAGAAGCTAACAACCTACATTTAGAGATGTATTTCAGCAACATCGATACAACAAGCTATTATTTTGGCTTTTACACCGTGGGGAGTGGTAAATACGATTTGTGGTCAGGAACAGCTTTAGGACTTAACGACATGGTGCAAACATTGCCATCTTCGGCAACGTTGCCAAGTATTGTTAACTACCAAATGCCAGATGCACATCAAACGATTATATCCAATTGGATTTGTTCTCCGAAAGTTATATCTGTAGGAAATACACTCAACCGTACAAAATACAAAACCAAAGATGGTGGTTATTATACGCCCTCTATTACCTATACTGTTGGCGAATTAAGCATTAACTCAAGTAAAGGTCCAACACGTCACAATATTATCAAACCAGATATTACGGCTTCTGGTGATGTTACACTTGCACCAGCCCCATTGTGGTACTTGAGTGACCCCAATAACAACAACCGCATTGACACGGGAGGATGGCATACTGGAAATGGAGGTACTTCCATGTCTAGTCCAGTTGTTGCGGGAATTGCTGCTTTGTATTTGGAAAAATGTAAACGAGGTAACAATCTTTCTTTCTTGAACTTAATTAAAAATCATTCATTATCCAATGCCTACACAGGTTCATTACCAAACAATGCCTATGGTTATGGTGTAATCAGCGCACACGATATTTTGTATAGTCAAGAATTTACTGCTGATGTGCTTGGTGATCCTATTTTATGTGTCGCTCCGAATACCTATACGGTGCAATCCCTTGCAACAATAAGTGAGATTGAATGGCACAATGGTTCTACCAGTCCTTTTATTTATCAATACATGGCAGAAGATGTTTATGCAACAGTATATAATGAAAATGGTTGTGGCGTGCAAACTGATACGCTTCATTTAACACAATCGGCAACAGAAACGATTGATCCTATTACCGTTTCAGGTGATTTTTCAGTTCTTAGTACAACTTCTTCCAATGGAACGTATCAATGGACGCTTAATGGGACGAATATCAATGGCGCAACCAACAGCACCTTAATTCTTGACCCAGTAGTTGATGGAATCTACGATTGTTATGCAACAGCTGATAATGGTTGTACAGTTTACGCAGGTTCCGTATCCATTAATTTATCCATCGAACAGATTTCAAAAGATGCTTCCATTTATTTGTATCCAAATCCAGCTCATTCTAAGATTCATATTGTAACCGAGCAACAATTGAAAAGCATTACTGCTGTTGATGTTTCTGGAAAAGAAATTGAATTAAAAGTGGAAGGAGATAAGAGCATTTCTATTGGGCATTTAAACAATGGTTACTACTTGCTTAAAGTTGAAACAGAACAAGAAATTATTCAGACTAAATTTATCAAAAATTAATAATAAGTAAGTGTATAGTCGCTAATATACCTCTTGCGTTCTTTAAAAGAGATTTCTCCAAACAAGTTTGTTGAAATGACCACAAACAGGTGGATGAAAAAGGAAGAAAGGCGACGCTCCATCGTCGCCTTTCTTCCCTTAAACATCAATTATAACCGTCATTCCGATAAAATCGATTCGATTTTTGAGGAATCTTTTTTTTAAACATACAATTGAGCTATTTATCAAAAATTAAGATCATTTATTTTGTTTTATTCATAGAATATGAGTAACTTTATTGTATAATTCAATGCAATGAAAACTCTTCAAATTAAACGCGTATATGAAGCGTATTCTTCTTCGGATGGATACCGTATTTTGGTCGATCGGTTATGGCCTCGTGGTATAAAAAAAGAAAATGCACATGTTGATTTATGGTTAAAGGACATTTCTCCATCCACCGAATTGCGCACATGGTTTAATCACGAAGTTGATAAATGGAATGATTTTTGCACTAAATACCTAAATGAAATAGCCAACAATCCAACAGCATCAAAAGAGCTATTGGAAGCATTAAAAAGTAGTGATACCATTACACTTGTTTACGGTGCAAAAGATGAGTTGCACAATCAAGCGGTAGTCATAAAAAACTGGATTGAAAGTCAGAAATATTGAGTTTTTAATCTTAATTCACAAATTACACTATCGTTATTCGTTAGACTTTTTGTATTTTCGAAGTCTGAATGAATTTTAGCTCAGACATATCTCTTTGGTGGTTGATTCCTGCATTAGGATTTGCTATAGGCATTTCCGTTTGGTTGTATGCACAGAAAGAAAATGGTTGGGTTTCCGAACTTTCAAAAAAATGGAGAATTGCATTGATTGGACTGAGAAGTTTTTCAATTTTCTTAGTCATACTATTACTATTCGGAATCATTTTTCAGGCTTTTATTTATAAAAAAGAAAAACCTATTCTAATCATCGGATTGGATGATAGTGTTTCGATGCTTAATTATTCTGACTCATCGACCGTTCAAGCTCTTTCTGAAAAAATTATTGCATCAACTAAAGAGCAATTGGGCGATAAATTTGATGTTGTTAGTTACACCTATTCTGGTATTCCTTCATTCATCACTGAATCCGTTTCATTTAAAGCAACATCAACCGATTTAGCTTCTGCTATCAATCAAACAAGAAATGAATTTTACAACCGAAATTTAGCCGGTATTCTTTTAATTTCAGATGGGAATTTTAATACTGGAGTTAGCCCGATTTATGCCGCCGAAAAGTTAACCAATTCATCCATCTATTCGCTTGGAGTTGGAGATACAATTACCAAACGAGATCAGTTAATCAAACACATCACACACAACGATGTTGCTTTTTTAAACAATGATTTTCCTGTTGCCATTGACATAGAAGGAATTAAAATGGGAAAAACGGAAAGCGAAGTCACTATTGAATCGAACGGTAAAAAAATAGCCTCACAAACCATACATTACAAAGATGGTGTTAGCGATTACGAACAATTAAACTTTGTGTTGAACGCTACTTCTCCAGGTATTCATCGTTACACGGTTAAATTAACGCACAAACAGAACGAATACAATTATCAAAACAACGAACAACTATTTTATATTGAAGTAATTGATAGTAGAAGTAAAGTTTTATTGCTTTCTGCTGCTCCACATCCCGATATGGCTGCGTTGAAATCCGTTTGGGACAAAGATCAAAATTTAGAAGTTCAGTTTAAACTACTTTCTGATTGGGATAGAGATTTAAAAAACGTGGATCTCATTGTTTGGCACGAGCCAGGTATACCAACATCGGCAGAGAACAAACAAGCTATTATGAATACTACTGTTTCAAAATTATTCATTGTTGGCTCACAATCAAATGCTTCTGATATTCGTCAACTGAAAATAGGCGCAGAAATTCCATCTGGTAGCAATTTAGATGATTACGAAGGAAGTTTAAACAGTGGTTTCAATTTATTTGAAAGTAGCACTGATTTGCAACGTGCATTCAACTATTACCCACCATTAAAGGCCAAATTTGGTAATTTAAAAATCCCTAACAATGCTTCGGTTTTAACTTATCAACGAATAGGTCCTGTTACAAAAAAAGAGGCACAAATTTATTTTGCAACTGCACAAAACAACAATGGAAACACGTATAAATACGGATTTATCTACGGAGAAGGTGTTTGGCGATGGAAACTGACTGAATATGGAAGAACACAAGCTACCAATTCATTTGATGAACTGTTTTCTAAAGTGGGGCAATATCTGCTTGTGAAACAAAACACCGATCCTTTTAGGGTAACATTTCCTAAATCTTTTACCGAAGTTGACAACATTACCATTGATGCCACTGTGTTGAATGCTTCATTAGAACCTATCACCACTTCTGATGTATATTTTTCATTGTGGAACGAAAGTGGAAATGAGTCAAAGTTACAATTTGGCGCCACCAACAATGCCTACAAATTAAACTTAGGGATTTTAAAAGCAGGAAAATACACTTGGAAGGCCTTCACTTCTGTCAACGGAAAAAGGCATGAGAAAAAGGGAGAATTCATTGTAAAACCATCTTATTTAGAGCAGGCAGAAAACAATGCCAATCACACCATTTTAAAACAATTGGCATCATCTACTGGTGGTGTGTTCAACGTAGCCACTGACTTTCAAAAAACGATAACAACTATTCAAAACAGAGAAGATTTTACATCCATTAGTTACCAAGAATCTTCATTTGATGATTTGATTGAGTATTTCATTTTATTTATAATTCTTTCTGTCACTCTATTCGCAGAGTGGTTCTTAAGAAGGTTTTTGGGTAGTTATTGATTGTTGATTACTTAGACGTTTACACATCTATCTTAACCGGTCGGTAAGAATAGGTGGATATCTATAGCACAACGTTTATAAACACATATTGAATCTGTTGGGAAGAGGCTTGAGGTATGGGGTATAGACCTAGTACAAGTACTGGGTCGCTCAGTGTGTTGTGTTATAAACTATGATCCATACTTTGAATACCTCAGTACAAGTACTGAGTCGATATATAGAGGAGAACTTATATTATAACAATAGGCCCCATACTTCAAATACCTCATGTACTAGGTCGAAATGCCCTCGTGTATATTGTATTATGGAAATACAGCTTATACTTCGAGTAACTCAGTATGTACTAGTCAGCGAGAAAAATTTAAAGACAGTAGCATGGCAACTAATTAGTAAAAAAAAGAAAGGCTGTCATTGCTGACAGCCTTTCATTGGTATTTTACCTAATCGAAGATTACTTTTGTTTGATAACACGAATCATTCTTTCAGAGTTATTTCCTTTAATGCGAACCATGTAAACTCCATCTTCTACATCTGTTAAGTTAACATCTGTAATTGTTGAAGTTATCTTAGTTGCGTTACGAACTAAACGACCATTTAAGTCTAATACTTCGAATGTAAAGTCAACACCTGGGATTCCTAAAATTTGGAAGTTACCAGTATTAGGGTTTGGAGCTACTGTTATATTTTCTAACATTGATAAGTCATCTAATCCTGTGTAATCACAGCTTTGAACGTTAACAGTTACATCTGCTGTATCTGCTCCACAAACTCCGTTAGAAACGATGTAACGGTAAACTTGTTGACCTACTAATGTACCTGTTGTTAGGTTTGCACTTGCCATTGGTGTTCCATCTGGTCTGTACCAAGTACCACCGAAGTCAACGTTTCCACTCAATCCACCATATAAGTTAATAGGAGTATTTTTACATGTTGTAATTAAACCATTCTCACCAGCAGATGATGGGTTGAACACATTAATTGTAGCAACTGTTGTATCTGAAGTACATTCTCCTTCAACAATATAGAAGATTTGGTATGCTCCATTTGCCATTGTAGATACGTTCATAATAGAACCGTTAATTACAGATTGATTTGCAGGGAATACCCACTCTCCAGTTGTATAAGGTGAAGTAATCACTGAATTCAAATCAATTGTGTTATCTAAACGACACACGTTAGCAGAACCATCTGTTCCTGAAACAGGTGTACAAATATTAATACATACGTCATCAATATATAAATAATATCCATCTAAACCACCATTTGGAACATGGAATGCAATGTAAACATCACCTGCATATTGAGATAAATCAATAGATTTTGACTTGTATGTCGTATTGCTCACTGTAGTATCAGCTAATAAAGTTGTAGTAAAGTCTGCTGGCATAAACCCATTAGTTGACATTACTACTTCAAAATTATTAGGTTCTGTAGTTGATCTTGCTCTATACTTGAATGTTAAGACTTCATTTCCTGTCAAAGTCATTCTAGGTAAAACAATATAATCGTCATTATTACCAGCATTATAGTCTGTGTAAATCCCTAATGATTGAGTACCAGAGTTAGCATACCCAGTATAAACATTCCAGCGATCTCCATCACCATTAACGTCTAAGACTTTCCAACATCCTAAAGCAGTAATATCTTCAAAGTCTTCACAATAGCCCAAAGCTGCTATTGGATCACAATCTGTTTCTACGTCAGTCATAGCCCAATCAGCATCTGGTCCTCCACAGTTTGTAGAAACATAGATATCGTATTCTGTTGAACCATCTAAACCTTGAATTGTATAAGTTGTATCAGTTACAACTGCTGTTCCAACTGCTGCTCCAGTACCAGGTACAAACCCTGGAGTACCCCATTCAACATTGTATGAAGTTTCTGAACCATTTCCATTCCAAACGATTGTAACTTCATCATTTGTATAAGAAGTAACGTCCAAATCACTTGGACCAGCAGCACTAACAATAACAATAGTATAAACAGCACTTAAGTCACCGTTTGCGTCTTTTACTTGAACAGTGTGAGATCCTGCAAATAAATCAGTAGGGATAGCACCAAAAGCACCACCATCAACTGAATAAGTAAATGTAGCAGGGTTGTTTCCACAATATACATTGTCTAATAAGAATGATCCATCATTACCATTGTTACAAGAAACATCTACAGCTAACAAATCAACATTTACTGCATCTACATTTACTGTAACTAAAGTTCTAGTTGTACTAACGCATCCTCCAGAAACTGATTCAGCATAGAACTCATAAGAACCAGCTGTGTTTGCATCTGGCATAACAGTTGTACCAATAGCTTCTAATGGAGAACCTGTACCTACGTTATTACCTGCTGTTGGTGCATCATACCAATTGATTGGTAATGGAGTTGAATAATTCACAACTAAAGTAATTGACCCAACCGTCGTAGTTGCAAGTGTCCAGTCATTTTGCAATGTTACTGTAAAAGCTCCATTACCAGTAACATTTACAGGTCTAGTAACTGTAGTATTAGTAGGGAAAGTAGATCCCCCTAATGTTGAATATGCACTATTAACTACTCCACTTGTGCTAAATCCTAAATCACTTAAATAAGCTGAAGAAGAAGTTAAATTTGTAAAGACAATATTTGCAGAAGTAATTAAAGCACCTACAGGGAGATTTAAACTACCTGATAAAGTTGCAGAAGCCGCACTCCAATTATAATTTGTTGCTAGTGTAACAACTTCTGGAGAAGGCGATTCAAAAGCACTTGCTTCAATCATTTGAGAAGCTACACCCACACAGGCATTATAAACTGCAGGATCTGCTGTTGGTGCATCTGGAATAGCTGTATCAATTTGAACAGTAATTGCTACAGAATTAGACCAACATTGAGAAGTTGCATCATAAGCTCTTACATAATAAGTTCCTGAAGCAGTGACATCATAAGGTGTTGAAGCATCTTCTGATTGATCTACTCCATTTGAGTTAGCACCTTGCCAGTAGTTAGTTTGCCCAGCATCAGCTGCATCAACTGAAATTTGAGTACTAACACATGCAGGGTTAGCTGCTGCCACTAAACCAGTAGGATCATTTGCAACTGGCATATCTGAAACAGTAATAGAAGTTGCATCACCCCATACTCCATACGCTGTATTGTAAGCTCTTACATAGTAATCACCATTTGTAAACACTGCCCAATCATTAGTTGCATCATTAGACATGTCTGTACCAGTTGCTGTTGTTTGCCAGTACCAAGCTTCATCTGCTCCTGGAGTACCAGTTGTTGATAAAATAGCACCTGTAGCACAAGTTGGGTTTGCTGCTTCTGTGATGGTAGGTGAAACCGGAAGTTCTATAACTAATACTGAATAATCTTCATATTCAGAATACGTTGTAGATGTAGAACATGGATTAATTAATGTTCCAGAAACATTAAATACATATCCAACTCTTAAACGGTGCTGTCCAAGGCTATTAGACACTGTAAAAGAAGGAAAATTTACTGTAGAACTCGCCGTAACAGCATTTAGAGAAGCGACTCTCTCAGATTCTTCAAATATTAAATTGTCGTTGTAATCAATCCAAATAGTTGCACCATGAGATCCAAAACCTGATCCACTAGTTAATGATGCTACATAAGAATCTCCTACTGTCAATGTAGCTGGAGCAACTGTAGTAGAATAATTACTATATCCATTTGTACCTTCACTTGCAGTTGAAGTATTACTCAAGTCATTCAATGTGAATTTGCGGATTTCGTCTGTGTTATTAGCAGCACCTGTTGGGATACAGTATCCCGTATAAACATTTAATGGCCCTACCCATGTGCTTGTTCCATCACCAGCACAATCTGCTTGAACATATACTTGATAATTAGTTTCTGCTGTTAAACCTGAAATAGTTTCGTTTGTTGCAGATGCAGTACTACTAGCAATCTCAGCTCCTGTCCCAGGTGTAAACCCTGGTGTACCCCATTCAACATTCCATGAAGTTTCAGTTGCTCCTGCTGTCCAAGAAATAGCTGCTGAAGTAGAAGTTATTGCATCAAGTGTTAAAGCTGTTACTGCAGGGCATAATGGTGTTGTCGTGATATTAAAAGGTCCAAACCATGTACTTGTTCCATCACCTGCACAATCTGCTTGAATATATACTTGGTAACTTGTTTCTGGTGTCAAGCCTGAAATAGTTTCACTTGCAGCAGATGCCACACTACTACCAATTTCAGCTCCTGTCCCAGGTGCAAATCCTGATGTCCCCCATTCTACATTCCATGAAGTTTCAGATCCACCTGCTGTCCAAGAAATATCTGCTGAATTTGAAGTTATTGCATCAAGTGTTAAAGCTGTTGGATTTGGACATAAAATTTCTGTTAAAGAGAAGTTATCAATCGCAGCTGGTGGTTGCGTACCTCCTCCATTATCATTTCTCCATTCAAACACAATTTTCACATCAGAACCTGCAAAAGAAGCAGGAATTTCATAGTTCGCTGTTTGCCAAGAAGATTGTACCTGATGGTTTACTCCTAATTGAAGAGCTCCCGGTGTATTTCCTGTAGAAATTTGAGTTCCTGGTGTAAGAGTAGCAGTTGCTGGCACAACCCATACTCGTACATAATCATAATTTGATTCTCCTTGAGATTTCCAATCAAACGCAACATTAAAAGTATTTGTTGTAGCCGGCAATGTAAATAATTTAGATGCATGTACTACTGTTGCATTACCAGTTGAATAAGCATTTGTTACACCTGCATCATTTGTTACAAACAAACCATCAGCTGGATTTCCCGCTGCAGAACCAATAAACCATTTATTTGTTTGAGTACCATTTCCTAATACCCAATTAGCCGATGAAAAATCATCTGTATATGGAATTCCAACTGAAACTTGTAAAGTTGTAAAGCTAAGTGGCCCTGTCCAAGAACTAGTTTCACTACCACAGTCTGCTTGAATATATACTTGATAATTAGTTTCTGCTGTTAAACCTGAAATTGATGTGTTTGTTGCTGACACAGTAGTACTACCAAGTTCATTACCTGTTCCAGGTGTAAACCCAGGTGTACCCCATTCAACATTCCATGAAGTTTCAGTTCCACCTGCTACCCAAGAAACATCTACTGAATTAGATGTTAAACCTGTTAATGATGGGGTAATTATCCAAGGACATGCCGTTAGTGTTCCAAAAAACTGAATTTGTGCAACAGTATTACTTATTGATGTTGCTGTACCTGGTGAAGAAGGATCAATATCTGTGTTATCAACATAACGATATATACCTTTATTACCTGTACTAGGCGCTAAAGTATAGCCTGACCATGACGTGAAACCACCATAAGCACCTGTGTTTTCATCAACAGCTACCACGATATTACTCACTCCATCCCAGTTAAATGGTGTATCCAAAGTTATCTCAAACCATTGATCTGCTGTAACATTACTTGTTATTTGCCCGTTAAAAACTTCATCTAGTTGTGCTAATGGTACCCAATCAGTAGTATTAGCAAACCCTTCTTTAGAAGTATTCCCCATATAAACTACCCAATCTACCCAATTAGATGTAGAAACTGTAGATTTTGGTTTATAACGAATTTTGGTAATTGTTCCTGGCAAAGCATCTGCGCCACCTGCAACTACCTCTGCTGCGGTATAAATAGTCTGAGAGTAATTAAAGTCGTAATTATAATACAACGGGAAATAACTCGTCGTACCCGTACCACTACCCAACTGGATAGTTTGCGCATTTGTAAACGCAAACGCAAGGCTAAAAAGCACCGTAAACAGGAGCTTTACTTTCGAGAAAGGCCTCACTTTCTTAAATAGTTTGTAATTTTCGTTCATATTGAAAAATTTAAAATTCAACTACAAAGATAAGGCAATTTTTAACAAAAGATTCTCTTTTAGTTGAATTTTTATTAACAAACTAAATCGTTTTTCTTTAAATAGTTAATAACTCTAACTCGTTGAGCATTTAGATAGAAAGCAATTGTATTAAAATAAAATATTCCTCAAAAATCTCAGCGGTTTTTATCGGAATAACGATTTTTATTGGTTTTAGGACAGGTTAACTCTACATCAAACACAATAAAGGCAAAAGTTCATAAATTTATTGGCATCGTGTTCAAAAGGAATAGAAGTGTCGTACAACTCTTCAAATAATTCTTGCAACCAAGTAGGATAAACGGCGATCATTTCCTCTATAGTTTGGTGTTGCAAGTTCATTTCTAACAAACCTGATTTGATGGCACGCATCGAAAAAATACCTGCTTGAGATGGCATTACTTTTTCAATATGGTAGTACAAATAGCAATACATCAATAATTGGGACAAATGACTTGCTTTAGAAAAATGAACTCGCCAATCGGGTTCATTTTTAGAAGTGGTTAATTTGCGTTTTTCTTCTTTTGAACCTCCTGATTTGTAATCAACTAAACGAATTTGCCCGTTTACTTCATCCACTCTATCAATTGTACCGTTTAAATTAAACGATTTCTTTTCACCGTTTAGCTCCAACTCCAACGGATAATTGATTTTCTTTTCCAAACTATGAATCACAACGGTGTTGGGTGCTTCTATAAACGCCAATTCTTGGTCTAAAAAGTCGGTCAACATTTTTTGCGCCATTTTATACGATAATTGGTTTTTACCAAATCGAAAAGCGGTTTCATCTTTATTAAAGTAGAGCAAATATTCTTCTTCCAATAGTTTGCCGTAAATTGCTTTCATCTCCACTATATCCGATTTCCGAAGTGGCTGTCCTCCTGTTGGATTTATGTTACCATCGACTTTGTATTTGGCATGTTTGGCATACAACCGCTCCAACACTTTGTGCAATATCGTACCAAAGGTGTTGTCTTCCATCTCCTCCTCTACACTATCTTCTTCGCCAAATTCAAGTACATATCGGTAATAAAAATCAAGCGGACAATTTACATATTTACTCAACGTTGAAAAAGAAGTCGATTTAGTAAACAATTCATCCATTCGCTTCAAAATCGCTTCGTCTTTTGGAATGGATTTTGAGTCGGCCAATTTTTCTTCTTCCATTGGAACAGCATAAAAACTCGTTTGCCAGTTAATAGCTGTGTTTTTTCGTGCCAATTCTTTTTCAATCTGCACTAAATAACGACTTTTTTCATTGCTTCCAATAGATTCTTTGGCTGCTGAATAAGTCACCAACAAATGTTCGCAGACATGTAACAAACGGTAAAAATGATGCGCAAACAATCCTTGTTTATCACGAGGCAATGGCAAACCAACATAACGTCTCAAATCCATTGGAAACATGGATTGGATTGGATTGGTTGGTGGCATCATTCCTTCATTCATTCCTATACAAATGATGTTTTTGAAATCCAGTAAGCGTGTTTCCAGCAATCCCATTATTTGCAATCCATCAATTGGATTACCATGATATGCTATACCTTTATTGCTCCAATGCTGTGAAAACAAACTTTTAAAACTTCTTAAACTCATTGAAGGCAAACCTTCTTTAGCGATGTTCTCAAATTCAATTAAAGCCGTATCAAATGATTGAATCAAAGCTTTTTCAAATTGATTTTCATTTGATAATTCTCTGTACAACAATTGATTGAGTGAACGAATATTCTGAAGTGCCAATTTCCAATCTCCTTGCCAATTTTCTTTTGCTAAATCAGTAATTTTTTGAAGTTTTTCACTCAAATTGATCGTTTTAAGCGAAACATACACCCAATTATTCTTTACTATTCGCTCTTCCATCTTCTGAATCACTTCTTTTTCTTGCTGATTGAGTCCCGCTACAATAAACGGATGATTCAAAAAACGCTTTAAATCCGCATAATAAAATGCAGAAGTTGCCGAACGTTCATTTGTTGCTTGAATGGAAAACAGGACATCTACCCAGTTTTTAACTGCTGTTCCTTTCATTGGCATCCCCAGCGTAATATTTGCTTTCCCAACTTTCTTAGGAATGTTTTTTAACAATGGGCCAATCAATGACTCATCAGCTAAAACGATAGCAGTTTGTGCAATTTCTTGATCAGACAATTCCAACAATCGAGATGCAGCTACTTTTATTTGCCCGGTCTGTTGCGCACATTCCACCACTTCGATTTTCATGGATTTATGCAGCAATTGATCTTCTATAAAAGGGAGTTCTTTTTTATCAAAATCGGATAATTGTTTACGTATAAATTCACCAGCTTCGTGATTTTTGTTAGCTACGTAAAACACATCTGCATCTAACAAAACATGTCCACGTCCCATTTTATTCAACTGCTTGATAATACTTGTTTCGGCAGTCGATAAAGCATTGAATCCGACAAATAAGTAATGAGCATTTTTATTGTCCTTAAACAGCAAATCGATATTTTGCGATAAATACTTATAGGCATTTCCCATATAAGTCGCATTTTCATCGGTTAACTGCTCATTTAAACGTTCATAATAATAAGGCAATCTATCCCAAAATTCCAAGAAACGCTTTCGAGCATCTGAAACAACAAAATGTTCATCGGTATCGATTTTCCAATATTCTAGCTCTTTTATATTGTGTAAATCTTTAAACGTTGTTGTCGCACCAACCAAATAACGATCCAATTCATCAAAATCAGAAAGTAAAATCGATCCCCATTCCAAAAAATCATCAAACGAGTGATCGACATCGCTTTTTGCTATTTCTAATTGAATAGAAAATAGTTTGACCAGCAATCGGGTTTTGTCTAAAATGGTACGATTGGAATTTGAGCGAATCAACGCATCCATCGTTATTAATTGGGGAGATAAAATAGGTTTTTTGTACAAATCAAACAATGAAGCAGACAAATACTTCTTGGCACGTTGAGAAGGAAGGACAACAATCAAATCTTTGTGAATCAATCCTTCTTCTTTAATATATGCTGCTATTTTATCTGTAAAATTCATTATTTTGAGGCCAAAAATGCGATGTATGTTTTTCTATTCAACAATTTGGTTGTGATTTCTGGGTAATAATTGGTAAACATTTGTGGGAATTTCATTTTTTTATTTTTATTCCAATCGATTTTATAGGCAACAAACTGATTGTTTTCATTTTCTTCTATAAAATCAATTGTTTGTTTGGTATGTGTTCTCCAAAACCAATAGGTTGTTCGTTTATTATTTATAGCGTTCCATTTAACACGTTCAGCGATTAGCCAATTTTTCCACAAAGCATCCATATCCATTCGAATACTTGGGGCATTGAAGTTATTAATCAGCATATTTCTCAATCCAGTATCAACAAAATAAATCAAATATGATTTTTTCAATTCATACCGTTTATCTGTCGAATAGGATGGAATACGAATTAGAACATACGCTTTTTCCAACAATTCAATATATCTTTCTACCGTTTCGTTATCAATATCAGCATGGACAGCAATCTCATTATAAGAAATAGGTTCTCCAATATAAAATGCAAGCATTTGCAACATTTTAATTAGCTGTTGCTTTTTATTTATGCGATCGGTAACGCCTAAGTCAGTAATCAATATGGTATCCAATAAATGCGTTAAAATACTTTGAGCTGCATCAGGAGTTAAAGTAACCGCTGGATAATTTCCATAAATCAATCGATTTTCGAGCAACTTACTTTCTTCAGCCATTCCAAAATGAGAAGTCAACTCATACAAAGCAGGTGGATAAATTCGGATGTGTAAACCTTGTGTATCCAACACTTCTTTCAACAATTCATCCATCATTGGTTCAAAAGAACAATTGAGCACAATGCTTGAAGGAATCACATCTGTCAAAACCAACTCAATGATTGATTGCAAGTTTGTTAAATACTGAGCTTCGTGAATCACCACCAATCGATAATTGGCAAACGATTCTTTCAAAGCCTCCTCATCCGATTCTACAATTACTTTACATTCCCTTTTATTTTCTGCATTGATTTGAAGCGTTGCTACATTCAATTCTGTTAACGCTTGAGCAATCATCTCTTCTTTACCTGAAAGTCGAGGTCCAGAAAGTAAAACCACCCTACTTGTTTGGATTTTATCTATAATTTGTTGTTGCTGAATTCTATTCATTGGTATCAAACTATTTTTGAGATTACGAATATAGAAATTTGAATTTAAAATTGGTGCAGATGTTGATAAATCGGTAAGATTCCCCACTTCATTCTTATAACTATAACGTACTTAATATACATAATGTGAGATTCCTCACTCCGTTTCAAATATGTACATTCGAGAGATTCCTCACTTCGTTCGGAATGACGCATCAACATTTATACTAGTGGAGTAAACGGTGGCAAAGCCACCGTTTACTCCCCCCCTTCAAAAACACAGATCATTCCGAATGCAATGAGGAATCTATGGTATTTTGACGTTCGTTTTTTCAAACCTTGTTTTATCACAGGTCATTGTTAGTAAATCATTTTTTCCTTTTAATTTCACTTCAAATCATATCGTAATTTAGTTCTCAAATTGAGTACAAACATGATGAAAGTACATTTTATCGCTATCGGCGGAAGTGCTATGCACAATCTTGCCATTGCATTAAAGCGAAAAGGCTATCTCGTAACAGGTTCTGATGATGAAATTTTTGAACCCTCTAAAACACGTTTAGCTAAAGAAGGAATTTTACCCCAAAATATTGGCTGGGACAAATCAAGAGTTACACCTGATTTAGATGCTGTTATACTTGGAATGCATGCGAGAGAGGACAATCCTGAATTGGTTGAAGCAAAACACTTGGGATTAAAAATATTTTCTTATCCGGAGTATTTATACGAACAAAGTAAAAACAAAAAGAGAATTGTTATTGGTGGTAGTCACGGTAAAACAACTATTACTTCAATGATACTACATGTTGTAAACGCTTTAAAACTAAATGTTGACTACATGGTGGGTGCGCAATTGGAAGGATACGATTGCATGGTGAAACTTACCGAAGATGCTCCTTTTATACTATTGGAAGGAGACGAATATTTGAGTTCACCCATTGATCGACGCCCGAAATTTCATTTATATCAACCCAATGTTGCTATTTTAAGCGGTATTGCTTGGGACCATATCAATGTGTTTCCAACATTTGAAAATTACGTAGAACAATTCGATATTTTTTGTTCAATGATTTCGGATTGTTTAATTTTCAACTCAGAAGACGATGAAGTGAATAAATTGGGCAACAAATACGCAAATAAAATAAGAACAATCGGATATTCTACCCCTGATTATCAAGTTACAGAAAAAGGAAGTTTACTCCATTTTGAAGGCCATCACTATTCGTTGCAAATATTTGGGCAACACAATCTCCAAAACTTAATGGGCGCAATGCATGTTGGAAAAGAAATGGGGATATCAGCACATGATTTTCTAACCGCTATTCAATCATTTACAGGAGCAGGAAAACGCTTGCAAAAAGTAAAAGAAACAGAAAACTTTGTATTGTTTAAAGATTTTGCACATTCTCCTTCCAAATTAAAAGCAACAACTAAAGCAGTCAAAGAACAATACAAAGACCGAATAGTAATAGCTTGTATGGAATTACATACTTTTTCGTCTTTAAAAAAGGAATTTCTTCCACATTATAAAGATGCTATGAAAGCAGCCGATAAAGCCATTGTTTATTTTAATCCTGAAGTGGTTAAACACAAAAAATTGGAGCCTATAACTGAGCAACAGGTTTACGATGGTTTTAATGGAGGTGTAACAGTTATAACAAAAACACAAGAAGTTTTAGCATTTATAAAAGAGCAACAATGGGACAACAAAGTACTACTAATGATGTCATCTGGAAATTTTGACGGAATTGATTACGATCAGTTAGCAAATGAAATTACAAAAAGTTAACACGAAATAAAAACAGTCAATCAAAAAAAACTATACATTTGTACTCGTTAAAAAGTTAAATTTGTTACGCTATCTATTTATATTAGTGTTTGTTGGTGCTTTATTAGCTCATTCACGTTCCACACATTTCTTTGGAATCAGTGAAGGAGATTTAATGGACGGCATTAAACTGGAAACTGTTATGCTCAATGATGCTAATAGATCTAGATTGGTTCCAATTGCAATTTACACCAGTTATGCTGATAGCATTTCTGAAAACTTACCTGTAATCATTTTCAATCATGGTTATGGGAAAAACCAAGGAGATAGCTATTTAACGTATTCCTATTTGAATGAATTTTTAGCTTCAAAGGGATATTGCGTTATCAGTGTTCAACATGAATTAAAAACAGACGAAAAATTACCGATGAATGGTAATTTACAAGAATTGCGTAAACCTTTTTGGGATAGAGGTATGGAAAACATTCAATATGTCATTAGTGAATTGGATTCCTTGCGACCTCAATTTAATTTTGAAAAGATTGTATTGGTAGGACATTCCAATGGTGGAGATATTGCTGCTAATTACGCCACAGCCCATCCAGATTCCATTAAAAGTGTTATTACCTTAGATAACTTAAGAATGCCATTGCCAAAAAATGGCTCTTTCCCTGTATTATCCATTCGTGCTAGTGATACAGAACCCGATCCTGGTGTTATTCCAAGTTTAGCGGATCAGAAAAAGTACGATATGAAGTTGATTTATTTAGCCAACACAAACCATGGTGACATGAATGACAAGGCTAATGAAGAGCAAAAAGAAGAAATCAACCGAGAAATAGCTTATTTTCTTAAAACGAAAAGACAAATTAATTAATTATTGACTGGTTGACTGATTGACGTGGATTTGATGACTGATTCAAGTGGTGGTGGTTTACAAGTTAACATTTATTCACGTTAGAGTACATATCACTCATAACTTAACTCTGAACTCATAACTCTGAACTCTGAACTTATCAAAGGTTCAAGCCCTTATAAAATGGCACTTTACCCCCTACTTTATCAACAAATAGTGCCATTTATCAACAAAAACGCATTTTTTTTCATTAAAACTATACACCGTATGGGATTATGAATATATTTGTTACAGTTAAAATAATTAATAACATAAAAACTATTATCTATGAGTAAGTCTAGATTTATCGATTCAATGGCTGCTGATGCAGGAATTTCTAAAGCATCTGCAAAAAAAGCGTTAGATTCATTTTTAGCTAACGTTGGTACAGATTTGAAAAAAGGTGAAAGAGTTTCTTTAGTAGGATTCGGATCTTTCTCAGTTTCTAAAAGAGCTGCAAGAACAGGACGTAACCCACAAACTGGTAAAGCAATCAAGATTGCTGCTAAAAACGTAATCCGTTTCAAAGCAGGTTCTGAACTTTCAGGAAAAGTAAACAAATAATCTTTTGAGATTTTTGTAAAAGGCTATCCAATGGATAGCCTTTTTTTATTACATTTGATTTTAAAATTATCAATCATGAGTGAATTAATACCAGAAACAGAATACCCGATTTCTTTTAGACATTATTTAAGCCTTGTTGCCACTGACAATTTATTGGGCGAGTTGGAAAATCAATTGGAATCGTATGTAGATTTTGTCCGTTCTATACCTACTGAAAAAGAATTGTATCACTACGCTGAAAACAAATGGACAGTTAAAGAAGTAATTGGTCACAACACTGATACTGAACGTGTAAAATTGGATTGTGCATTCAGAATTGCACGAGGAGAACAAGCTTCACTTCCTGGATTTGATGAAGATGCTTATGTGTTGGCAACAAATTTCAACGATAGAAGTATGGAAGATTTAATCGAAGAATTTATCTATGTTCGCAAAAGTGCAATTATTCTTTATAAATCTTTGCGAGAGGAGGATTTAAAACGAATGGGAACAGCTTCAAACAAACCAGTAAGCGCAAGAGCGTTATTTGGCTTTTTAGTTGGACACATTCGTCACCACGAAGTATTTTTAAAAGAGCATTATTTAGATTGAAATTTATAGCCCTTTAATAGTCAACGGATAGATTCATCAAGTTTTCTATTTAATTTCTTAACAAAACGCTATATTTGCAATCCAAATTTTAGACATGAACGATTTATTACAAAAATTAGAAGCAATTCATTATCGATTTGTTGAAGTAGGCAAAATGATTGTTGACCCAGACATCATTGCCGATATGGATCGTTATGTCAAATTAAACAAAGAATACAAGGATTTAGAGGAAATAGATGCTGTTTATCTCAACTATAAAAATCTATTAGGCAACCTTCAATCTTCTAAGGAATTACTTGAAATTGAAACAGATCCTGAAATGCGGGAAATGGCTAAAGATGAAATTGATGCTTTAGAAGCCCAAAAACCACAAATGGAAGAAGATATCAAGTTTTTATTAATTCCTAAAGATCCTGAAGACGATAAAGATGCCATCATGGAATTACGTGCTGGAACGGGAGGTGATGAAGCTTGTATCTTTGTGGAGGATTGTTTGCGTATGTACACCATGTACTTCAAAGAAGCTGGGTTTAGCTACGAAATCATCAACACTTCCGAAGGAACAGTTAAAGGTTTTAAAGAAGTATCATTGAGTATTACCGGTGCGGGAGTATATGGGACATTAAAATTTGAATCAGGCGTACACCGCGTTCAACGTGTGCCTGAAACAGAGTCACAAGGTCGAGTACACACCTCAGCAATTACAGTAGCAATTTTACCCGAAGCAGAAGAGGTTGATTTTGAATTAAACATGAACGATGTTCGTAAAGATACTTTTCGTTCATCTGGAGCTGGAGGTCAGCACGTAAACAAAACGGAATCAGCTATTCGTTTAACACACATTCCCACAGGGATGGTTGTAGAATGCCAAGATGGTCGTTCACAACACAAAAACTTAGAAAAGGCTATTTCTGTATTGCGTTCTCGTTTGTATCAAATGGAATTGGATAAAATCCAGACAGAACGTGCTGAGCAACGCAAGACATTGGTTTCTACAGGTGACCGTTCCGCTAAGATTCGGACTTACAACTATCCGCAAGGAAGAATTACCGACCACCGCATCAATAAAACCATTTATAACCTTTCTTCTTTTATGAATGGGGATATTCAAGAAATGATTGACGCACTTAAATTAGCAGAAAATGCTGAAAAATTAAAAGGTCAAGAAGGAATTTAATTCCCAATTTTTTGACTTGATTCTTTTTGTTTTAAAGCATTTGTTTATTGAGAGAAGGATATAACTTCCAATCAACAATAAAAAAGGGAAATAACACCGTCATTTCCCCTTCATTATTAATTTTTAAACTTAAATTCTTAAATATTCTATCAATTCAATTGTCCGTCTGAATGATATACACCACTCTTGAATACTCTTACTTTTAATAAAATACCATCTTTGTCGTATTCATAGACTTTACCATCCCACAATCTACCATTTCTAAAGTCACCATCTTGCCAAATCTCTTGATTAGCATTGTAAACTTTGTTATAACCATTTGGCAAGAATTTAGCTCCTTTGGTATTTGGTGTTTTAATAACTGGTGCTTGTTCTTTAGAAGCTCCAGGCTCAACAACTTTAACAGCAAGGCTAACCATTTCTTTCTTTTCAGAATTTGTTACAACTCCTCCTTCACCAAAATAGATGATTTCTTTTACATCTCCATTTTCGTAATATCTTGTAGCTTTACCTTTGGACACGCCATTATCTGAATTGTATTCAAATTCAACTTGTCCATTTGGATAATAATACTTGATTGTACCTTGCTCATTTCCTGAATCATTGTAATATCCTTGGTACAAAATAGAGCCATCACTATGGTATCGAACCAAAGAGTCCATGTATTTACCCATTGTAAAGGTTCCTTTTTCAATAACAACACCTTTTGGGCTTAATTTCACATAACTTCCTTGAGGTCTGTTGTTTTTGTATTCACCTTTTAATTTGGGGGTAATACCATCGTTGTAGTATTTAATCCACACACCCTCTTTGCGGTCGTTTACATAACCACCTTCTTCGATTTTACCCTCTGCAGGATAACCGGCGTTTGGACGGTCTTTTCCAAAGTAAATCCATTTACCTTGTTTCCTTCCTTCATCATCTTTTTTATTGATATCTCCTTTTTGATCATTATACTCACTATACGAGTAAGTATAATTTGCATTTAATAAAAAGACACATAAAAAAGTAAGCACTGTCATAAGTATTTTTCGCGGTTCCATAATAACTAAATTAAGATAGTAATTATAAAATGAGTTGTTTTCTTTATGCAATTTATAACTATTTTTTGGATCAGCCATCATTTTATTTTATTTTTAGACAAACCAGTCATTTTTTTCGATGAAAATTTTAAATTTTCTCTATATCAACATTAGCTAACATAAACTGTGCCAATTCTTTAATACCGTATTTTTCTTTCCACCCCCAATCTTTTCTAGCAACAGTATCATCAATACTTCCGGGCCAAGAGTCGGCAATTTCTTGACGAAAATCGGGCTTGTAAGTTATCTCAAATTCGGGCATTAACTGTTTAATTTCATTTGCTATTTCTGTTGGAGTAAAAGAACATCCTGAAAAATTATACGAAGATCTAACCGTTAATGTTTCAGTAGGTGCGTCCATTAACTCAATTGTTCCACGAATTGCATCTTCCATAAACATCATGGGCAAACGTGTGTTTTCTGCTAAAAAACATTCGTATTTCTTGTGTTTTTTTGCTTGATAAAAAATATCAACAGCATAATCAGTTGTTCCACCTCCTGGCAATGAAGTATATGAAATCAATCCCGGGTAACGGATACTTCTAACATCAACACCAAATTTATTGTGGTAATACTCACACCATCTTTCTCCTGCTTGTTTTGAAATTCCATATACAGTTGAAGGTTCCATAACTGTATATTGTGGTGTATTGTCTTTTGGTGTAGTTGGTCCAAATACAGCAATCGAACTTGGCCAAAAAATCTTTTTTAAGTAACCTTCTTTGGCTAAATCAAGAATGGTAAACAATCCTTCCATGTTTAATCGCCACGCAAAATCTGGATTTTTTTCTGCTGTAGCCGATAACAAAGCTGCCAATAAATAAACTTCTTTAATTTCGTTATTAATAATGTATTGTCTTACTTGTTCTCTATCCAATACATCTAATTGAATATATGGACCATTACTTAATAAGTCTGATGGAGTAGGTTTGACATCTGCTGCAATGACATTTTCAGAGCCAATCTTATTTCTCAATGCCACCACTAATTCAGTGCCAATCTGACCTCCCGCACCTATAACCAATGTTTTAGCCATGTATTATTAATTTTATTACCAATAATTTTTTGCTAATTTACAATTTTAGAGCATTCTTAGATAATTTTATCTTGTTAATTTTTTATCTTTTTTTGAAATCTCAAAGAAAAACTAAACACTTACTTTTGTAATCAATTATGAGTGAATACAAAAAAGATTTTTGGATGCTTGCTATTAGTATGCTCCTTTTCATGTCTAGTTTCAATTTATTGATACCAGAGTTAAATTCAATGATGGAACTACTTAAAGCTGGCGATAAAAAAGGGCTTGTTTTTATTTTCTTTTCAATTGCTGCAGCTATTGCACGACCAATTTCTGGAAAACTAGCCGATTCTATTGGTAGAAAAAAGGTAATGTACATTGGTGCTATTGTAGGAGCCTTATCTTGTCTAGCCTACCCTTTTCTAAGTATTTTGTATTTATTTCTCTTTCTACGATTTATACATGGATTCAGTGCTGGATTTTACCCAACTGGAGCTACCGCAATGGTTACAGATTTATTACCCAGCAATAAAAGAGGATTGGGAATGGGTATTTGGGGCATTTTTGTATCCGTAGGTTTTGGTTTGGGACAAATACTCACCTATCCTATCATTCATTTATTAGGCTATCATGCTTTATTCATCATTGCCTTTTTAATGGCAATCATCGCTTGTTTGATGGTTGCTTCTACAGTAGAAACATTACCGGAACACCAAAAAATCAAGTTTTCACTTAAAATTTTGCGTCTCAAATCAAATGATTTATTAGAACCTTCTGTTAGACCAGCAGCTGTTGTTATGTTTTTTGCAGCTACTTGTTCTGGATTTGTTTATGTACTCACTCCCGATATCGCAACTTATTTAGAACTAGAAAATAAAGGACTCTATTTTGGGTTTTATGCCATTAGTTCCCTAGTAATACGTTTATTTACTGCATCTTTATCAGATAAAATAGGCCGAAGAAAGACTTTAATCATTGCGATGGTTCTATTACTTATAGCCATGCTATTGACTGGTTTCGCAAACAACGTTACACTCTTCCTCTGTGCCGCAACAATGTATGGTTTTGCATCGGGAATTTCCAGTCCAGCATTAATGGCTTGGATGGCAGATTTATCCCTACCTCATCGACGAGGAGTTGGTTCTGGAACGTTGTTTATAGCTTTAGAAGGAGGGTTTATGTTGGGCGCAGGATTATCCATTCTAGTTTATAACAATACTGCAACAACTGTAATGATTACCTTTATTCTAGCGTCTTTGTTTACGATTTTAGCCATTCTTTACCTGATATGGCACCTCATAAAATACAAAACCCGAATTTGATTAAAGCAATCCTAATTCCAATTGAGCTACTTCACTCATCATGTCTTTGTCCCAAGGTGGATCAAAAACTACAACAACTTTTGACGAAGTTACTCCATCTATTTCACCAACTTTGTCTTCCACTTCTTTGGGTAAAGATTCTGCAACTGGGCAATTGGGAGAGGTTAAAGTCATAACAATATCAACTCCTTTGTTGTCATCAATATTTACTTCATAGATTAAGCCTAATTCATAGATATCAACAGGGATTTCCGGGTCGTAAATCGTCTTTAATACCTCAATAATTGTATTTTCTAATTCTTCCATAGTTATCTCATTGCCAATAAGGCTGATTTTTTCAATTGTTTAACCATGCTCAACAAGCCATTTGCTCTGGTAGGTGACAAATGATCTTGCAAACCAATATCTTTTATAAAATGTAAATCTGCATTTACAATTGTTTCTGGAGATTCACCATCCAAAACTTGAATTAACAATGCAATGATTCCTTTTGTAATAATTGCATCCGAATCGGCAGAAAAAAACAACTTTCCATCTTTAAATTCAGAGGCAACCCAGACTCTTGACTGACAACCATCAATCAATCGGTCATCTGTTTTCAAATCTTCGTTAATCGTTTTTACGCTTTTTCCTAAATCAATGATGTATTCGTATTTTTCCATCCAATCCGTGTAGATAGAGAACTCATCGATTATTTCTTGTTGTTTTTCCTCTAATGTCATTTCAATCTGAAAAGTGCAAAAATAATTATTTCAATAGTTCTATGCTTCTTTTTAACGCTTTTAAAAACAAATCTACTTCTTCTTTGGTATTGTAAAAAGCAAAACTTGCTCGCACTGTACCTACAATTCCATAGCGTTCCATCAAAGGTTGCGTACAATGATGCCCCGTTCTTACAGCAATCCCTTGTTTATCAAGTAATGTACCAATATCAAAAGGATGCAAACCATCAACCACAAAAGAGATGACACTTGTTTTATTTTTAGCTGTTCCAATAATCCTCAATCCTTCAATCTGTTTCATTTCAGCTTGTGCATAATTCAACAACTCCATTTCATGTTGATGTACGCTTTCGAAGTCTAATTCTTGCAAATACTTTAACGCAACACCGGTTGCGATACCACCAACAATATGAGGTGTTCCTGCTTCAAATTTAAAAGGAAGTTCGTTGAAAGTTGTTTTTTCAAACGTTACTTTATCAATCATATCTCCTCCACCTTGATAAGGAGGCATGCTGTTTAAAACAGCTTCTTTTCCGTATAACACACCTGCTCCAGTTGGTCCAAACACTTTGTGACTGGAAAATGCATAAAAATCACAATCCAAATCCTGCACATCTATTTTCAAATGTTGAATTGATTGAGCTCCATCTATTAAAACTTTAGCACCAACTGCATGTGATTTTTGAATTATTTCTTTAACTGGATTAATCGTTCCCAACGTATTGCTCGCATGAGTTACTGCAACAAGTTTTGTGCGTTTTGACAACAATTTCTCAAAAGCAACCATATCCAATTCACCATTATCCAAAATAGGAATCACTTTAAGAACTGTTTGTTTACGTTGACACACCAATTGCCAAGGAACAATATTTGAATGGTGCTCCATTTCACTGATAATAATTTCATCACCAGCTTCTAACAATTCACCAAAACTAAATGCCACCAAATTAATACCATCTGTTGCTCCTTTAGTAAACAACACTTCGTAATCATTTTTGGCATGAATAAAACGTTGCACAATTCGTCTTGCTTCTTCGTAAGCATCCGTTGCTTTCTGACTTAAATAGTGAACGCCACGATGGATATTCGCGTTTTCTTTTGCATAATAGTGCTCTATTGCGTCAATAACCACTTGTGGTTTTTGCGATGTTGCGCCATTGTCAAAATATACCAAAGGCTTTCCAAATACTTCTTGGTGAAGCGCTGGAAATTGCTTCCTTATGTCCTCAACACTAAATCCCATTGTTTGATTGTTTAATTTATCTGCAAAGGTACGAAATATCTTTATTATTTAGAATGATTCGAAATAATATATTCACTACCTGAGATTTTTTTTGATGGGATGAATTATTGACTAATTGAAAAAACATGATTTATGAGTTTCCTTTCAATCAATCATAACGTCACAAAATCATAATGTCATAATGTCAATTAATCAAAAAAATAAAAAAATTAGTACTATGTATTGCATAGTATTATAATTATTTTATATCTTTGTCCTATAAAACAATGAAAAATGCATATCGAAAACACACAAGCGCAGATGAAGAAAGGAATTTTGGAATACTGCATCCTATCGATATTAAAAAGAAAAGAGGCATATCCTTCAGAAATTCTTGAAGAATTGAAAGAAGCTAAGTTAATCGTTGTTGAAGGCACACTCTACCCTTTGCTAACACGACTAAAAAATGCCGAATTACTCACTTATCGCTGGGAAGAATCAACATCTGGTCCGCCGAGGAAATATTTTTCAACGACCGAAAAAGGGAATGAATTTTTAAAAGCACTCAATGAAACATGGCTCGAATTAAGTGCAACAGTCAATAAAATCACTAACAATTAATATTATGAAAAAAACTATTTCTATACACATAAAAGGTACTCCCTTTGTAATTGAGGAGGATGCTTATTTGCAATTAGACGCTTATTTAAAGCGTTTGGAATCTATCTTAAAAAATGAAGATGGTGCTGAAGATATTGTTGAAGATATCGAACTTCGTATAGCCGAACTATTGAGCAAAAAAATTACTGGGTCAAAAAATATCATTGAGCTAAAAGATGTTGAAGAAGTACTAAATACTCTTGGTGATCCATCAGATTTTGCTACTTCAGATGCAGATTATTCGGAGTCTTCCTCTCACAAGCAAAATGATACGCAAGACCAAAAATCGAATGAGAAACACTTGTACCGTGACGTTGAAAGATCCTACATTGGTGGGGTTTGCTCTGGTTTATCCAACTATTTTGCTATTGATGTTACAATCATCCGAATTGTATGGGCTCTTGCAATCTTATTTGGTGGGGTTGGTTTCTTTTTATACATCTTGCTTTGGATTATCATTCCAAAAGCTACCAGCTCTATTGATCGATTAAAAATGAAAGGTCAGCCTATAAACGTTGATACAGTAAAGGAAGAGGTTGATCGTGCCGCTAAAAACATATCTGAAAAATCTCGTCATTTTGCCAACAACATAAAAGATTCTGGTAAAATTCGAACGGTTTATCACTCAATAAGACGCACTGTTGCTGTTATTTTTGGTTTATTTTTCTCATTTATTGGGTTAGTTCTATTGATAACATTCATTGGTATCATTTTTGGAAAACCGCAAATTATTCCAGCAAATACTGAAAGTGGTTTTCTTTCATTCACATCTCTAGCTAGTCTTATAGTTGATAATCCTATCGATGTTCAACTTGCATGGTTGAGTTTTTACTTCACTTCCATTCCAATTGTATTGTTATTTCTAATTGGTGGATTTGTTTTGTTGTTTAACTTAAAAAATAGATGGTCAAGATACATCAATGCATCACTTATATTCCTTTCAATTTGTGGATTTGTGATAGGAATGATCGTTTTCACAAGAGTTGGTAGCGATTATTCCATCGAAGGAGAAATTGAAAAAGAAGTTGAAACCATTCATACTCCACAATTGGTTTTAACAACAAAAAGCAATGTACTTTCTACAAGCAATGATTATACGGTGAAATCTAGTAATACATGGGACATCTACATCAGTAATGATCGCATTTACAAATCAGATATTTCAATTAAATACAAAGTTTCTAAGGATAGTTTGTACCACGTAAACATTATCAAAGAAGCAAAAGCATTTTCTCTAGATAAAGCAGTAAAACGTGCAGAAAACATTCACTATCCTTATGAAGTGAAAGGCGATTCTTTACACATTTCATCGTTTTTAAATTATCCAAAATCAGACAAATTCAGAAGACAAAGTTTGGAATTAGTCATCTACATACCTCAAGGTAAAACCGTTAAAATTGATGATTACACCATTGATTTAACAAAACAAAACAATCAAGAAGAAGATGAAGAACGATGGATTCAAAAAGGAAAATTAAAGCCTGATGGTAGCTACAAACATTATCGTTAATTGAATTATTTGTTCAAAATCAAAAAATAGTTACTTATGGGGGTGTTCAAAATGGAACGCCCTCTTTTTTATTCTAATTTTTCTCTACTACTATTTTCTTAACAATAACCGTACCATTGCTTAATTTAAACGAGGCAAAATAAACTCCATTGGTTATTCCACCAACAGATAGTGATTGGTTTTGCTCAGTTTTGGCTTGCACTATTAATTGACCTGCTAAATCTATCAATGCAACTTCAACCACATCTTTGCTATTCCACATCAACATTCCTTGAACAGGATTGGGAAACACACCAAAATCGGTAGTTAAATTTTCAATTCCGTTGTAATCCACACAAAAATTGATTGATTTTGAAGCACCAAAAGTAGCTGCTTCTTGCTTGGTAATTTGAGCCAAAATTTCACTTAATGACCCCGTAATTACAACCAATCCAGAATCACAATAACTCATTCCGTCATTATATTCATCAAACACTTTAAACGTATAACAACCTGGATCTAAACAAAGTGAATAATTGTGTAAACCTTCATCAGTGTTGTAATAAATTGGACTTTTGTACAATGTATCATTGCTTGAATTGGTTATTTGCCAACTGGTTTCACTAGCGTAGCAATCTACAGTAACAGCTAAATTTACTGTTTGTGGTGATTCTACAACATAAAATTGAGAAATAATATTGTTATTATCTGCAATAGCATCAGCACCGCCATTTACAGTTGTTACCGTAGCAGAAAATGAATGCCCACCTCCCGCAACCGTTTGATTGGGTAAATCAATTTCTGTTGCAGCCAAAAAAGCTAAATTTCCTGACCATGTGTACGTTTGACTCTCCACTCCATCAAAACCATAAGTTATTGTTGCTGAAGTTAAACTTGCTGTACCTGTATTGACCAAAGTAAATTTTGGAGCAATCGAATTGGAGCAGAGTGTTCCATTCACATTTTTAAGTGACACCAAACTAGCATCTAATGTATAATTATCGCTTGGCTCATAACCATTCACAACCAGTGCACCCGTATTTGTAGGATCCAACCATGTTTTCAAATGATTGGTACTATTGCTTCCAGATGGGTCCCAAGACACGCTAAAACGACCATAGTAATCAAATCCATCTGGGTTTGTACAAAGTGCACCACCGCCCCACAATTGTCCAATAATTCGTTTGTTTTGATTAAACAAGGGTGAACCAGAAGAACCGCCTTCTGTTGTCGTACTTCTATCCCATTGTACTCTCCATGTTCCAGCAACATCACTCACTGTTGCACCAACCTTTGTTTGTGCAGGGAAAGACATATTGTCATCAAAAGAAATTTTCTTAATATCTCCTTTTGGATGATGAATTCCGAAAGTATTGGACGGATTATCACCTGTTCTATCCCAACCCGAAAAATAAGCATTATAAGCTGACGGAATTGTGCCAGATTCCAATCCACCGGTAATTTCAACCAAGCAAAAATCCGAACCAGCTCGTCTTGATCTCAAATCAGCTCCTGATAGAGAAGTAAATGCTGGTGATGTTCCTGGATTAGTACAATCGGGAGATTCCCAATTAAAACGAAAAATCCACGAAGCAGGATTACTGTAACAATGATTTGCTGTTAAAACATACGGTTTCCCGTCATAAGACGTATTGTTGACCAATGCTCCTGTACAAAAACCATTGCTACCAGAAACCAGCATTACAACACTTCTTTTTTGGTTGGAAAAAGGCAATCCTTCAGGGCAATTCACATTTTTATGACAAAAAGCTGCACTCCCAAAAGCTTTTTCTTGAAATTCTTCTGCAGAACGATAGCCATACGTAACTGTTTTAATGGTTAAACGACCGCTATTGAGTATATTTTGAGGAGCAACATAATATTCAACTATTACTGTAGAACCAGGTACTAATTCAGTTCCCAATTGTCCTTTGTACACGTGTTTTTCTGTAAATTTCCCAAGAATAAACGATTTATCTTCGTTGTAAACAAACAATTCATTTCCTTCTGGTATAAAAGTGTTTTCAAGTGTTAAATTAATAGTTTGTGACTCATTGCATTGAATTTTTAGCAACCATAATTTTCCTCCATTTGAAAGCGTTGTCCATGTTCCGGCATTGTCCAATGACAAATCCGTATCGAAATTATAACCAAAACGCCAAGGTCCCAATCCTTTTACATCATTTTCCTCATCTTCGGCTCTCAATTGCTTCAAATTCGGTTTGGGAAAAGTTACAGACTGAAAAACCATTGAATTAGTTGAATAGGTATGCGTAAATTTATCTCCCTGTATTTGAGAAAACAAGGTGTTTACAGTAAAAAACAACGCTATTGCGGTAATAAATTTCATAGTTGAGTGTTAAATTACTTCGTCAATAGAACGAAAAACTATCAATAATATTCGTAAATTTACAATTAAATTTAATTATTCTAAAATAAACTGGCTATGAAAATTTTATTTTTTGGACTGATCTCTTTTCTTTTGTCGCTCAATTTATTTGCACAAAAGTTTACTATTTTAAAGACTGTACAACCTTTTTACTCCATCATTGAATGGAAAGGAATGGGTGCCATGTTGTTAAGTAAAGATCCAACAAATAACAGTAAACAGATATATCTAACACTTGTTGGTGAAAGCGATAAAAGTATTTGGGAACAACAATTTATCCCAGCCAACAATAAATATTACTACATATCCAGTGAAAATGCACGATATGTTTACTTTTTGAGAGATTTAAAGCCTGAAAATGGAAAAGTTTACTTTGATCAATTAAATTCTGCTGGAAATATCAAAAACACCAATGTTTCTATTATTTCAGCAATCAAAAATTTGGGTTATGACCCATTAAACTTGACATTAAAGAATGTGGTGGTAACAGACAAAGCATTGGTGTATCATTTTAGAGACTTCAACAAATCCGATAAAATTCATACAGATATAGCCTTATTTATCACCCATCACAACTTACTACCTTATGCGGTTGTTTTAGGAACAACGAGTGATGAAGAATTAAAAGCTGGCAGAGTGAATCATTTTCAATACGTTGGTTTTACAGGAGATGAAATCTGTTTTGCCGATTATTCAGTAAAAAAAGAAGGTAAAGGTTGGACAATTGTCAAGTTTAATTCAAAAGGAAAAGAATTGAATCGTGTTTTTATTAAAAACAACATCAGTACTACCTCAACGTTCAGCACATCGGGTTTTGGAACAAATGGTGCCTATTACCTCCAATCGGAAAATGGTGTTCAAAATGGTTTGGTTACCTTTCAAAACAACCAATTTTATTTAACTACTATAACAGCTACAAGCACTAATGCAACAATGGAATTACACCAGTTGAACGACAACAAATGGGAGAAGATCAATCAGTTGCCATTATCTCCATCAAAAGGTGGTTATACATTGGGAGTGTATCCACAAAACGAAGCAATGACGTATCGTGTTACAAGTAAAGAATTTGGTGATAAAACAGTTGCTTTGTTTCTCAACGGTGCTACTCCAACAATTAATCCATTTAATGAATCAGTTATTTACAACCCAAGCAGAATGATTGTTACAGAGAAAAGCGGTTTATTTGCTATTTCACTTCCTACAAGAACCCTCTTTTTTGATGCAAATCAATTCAAATCAACTACTGATATGGAGTTTGAATTTATTCAGAAATAAAATCACCATCCACACTACGTTCAGAAGAACAATAAGAAATTACTTTGATTTTTCAAATAATTTCAAACCACTTTCCAACCAAGCTTTAAAATCTTGTGGATCTCTGTGCGTTTGATAACTTGCAGAACCTATATCAAGATGTGTATCATCGGTGTTTTTCATCACGTAATAAGGCTGTGAAGTAACTTTGTAATCAATCACTTGTTTTGCTGTCCATTTATCTCCAACAGTTTTTAATGTTACTTTACGACCATTGGGATATTCCACTTCAACTTGCTCTTCAACTGGCAAATCTGTTCGTTCATCAACATACAACGAAGCAATCACTACTTTATCACGTAAAATTTCAATCACACCTGGTTCACCCCAAACAGATTGTTCCATTTTGCGGCAATTAACACAATTATGTCCTGTAAAATCAATAAACAATGGTTTTCCTACTTTTTTTGCATACGCTTCTGCTTTTTCTAAATCATGGAAAACAAAAATGTTTTGAGGGCCTAAATGTGTGCCTTCGGGCTGTGAATTAGTTGTATTGGAAACAACCGAAGTTGCCCCAACACCCAACGGAGACTCACTATAATGCATTGGAGGAGGGAAAGCACTTATTAATTTCAAAGGAGCCCCCCACATTCCTGGAATTAAGTAGATCACAAAAGATAGTGTAATCATCCCAAAAGTAGCTCTTCCAACAGAAAGTTTCTCAATTTTAGAATCGTGAGGAAGTGATACCATTCCAAAAAGATAAAGCGTTAAGAAACCAAATACAGCAATCCAAATTGCGATAAACACCTCTCTTTCTAACCAATGAGATTGCCAAGCCAAGTCAGCATTTGATAAGAATTTAAACGCTAAAGCCAATTCAAGTAGTCCCAAAACAACTTTTACCGAATTGAGCCATCCTCCTGATTGTGGCATTGAATTTAACCAACCTGGGAATGCGGCAAACAAGGTAAAAGGAAGTGCCAAAGCCAATCCAAAAGCAAACATACCAACAATAGGTGTAATACCACCGTGAGATGCTGCTTCCACTAGCAACGTTCCAACAATTGGACCTGTGCATGAAAACGAAACTAAGGCCAACACCAAGGCCATAAAGAAAATACCTACAAAACCACCTTTATCGGCTTTTGCATCTGCTTTATTCACCCATGAATTTGGCAACGTGATTTCAAAAGCCCCCATAAATGAGATTGCAAAAACAACTAACAACAAGAAAAATGCGATATTGAACCATGGGTTGGTTGACATTTCATTCAGTTTACTAGCAGACCCCGTGACCATTACCAAAGCCCCCAATGCTACGTATATTCCAACAATTGACAAACCATACAAAGAAGCATTTTTTATTCCTTTTGCTTTGGTTTTTGATGATTTTGTAAAATAACTTACTGTCATTGGTATCATAGGGAAAACACAAGGAGTTATCAATGCCAATAATCCACTTAGAAAAGACAAACCAAAAATTACCCAAATGGAATTATTTTTTGATAAATCTCCATCCTTGGATTGAAACGATTCTTTTGAACTTTTTTCGATTGAAGGTGCAACGGTATCGTTAGTTGAAACTTGTGTGATTACCTCATCTGTGTTATTGTTTATTGATTCTTCAATAGTTGCACCAACAGTTGCATCCTTATATCCTTTAATTTTTACTTTAAAATCATAGGTGTAATCGGGTAAGCACTTGACATCGTTACATGTTTGATAGTTAAAAGAACCTGTTAATTCAAAATCTTCAGTTGCTATTACCTTAATTTTTTGTTTAATTTTAATTCTTCCTTCGTGGTAAGCCAAATTTTCATCTGCCAACTCATCGTATTTTTCGATAGGTTTTGGTTCTATTAGTTTTCCATCTAATTTAAAATCAGTCGATTTATTAAGAATAAACTTGGTAGGTAAACCAAAACTTCCTTTGGGCAAAACTGAAGCGTTGATGTGCCATTTTGGTAACACTGTAACATCTGCAATTACAAAAGCAACATCTTTATCTTGTTCAACGGAGAATTTTACTTTTACAATATCCTCTGGAAATTCCATTTGACCAATAGATTGTCCAATAGATAAAAAGAAAAGGACTCCAATAAAAAATAAGTTTACAAGTTTCATTATATGTTTCATACGGTTCGTTTCTAATTCAAAACAATTCATGTAAAGTTAACAACAAAAATCATTGCTATTATTATTTTCACAATTATTTAAGAATTATGTACATTTCAAAGATAGTGAATCAACTTGAATTGGGCATGAATTTTCTTTATAGCATTATTGAAAACCTAACCGTTGAATTTATTGATCTATAAACCTGAGGGGTTCGATATAAATTAAAAGTTAATTGAAATGATTCGTGCAATAGGTAACCAAATACCACCTTTTAGGCAGATGAATTTCTCTCCCTTTGCCCAAATAGTCGTCTCTACACGTTTTAAACCAATGTCATCCATAAACACAATAGATACTTTGGAATGATACGCATTACCAAGTCGAACTGCTTGTTCTATTTGATGTTCCAGTTCTGGGTTTCTATCTGAAATGATGATATCTTTGAAAGATAAAGTGGGTATCAGTTCCTTCTCCACCAATTGTGGAATTTGATCATAAGCCTTCATAGTAGCACTATTTATAAAGCTAAGATATACATATTCAAATTAATATGCAAAGAAAAGATGAATTTTATTCTGATTTACCGTCTTTGAATTTTCCTGGTTTCTTTCTAACCCATGGATAGCGAGGTTTGTCGTTGCTTCGGTTTCTATCCATTTTTTGAAAACGATAGAGAACAGAAGCCATGTATTGCATGTAATTTCCATTGGTAAAATAGAAATTCGGAACCAAACCAAACTTAGCATCTGCTTGCAAGCGAATTCCCCAATTTCTATCAATCCAGAAATTTGTTCCAAACGGCACATTGAACGTTGGATAGGCATGTGGAGCAGTTGCTGTATTTAATGTAAAACTCATTCCCACACCAATATAAGGATCCAACCAACTAACTTTTTTAGAAATGAATTGGTAAGCACTGTACTTAAATGCAATATCTGTCATGAACATAATTCCTGCATTACTCGTCGCATTTACTGTTTTGTTTCCTCTAAATTGGTTGAATGATAACGTTAACTCGGCACTCATACCGTATTTAATGTAACGATCTACAGAAATTACCGCAGGATAAAATTCTGCATCCCAACCTTTCATAAAATTAAAAAATTGGAATGTTCCGCCATCGTTATCAATAATACTCCAACCCAAACCTACCATCCATGTATAGGGTTGATACGGTCGAAATTTTAAGTAATCAGATTGTGCGTAGGATTTAGGGGAAATGAATAGTAAAAGAATAACAACTAAAATACACCTTTTCATTTTCACTAATTTTGCACAAATATAAAATGAAAATTCGAGATTGAAACCAATTCAATTTATTATTTTGATCGACCTTTATATTTTCCTGGTTTTTTTGTTGCCCACTTGTGTTTTGGTTGCTGAAAAGAATTGTCTTTTTTTGACTTCGGTTTGAATTTATAGAGCAACGTAGCTGTATAATGCAAGTAATTTGTATTGTTGTAATAAATACTCGATACCAGCCCAAATTTAATGGTTCCTTGCAAACGTATTCCAAATTGCTTTATCCAAAAATTCATTCCTACAACTCCATTTCCAGTAAAATAACTGGCTGTTGAACCAGTGTTAACCGATGAAAAACCCACGCCTATTCCCAAATACGGGTCAAACCATTTTGTTGGTTGCAAAAATTTATAAAAACTGTAACGTGAAGTGAAATCAGCTGAAAACATCATACCTGTTGGATAGGCTTCATTCACCATTTTTCGTCCATTTATTTGATTGTACGAGGCGGAGAGTTCAAGACTATAACCATGTTTTAAATAGCGATCAACAAGTATATGAGAAGGATATGGATGCATCAACCAAGCTCCTTTTAAATCGAGGAAATGTGAATGAGAACGTCCGTCATTGTCCACAAAACTCCAACCTACCCCAATCATCCAAGTATAAGGTTTATAAGGTTTAAACTTCAAATAATCGGATTGTGCGACAACAGATTTAGTAAGTCCGAATAGTAAAAAAATCAACAAAATAGATTTCAATTTCATAGGTAATTCTTGCAATTAGAAATACTAAGGTAAAAAAAAACTCGGATTAGATCCGAGTTTTTTCAATTATTCTGAAAGAATTTTCTTTTAGCTATTTGCTAAAGCTACGAAATCATCGTAAGAAACTTCTTTTTCGTTCAATTTTACAGTGCTTTTAAAATAGTTTGTCAACTTCGATTCAGCCAACATATCGTAGATACGGTTCACTTCTTCTTTGTTTTGTAAAACTTGCATTGCACTCTTTGTTAATTCATCATCTTCAGGAGCTGGAATCCCATATTGTGCATAGTTGTTGACCAACAATCCTTTTGTGAAATTCACCACTTCTTCTTGATCCAATTTAATTTCATTTGCTTTGAAGATTTCACCTTGAATCAATTGCCATTTTAATCCTTCTGTATAAGAATCATACTCTGCTGCAATTTGCTCATCAGAAATTGGTTTTTCGTTGGATAATTTAATCCATCTTTTCAAAAATTCGTTTGGCAATTCAACTTTTGTTTTCTTCATCAAATCTTCGTAAACAGATTTTGTTAAAAGACGATCTGAATCATTTACAAACATATTTTTCAAATCTTCAGCAATACGCTCTTTCAATCCTTTTTCGTCTGTTACAACACCTGGTCCGAATAATTTTGTAAACAACTCTTCGTTTAGCTCTGCCAATTCAATGCGTTTGATTTCATTTACAGTAAATTGGAATTTTTTAGACAAATCGTTTACTTTATCAGCTGTAACACCCAACATGGTTGCCATGTCGTTTTCTCCTCTTGAAACTTTAGCTGGATCTACTACCACTTTATCTCCAACGCTTAAACCTTTCAATGCTTTTTTAGTTGCTTTGTCCTCTACAAATTCAACAGAAATTGTAGATGAGTGCATAACACCGCCTTCTTTTACCGACTCATCATCGTTTAACTCAACGAAAAGACCTAAAATCATATCGGTATCTTCTGATTTTTCAGCAGATGATAATTTTCCGTATCTGCGACGCAAATCACTGATTTGTTTACCGATTAATTCATCATCTACTTTTACTTTGTTGTAATCAAATTTGTCCTTTGCAGACAATTTAACATCGATAACTGGAGTTAAACCAATTTCGTATGAAAATTCAAACGTTGAAGGATTGTCAAAATCACCTTTATCATCAACACCTTCTTTAGGAATTGGATTGCCTAAAATACTGATTTTGTTTTCTTGAATATAGTCATACAATGCTTTATTCACCAATTTATTGATTTCTTCGGCCAATACTCCTTTACCATATTGTTTTTTAATCAATGATGCAGGAACATTTCCAGGTCGAAATCCAGGTATCTTAGCTGTCTTTCTATACTTTTCTAATTCTTTTTTTACTGTAGCATCGTAATCTGCTGTTTCAATTTCTACTTTCAATACAGCATTCAATGCATCAATGTCTTCACGAATAACTTTCATCTAATCTACATTTAATAAATAAAAAATGGCATAAGTAGCACTTACACCATTTAGTTTTCGTGCGGATGGAGGGACTCGAACCCGCACACCTCTCGGCACTAGATCCTAAGTCTAGCGTGTCTACCAATTTCACCACATCCGCAATTGTTATTTCAATGGTAACGTGTCTTCCCACCTTACCCCAACTTTCTTTGGGATTGCAAAGATACTATTTTTTTAAATTAAACAATACCTCAAACTATTTTTTTTCTTTTTTTTAAATTTAATGAACTATTTGGCAACAATTTTGTACAGATAACTATATATTTATTAAAAAAATTAAAATGAAACGTTTTATTTTCCAGTTCGGCATTCTAATTCTATCGTTCTTCCTTTTATCTGGTGGATGTGATGATAAAAAAGTAGAACAATCAAATGGTGCGTCTAACGCAACTAATAAAACCCAGCAACAAAATGCAGTTGAGTTTACGAACTATGAGCAAGGGTGGAAAACCGTTGACTCTTTGGATAATAAAAATTTACCAAAATCGGCACTGGCTGTTGTAAACACCATTATGGAGCGTGCAACTGCTGAAAACAATCAACCAATGCAAATCAAAGCGTTGATGTATCAACTTAAGTTTAGCCAATACTTGGAAGAAGATTTTTTGAATTTTACTTTAAACAAAATAGAAGATTTGAAAAAATCCAGCGAACAGCCGTTGAAACAGATTTTGACTTCTATTAAAGGTGAAATGATTTGGAATTATTACCAAAACAATCGTTATGCGTTTTACGATAGAACAACTACACAAGATTTTGAATTGGGTGATATTGCAACGTGGGATTTAAAAACGCTTGCAAATGAAGTTTATCGTCTCTACGTTGAATCATTGGAGAACAAAGCATTGCTCCAAAAAACATCTATTGAAGATTTTAGTTATGTATTAACAAATAAATCAAAAGAAGCTGTTAATTATTGCCCAACAGTATTTGACTTCCTTGCCCATCGTGCATTGACAATTTTTGAAAACGATGAGTTATCAATCACGCGACCAGTAGAGCAATTCACTATCAACTATGACAATTATTTTGGCTCTGACACTGATTTTTTAGCTATATCTACAAATACAGAAGACTCGTTATCCATGCATTTGCACTATATAAAAGTGATGCAAGAATTGGTGCGTTTTCATCAACAACATCATTATCCAATTGCGGAACTGAGAAACAGATTGGAACGTTACCGTTTTGCTTATCAAAAGACAACCAATGACAATAAAACGAATTGGTACAAAAACGCATTGCTACAAACTCAAAAAGATTTTACATCCAATCCAGCTACAAGTGAAATAAATGCTGAATTAGCAAAACTGTATCAAACATTGGGGAATGAAGCAGAAAGAGGTAGTGAAAATTATGGTTTATTAAAAACTGCTCATCAATTGTGCAAAGAAACCATCGACAAATATCCAGAAACAGTTGGCAGCTCTCAATGTTTGAACACACTCAAAAGTATCGAAGAAAAAACATTGGGCGGAACCGTTGAAGCTTACAATAGCTCCAACTCTCCAATATTGGCTCAACTAAATTTTAAAAATATCTCATCTGTTTATGTCAACGTTTACGAGACAAAAGAGAAAGAACGGTATTATAGTGATTTAAAAGCGGAAATTCAAAAATTGAAATTGGTTTCAAGTAAAAAAGTTGACTTGCCAAAAGCGGATGATTTCCACCCACATATTACAGAAATCAGTTTAGAGCCATTGGAATATGGAAATTATGTTGTTTTATACACCACCAACCCAGATAAATTAGACAGTGATGATGAATATCACTGGACTTCATCATTTCAAGTAACTGATATCGCAATTTCTGTCCGCGATTTGGGAAACAATACTCATGGGTTGCAAATTTCTGATAGAAATACCGGTGTTGGAATGGAAAATAAAACAGTCAATATTTATCAGCAAACCTATAATTACACGATTAGAAAATATGAAAACAAGCTATTAAAAAGAATGACCTCTGGTGCAAATGGCTGGCTTATCATCCCGCAATTTAATTCAGATTATGGAAAATTGGTAGAAGTAATCAATGGCAAAGACGTACTTGCTTCTTACAATAATCTTTATACTTACAACGGCTATAAAAATAAAGAATCATATTCGGATAATTTGTTTACAGATCGTGCCATTTATCGACCAGGTCAAACAGTTTATTTTAAAGGAATTCGCTTGGTAACGCAGAAGAGAAACAGTAAAATCGTTGTAAATGATAAGGTAACTATTCTTTTCAAAGACGCCAATTATCAAGAAGTTAACAAATTAGAATTAACGAGCAATGAATATGGCTCTTATTCAGGTAGCTTCAAAATTCCTAACACTGGCCTAACAGGTTCAATGTATTTAGAAACGACTTATGGTTCGGTATCTTTCAAAGTAGAAGAATACAAACGACCAACGTTTAAAGTAGAGTTTGACAAGTCAACCGATGAATACAAATTGGGCGAATCTGTTCAAATTAAAGGAACAGCAGCTGCCTATGCTGGAAATGCTGTTGACAATGCAACTGTTAAATACGTCGTTTCAAGAAAATCGTATTTACCTTATTGGCGAGTTTATTACTACCGCATGTTGCCTTACAATTCGGCTGAAACAATTATCAAACAAGGAGCAGCTTCAACAGATGAAAAAGGGAAATTTCAAATTGATTTCAAAGCAGATAAAGACCCTTCCAATAGAACAGGATTGAATTACACTTATACCGTTTCTGTAGATGTTACCGATGCCAATGGAGAAACACGCTCTGCAAGTAAATATGTTTACATCAATGAAGAAGCATTGCAATTACGTGTTTCTGTTCAAGAATCGCTCGATAAATCCAAAACCAATCAACTCAATGTTGCTACAACCAATAATGATGGCGTTGATATTCCAGCAAAAGGAACAATTGTCATTTCTGAATTAAAACCAATCTCTTCACTGGCAAGAAAAAGAGGTTGGAGTGAACCAGATATGCCTTTGATGGCAGAAAATGAATTTAAATCAAAATTCCCGCATTTTTCTTATCAATCAGCAAGTAAAATAGACCTTGAAATCAAAAAAGTAGTTGCTACCTTAAACTTTGACACAGAAAAATCAAAAGAAATCAACTTAAACACTCAATCATGGAATACTGGTGAATATAAAATAGAAACGACAACAAAAGATAAGTTTGGAAATGAAGTTAAAGATGTTCAATTTATCCAATTAACTGATGCTTCATCCAATCAAGTTCCTATTCCCACAGTTTTACATGCGTACGCACTTAAAAACGTTTATGAGCCTGGAGAAACAATTGCGCTTCCAATAGCAAGTTCATTGACCAATCAACAAGTTTTGGTAGAAGTCTTCTGCAATAGTGAAATTATCCAGCAACAACACCTCTATTTGTCTAATGAGCAAAAAACAATTCATTTTAAAGTGGAGGAAAAACACCGTGGTGGAATTAGTATTCATTTAACTGCTGTACGTTACGGACAAGTATTCACAAAGGGCTTTAGTTTCACAATCCCTTATTCCAATAAAGAATTGAGCGTTAGTTTTGAAACGTTCAGAGATAAATTACAACCTGGAGAAAAAGAAGAATGGCGATTGCGTATCAGAGGACCTAAAAAAGATAAAGTTGCAGCTGAAATGCTCCTTGCAATGTACGATCAATCATTGGATGCATTTGTTCCACATGCTTTCATGTTTCAACCTTTTCAACAAAACAACTATGTTCCTAATCGCCATCACTCTGGTTTTGGAAACGCCTATGGAAGAGCTTATTACAATTACTACAATTATACCAGTAGCATTCTTGTTTCGCCTCCAAACCTTAACTATTTTGGATTTAATTTCTACGATTCAAGGGAGTATTACTACTTTTATAGTACCCCAGTAACTATGAAAGCTAGCAGGGCTTCGGAAACTTCTGATGGAAAAATAAGCAAAAAAGAAGCTACAGGAAAAGGTTCTGGAATGGGAGCTGGAGGATTAGAAGAAGAAACGAAGTCGATGGAGTTTGACATGGACGCAGCTGCTCCTCCTAGCGACCATGCTCAACAAGAATTGTCAACTGAAAACACGACAGAAATACCTTCCTTGCGAACAAATTTTAATGAAACAGCATTTTTCTACCCTCATTTAAAAACGGATAACAACGGAGATATCTTGGTTTCGTTTACCGTACCTGAATCGTTAACAAGCTGGAAAGTAATCGGTTTGGCGCATACCAAGGATTTACAATATGCTTTGGTTCGTAAAGAAGTGGTTACGCAAAAAGAATTGATGGTGCAAACCAATTTACCACGCTTTGTAAGAACAAGTGATGAAGTCGTTTTAACGGCAAAAATCAGTAATTTGACTGAAAAACTTCAAAAAGGTGAAGCAAAAATTCAATTATTCGATGCGTTGACGATGGAAGATGTTAGTTCGCAATTCAAATTAGCAACAACTACCAATCAATTCAATGTAGAAGCAAAACAAAGTACTGTTGTTTCTTGGAAAGTCAATGTTCCAACAGATTTCATTGGAAGTTTAACCATCCGAATTACCGCAAAATCAGACAATCATTCAGACGGAGAAGAACTTGCATTACCTGTGTTAACCGACAAAGTATTGGTTACAGAATCCATGCCGATGACAAATAATGGAATTGGTTCAAAAACTTTCACTTTTGATAAATTATTAAACAACAATTCTTCAACATTGCAGCATCATTCGGTGACAATGGAATATTCTTCAAACCCTGCATGGTATGTGATTCAAGCTCTTCCATACATGTTGGAATATCCGTATGAATGTTCTGAGCAAATTTTTACACGTTTCTATGCCAATTCAATTGCAAGTAACATTGTTCGTTCAACACCTAAAATCAAAGATGTGTTTGAAAAATGGAAATCCAGCAGTCCAGATGCATTCTTATCTAATTTGGAGAAAAATCAGGAGTTAAAAGCTGTTTTATTGCAAGAAACTCCTTGGGTATTGGACGCCAACAATGAAACAGAACGCAAAAAACGCATTGCTTTATTATTCGATTTCAATAAAATGGATAATGAATTAGCCTTAAATCTTCAAAAATTACAAAAAGCTCAAGTAAGTAATGGTGGTTTCCCTTGGTTTCCAGGAATGAAAGAAAGCCGGTACATCACTCAATACATTGTCAGCGGAATGGGGCATCTAAATGAATTAGGTATTTCTTCCATTAAAAACAATGATGTTCAACGAATGATTGAAAAAGCAGTTAACTATTTAGATAACAGAATAGTGGAAGATTACAACTATTGGAAACAATTGCAAGAAAAGAATAAAAACTACCAATTTGAGCCAACCAATTTGCAGTATTTGTATGCCCGCTCATTTTTTACATCTATCAAATTGAGTAAAACAGCACAAGAAGCATTTGATTTTTTTCGTACAAATACCGAAAAGAATTGGCAAAACTATGACTTAAATAGTCAGGCAATGCTTGCCTTAGCAACATATCGATTAGGAAATAGCAATTTAGCAAACGACATTGTAAAATCCATAGTAGAACGCTCAATCACGACAGAAGAAATGGGTATGTATTGGAAAGAAAATGAACGTGGCTATTATTGGTACCAAGCTCCTATTGAAACACAAGCACTCATCATCGAGGCATTAACCGTGATTACAAAAGACCAAAAAGCTATCAACAATGCAAAAATTTGGTTGTTGCGCAACAAACAAACAAGTGATTGGAAAACAACAACTGCAACAGCCAATGCAGCTTATGCACTATTGTTGGGAGGAAATTCATTTGCAGAACAACCTGAGAATGTGAAAATTGAAATCAATGGGGTTGAAATTAAACCAGAAGATTTTGGCACGCAAGCAGAAGCAGGAACAGGTTATTTCAAAGCAACATGGACAGGTAGCGAAATTTCCAATCAATTGGGCAATGTTAACGTAACACGTAAGGATGACGGTTTTAGTTGGGGAGCAATGTACTGGCAATATTTTGAGTCCATGGAAAAAGTGACAAGTGCAACAACCAACTTAAAATTAAACAAACAATTGTTTTTAGTAAAACAAACAAATGCAGGAGAAGTCATTTTACCAATAAAAGACAATGTGCAGGTGAAACGAGGTGATAAAGTTCGCGTAAGAATTGAACTTTCAACCGACCGTAACTTGGAATATGTACACATGAAAGATTACCGATCAGCTGGTTTTGAACCTGTAAACGTGCTTTCCAGCTATAAATGGCAAGGTAGATTGGGGTATTATGAAAGTACCAAAGATGTAGCAACTCATTTCTTCTTTGATTATTTACCAAAGGGAACGTATGTGTTTGAATACGATTTAAAAGTGTTTCACAGCGGTGATTTCACCAATGGATTTGCTGAAATTGAATGTATGTATGCACCAGAATTTAAGTCACATTCTAATGGAGTGAGGGTTCGCGTAGATTAATAAAAGGATTCCGATAAAACCACTTAGGTTTTATCGGATCAACTGTATATAAAGACAGCTCCATCTCTAACCATCGAAGTTGGGAATAAATCTTTAATTCTATTCTAACCTATTGATTACAAGTAATTTATCATCATGTATTGTTTTTTTTATTTTACAAATGCACAACAAGTTATTTTTACTATAATCAAATTTAAAATTTTCATACGATAAAAATTCGTAGCTTTTTCATTATCTTCGGCGCATCTAATAAACAATATGATAGGTCGCTTTTTTGAATCTATAGCTTCATTCTTGATAAAAAACAAACTACTTTTTTGGAGTTCGTTTGTTATCATCGTATCTATTCTACTTTTTGGAATATCCAAATTGCGTATCGAGAAAGACATCTATTCAATCTTCCCAAAAGGGAAAGAATTTCAACAATTTAGTAAAGTCATACAAGAAAACAACTTAAATAAACAATTGGTATTTTCATTTGCTGCATTTGATGACGAAGATAAAAACATTGATTATTTAGAAACCATTTCAAAGGATTTGGAACAACAATTCAACAAAGAAATTGGCAATCTTCAAATCTATCGTCTTGTTGACCAACTGGAAATGGTCGATTATTTGCAAAGTGCCTCTATTGCGTTCTTAAACAATCAAGATTATCAAAACATTGGTGTGCATTTGAACAACGATTCCATCTACAGAAAATTAGAAGTTGTAAAAGATAAATTAAGCGGGACAAATGCAGTTTTTATAGGCAGTTATTTTGCAAAAGATCCACTCAATGTGCTGGGCAACAAAATGAGTCAATTCAACATTCAATCTGATTCAAGCGCCTACACTGTAGAAAACGGTATTGTTTATAGCCAAGACAAAAAAAGTGTTTTCTTTTTCGCTGATTTATTAATCGATTCGAAAGACAATGCACAACTGGAGCAGTTTGACAACAAATTACACAATTTTATCCATCGCCAAAATGCCAAAAACAAATTGGATGTATTTGGTGTTTATCAAATTGCTCTTGCCAATGCTAAACAAATTCAAAAAGACACTACTGTAACGAGCATCGTTGGCGCCGCTTTGATTCTCCTCTTATTAATTGGTTATTATAGAAGTTTAGTCGTTCCCATCTTCTTTTTATTGCCCGCAGGATTTGGCGTTTTAACTGGACTTGGGGTTACTGGTTTTATAAACCCAAACATCAACGCCATTTCATTGGCTACAGCAAGTGTATTGCTCGGAATAGTCCTCGATTATTCATTCCACTTTTACACCCATTACAAACATTCGGGCAACTTACTCAATACAATACGCGAAATCGGAACTCCTTTAACAATTGGTAGTTTTACAACCATTGCTGCATTTGTTGCACTACTATTTACAGAATCCATTGTGTTAAAGAATTTTGGTTTAATTGCACTGTTTACATTACTTGGCGCTGCCTTGTTCACACTTACTGCATTACCTGTATTTATTAAAACATTTAGCATCAAACTAAAATACAACGAGCACAAAAAAGAACCAAAACCAATTTCAAAATTAGCATTCCGATTGATGTTGTTGGGAGTAGTTGCAATCACTACTTTTAGTTTACTAAAAACACAAGGATTTAATTTTGACGGAGATTTGAATAATTTGGCCTATCATCCGCAAGAATTAAAAGAAAAAGAAAATGCATTTACGGGTGTAAATCCGAAATATGAAAAACGGTTGTACTTGTTTTCCAATGGCAAAACGTTAGAAGAAGCACAGCAAACGGCTCAACAACTGTATGTTGCGTTAGAAAACAATAAAAAACAGTATGAAATATCCGAAATCATCTCCCCATCTCCGTTTTTAATTCCAGAAAATGATTGGCAAGCTAAACAAAATCTATGGATTGAATTTTGGAAACAACACCCTTCTACCCAATCGGAAATTCAGTTAAATGCTGATAAATTAGGTTTTTCTACGACTGCTTTTACTCCATTTTTTCATTCACTATCAGAGAAAAAAAACATTTCTAATCAAGGAAAAGAATTGATTGAACAAATGGGAATGACAAAGCTAATTCACACAAATGATAGCACCAATTCAATTTTAACAAGTATAACCGTTTCTAAGAATACTGTTGAGAATTTGAAAACAGAAATAAGAGCCATTGACAATGTTTATATCATGGATATTTCAGAAGTTGCCTCAAGCATGCTCTCTTCTGTTAAAAACGATTTTAATTTCTTGCTTTACTTCTCCTCTATTCTTGTTTTTGTTTCATTATTAGTGGTGTATGGTCGAATAGAACTAACATTGTTCGCTTTCTTCCCCTTGTTTCTCTCCTGGATTTGGATTTTGGGTATCACCAACTATTTTGATATCAAATTTAACTTTGTAAACATTATTCTCACCACTTTTATCTTTGGATTAGGTGATGATTACAGTATTTTTATCACAGATGGGTTGATTCAGAAATACAAAACAAAAAAAGACAGCATTGCATCTTTTAAATCTGCAGTTGTTCTTTCTGGACTTTCAACAATTATCGGAACTGGAGTGCTAATTTTTGCCAAACACCCATCCATCAACTCAATTGCAATTATCAGCACCTTGGGAATATCTACCATTATGTTGATTACATTATTTGTTCAACCAGGCATCTTCAATTGGTTTGTAACACGAAGAACGGAGAAAAAGCGTGGGCCGATTACTTTCTTCACGGTAATCTACAGTATTTTATTATACACCTACTTTTTCTTGGGAAGTATGTTTTTATCTATTCTTCTCCTATTTTTCGTTCTTCCATTTCCTGCTAAAAAAGTAAAGAAACAACGATTTATGAACTACCTCATCTCTAAGTTAGCAAAATCGACACTTTACGCAGGTGTGCATGTTAAAAAGAAGATTCTCAATCCAGAAAAATTGGATTATTCTACACCTTCAATTGTTATAGCAAATCACACTTCATTTTTGGATATTCTAACTGTGTTAATGCTAAGCCCAAAAACAATAATTATGGTTAAAAGTTGGGTATATAACTCCCCTATTTTTGGCATTTTCATTCGATATGCTGGTTATATTTTCGTAGAAAAAGGAACAGAAACCAATATTGAAATGGTAAAAAAACAAATGGAGAACGGGTATTCCTTAGCTATTTTCCCAGAAGGAACGCGCAGTGTTGACGGAGAATTACACCGTTTTCACAAAGGAGCATTTGTACTTTCAAAAGCACTCAACACACCAATACAACCGTTACTCATTGTTGGTTTACACGAAATCAATCCTAAGAATGACATCATGATTAACCCTGGTGAACTTTATGTTCAACCTCTTGATAAAATCTACCCGATTAAAGGAGAAAGTGATAAAGATTATACCAAACGTGCGCAACAAATCATGCGTGAAGGATTAACCGATACCCGATTAAACTATGCTAAAACCAACTATTGGTATGACTATTTAATGCGCAGTTATGTATTGAAAGGCCCGGTTTTGGAGTGGTATGTACGAGTGAAATTCAAATTAGAACGAAAGAATTTTGATTATTACGATGAGTTAATTGGCAGTCGAAAAACCATCTACGATGTTGGATGTGGCTATGGATATTTGAGTTATTACCTACATTATAGAAATAATGAACGAATCATTATTGGGATAGATTACGACGAAGAAAAGGCATTAACAGCTAACAATGGATTAAAACGAAATGACAACATCCAGTTTGAATATGCAGATATCAAATCCTATGATTTTAAACCTTGTGATGTTATTTTTCTTAATGATGTATTGCATTATTTACCAAAAGATGAGCAATTCAACGTTTTGGAAAATTGTATTAACAAACTCAATAAGAATGGGATTCTATTCATCAGAGATGGGGTTGTTGATTTAGATGGTAGAATAAAAAATACGGAACGAACCGAGCAATTATCAACAAAATTCTTTAAATTTAATAAAGCAGAAAATGATTTGGAATTTTTAGAAATTGCTGCAATAAAGAACTTTGCCAATACACATGGACTTGAATTTGAAATGATAGAACATTCAAAAACTACATCTAACGTACTTTTTGTACTAAGAAAGAATGAAAACTGATACTAAAATATATGACTTTGTAATTATAGGTAGTGGGATTGGTGGACTCGTTAGTGCCTTAATCTTAGCTAAAAACAATTACAGTGTTTGTGTTTTGGAGAAAAATCAGCAATTGGGAGGAGCATTGCAAACTTTTAGTCGCAACAAACGTATTTTTGATACAGGTGTACATTATATTGGCGGACTTGACAAAGGAGAAAATCTCTATCAACTCTTCAATTACTTAGAATTATTAGATGAATTAAAACTCAAACGTTTGGACGATGCTTATGATGTTATTCGTTTAGCCAACGGAAAGATTTTAAAAATTGGTCAAGGATACGATAATTATAGGAATTTACTATTAAATGACTTTCCAGAGGAAAAAGAAGCAATTGATCAATTTATCCATAAAATTCAAGAAACTTGCACTTATTTTCCACTCTATAACATCCAATTAGAAGCAGAAAAAGCCTATTATTCCTATCCAGAAATTTTGGCTGTTAGTACCGCAGAATTTATTGATAGCATTACCTCAAACAACGATTTAAAAGCCGCTTTTTTAGGAAATGGACTGTTGTATGCTTATGACAAAGCAAGAACACCTTTATACGTGGTAGCCTTGATTTTAAATAGCTATATAAAAGGTAGTTACCGTATAGAAAATGGAGGTTCACAGTTAACAAAAGCCTTGGTTAAGAAAATCAGGCACTACAAAGGTGATTTATTCAAACGAAAAGAAGTGATAGGCACTTCAACAGCTGCCGATGGGAAAATCACAACCGTTAAATGTGCTGATGGAACAGTTTATTCTGCACACAATTTCATTTCCAATTTACATCCATCAAAAACAATGGAAGTAATCGGAGAAAAACACTTTATGCCAGCAACCATTCACCGTGTTGGTGCATTAAAAAACACCATTGCGTCTTTTGTTGTGAATATTGCTTTAAAAGAAGACGAAATACCGTACAGTAATCACAATTTTTACGATTTTTTCACCGATGACGCTTGGAATACAGTTGATTACAACATGGAGTCATGGCCACACCTGCTTTTTAGTTGCACACCACCTTCTTCCAAATCAACCCAATTCGCCGATTCATTTTCTTCTATGACCTATCTAAAAGTGGATGAATTTGAGAGATGGAAAAGCACACAAAACACCATCGTTCATCCTAAAAGTAGAGGCGATGAATACATGGCTTTTAAAGAATTTCTTGAGCAAAAAATGGTAAGCAGAATCATTGAGCGCTTTCCAGAATTGGAAGATAAAATAGAATGTGTTTATAGCAGTTCACCATTAACATTTAGAGATTATCTCGGAAATAAAGAAGGTGAAATGTATGGAATAGAAAAGGATTTTAACAATCCAATAAAAACGATCATCAATCCTAAAACAAAAATTCCAAACCTATATTTAACTGGACAAAACATAATTTTTCATGGAATTTTAGGGGCAACTATTGGAGCTTTCGTAACTTCTTTTAACTTTGTTGATTCAAATAGGATAATTAACTCCATTAAATCACTATAAATGAAGACACATTATGACGTTGCTATCATTGGCGCTGGTCCAGCGGGTTCCATTGCAGCAATGAAATTACTAAAAGAAGGAAAAAGTGTATTGGTTTTAGAAAAAATGATTTTTCCACGATTTGTAATTGGTGAAAGTATGTTGCCACACATCATGGATTATTTAAAAGACTTGGATTTATTAGATGTAATGGAAACTCAAAAATACCAAGTAAAAGATGGTGTTTCTTTCTACGATGGTGAAAAAAAATGTCAATTCTTATTTAACAACCAAGTAAATAAAGACTATTGGAAATACACTTGGCAAGTAAAACGTGCTGATTTTGACTCTGTTTTAATACAAGAAGCCCAAAAAAGAGGTGCTGACGTGCTTTTTGAAGCAGCTGTAACAGCTGTTGAAACAACCGAAAAGAAACAAACAGTGCATTTTGAACATCCTACAATGGGAAATCAAACAGTTACTTCTGACTTTTTACTTGATGCAAGTGGCTATGGTCGTGTTTTACCTCGTTTAAAAGACTTAGAAGCTCCTTCAAGTGCATTGCCAAGAGGTGCTGTTTTTACACATATTAAAGACATCAATCGAACAACAGATGCAGGAAAAAATATATTAATTCACGTATTTAGAGACAATACCGCTTGGTTTTGGTCCATTCCTTTTGCAGATGGTTCTTGCTCGGTTGGTATCGTGTCAGATGTTGACTACATAAAAGATTGCGCAGCAGATGATGCAAAAGAATTTAAACGCCTTTTAAATGAATTACCTGAATTAGAAGGAAGATTCTCAAATGTTGAACTATTGTTTCCACCTAAACACATTTTAAGCTATTCCATTTCAGTTAAACAATTATATGGAGAAGGATATGCTTTATGTGGTAATGCTACAGAGTTTTTAGATCCGACCTTTAGTTCTGGTGTTTTATTTGCTGTTGTTTCTGGTTACAAAGCCGCTGAAATGGTTGCAAAACAATTAAATGGTGAAAAAGTTGACTGGGAATCTGACTATAGTAACTACATGAAGCAAGGTATCAATGTTTTCAGAACCTATGTTGATGGTTGGTACGATGGTAGATTGGGAACAATTTTCTTTGCAAAGGAAAGAAACGAAGAAATAATGAAGCAAATTTGTTCGGTTTTAGCCGGATATGTTTGGGATGATTCAAATCCATTTGTAAAGAAACACGATAAAGTTGTTACTTCCTTGGCAAAAGTTATACAGATTAACGAAGGAAAACAAGTTACTTATTCTTAAAATCGTTGATTTGTAGTTCCAAGTCAGTAACAGTTTGCATGGTTCTATCTGCAACAATTTGCGCTGCTTCATAATACGGTGCTCGTTTAATTAGCATTTCATCAATGAATGTCACCAACTCATTGTAGTTTTTATTGACTACCAACGGTCGTTTTTTCTTGGACTTTATCAAGCGATTAGCTAATTCTTTGGCTGATCGCTTCAAATAAATGGTCAGCCCCATGTCATTTAAAACACCCATTAAATTATTGAAACAAGGCATTCCTCCACCAGTTGAAATCAACAAATTATCTTTCAATCGCAATTCGTTTACCACTTCCTGTTCCAACTTACGAAAGTAGGATTCACCCTTATTGGCAAAAATTGTCTCAATAGAACAGCCTTCACGAGTTTCTATAAGTTGATCCGTGTCCACAAACTCCATCTCCAATCGATTGGCCAATCTCTTTCCAAGCGACGTTTTCCCGACTCCCATATACCCAATAAGTATGATATTCATAATTGATGTAATCAAATAATTTTCCAAAGGTACAAAATAAAAAAAAATCTTAAAAAAAGTATGCGTACATAATAAATTTGATAAAAAATGATTACCTTTACTCGCATGGTTGACGAATCAACTATAAGAAATTATTAAAAAGATGTAAGTCATGAGAGAAGAAGCATATATTGTAACAGGATTTAGAACAGCAGTTGGCAAAGCTAACAAAGGTGGTTTTCGTTTTTACAGACCAGATGATTTAGCGGCAAATGTTATTAAGCATTTAATGAGTACTGTTCCACAATTGGATAAAAATCGTGTTGATGATGTGATTGTTGGAAATGCTACTCCTGAAGCAGAACAAGGATTAAATGTTGGCCGATTAATCTCATTAATGGGATTGGATACCGATAAAGTACCAGGAATGACTGTTAACAGGTATTGTTCCTCTGGATTGGAAACCATCGCTATTGCAAAAGCAAAAATTGAAGCTGGATATGCAGATTGCATCATTGCTGGTGGGGTTGAATCGATGTCTGTTATGGAAATGGGTGGTTGGAGAATTGTTCCAAACCCTAAAGTTGGTAAAGAACATCCAACTTGGTATTGGGGAATGGGGTTAACTGCTGAAGCTGTTGCAAATCAATTCAACGTTTCGAGAGAAGAGCAGGATTTATTCTCATTAAAATCTCATGAAAAAGCCATTGCAGCGATAAAAGCTGGAAAATTTAAAGATGAAATTGTTCCAATCAATGTTGAACATATTTTCTTAGATGAAAACGAAAAAAGACAAGTTAAATCTTATGTTGTTGACACAGATGAAGGTCCAAGAGCCAGTACTATTCAAGCACTGGGTAAATTGCGACCTGTTTTTGCAATGAACGGTAGTGTAACCGCAGGAAATTCATCTCAAACCTCAGACGGTGCTGCATTTGTATTGGTAATGTCTGGCAAAATGGTAAAAGAATTGAATTTAGAACCAGTTGCTCGCCTTGTTTCATACAAAGTTGTTGGTGTTGAACCAAGAATCATGGGTATTGGTCCAGTAGATGCTATTCCAGGAGCTATCAAACAAGCTGGATTAACTTTAAACGATATTGATTTGGTTGAGCTAAACGAAGCTTTTGCTTCTCAATCATTGGCTGTAATTCGTGAAACAGGATTGAATCCAGATATTGTAAACGTAAACGGAGGTGCCATTGCTTTGGGTCACCCACTTGGTTGTACTGGAGCTAAATTAACCGTACAAATGATCAATGAATTGCGTCGCCAAAACAAAAAATATGGTGTTGTAACAATGTGTGTTGGTACAGGACAAGGAGCTGCTGGAGTTATTGAGCTATTGAAATAAATCCGTTGTACATTTGAATTGAAAGTAATTCCTCAAAAATCGATGCGGTTTTATCGAAATAACAGCGCTTATTGAATTTAAGGACGAAAGACGACGGCAGAGCTGCTGTCTTTCGTCCTTTTTTATTCACCTGATTGTTGTCATTTCGTACCAACGAAGTTGTGAAGAAATCTTTAGTTTTAATGATTATAAATCATTTTTCAAGCCCATCAAGTTATTGGTCTTTTTTGTTATTCACATTTTGGTTCTTGCAAAACAACCTGGTAGCGTTGTTTCACTTCATCTCGTTTGTATGCATTGAAATGCCACCATTCTGAAGGAATATTCAGAAATCCTTGTTGCGCCATTACTTTCCTAAGCAATTTTCGGTTATTGACCTGCTGTTGAGTTAACTCACCAGTTGCCAAAAACTGTGCTTCTAAACTTGGATAAGCTAGTTTTCGAATGTCATCATAACCAGTACCCATATCCAGTTGCTGTCTATTTTCGTCAACAATTGTTAAATCAATTGCTGCTCCATAGTTGTGCACACTGTGGTTTTTAGGGTTGGAAACAAATTTACCTCGTTCTGCTGGTGGTATAGAATCCAATGCATCCCACATTCGCTGTTGCACATCAACCGGCCGAACACCATCAAAAACCAACAAACTCCACGTTGGGTGTATTTTCTTCAAAGTTTGCTGTGCTTTTGACAAACGAATGGCAACATCTTTTTGTAAATACAGTTGTTCGATTGTAAAATAAAGTTGTTGGTGCATAAAATTATCAGTCGTTGCATACTTCAAATCCATTTGAATACTCGAATCAATTGCTTGTATATTCACCAAACCCAATGCTCTAAACACAGAGTCCACGCAACTACTTTTATCTGGTAGCAATGGAGGCAAAACAGTATCATTATTATTCTCTAGTCTATTTTGAACCATTTCATCAGAATAGATAGATGAATGAGCATCAGATGAACATTGATAAAAAATTAAACCGAATAGAGCAATTCCTAAATATTTCATACTTATATACTTCTTTATTCTTTGTAAAGATAGTTGTTTTTTGTTGACTTGATGACAGTTGACTTGATGATTTGATGATTTGATGATTTGATGATTTATTGACAGTTGACTTAATGACTAATTGATTAGATTGTTTTATGTTTTCCTACTATCTAATACCTTATCACCGTATGCTCAGAGCGGTATTTTATATCAATTAACTCTTTAGGTAAAAAATAGAAAGTTTTTCGTTAATAGTGTAATGAATAAAAAGAAATAACATATCACGGACTATAATCAAGTAATTTGCTCTACCTACATATCGTTTCTTACTCCCACACGAAACCAAAAAAAATAAGGACACTAAACAATTAAGAAAGATAGACCTCACCCCTCCTAATTCTCCTCCATATCCTTTGTTAAATCTAACTTGCGGAAAGTTGGCGATACTACAGTTGTTGCACCAACAGTCAACAAAGTCATAACTCCACCAAAAACAACGGCAACAACAGGTCCTAATAATTTAGCTGCTACTCCACTTTCAAATGCACCTAATTCGTTTGAAGAACCAACAAACATGGAATTAACAGAAGACACCCTACCTTTCATGTCTTCAGGAGTTTTTAATTGCAAAATCGTTTGGCGTATCACAACAGAAACACCATCTGCAACGCCACTAACAAATAAAGCAAGCAATGAAATCCAAAACACCTTTGATAAACCAAAAGCAATGATGCTCACCCCAAATACAAAAACGGCTATGAGTAATTTTTTACCCGCTCGCTGCGCAATTGGTAAATAAGCTGTTGCAATAAGCGTGATAAAAGCACCTACAGCAGGAGCCGCTCGCAAAAGACCAAATCCTTGTGAGCCCACTTCTAAAATATCTTGAGCAAAAACAGGCAACAAAGCAACCGCCCCACCAAACAACACCGCAATCATGTCCAACGACAACGCGCCTAAAATTTCTTTAGTTTTAAATACAAAATTCAAGCCAACTTTTAAACTTTCAAAGATAGGTTCGCCAATTTTGGGATTTAAAATAGGTTTCCTTTCAACTTGAGTGAGTACACCAACTGCAATTAACGCACAGAAAAAAACAAAACATAGCGACCAGTGTACGCCAAAAATATGAATTGCCACACCTCCAAGAGCAGGTCCTGCAACCGAACCAATTTGCCATACAGAGCTACTCCAAGTGGCAGCATTCGGGTAAACATGTTTGGGAACAATTAGTGAAACAAGCGAAAAAATACTGGGTCCTAAAAAAGAGCGAATTATACCACCAAAAAAGATGAGGATATAGATACACGTTAAAATAAACGTAGTAGAATACATGGATAAAACAGATGGCAGTGTCAAAACAAACAATCCAAAACTTATTGCACTAAAAGCAGCAATACATTTAATCAATAAATTTCTTTTCTCACTTTGATCCACAATATGTCCAGCAAAAAGAGCCATCGACAGAGCAGGAATGATTTCAGCCAAGCCAATTAACCCCAAAGAAAAAGGATCTTTTGTCATTACATACACTTGCCATTCAATGATGATAAATTGCATGGTCCAAGCAAAAATGAGTGCAAAACGTACGATCATAAACAACCGAAACTCTTTGAACCGCAATGCTGCATAAGGGTCTAATTTTTCCACGAGTAAAAAATAAAACAACAAAGTTAAACGATGATTAAACAAAAGCAATTTTTAACCACTCCTTTTTTAAAGAATATTTTACCATTATTTTCAAATTTCTACCAATTAAAACCCTATCTTTGCAATCTAAAATTTCAAGTAATGCCAAATATATCACAGAAAGCTAGCGATATGCCTTCTTCTCCAATTAGAAGACTTGTTCCTTATGCAGATAAAGCACAAGCTAAGGGGATAAAGATTTATCACTTAAACATTGGTCAACCTGATATCAAAACACCTGAAACAGCTATTGCAGCCATGAAGAACGCCAATATAGACGTTTTGGAATACAGCCATTCGGCAGGAATTGCTTCCTACAGAAATAAATTAGCTGCCTATTATCAAACTATTGGAATTCATATAACTGTTGAAGATTTAATCGTTACCGTTGGAGGTTCTGAAGCCATTACATTTGGTTTTATGACTGCTTGTAATCCGGGTGATGAAGTCATCATTCCAGAACCTTTTTATGCCAATTACAATGGATTTGCAGTTTTAGCAGGAGTTAAAATCGTTCCGGTAACTTCACACATTGAAGACGGATTTGCATTGCCTCCAATAGAAGAAATTGAGAAAAAGATTACACCCAAAACAAAAGCGATTGTCATTTGCAACCCAGGCAATCCTACAGGCTATTTGTATAGCAAAAAGGAGTTGGAGCAATTGGCAGAAATCGTTAAAAAACACAATATTTACTTATTTTCAGATGAAGTCTATCGTGAATTTTGTTACGACGGTGCAACACCACATTCGGTAATGAACTTAAACGGAATTGAAGACAATGCGATTATGATTGACTCTGTTTCTAAGCGTTACTCTATGTGTGGAGCAAGAATTGGAGTGATTGTTTCTAAGAACAAAGAATTCATGGCTGGTATCATGAAATTTGCACAAGCACGTCTTTCACCGCCAACCATTGAACAAATTGGAGCAGAAGCAGCTTTAGACACGCCACAATCCTATTTTGACGAAGTTATTAAAGAATATGTAGAAAGAAGAGATGTTCTTTACAACGGGTTAAATAGCATTCCAGGTGTATTTTGTCCAAAACCGAGTGGAGCTTTTTACTGTGTTGCAAAACTACCAGTTGATGATGCAGATAAATTTTGCCAATGGTTGCTTGAAGAATTTGAATACGAAGGTCAAACAGTGATGATGGCGCCAGCAAGTGGTTTTTATTCAACAAAAGGTGTTGGAAAAGATCAAGTTCGATTGGCTTATGTATTGAATAAAGAATCATTAAAGAATGCGATAACCTGTTTAAAAGTCGCTTTAGAGCAATATCCAGGAAAAATTTCACATTCAGAGAAAATAAAAAATCTTTCTTCTATTGGCTAAAAACCACGTAGATAAAAGAGTTATTAACATAGAAATAGTTAAAAGTTAAAAAAATAAAGTTTTAAATTTGGATTTGTGTAGAATAATCACTTAATTTGCACCCCATTTTAGAATTTTTAGGATTAATATACAATTAAGAAATGTCAAAAGTTTGTCAACTTACAGGAAAGTCGGTAATGGTCGGAAACAATGTTTCTCACTCAAACCGCAAAACAAAGAGAAGATTTTTACCAAACTTGGTAACTAAGAAATTTTATCTTCCAGAAGAAGATCGTTACATCACATTGAAGATATCTACTTCAGCGTTGAGAACGGTTACTAAAAAAGGAATTAGCGCGTGTGTAAAAGAAGCTCGCGAAAAAGGATATTTAAAATAAAATCCGGCTTCCCGAAAGATGCTTAAAGGGTAAGACGAAAACAATTGAAAAATGGCAAAAGCAAAAGGAAATAGAATTCAAGTTATTCTTGAGTGCACAGAGCACAAAGAATCAGGAATGCCGGGTACTTCTCGTTATATTACAACGAAGAATAGAAAAAATACTCCGGATAGAATCGAAATTAAAAAATACAATCCTGTATTGAAGCGTTATACGGTTCATAAGGAAATTAAATAAGATTGAGTTATGGCAAAGAAAGTAGTAGCATCACTTCAAAAAGGAGGGGGTAAAGCTCACACAAAAGTGATTAAAATGTCTAAGAACGAAAAAGGTACTTATTCATTTAAAGAAGAAGTAGTTCTTAACGAGAAAGTTAAGGAGTGGTTTAGTAAAAACTAATTCTTAATTGTTAAATTCTAAAAAAATTAGCTTTCATTCTTTACTAGAGTGAAAGCTTTTCTTATTTTATAAATTATGGCTTTTTTCGGTTTATTTTCAAAAGAAAAAAAGGAAACTTTAAACAAAGGATTAGAGAAAACAAAAGAAAGTTTTCTTAATAAACTTGCTCGTTCTATCGTAGGGAAATCAAAGGTGGATGACGAAGTTCTTGACAACCTTGAAGAAGTATTAATTACGTCGGATGTTGGTGTTGAAACAACGTTAAAAATCATTGACAGAATTGAGGAACGTGTGGCACGTGATAAAGTTTTAGGCGCTGAAGAGCTTAATAAAATTCTGAAAGAAGAGATTGCTGCTCTTTTGGAAGAAAACAAATCCATCGACGGCACCAATTTCGATATCGAAAAAAAGGATGGAAACCCATACGTTGTCATGGTTGTTGGTGTGAACGGTGTTGGAAAGACAACTACAATCGGGAAATTAGCCTACCAATTCAAACAAGCTGGTAAAAAAGTAGTACTTGGCGCTGCTGATACGTTTAGAGCTGCCGCTGTTGACCAATTAATCATTTGGTCGGAGCGAGTTGGCGTTCCTATCGTTCAACAAGGAATGGGGGCTGATCCTGCTTCTGTGGCATTTGACACCCTTCAATCTGCTAAATCTCAAAATGCAGATATTGTGTTCATCGATACTGCTGGTAGATTGCACAATAAAGTGAATTTAATGAGTGAATTATCTAAAATAAAACGGGTGATGAACAAGGTGATTCCAGGTGCTCCTCATGAAGTTTTATTGGTTTTAGATGGTTCTACCGGACAAAATGCCTACGAACAAGCAAAACAGTTTTCTTTGGCTACAGATATTTCTGCACTAGCAATCACAAAATTGGATGGAACAGCCAAAGGTGGTGTCGTTATTGGTATATCTGACCAAATGAAAATTCCTGTAAAATACATCGGTGTAGGTGAAGGAATGGAAGACTTACAAGTATTTGACAAAAAAGAATTTGTTGATTCTTTATTTTAACTCCAAATTCACCAACTCATTCATTAACAACTCCATTTGATTCGTTGCATGTGCATTGGAACAAGAATAATTGTTTAAAATAAAGGCAAAAGCAATTCGTCGCCCCGATTTCGATTCCGCATAACCCGCATACGATTTCACCCGTTTCATCGTTCCACTTTTTGCATGGATTAATCCCTGTGCATCTTGATTTTTAGCAACATTCTTCAACGTGCCGCTTTCCCCTGCAACAGGCAAGGATTGATAGTATTCTTTGCTGTATTTTGAATGACTCATATACACCAATAAATCACTCATTGTTTTAGCCGTTATCGCATTTGATCGGGACAAACCACTGCCATCATTGAGAAAAAGAAATGCTGCATTTAAACGTTTTTTCCAATATTCCTGCATAAACTCACTCGACAAGCCTGTTGTAGCTATTTTATTCTGTTCATACAATGGCAAACGCATCAATCCTTCGGCAAAAACATTAATACTTTCAAAATTTGTTGCTTTAATGATTTCAGCAATTGATTTACCTTGATAATCAAGTACTTTTACCCATGTCGATTGAGGTTGCTCGATTGGTGTTACTCTTGTTGAACTTGCTGTTCCGCTAACAACAATGTTGCATTCACTTAAAACACGTTTAAATTCTTGTCCCAACGTAAACTCTGGATCGGGTAAACTTCCCTTTACTGTAAAATCAGCTACATTTTGAGGCAATGTACCTCTCCCCTCTCTATCATACGAATAAGCAGAGCCATAGATGTAAGAATGATCACCACCTCTCGATGAAGCTATTACATTGTTTTTAAAAGTAAGCGCATCCAACTGGGGAACAGTCGCAATCAATTTAGTTCTATTACCCGATGCGGAAGTTTTAAAATGGTATTCTAAAATATTGTCATAAATCATCGCTCCTGTGTAATGTGCACCATAATAATTTCCAATATCTTCCCATAACCAACCATCAGGCGTGCCTTCGTACCCAAATTTTGATGCATCAACATACACATTGCCTTCAATTTTATGAATACCACTGCTTTTTACGGCCTTTGCCCAATAGTATAAAAATGTATCTCTTTTTTGTTGCTCAAAATACCTGCTACCCAGTGACATATCACCTCCTCCAATTATCCAAAGATCGCCTTTTAAAACGCTATCTGTAATTGAACCATTGTAATAAATAGCTGTCTTGGGAGAATAATTAGGACCTAATTCTTCCAAAGCAAACGCCGTTGAAAACAATTTGGTTGTCGAAGCTGGTGACAAAAGTTTATCACTTTGATAGTTATAAATCACCTCATTGGTATTGATATCAATTGCATAAATTCCAATTGCAGCTTCTTTGAAACCAGAAAAACTTTTGAATTTTTGAAGTATTTCGGTTTCCTGCGCATAAAAGTTGACAACATTGCTAAAAAATAGCACTGTCAAAATCAACAACTTATTAAATATATTCTTCATTTTATTCAATTTTAGGTAGAAAATTAATAAATCTACACTATTTTTGTAATATACACTGCAAAAATTTTGCCATTATCGAATTGTGAAAAAGATTAAAGTACTCAGAATCATAAACCGCTTTAATTTAGGGGGACCTACTTATAATGCCACGTTCCTAACAAAATTCTTAGGAGATGAGTTTGAGACCTTATTAATTGGCGGATTACCAGAGGAAGGTGAAGCAGATTCATTGCACATTCTTGATCAATATGGAGTAAAACCAGTGTTGCTACCCGAAATGCAGCGAATACCCAATATTCAGTCAGATCGCAAAGCTTATAAACGAATCAAAGAAATAATCAAGGAGTTTCAGCCCGACATTGTACATACCCATGCTGCCAAAGCAGGTGCATTGGGAAGAAGAGCCGCTAAGTCTGCCAAAGTTCCAATCATTGTGCACACTTATCACGGGCATGTATTTGATGGTTATTTTAACCCTTTAAAAACTTCTGTTTATAAAACCATTGAACGAAATTTAGCAAAAAGCAGCAATGCTATCATTGCCATTTCACCGCTTCAAAAAGAGGAGCTTGTCAACAAATATAAAATCTGCAAAGGCAATCAAACGCATATTGTTCCATTGGGATTTGACCTAACAAAATTTCATACCAACATAGAAAGTAATAGAATAAAAACTAGGTCAAAATACAAGCTAAAAGAAGATGAAATTGCTATTGCAATAACAGGAAGATTGGCTCCAATAAAAAACCACATTTTTTTCATAGAAGTGCTGCAAGAAGTAGTGAAAAAGACCTCTAAATCAATTCGTGTTTTCATTGTTGGAGACGGTACAGAACGAGGAATTATCGAGCAAACGATTAACAATTACAATTGGCCAAACCACATTCAATTTGAGCTTACATCGTGGATAAAAGAGATTGATGAGTTTAATCCAGGTATGGATTTAGTCTGTTTGTGTTCTAAAAATGAAGGAACACCAGTAAGTCTAATTGAAGCCGAAGCAGCCAATGTTCCGGTACTTTCAACCGATGTTGGCGGGGTAAAAGATGTTGTCATTAACAAAAAAACAGGTATTATTGTAACCTCAAACACGAAAAGTGAGTATATTGAGAAATTAACAGAATTAATTGAAGATGATTCTTTACGCAAACAACTAGCAGAATCGGGATGGGAATTTGTTAAAGACAATTTTCATTATTCCCGTTTAGTTAAAGACGTTAAAGAATTGTACTTTAAACTTTTGAAAGAAAAAAATGTTATTTAAAAACCATATATTAAGACTTCTTTTCTTGCTTCTTTTTACAGTGGCGTTTTTATCCAGTTGTGGTATTAACTCAAACATTATGTTTAAAGAAGCTAAAGGTGATAAAACCTATCGGGATTCCATACCAATGAATCCAACAACCGATTATTTAATTTCTGTTGATGATAAGGTTTCATTTCAATTATATACGAATGAAGGAGAAATCTTGTTGACCAATAATGCCGATGTTTCGCAAAAAAGCGTTGGAGGAGGTCAAAGCATAGAATATTTAGTTCGTCGCGATGGTTCTGTTGAATTGCCTAAAATTGGAAAGGTAAAAATCGAGGGCTTATCAATCACAGAATGTGAAGATTTATTTGAAGACTTATACAGCAAAGAATACAACAATCCATTTGTACAAGTACAAATTACAAATCAGCGAGTAGTTGTTTTTCCAGGAAATGGAAGCGATGCAAAAGTTATAAATTTGGTAAATAACAATACAACACTTGTCGAAGCAATTGCACAGGCTGGAGGTATCACCGAAAGAGGGAAAGCAAAAAAAGTAAAATTGATGCGCAGAGTTGGTGATAAACGTGTTGTTTATCTTATAGACCTTTCAACTATTGATGGATTAAAATATGCAGATATGATTGTTCAAGCAAATGATTATATCTACATTGAACCAAACCCACAAATTACGAAAGAACTTATCAAGGAGGTTGCTCCTGTTATCACGATATTATCTAGTGGAATTGTTGTAATTACTGTTTTACGTTCTCTTAAATAAAATGGCTGAAAATAAAAGTAGTATATTCATAAATAAAACGTACGACCCCTTATTGTTTCGTACAATTATCCGCAGGTTTTGGTGGTGGATTCCGTTGCTTATTTCCATCTGCTTTGTTATTGCAACGCTCTATTTAAGATATACTAAACCAATCTATGAATCTGAATTGTTACTTCAAATAGAAAATGAGGATAATGCAAAAAATGTGATTGACATTGAAAATATTAACTCCAAAAAAGATATTTTCTATTCGGACATAGAATTATTAAAATCAGAGCTTCTATTTTCACAAGTACTACATTCTTTGGGGTTAGATGTTAGCATCTTTTATAAAGGTAAAATATTAACAGAAGAAAAATACAGATCTGGAAATCTGAATATAGTTCCTTATCACTTAGCAGATTCTTCCCTTTGTGATATTCCAATTACACTTGAATACAACTCGGGTAAAATTGAGCTTCAATACTATTTAGATAAAGAGTATAACATTTCTGGTAATATTGGTGAACATATTAAAAATGACCATTTTGATATTGTTGTGAAAATTGAAAGGCTCGAACAATTCAAAGATGAAGCCGCTTCAAATGAAATATTTTTCACCTTTAATAGCTCTCAGAATTTAATTGATCGTTTTATTGGAAATTTAGGTATTTTTCCTCTTGATGAGCGAGCTAGAACCGTTTTAATCAATTTTAGAGGCGACAATCCTAGAATTTGCCATGATATGACTTTGGCTGTTGCGAATACATTTATAAATTATTCTACTCGTCAGAAAAAACAAAGCTCTGAAAGCATTTTACGGTTTATCGATTTACAACTTGATTCACTTTCTAACGAGTTAAAAAGATCAAAAGACAGTTTAATGAACTTCCAACGGGCTGTAAATATTGGTGATCCAGAGAAAGAAGGAGACAATGTTCAATCTGATGTAAGTAAATTTCAAGATGAACTTTTTGATTTAGAAGATGAAATCTCCACTCTTCAAGCAATTCACAAAAAGTTGATGGACAATCCAAATAGATTGGATGTTTACAGAATTTTACCAGAATTAATGGGCAAATCTTATGAATCGGCAATTGCTGGACACATTGAATCATTGCATACTTTATTGGAAGAAAAAGATGAAATTTTATTTAGATTGACACCTGAAAGTTCTGAAATCAAACGAATTGAAAAGAAAATCCAAGAAAAATCAAAACAAGTTATTCGAAGTATTGAAGCAATTGAAGGCAGATTAAACATTAGAAGAAAGGTTTTAAGTACCAAGGTTGGTCAATTAGAAAGTGAATACGCGAGCTTGCCAGGGAAAAGAATGGAATACAACCGATTGAAAAATATTCAAGATTTAAATGAGAAATATTTCCAATTATTGACTGAGAAGAAAGTTCAATATTCCATTTCTGATGCAGGGTTTTCCTCACAAGATAGAATATTAAAGCGGCCTAGTTTGAATACGGATCCAGTTGAACCAAAAGTAAATACCGTTTATGCAGTATTCATTTTATTAGGATTTTTCATGAGTATTGGTGTGTTATTCTATAAATACGTCAGCTTCAACGAGATTAGTCTCCTAGAAGATTTACAAACCATTTTACCATCAAAAGCTACTATTTTAGGTGGTGTTCCACTATCAAAATTTGCATTGGAATATTCTCAAATCATGGTTACCAAAGCACCAAAATCAATGATGTCTGAGGCTCTTAGAAAAATTCGTGTCAACCTGAATTATATTCACCCTGATTACAAAACAATAGCTATTTCATCATCTATTTCGGGAGAAGGAAAAACATTTGTTGCGCTCAATTTAGCTGGTATTATTTCTATGACAGGTAAAAAGACAATTATTTTGGATTTAGACATGAGAAAACCTAAAATCCACTTAGCTTTTAACCTAGACAATGAAAAAGGAATGAGTAATCTTATCATCGGAAAGGTTCCTCTTGATCAAGCAATTGTCAAAAATGTTGAAACAAATCTAGACATTATAACCTCTGGACCAATACCACCAAACCCTTCTGAATTATTATTAAGTAAGCGGTTTAAAGAAATTATTGAGGAGTTAAAAACCACGTATGATGTTGTAATAATCGACAATCCTCCTATTGGATTGGTTTCTGATGGTATTCAAGTACTTTCTGAGGCAGATATTCCTATTTATGTATTCAAATCACAGTATTCAAAACGTAATTTTGCACAACGTATCAAAGAATTGTTTGAAATGAAGCAATTGACATCTTTGAATGTAATATTGAATGGTATTGCTTATACAAAACACAGTATATACGGATACGGGTACTGGTACGGATATGGCTATGGGGATTATGGTGGTTATGTGGACGACATCAAATCATCTGATTTAAAATTGAAAAAGAAGAAAAATAAATTTATCGATAAACTTCAAAAAAAGACACTAAGTAATGGAGATTTATGAAGCTCAAATAAAAGGATTGTTCGTTTTTCAGCCTAAAAAATTTGAAGATAGTCGTGGATACTTCTTTGAGAGCTTTAATCACGCAAAATTCATTGAAGCTATCGATCGCAAAGTTGATTTTGTCCAAGACAATGAATCTGTTTCTAAAAAGAATGTATTAAGAGGGCTTCATTTTCAAACACCACCTAATGCACAAGGAAAATTGGTTCGTGTTGTTTGTGGAGCTGTTTTTGATGTTGCTGTTGATCTTCGTAAAGACTCTCCAACCTATGGTCAATGGCATGGAGAAATTCTTTCGGAGGAAAACAACAAGGTATTTTGGATACCAGAAGGTTTTGCTCATGGTTTCCTTTCATTAGAAGAAAATACAAAATTTCTATACAAGTGCACTAATTACTATTCACCTGAATCTGAACAAACTATCGTTTGGAATGATACTACGCTAGCAATTAACTGGAATATTTCTGGGCCAATTATATCTGAAAAAGATAAAAAAGGTATTATCTTTGACACCTATAATTCGCCATTTTAGCGTACTATTTATTTATGAATTTTACTTTCTATCAAATATTATTATTCACGTTGGGTGGTTTTGTCGCCTCATTCATTGTAAATTCGTTACTCTTAAACTTTTCTCAGTCTTTAGGAATTAGAAATAAAAACGATGTTACAATTCGATGGAGTAATCAATCAAAACCTTCATTGGGTGGAATTAGCTTCTTTGCAGTCTTTATCTTTTTTGCTTTGGCGCATTCCATTGTATTTAAAGATACAAATGTGTTTTTAAATCGCCCGTATGTTGGATTGATTACAGCGGGCTCATTAGCTTTTTTAATGGGATTGGCCGATGATGCATACAACACAAGACCAATGATGAAACTTTTCATTCAAATTGTCTGTGGCGCAATATTGGTTTATTCTGACTCAATCATACATTTGACCAACAATATTTATATCGATAGTTTTATTACTATTTTTTGGGTTGTTCTGTTAATGAATTCATTGAATATGCTGGACAATATGGATGGTATTACGGGAACAGTTGTACTTTTCATTGTAATAGCATGTTTAACTTCAGATATCATGTTAAGGAAATTTGATACCAATATTTTTATTCTTCAAAACTTTACAATGATTGGTGGAATAATTGCATTTCTGATTTTCAATATAAATCCATCAAAACTTTTTATGGGTGATGCTGGCTCTCAATTCATTAGTCTTTACGTTGCTTTTACAAGTATTGATAGTTTATGGATGGTAAATCATTCCGAATCAACTTCTTTCAATTGGATAGCTGTTGTTATTGTTGGAGTATGTTTTACCGCCGCATTTTCTGATACTTTAACAGTTGTTATCAACCGCCTAAAAAAGGGGCAATCACCAATGGTTGGAGGAAAAGATCATACAACACATCATTTGGTTTACGCTGGGTTGACTGATAGACAAGTTTGGTACGTATTTTTATTAATTGCATGTATAGGTTTTCTATTGTCCATCTATATGATTCATCTTGTTTTAAATGGATATGAGAAAATTGCTGCTGTATTTGGCCTCTTCACCGCTACCATCTTTATACTACTTTACAGAAACACATTGAAACATCCTCAAAAGTAGTTGTTTCAAAATTTTGTGTTATTTTTAAAGCGTTTTAAAAAGTTATGCATCGATCATTTCTACTTATTTTACTCTCTTTATCATCTTTTGTTTATACACAAGAAAAGATTATTTGTACTGGTACAGTAAAAAGCAATGAAGATGGGGAAACAATAATTGGTGCAAAAATATTTCTTCCAGAACTATCCATTGGGGCTGTTACCAATCAATATGGATTTTATTCCATTTCAATTCCTAAAGGAGCACATAAGATAGAATTTACGGCTACAGGAAAGGAAAGCATGTCAAAGATTGTCAATTTTCAAGCTGACACAACAATAAACATTGAATTAATGATTCCTGCAACTGACATGAAAGAAGTCATTGTCAATGCAAAAAAATCTGAAAATGTTACCTCTGCAAACATGGGGCAAATGGAGTTGCAAATAGCCGAAATAAAAAAGCTACCAGCCTTTATGGGTGAAGTTGACCCAATAAAGGCCATTCAAATGTTACCTGGAGTTTCTTCTGTTTCTGAAGGAAGTCAAGGGTTTTACGTTCGTGGTGGAGGTCCTGACCAAAATTTAGTATTGCTCGATGATGCTGTAGTTTATAATGCTTCTCATTTATTTGGATTCTTTTCTGTATTTAATTCTGACGCAGTCAAAAGTGTCAATTTAACTAAAGGCGGAATGCCTGCCAATTTTGGAGGAAGATTATCTTCGGTATTAGAAGTCAACATGATTGAAGGAAGTAAGAAAGATTTCCATGTTAGAGGAGGTCTAGGTGTTATTTCCTCTCGACTTGAAGTAGATGGTCCATTAAAAAAAGACAAAGGCTCATTTATGATTTCTGGAAGAAGAACTTATGTAGATTTATTGATGAAAGCATTTATTCCAAAAAAATCTCCTTTTCACGGCTCAAGTTATTATTTCTACGATTTGAATTTTAAAGCAAATTATCAATTATCCGAAAGAGATCACATTTATCTTAGTGGTTATTTTGGAAAAGATGAATTCAAATTTGGAAATAAAAAAGATAATTTCTTCGTTAACATGCCTTGGCAAAATGGATTAGCAGTGTTAAAATGGACACACTTATTCGGTCGAAAATTGTTTATGGATGTGGTAACGACTTATACACATTATAAGTTTGCTTTCAATACAGAACAAGATGAGATTCAATTCAAATCCAGCACAAGTATCAATGATATTGGAACAAAAATTGGCTTTTCTTATTTTCCTAACAATAGTCGTCACGTAATTAAATTTGGAGTACAATACACCTATCATATTTTCAATCCATCAAGCATTTCCGCAAAACAAGACACAGTAGATTTTATAACCGGCAATAGTCAAAACTTATACAGTCACGAAACAGGTTTATATATCCTTGATGAATGGAATATAACAGAAAACTTTAAAATAAACGCTGGTTTAAGATACAGTACGTTTACCCATACTGGTAAATTTACTCGAATTATTAAAGGAAATATTTCTCAACCAGATTCAACCATTTATTACAAGCCCAATCAAGTAGTAGCATTTTACCACGGACTAGAACCTCGATTATCTATGCGTTATTTATTGCCTGATAAAAGCTCATTAAAAGCTGGTTTTTCTTATAATTATCAATACATCCATTTAGCCTCCTTAAGTGCCGTTTCAATGCCTACTGATATTTGGCATCCATCAACGGATATCGCAAAACCACAAAAAGGTTGGCAAGCTGCATTGGGATATTTTAAAAATTTTTTAGATGACATGCTTGAAACTTCGGTTGAAGTCTATTATAAAAGAATGGATAATTTGATTGAATTTAAAGAAGGATCATTTCCAACTGATAACATTAATGACAATACCGATAATTTATTGGTTTTTGGAAAGGGTTGGAGTTATGGCATCGAATTTTTTATCAAAAAAACGAGAGGTAAATTTACTGGCTGGATTGGTTACACATTAGCTAAAACTGATCGTAAATTCAACGACCTCAATGAAGGAAAGGTATTTCCTGCTAAGTATGATAGAAGACATGATTTATCACTTGTAGCCAATTATGATATTAATAAACGTTGGAGCATTGGAGGTGGATTTGTTTTTGCATCTGGAAATACAATGACGTTACCTATGTCGTGGTACATGCAAAATCAAGATTTGTTGTTTGAATATGGTGAGCGTAATTCAACTAGAATGGCTCCATACCACCGTTTGGATTTATCAGTTACGTTGTATGACAAAGAATTTAAAGAAAAAAGAGATCCTGCAACAGGAGAAATGATTCAGAAGAAAAAACGTTTTAGAAGTAATTGGGTGCTTTCGGTTTACAATGTGTACAGTCGCTCAAACCCATTGTTTTTATACATTGATAACGAAGGAAGTTTTGAAAAAGGAGATTTCCAAGTAAAAGTGAAACAAGTGAGTTTATTCCCAATTATTCCAACAATTACATGGAATTTTGAATTTTAATAAATTAAGAATGATGAAAAAAACAGTATCTACTATTATTCTTTTTATCTTGATAATGATAAGTATAACTTCGTGTTCAAAGGAAGTTAAAATTGATATTCCGGGCTACAAAGAACAATTGGTTGTAGATGGAAATATAACTACAGGAATGCCTCCAATAGTTATTCTTTCAAAATCAAAAGACATCTACTCTCCTACTAGTCTTGATGCATTTTTAAGTGGGTTTGTGAAAGACGCAAGTGTATTTGTAAGTGACGGAACGAATGAATATCCATTAACGTTGTTATGTTCCAATGATTTACCTCCTGGAACCGAAGATTTAGTAGCAGGATTTCTTGGAATAACACCAGAACAACTATCGCTTTACAATGTATGTGCTTATACTTCACTCAATTCAGCGATTTGGGGGCAAGTAGGAAAAAACTATAAATTAAGGATTCAACATGAGGGTAAAGAATATACGGGTTCTACTGCATTATTAACACCTGTTTCATTGGACAGTCTATGGTGGAAAGAAGATAATAAAGTTCCAGGTTTTGGCTATTCTTATGGTCGATTAACAGATAATGGTGGTACTTGGGATGCGTATAATTGGGAAGTTAAACGGATCAATCAAATCAATGGGAAACCTATTGATAGCAATTTTAAAGCTGTTTTTAACAGTGCCTTTGATGATGAGTTTTTCAATGGTAAAACATTTGATTTTTCTTATGAAAACCCTTTGAATATTGATGATAAAGAAATTGATAAAAAGGAGCGTGGTTTCTTTAAATATGGAGATACTGTGGTTGTGAAATTTTCAAAAATAGATAAAGGAACATACGATTTCCTTTTTTCAAAAATGGCTCAATCAATGTCAAATGGAAACCCATTTGCATCACCTATTAACGTGAAAACTAATCTAAAAGGTGGCTGTTTAGGTGTTTGGGCTGGATATTCTCCTATCTATGATACTTTAATTTGCAATTAAACATTGACTATCAATATGTTATAATATCGATATGTTAAAAAAACAATATTTTTTCCTATTTTCTTTGTTTCTTAGATTAGAATCTGTCTATATTCGCCCACAAAAAAATTGTTATGTTTAAAATTAATTCATCCTTATTACCAATAACTTTTTCCTTACTTCTTTCAACTTTAACATTTTCTCAAGACACTATTTCTATAACGAATAAAGATTATTCTTTAAATGAGATAATCATTCAAGGAAATCGTATTCAGTTGCCTTTTTCACAGCAAAATAGAGACATTGTTGTGATTGACTCAAAAGTTATTGAAACACTACCTGTGAAGTCACTAAATGAAATACTTTCATACGTTCCTGGTGTAGATATTCGTCAGAGAAGCCCATGGGGCGGACAAGCTGATGTTAGCATCAATGGAGGATCCTTCGACCAAACACTAGTATTATTGAATGGACTTAAAATCATCGATCCGCAAACTGGGCACAACATGATGAATCTTCCAATAAGTCCAGACGCGATTGAGCGCATCGAAATTATGAAAGGAGCTGCAGCTAGTGCTTATGGAATTAATGCGCTAAACGGTGTGATTAACATCATAACGAAACAACCTGATGCTTCTGGGATAATCGTTTCTGTAAATGGCGGTAGTTCATTTGAAAAAGACACTGTAAAAAACAGACTTTATGGAGGTTTAGGCATGGACGTTACTGCAAGTTTGGCCTTCGATAAATCACAACATTTACTTTCGTTAAGCACAACTCAAAGTACGGGTTATCGTTACAACACGCCAATGAATAATAATAAAGCTTATTATCAAAACAAAATTAATCTTGGCCAACAGCATCATCTTCAAGTAATGGGAGGATTTATTTACAATGATTTTGGCGCAAATGGTTTTTATGCAGCTCCATTTGATAAAGATTCAAGAGAAATTATACAAACGGGGTTAATTGGTTTGAAAGGAGATTTTAAAGCATTGGAGCGTTGGACAATTCGACCATCAGTCAATTACCGTTACAATCACGATGATTATATTTTTGTTCGTGATCATCCAGAAATTTATGAAAACAACCACTTTACAAATGTAATTGATGCATCTATCAACAATAGTATTGCAACATCTATTGGTACTGTAGGTGTAGGTGTTGAATACCGAAGTGAAATTATAAATAGCAACAATTTGGGTAAATGGACACGTGATAACTATGGTCTTTTTGCAGAGTTTTCCTTTACTCGTGTAAAAAATTTCACAGCCAACCTGGGTGCCTATTTAAACTATAGCAAATTCTTTAATTGGCAATTACTACCCTCATTGGATTTAGGTTATCAGATTCATTCAAATTGGAGGTTATTTGCCAATGTTGGGACAGGAAATCGTGTTCCAACCTACACTGATTGGTATTATGTTGGACCACAAAACATTGGAAACAGCAAATTAAAACCTGAAAACGCATTGCACACGGAAGGTGGTATAAAGTTCAATTTCAAAGAATTAACTATTTCAACAAGTTATTTTTACCGTTTAACAAATGATGCCATTGACTGGGTAAAAGACAGTTTAAATGCACCTTGGCAACCACAAAATTTTCAAAAAATCAATTTGAATGGTTTTACATTCTCAGCAGATTATCGATTAATTAAGTCAAAGTCAATAAAAGATGTTAGCGTAATTGCAGGTTTATCTTATACATGGTTGGAGCCTAAAATTTTGCGCCATACAGGTCAAAATGCACAATTTTCACATTACACATTCGATAATTTGAGAAACCAATTAATTGGTCGTGTCAACATTGGCTTCTTAAAGTATTTCAATATAGGAATTACCGGTCGATTTGAAGAACGTGTATCTTACAAAAGCTATATTTTATTAGACGCCTCTCTTTCTGGTACGTTTGCAGATGTTCAAATTAGCTTTACATTTAATAACTTGTTAAATGTAACCTACATAGAAGCTGGAGCAACTCCACTACCAGGAAGATGGTTTAATATTGGAGTGAAATATCAGTTTTGGAAAAAGAAGTAGGATAAATATTTTCCTTTTTAAAATAATCAAAGACAACAAATGACTATTCACCTGAGATTTTGTATCCATTTCAGGTGAATAGCTTGAGTTGAATATAAAAATATCAAATTATTATCAGAATCTTTTCGATAAGAAATTTACCACATTGTTATAAATTCGTTCTTCGATGTTACTTGTATCAGCTTTTACAAATGTTTTACCTGTAATACGCTCATATAGTTCAATGTATCGTTCTGTAACCGTTTCAACAAATGAATCGGGCATTTCTGGCATTTTTTGTCCGTCCAATCCCTGAAAATTATTCGCCATCAACCATTCTCTCACAAATTCTTTTGACAATTGTTTTTGAGGCTCACCTTTTGCTTGTCTTTCTTCGTAACCTTCGGCATAAAAATAGCGTGAAGAGTCTGGTGTGTGGATTTCATCAATCAATAGAACTTCTCCATTTCGAATACCAAATTCGTATTTTGTATCTACTAAAATCAATCCTTGTTTGGCAGCAATTTCTGTTCCTCGTTGAAACAATGCTCTGGTATATTTTTCCAATTGCACATAAATGTGTTCTGGCACAATGTTTTTTGCAATGATGTCTTCGCGAGAAATATCCTCATCATGACCTTCATCTGCTTTTGATGCAGGTGTAATAATTGGTTCTGGAAATTTATCGTTTTCTTTCATTCCTTCTGGCAATTTCACGCCACACAACTCACGCTTTCCCGCTTTGTACTCACGTGCTGAATGTCCTGCCAAATAACCTCTTATCACCATTTCTACACGGATAGGTTCACAAGCGTAACCAATCGCAACAGATGGATCTGGTGTATCAATCAACCAATTGGGTACAATGTCTCTTGTAGCTTCTAAAAACAATGTCGCAACTTGGTTTAAAACTTGCCCTTTATGCGGTATTCCCTTAGGTAAAATATGGTCAAAAGCTGAAATTCTATCCGAAGCTACCATCACTAAAATCCCATCTTCCAGTGTATATACGTCACGTACTTTTCCTTTGTAAACTTTAATTTGTCCCGGAAAATTAAAATCTGATTTTACAATTGCTTTTTCCATTTTTACCTCAATTTATTTCTTTGTTTAATTTATTTTCTTCTTTCATTTGGAGCTTTTCTTCGGCTTCTGCCTTATCAAAAGCATCTATTATTTTTTTCACCAAGCTATGTCGAATCACATCACTTTGTTGTAAGCGAATGATTTTCAAACCTTCAACATTTTTCAACACATCCATCGCATAAACCAACCCCGAACGTTGTCTTTTTGGTAAATCTACTTGCGACATATCTCCAGTAATGATAAACTTTGCCGTCATTCCCATACGTGTCAAAAACATTTTCATCTGCATCGGAGTGGTATTTTGAGCTTCATCTAAAATCACAAAGGCATTGTCCAGCGTTCGCCCTCTCATAAAAGCCAATGGTGCAATTTCTATTACGCCATACTCAAGCATATCGGCCAATTTTTCTCCAGGAATCATGTCACGTAAAGCATCGTACAAAGGCATCATGTAAGGATCTAATTTCTCTTTCATATCTCCTGGCAAAAAGCCCAAATTCTCTCCTGCCTCTACTGCTGGTCGGGTTAAAACAATACGTTTTACTTCTTTTGCTTTCAATGCTCTCACAGCAAGAGCAACAGCGGTGTATGTTTTTCCAGTTCCTGCTGGTCCAACAGCAAATACCATGTCATTCTTTTGCACAGCTTGCACCAATCTTTTTTGATTCAGCGTTCGTGCTTTTATTTTTGTACCACCTGTTCCGTGTAGCAATGTTTCAGAACCATCGTCAACGGCCAACATTTTATGGCCATCTTCTAGCATTAAATTATCAATGTTATTTTCAGAAATGGAATTGTGTTTTTTGAAATGTCGGACGATCAAATCAAATTTACGTTCAAATTCATCCATTACAACCTCATCACCAATAAGTGTCAAAGTATTCCCTCTTGAAACAATTTTCAATTTAGGAAAAAAGCTTTTAATGTGCTTCAATTTAGCATTGTTCACACCAAAAATACCTACTGGATTGATATCCTCAATTTCAATAACTCTTTCTTGCAAGTTAATAATTTAATGATTTTTTGTTCTTTATTTTACGATAAAACGTATTTTTGAACAAAATTAGGAAATAATTTAGTTACATTACAAAGGTTTTATCAACAAATGCAATTTATTACATTAACAACGGATATGGGATTAAGAGACTACTATGTGGCAACTCTTAAATCTGCTATTCTTCAACAATGTAACGATCCGATTCATTTACTTGATGTAACTCACTACATACGCCCATTCGATGTTGCTGAAGCGGCTTTTGTATTGGGTCAGGCTCATAAAAATTTCCCAGATGGAACCATTCATATAGTTGGTGTTGATGCAGAACCTGAATTTAATTTTGGCAATTCTGAAGGTTTATTTCCATCGGTAATGGTGCTCGATAATCAATATTTCTTTTCTACAGACAATGGTTTTTTTGGTGTATTGGAAAGATATGGTACTGTTTCTGGGTTTTATCGAATAGAAGAAGCACTTTCTTCACCAAAAGGTTATACTTTTCCTTCCAAAACATTGTTAGCAACTTATGCTTGCAGACTTGCTAACAATGAAAAAATTAAAGATTTTGCAGTTCCACATCAGCAGTATAAAAAAGCATTTGTACCGGTTCCAACCATTGAAGAATTTCTCATCAAAGGTTCAATTGTTTATTTTGATTCCTTTGGAAATGCCATTACCAACATCGATAAAACATTGTTCAATCAAATTGGAAATGACGCTCCTTTCATTATTAAATTTAGAGAAGGTGAAAGTTATAAAATTGATGAAATCAGTACTTCTTACAACCAAGTTCCTCATGGAGAAAAACTTGCTTTATTCAATGAAAGTGGTTTGTTAGAAATATCTATCAATAAAGGGGCAAACGCCACAACTGGTGGAGCTCAAAAACTATTTGGATTAGCTTTAAATGACATCATTAGAGTAGAATTTCAACCCAGAGGTTCAAAAGAATCCTTAGTAGAACTTTTTTAATATGATCCGCATCGTTAAAATGACTTTCGAAGAAAATAAAATCAATGATTTTTTAACTTTTTTCGATTCCATCAAACACATTGTGAACAATTTCCCAGGCTGTAACGGTATGCAATTGTTGCAAGACAAACAGCATCCTTTCATTGTTTTCACTTATAGTAATTGGCAAGATGAGTCAAACTTGGAAACCTATCGCAATTCGGATGATTTTAAGCGTATTTGGTCAACTATAAAACCTTGGTTTGCTCAAAAAGCAGAAGCTTGGAGCGTTGATGTGCATTTTAACGGGTTTAAAAAGAAATCGTAATATTCAATAAAAATCATATCTCCCTACCTCACCACCGTCACAAACCCTTCTTTTTTCAATTGATTCAAATTGGGAGAATAAGATGAAACATTCATCGTTTCTATTCTTACACTATAAAAATACACACCATCGGTAATAGTAGCATCTGCCGACCATAAATCGTTCATTCCTACGGTTAAATTTCCCGAGTAGGCATACACTTTTTCTCCCCAACGGTTAACAATGACCAATTCACATTTCACAGGTTGGTTGACAGTGATGCTAAAATTATCATTTACACCATCGTTGTTGGGTGAAAACACATTGGGAATACCAACTATTAAACTATCATAAGCAATAACGGTTAATTGAGCGGTGTCTGCACACGAAGGGTCGTTTTTCCAAGCAACCAATGTAATTTGATAGCTACCCGATGTGTCTGCCACAAAAGAAGTAAAAGGATTTGGCTGCAACTCACCGTTTACAAACCATTGAAATTGCTGTGCATTCTGCGATGTGTTGGTAATAGTAACTTCTAAAGGAGCGCTTCCACTTTGTGGAGTTGCCGTAAAATTGGCTATGGTATTGTTGATTGTGCCAATTGTTAATGTAGTATCTCCACTAGTGCAACCAAACGCATCTTGAAAATACACGGTATAAGTACCTCCAAACAAACCTCCTTGATTGGTGTTTTGATTAGCAACAATAGGTTTTACCAAGGTGTCTCCATTTTCTGATAGAATATACAAATTGCCTGATTCTTTAGGGTTTTTGATGCCAATACTCCCCGAAGCTACACCACATTGAGCCTTTACAGTTGATAATTGAGGCAATACAGGTGGTTTTTTTACAGTAATTTTTACAGGCCGAACAACCGAACATGCTGAGCCTGTTGAAGTATCATTGTTCCATATCCTTACCGTATAAAACATGGAGCTATCTGCTGTAAAAATGGGATTGGGGCAATTGGAGCAACTAAGACCTGGTGCAGGGTTGGAGGTTGTGGAGTTGGTAGGCGAAATCCATTCATAACTTTGCCCTCCCGAAGCATTTAACTGGATGGTTGTGCCTTGACAAATGGTCGTATCTTTGGCAACAGAAACATCGAATGGTTGGCAGGGGGAGGTGTAGGTGAGGAAGTAAGCGAGGTTAATACTTGTTGCATTTACAGGTTGATTCGGATAATTAATATGAGTTAACTGAAAGTTACAAGAAGTTGCGTTGTTTTGAATATAACTCGAAACATCTGCTAATCCATCAGTACCACCCATTATAGCATCAGGTGTGTCATCATCTAATCCGAAGAGTTGATTGTTCTGATAATAAAAATGACCTTTTACCCCAGCAAACTGCCACTGCCAATTAACTCCATCACTCCCTCCTATTTTGCCTAAATAATTTGAATTGAAATATGTATTTATATTTGGTTGTAATCCTGAAAATGTTCTATCTGTGTATAAAGAAAAACCAACTGGAAAATTAGTGTTTATCGGATTAAAATTGCTTACAGCATATTGTTCATTACCAATAAGATTTTTATTATTTATTAAAATGTTGCAATTTACTTCGGGTAGTAATGGATTTTCATATAAAACAATTAAAAACATTGACCAAAATCCTTCATTAATTTCTAAACCCAATTGAAGAGGAATAGTTATATTATAGTATAATTCTGTGGCATCTATATTGTTTGTTATATCTTTGCAATATAATCTTGCAGGTGTTATATACCAAGTAGGAGGTTGATTGACTTCAACATTCATTATAGGATTAGTGGTGTCAAATTCATAGCTATTACCGTTTATTATATATTCTACTGATGAAGGAAAACGTTGGGAATACGTAAATAAAAATGCTTTTCTAATTGTACTACCTGGTTCAATATGTATATCAAAAGTACCGGTACCTGATCCCTGACCGGTAGAAAAACCTCCTGCTGATACACCTCCATGAAAAACATCTTGATAAAGTACTATTTGAGCATTAATATTAAAATTTGCAAGTAAAATAAGTAATATTAACACAGAGGGCTTCATATTGCAAATATTCACTAAAATCAATTTTTAATAAAAAAAATAATGTTAATTTTTGTTAAAATATTTGTATTGTATTTTTTTTTTTTTAGGAAATTCACAGTATCAAAAGCTTATATTATGAAAATAAAACTACAAATTCTAGTCATCGCAATTTTTTATACATTGCATACGTATGGTCAGAATTCTACTTGGATTCTACCTCCTAATTCTTATGATATCGTAAATGGTAATGTTACTCCTCTTCCCACAGGACCTTCAGATAGCTCATTTGACAACTACACAGGTTTTCCATCACAATATGGAGCAAATGGAATTGCTAATTTAGATGGTTCTTTAAAATTTTTTGTTGTCGATGGATTGATATATGATTATGATGGTTCTTATATTGAATATGCATGGCGACCGTTTAATCCAGATTCTTATTATGAACAAATAAATGACACAGTTTACAAACTCTATCCTAAAGGAAATGGTTCGGATTTAATCATAGTTCCTCATCCACAAGATTGTGAAAAATTTTACTTAATAGCGTCTTATGAAAATACTGGAGATAGAATGAATTCTGTTCCGTTTTATGCTTTGTTTGATTATTCAACAAAACAAGTAATAAAACGAGGGAGATGGTACACGAATCCTGATGTAAATCAACAGTGGGAAACACCTGTCTTTAATGGATATGGTTCTTACGCCAATGGAGATTTACCTATGGCGGGAGCTACTTACACAGATTATTATTATGGTAGAGGTCAAACTACTTATGCCGTTACTGAAAAAAAATCAGATGGTTCGCGTTATATTATAAGCTCTATGGGGCTAGGAGTGATAATTTTAAAATTGGATAATAATGGTGATTTGAACTATTGGAAAAGAAGTATATTGCCTGCAATTTCAGACTTTTCTAGATTTTATAGAGGTGAAACAGAAATTTATTATGATCCAGTATCAAATAAAACAACAATTGCTACAGCAAAAACTTCATATATTTCAGGAATAGGTTACACACATGCATTGCAATTATTTGACATAGATCTTGAAACTGCTACATTTTATACACCACCCAAAATCATTCCTTTGGTAATGGATAACAATAATGTATATTCATTAATTAGTGGTATCGAATTTTCACCCAATGGGCAATACTTATATTTTTCATGCAATTCAAATGCAGTGAATCCAAGTCAAATTTATTATTATGATAGAGTAAATGATGTTGTAACATCATTAGGAGTATCTAATTCTATACCAATTCAAAAAGGAAATATTGAAAAGGATGTAAATGGTAATTTAATGTTTGCTTCAGCTAATGGTTTGTATAAATTATCAAACGCAAATACACCTCAATCTATTAATTTTAGTAGCTCACCTATAGTAACTATACCAATTTATGGAAATCATCTAACGGACGATCCAAGTAATTACAACCAAAATCTATTAGCTTATAATTTACCAAATCAAATAGATAACCAAGATTATAATTCTATTTTTAATGGTAATCTATATTGTTGCATTGATAACAAGAACTATGATATGTATAACTATTCAGCGTCTAGCGGCACATGGAATGGTTCAAGTCCAATAGCTCCCGGAAGTTCTTCTATAACTATCAAAGAAGAGCTACGCATACCTGCTGGTGTAAGTCTTACAATAAACAATATGACATTGGAATTTGCGCCTGGTGCACGTTTAGTTATTGAAAATGGAACTAGCGGTTCGCAAGGAGGAAAGTTAATTTTAAATGGCACAACACTAACTGTGGATGACAGGTGTGATACCAACACTATGTGGTTGGGTGTAGAAGTTTGGGGAAATACTACAGCTGCACAAGGGAGTGTATTAAACTCATCACAAGGAGTTTTTAGAATGTATAATAATTCTAAAATTGAACATGCTGAAATCGGTGTTTTAATCTCACGAAGAAATGAAACAAATGGTGTGCCTATTTCTACGTCATACAATGGTAATTTCAATGGAGGTGTGTTTATTGCAGAAAATAGTTCTTTTTACAACTGTTGGATAGGTACCATGTTTCAAAGCTATGGTGTCGCTGCTACCAATTTATCAAGAATCAGTAGTTGTAATTACACATGGAATGGACAGTTAAGGGATCTAACAAAAACCCCACATGTTCATTTAGGAATTGTGCAGTGTAATAAGATTTATGTTACAGCAACAAAATTTAACCAAAACACCCCTTCTATCTATACCAATAAAAACAAATGGGGAATTGGTATCTTAGCATTAAATAGTGATTTTGCTGTAAGCAGTTCTTGCTCTACCATTCTTCCAATTGGGCAAGATTGTTCAGAAGCAAATACCATTCGTTCTGAATTTAACAATCTAACCACAGGTGTAGGTGTTTTAAATGGTAATAACAAACCATTTACCGTTTTGAGAAATGAATTTACAAATTGCCTCTATGGTGTTACTTCGGCAACAGCCAAAAATCAAAAAATTAGTAGAAACAATTTCTTTATTCACGAAGACAATGCTATACAAACATGGGGTATCAGTGTAAAAAATGGAACAGGATATGAAATTGCAGAAAACAAATTGCAATCTATGACTGGAGCAATTGATCAAACTTATGGTATCATTATTGATAATTCAGGAGAGGATAAAAACGAAGTATATAAGAATTTCTTTGTTGACTTGTATGTTGGTACACAAGCGCAAAATGTCAACGGAAAAGTTTATGTTCCAGGTACTAATAACATTTCTCAAGGATTGAGATACAATTGCAATACGTTTAAATCTTTTATAGAAAAAGCAGATATTGCAGTGGCTGTAAATAGTAGAATCGATTATGAACAAGGTAGAGTTGGTGGTTCAAGTATCAATGAAGCAAGAAATAGTAACACGGCAAGAAATGAGTTTTCATACACGCCTTTAGCTACCGATATTTTTCTTTCAACAGGTAGTCAGCAAGTTAATTACTATCATTTGGCAAACCCTGGTCATGCACCACTTACCTATACCAATACTCCACCGATTGCTGTGTATCCTGCTTTGCAAACATGGGGAAGTGCGCCTTTATATGCTGATAATTTTACTTGTTTAACAAAATATCCATCAACATGGCCGCCGATTGTGTTTTCGTTCCCATTTGGAAATTCTATAAAAATTGATAGTTTGTATAATTTGGTAGATGGAGGAAAGTCATCATACTTACTTGGGTTGATAGAAACACAACCTACAAGCTCGTTTACATTCAACGAATTAATGGATGCATCTCCTTACCTAAGTGATACCGTGTTAACCAATTACATTTATTCAAAAGCATCAAATAACTACTTAAAAGATGTATTGATACAAAATAGCAAGTTAACAGGTGTGGTTTGGGATACACTCAAAGCATCATCCAGACCATCGGGCTTAAAAGATAATATTGCTTGGTATCAAGGAGGTGTTTCTGCTATGCAAGAACTTTATGAGGCAATAAAAATTAATGAGGATAGATTAATGGATGCACAACAAGTGTATATTTATTCTATTTTGGATGATACAACACTGGTTTCAAAAAATGATACACTCGTTAAGTATTTGGAACTATGTAGAGGCGAAACGTATAAAAAACAATTGTTGAATGTATATAGTTCAATGCAAAATCAGACAAAATTTGATTCGTTGTTAACTGTCATTACATTACCAAAGTACATGAAAGAGTATTACAAAATAGTCTATCAATTAGACAAAAAAGGTGATTGGATAACTGCTATAGAACAAGATAGCACTATTTTAAATGATTTGATTGCGTTGTCACAAAAAGACAATGTAGAAATAGCAAGTAATGCTGCAACAATATTGGACATCTATTATGGTAATTACTCTAATTTTGAGTTGCTACCGTTGGTGAATACACCGAAATCACTAGTGATACACAACGGAAATTCCAGCGAAGAGAACGTAGAAAAACAAAGTGGTTTTATGGTGTTTCCAAATCCTTCTCATGGCACTGTAACAGTTCAGTTCTCAGAAATGGATGTGCAAACTGCAATTGTTCAATTAGTGGATTTATCAGGTAAAGAACTATTTACACAGAAATTTACCAACTCGAAAAACGCAGAATTGGATTTGTCAAGTATTAAAAAAGGAACGTATCTATTAAAAATTGAAGTAGATGGTCACTTGACTTCTTCTCAATTGTTGATACTGGAATAATAGTAAATACACTCATTTATCAACCGACTTTCAGAAATGGAAGTCGGTTTTTTTAATTCCTTTTCTCAAAGTTGCTTGCATGGCAATAATCATGGCACACATTCCCCATATTGGTACTGCAGCTTTGTCGGTATCTAAGAAATTATTAAGAAATGCATGCGTAAAATAAGTAGTCAGTGAAAGAATGATACTCATAATGACCACTCTATTTTCTCGGTCTTCTTTGGGCCATTTTACATACAAGGTAATGGATTGATAAAAAATGGCAGCAACCACAGCAATAAAAAATAGCAAGCCAAAAATTCCCATTTCAGAAAGAGCACTCAAATATTCGCTATGTGCATTGCCTAAATCGCCAAAATTGGTAGATATAATCGTCAAATTTTCTGGTCGTTGAAAGCGTGCGTATTCAAATGCATAAGTACCTGGACCAAAACCTGTAATTGGTTTTTCTAAAAACATGTCAATGGCACATTGCCAACGATTAATACGTTCTAAATTAGAAGCATCTGTTGTTACGTTGGATACCGACTGAACACGTTCGCCAAAATCTTCTGTCGTATGTTCGTATCTATTTTGCTCTAAATAATGTGAAATTTGCGTCCAACTTGCCAATGCGGTTGTTCCAACAATGAGCACAACCAAAGCAATCCATTTGAATTTAATTTTAAACCGAATTAACAACATAACACCTAAAGCAGCAATGATACTTAACCAAGCAGCTCTAGTGTGCGAAAAATACAATCCCAATAAATTAATTAAAATCATCGTCACAACAATAAATTGAACAAGTGGTGAATGTTTTTTGTAAAAATAAAGCCCAAAAACCAACGGTGTTTGTATAGCAATTGTTGCCCCGTAAATGGTGTGATCTTTGAAAAATGGCCACGATACCCAATGCGATTCTTTTTCACCAAAACCATATTGTGCATGGATAATTAGCGTATAAATAATCGCTATCGACATTCCAAATGAAAACAACCACAAAAAACGTATTCTGTTTTCTTGTTTGCTAAAAAAGATAGGGCCAAAAAACAACAACGGAACCACCAACCACAAATGCGCTAATAAAAATTTAAGAGATACAATCGGGTTTGTGCTTAAAACAGATGCAATGAATACCCAGCCTAAATACAAACAGACAAACCAAACAATTGGCGACTTCCAAACTTCTTTTACAAGGGTGTTTTTATAGATTTGTTGCATCATAAACAACAATAAAAACCCAAATAACAACGGCTCAGTTGGAATAAACAATCCAAAACCATCCGTATAATTTTCTATATTAATTGATAAAGGCGTTAAGAATGCTAATGCCAAAAATGTTTTCTCCGTATAGTAAATAGCTGCAAAAATGGCGATTAAACCAACGGGAAACAACGATAAAAATTCTTGATTATTCCAAATAAGGTAAGAGGCGATTAGTAAATAACAGCAACTCCAAAATAAAATCCAGCTATTTTTTCGAACAAATTCCATTAAGCAATTTGCTTCAATTCTCTAATTTTATCTCTCACTAACAATGCAAAAACGGAGAAAAGAGCTGTTCCCAAAGTTCCCAACAACACTACTACCAATCGTTTTGGCTTGTCTTTCTTATCTGGTACAACGGCACGTTCAACAATAAACTTATGGTTCAAATGTGTATGCGCATCCGATTCTGTTTGCTCATAAATAGCCATGAACAACTCATAAGCAGCAATCTTTTCTCTTCGGAAGTGCTCCAATTTATCGTACAGCGCTCCATCTTTCTCGTTGATCTGCAATTTTTGCTTTATTTCTGACTTTTCACCAGGATTTTTAGCATCAACCAACGCTTGGTACAAACCTGCACGAGCATCAATGTTCATCACACCAATATTTGCCAAACTGTCTATTTGATTACTGATGGTATTTAATTCCATTTGCAACATATCTCTTTTACGTTGCGCAATTTTGTATGCTTCAGACGTACGTTGTTGAATCATCTCATTTTTGACTGTGTCAATTAAATCAACTATTCGATTAGCCATTGCAGCTGCCTTTTCTGGATCTTTATCAAAAACATCAATGGAAATTGACCCATAGCGAGTTCTAGCAAACACAAAATTATCGCCAAATTTCTTCCCTAATTTGTAATGCTTGTTAGGATCGTTGTCCTTAATTTCATAGTGTTTGTACAAGTCAAATTCACTAACAATTTTATCTCTAATACTTGCAGACTGCAAAATTTGTACCATTTGTTCAGCTTGTTCAGATTCTCCAAAGTCCATAGATGAAGCCTTGGCATTTCGTTGCTCAGAAAAAGACACCGTACTTGTGGCAGTAGGAAACACAATTGCAGTAGATCGAAATATTGGCGTTAACAATAAAGAAATAACCAGTGAAACAACAAAGCCCAAAACGGATAAACCAATAATTAACTTTCTGTTTTTCCATATAAAAACAAGCATATTTTGTTGAGATTGCTTGAATTGTTCATTAATTTCACTCATATAATTGTGTTTTTACTTTTTTTAAGTTGCACAAACTTAGTTAAAAATTTAAATGGTTATTCGCTACTTGAATAGATTTCTCTAATTACTCATTGAAATTACCATTCAAAAGAGTATAAAAGAAGAAAGAATGCAAGTAAAACCCACATTCTTTCTTTATCGGATTATCATTTTAATTTATCTGCTTCGTCTCGAGCTTTCTGCATAATTCCATCAGCTTGTTTATTGGCTTCTGCCTCTGCCTGCTGCGCTTTTTTGTAAGCTTCGTCTTTTGCTTTCTTTGCAGCTATTTCTGCCGCTTTCTTAGTCAATGGATTTGAGCCTGCCGCAGCTACAGCTTGGTCATACCCTTTATCGGCTTCAGCTCTGATTTTATCTGCTGCTTTCTTGCCTTCGGCTTTTACATTATCGGCTTGTTTTTGAGCAGTGTTTAAGATTTGTTGTTTTTGTTTTTCCAACTCTTCCTTACCTTTCTCAATGGTGTTGTTTACAACGGTCTTCACTGAGTCTTTCACCTTGTCCACAACTTCCTCTACTTTTTCTTTTACTGCATCTTTCATATTGCCAGATAATTCCATCAATTTTTCTTTGAAATTGGTAGTGATTTTTGGGTCGGTAAATGTTCCAATAATATTGGCATTGATTGGAATTTGGGCAGGAATGACATTGAGATTTAACTTCGGAGCTAGCGAGTTCACTTTTGCAGCGGCTTGTTCAACCAATTTAATCATTTCTTTTGGTAATTTTTCCTTTGGAATAACCATATTCAATTTATAATCAATTGATTGGTCTAAACCATTGGTCCCTGAAACCGTTGTTTTGATGCCACCAAGTAGAATATCAAATGGGTTTACAGCAATTTTTCCATCTTCAATTTTAAAACTGGCTTTAAGATTGTTGATTGTTTGACTATTGAAATTAGCCAATTTTGTTACATCAGCTAATTTGTCAAAGATTTTTAAATCAGAAATTTTTACAGACGAACTCAATAAATCACCTAAACCATTCACAGATGAAAGAATTGGGTCAAGATTGGATGTTAAATCGGTTGACAAATTAAAGTTGGAGGAAACCTTACCAGTGACATGCTTCGCAATTGGCGCCAATTTTTCTACTGTTACAAAATTATCAACCAATTGTTTGATATCCAATTCTTTCAAGTTGTAACCAATAGAAGCTTTTGGTTTTGCTGGGTTTTGCGTATTGTATTCGCCTTTTAGCCCAATTTGACCACCCATTGCTGTAAGGTTCAAATTGTTTAAAATAGCTGTTTTTTCTTTCAATGTTACAGCACCATTCACGTTATCAGCATCCATTCCATTGAATTTCAATTTATTAATAGATGTATTCAACGCAAAGTCAATGTTTCCTGGGAGTTCAAAACCTGATTCGCTTGTGTTTGGTTGCTCCGTTGTTGATTCTGTTGTTTCACCAGAAGAAGGAACAATATTCATCAATTGGTCTAAATCTAAGTTATTGCTATTAAACGCAAACTTACCTTTCAACAATTCATCTCTAAAAATGTATCCCATGTAGTTATCAATGGTTCCATTCATAGCAAAATCCGAATTACCTGTTTTTGCATCCAATTTTTCAAGAGCCAAGTATTGAGGAGCAAATTTGAATTGCATTTCATTTACTTGAACATCTTGTGTCAATTCTGGAGAAACGTATTTAAAATCTTTCAAATTAAGAGTTCCAAGTGCTTTGAATGCCTCGTAATTTTCTTTTTCGATGTAACTCATTTTACCATCCAAACTCACATTTGCATCTAATTTACCATTGTAAGTTTCACCTTCGGTAAGTGGAATTACTTTTCCAAGAGTTGCTAAATCTACTTTTGCCAAAATAGTTGTTTTCAACGCTGGATCTGACATCACATTTCTCATTTTCAATGTTGCATCAAGTGTATTTCCTACAAAATCTGCATGAAATTTATCTACATCAACCGTCATTTTATCCAAATTGCTACCACCAGCAAATTTTGAATTGGCTACAATGGCAATATTTTCAATTTTACCAGGTAAATCAGGGTATTTGATAGATGCATTTGCCACTTTTATGCCAGCATCCCATCCCGGTAAGTTTTTATCATCCAATTCACCTTTAACTTTTGCTTGTAACGCTAAAGAGCCAGAAGCTAACATTCCTTCATAACCTGTTCTATAAAATGCAGGGATCAATGAAATAAACTCTTTAAACGTTGCTTTATCTGCATTTAAGGATAAATCCATGTTTGCTTTTTCGGCAAGTTGCTCGTAGAATCCATCAACGCCAAATTTCAACGCATTCAACTGAAATGTATTTTCCTTTAGTGTGAATTTGGATGCATTTTCGTTAAATTCAAGAAGTAAATTGGCAACAATATCCGTTTTCACTTTTGACAAATACGATAAACCTCCCATTTGAAATGTGACTTCGTCTGCCGTAGTTTTTGTTTCAAAATCGACAACAGCAGCAGTTAAATCTCCTTTACCAATGTGATTTAAATTGACCAAGTTCGCATAAAGTCCACCTTGTTTATCGTCGTATCGCACATTAGCACCTTCGATGGCATATTTTTTTAACTCCAATTTAAAATTGGATGGCTCACTGATTTCTTCTTCTGTTTTAAGAGAATCGGGTTTTACAATATCATAATTTGCACGTCCATCATACAAAACACGTACATCTACAGTTGGTTCTTTCAAATAAACAGCATCAATGGAAATGGTTTCTCCTTTTAGAACATTCCAAAAACCAACATCTGCACGAATCGTTTTAACATCTGCAAGTTTTATTCCTTCAAAATCTCCTGTACCTATTAGGCGAACTCCATCCAATTGTACGGATAAATTTGGAAATGTGCTCAACAAGGTTAAGTCAAATTCATCCAATTCTACCTTAGCTGTTAGGCTTTTATTTACCTCATCCAGTACTAAATCTTTAATTTTATCTTTAAAAAAGATTGGTACTAAAATAATGGCAATAATCAGTAGCACTAAGCTAATCCCAGACCACTTCAATATTCGTTTTAAAATGCTTTTTTTCTTTTTCTTTTCTGTTGCTTCCATTAATAATCGTTTTTTTAGGTATTTTTGAATTCTAATGTGAAGATAATAAGAATTTATGAAACATATTTTTTTATCATTCTTTTTTATCACCATTTTAACTTTTTTTGGATATAGTCAGATCCAAATTGGTGGAAATGAGACTAAAAAAGAGAAAAAACAAAAAGAAAAAAAAGAGCGTGTAGAGAAAGATTTCTATGATATGCGTGCTTTTTTAAGTGCCAATTACGGAAGTGCTTACCGAACGCTTAAACCCAATACCAAAAATTCTTTATTTGCCGATAGTTTAGGGGAACGAGCAAACGAAACAAGAAGCACTTCATGGGGTGTAAACCTTGGTTTCAACAGTGATATTTCTAAGTATTTAATGTGGGAAGCTGGTTTTTCGTACTTTCAAAATGGTGAAAAATATAGTTTTAAAGACACGGATACAAGTCACACTTATACCAGCAAATATACATGGATTGGTATTCCTTTAAAATTGTATTTCAAATACGATTTAAAAAAGGTGCGTTTTCAATTTGGGGGTGGTATCGTTGCTCAAATGCAATTCAAATACCGACAAAACGATGAATTTGTTGACCATTTTAGTAAAACAACCACATCGGAAGTTAAAACCATCAACAATGTGAATACGTTTGGAATTTCTGCCGTTGCTAATGCAGGAATCCATTACAGTTTCACAAAACGATTTGGAGGATTTATTCAATTTGAATACCGTCACCAGTTAACACCAAGTCACCTAAAGACATATCCCTACATTCACAAAGGAAATGCTATTGGTGCAACGATTGGTTTTACGTTTGGTCTTTAAAAATTTGATGTAGAAGTATCAAAATATTCCCTCATTTGGAGTAAATATTTTAAGAACCCGTCAATAAACAAATCTCCTTTAAAATGGTATCCCGGAGCTGTAAAATGGACTAAATCTGTGCGCATTAAACTTTTCTTCATCCACGTTTTGGATGATCCCAATTCGCCCATTACTCCATAAAAATCCCAAACTGCCATTTTGTATTTTTTAGCCAATTCAATAATCATTTCTCGTTCACGGGCAACATTTTTATTGAGGGACTTTCTACGGTAATAGGCATCATTTGGAACAGTTAATAACAGCGCACAATTGGGGTTTGCTCGCAAGACTATGTTCATTATTTTTTCTAAATTGGCTTTATACACTTCTGGTTTAAAATGATCATACGGAACATTTGCATCATTGGTACCAACAGAAAAAGCAAAAAAATCGGGTGGATATGTTTTCAATTGTTCTTCAAATCGTGCACAATCAAGGTAAGAATACAACCCCGCACCATTTACACCGATGGTATTGTATGAAATACCCGGATCTTCATTCAAAAATTGAAAACCGTATATTTCCAATTCAAAACGTTGCGGAATGGTTCTAACAAATTGCAAGTTCATTGAATCTATTTTATCTGTAAACTCAATTTCGGTATAGCCAATTTCATAATTTCTAACCACATCTGCAATCAAAATTTCGTTATCACCAAAATTGAGTTCGTAAGGTAATTCTCCTTTGTTGTGAAAGATACGCACCTTGCAAAATCCGGGTTTTGAAACGGTGTATTTGTGTTCAAACGATAGTTGCACAACAGAATCTGAACTAATGACTGTTACTCCCATTGTTCCAAAATCAATTGTTTTATCCTTGTTTCCAACAATTCGGTAACCTCTAAAATTGGACGGCGAACTAAAACGGTAACTCCCTGGATTGTTTGTTCCGGCCAAATTCAATGGAAAAACCCATCCTCTTTCGCCGGGTAAACCCGTGAAATTTGTTTGCAGAAACATCCGTATATCATTGGTATAAATGTCAGCTTGTACGTGAGAACCTCCAATGTGGTAGAAATTCAACTTTCGGTCTTGAAACCGAATCATGGAATCCATTTGGTGGTATAAATATTCAAAATTGGGACTATCTTCTGTATAAAAAGCGTAGTTGTTTTTAGAAAAATCTACAAAATCATAGATGGAACAAAGGGCGGTATCTTGACGAATAAAATCGGGATAAGAGTAGTGATTCAGCGGTTGTTGTTTTTGTGCATAACTGCTAATTATTGCTCCAAAAAGAAGCACACTTACCCAATATTTTTGTTCTTGAAGAAACTTGAACATACTTAATTTCCTTTTCCACTCCAACGAATGTACTCCGCAATCAATGCATCGTAAAATTTCTGAGCAGCAATTCTAGCTCCTCCATTGCTAAAATGGATATAATCGCTTCCCGCCAATCCTTTTTCTACCCAAGCAGGCATAGAGTTTTTGCCGCCCATTGCATCGTATAAATCCCAATACCCTGCACCAACTTCAAGGCTAATTTTCTTCATTTGTTCCACGCAATAAGGTAACAATGGATATGTTTCATAAATTCCATCTGTCATCAGTGACATATCACTCGGGCCAATAACAATAATTGCTGCAGAAGGGCGCATTCCCTTTAACGTTTTTAATTGCCCCTTAAAGTAATTGGCATAATTTCTCACCCCAGCGCTATCTTTAAATGATGGAACCGAATTACCTCCAAACTGCATAATAATTAATTCTGTATTCAAATCGTTCATGGCCTCAGTTGCTACTCCTCTATCCATTGCACCAAAAATCGTACCACTTGATCCTCGCATACCAATATTAGACATTTGAACTCCATAATCGCCTTCCAATGAAAAGTTGCTAATAGTAGGACTTATTGCACTTTTGAATTCAAATTTTAATTTACCTGGAGTGGAAGGAAAAGACAATTTAAAAATATGTGATTTCCCATCTGCCTTTAGGCTATCTTGGTGTATCAATGTGCCGTTTTCATAGACATTGATGGTACATGGTTTGATGCAGCTGTTGTAATACATTTTAACGGTGGTCAAATTTCTCGCTCTTCCATAAGCATTGGGAGACGCAGCCAACTCAATCCACGCTGTTTTTTGCGTTGTTTCAGTAGCAATTTCACTACTATCTTTGTATTCTTTGGTGAAACGAGCCGCAGAACCCATGACACCATATTTTTTATTGTTTAATTTTTCACCACCAAAACAAGTGTAACGAACAAAATTTTCTGAATAACTCTGTACAAAAGCAAAAGTGTTGTAAACATTGTTTGCAGGCACCAAACCTGGACCGTTACCGCCAAATTGATTTTGTAAACGTTCACGGATAAATCCAGTCATTCTATCTCCTTCAATTTGTGAATCTCCGTAATGTAGAATGTGGATTTTTTTCTTTTCAGTAGCTACTTTGCTTAATTTTTCAAAGAATTTATCCAAGTTTGCAATTCCTGCTTCATTAAGGTGGATAATCGTTGTGTTTTTTATACGCAATTCACCTGCATTGGGAGCACCCATATCGCCATTTGAGCCGTTTTGGTGCTGAATCAATGGATCTACAAACGTAGTATCCACATCCATAATCAAGCTGTCAATGTTGGCATTTTCTTGCTTCTTGGGATGCATGAGTCGATCAATGGTTGGGAATTTAAAATTGACACCAAGCAATTGTACACCATTTTCTGGGATAAATGAACTTATAGTTAGCAACAAAGCAATCAACACTATAAGCGAAAGCAATACTTGGTATAATTTTATATTCTTCACTTTACAATTTGAAAGCTACAAAAATAACGAAGAGATTGGAAATATCGGTATGTGGAGGAAATTTTGTTTTTGATGACTAGTTGACTGGTTGACAAAATGACTAGATGACTAGATGACAATTGACTGATTGACTGATGTTTCTTGCACTAACGTCCTATCCTCTGGCTTTCAACAACAAACTATTAGAAACCACACTCACGGAGCTAAATGCCATTGCTGCTCCTGCCCACATTGGGTCTAAAAGAAAGCCATTAACAGGGTATAAAACGCCAGCTGCAATTGGAATGCCAATCACATTGTAAATGAATGCCCAAAACAAATTTTGTCTAATGGCTTGAGTGGTTTGTTTGGAAACGGTAATTGCCTCCACTATTTTTGTTAAATCCGAAGAAATAATGGTCATTTTGGCAACATCCATGGCAATGTCGCTTCCTTTACCCATGGCAATACTCACATCAGCTTGTGCCAAGGCATTGCTGTCATTGATTCCATCGCCAACCATTGCCACTACTTTACCTAAATTTTGTTGTTCTTTTACGTAAGTAGCTTTATCTGCTGGTAAAACATTGGCTTTGTATTCATCAATTCCAACTTCTGCTGAAACAACTTTAGCTGTATGTTCATTGTCACCAGTAAGCATCACAACTTTAATTCCTTTTGCATGCAATTGACTTACCGCCTGCTTTGAAGTGCTTTTGATTTTATCGGAAATTGCAATCGCAGCATATACTTGCTGTTCATCAAAAAAGAAAACAACTGTTTGTGCTTTTGCAAATTGTGCTTGCGACCATTCTTTTTGTTCGGGTGTCAATTCACATTTTTTTGACTGAATCAATGCTTCGTTTCCAATGAAATAACGATTGTCATTCGTTTTCCCAACAATGCCTTGTCCGCTGATATTTTCTATTTGAACAGCAGTAACAAAATTAGCATCTGCTTTTAAAAACTCCACAATTGCATCTGCTAAAGGATGTTCAGAAGATTTCTCGATGGTGAATAAAATATCTTTTAGCGATTGATTTTCCTTGTCAAACCAATTGAGTGTGGTTACAACCGGCTTACCTTCGGTAATCGTACCTGTTTTATCCAAAACAACCACATCAATCTTTTTAGCCAATTCAATACTTTCTGCATCTTTTATCAAAATTCCTTTTTCAGCTGCCTTTCCTACACCCACCATTATCGCTGTTGGTGTTGCTAAGCCCAATGCACATGGACAAGCAATTACCAAGATTGTAACAGCAGCAATGAGTCCGTGTTCAAATCCATGTTCACCACCAACAAACATCCATATAATAAAACTCAAAAGCGCAATTCCAATAACAGTAGGCACAAAAACAGCTGCGATTTTATCTACCAATCGTTGCACAGGAGCTTTACTTCCTTGCGCATCTTCCACCATTTTAATGATTTGTGCAAGAAGTGTTTCGCTTCCAACTTTTTCGGCTTTGAATTGAAAACTACCTTTTTGGTTGATGGTGCCGGCAAAAACTTTGTCGCCTTGCTGTTTTGAAACAGGTATTGGTTCTCCATTAATAGTACTTTCATCCACATAAGAAGTTCCGCTCATTACTTCTCCATCTACCGCTATTCGTTCACCCGGTTTTACTAAAACAATGGCATTTTTTTGAATGGAACCAACCGCTATGTCTTGCTGCACACCATCGATTATAACGGTTACCGTTTTAGGTTGCAACCCCATCAATTTCTTAATTGCCGAACTGGTATTTCCTTTGGCACGTTCTTCCAATAATTTACCGAGCAAAATAAATGCAACTACAATACCAGCCGCTTCAAAATAAACATGAGTATCAATGCCCCTTCGTTCCCAAAATTGGGGAAAGAGCGTTGTGAAAACACTAAAAACATAAGCAATTCCGGTACTCATAGCTACGAGCGTGTCCATATTAGCAGAACGGTGCTTGAGTTGATTCCATGCTCCAATAAAAAATTGTCGTCCAAAGTAAAAAAGCATTGGGGTGGACAATGCCCACATGATGTAATTGGCATACGGCATGTGCATAAAAAACATACCAATTACAAATAAGGGAACGGCAAAAATTAAGGCTCCAACAACACGTTTTTTGAGTTGTTTATAGGCATTTTCTTTGAGTTCACTCACTTGTTGTTGCTCACTTTCAGAATCGGCAATGATTAAATCATAACCAATCATTTGTACGGCTGATTTCAACTGTTCAAGTGATGTAACCTCTGTAAATTCGATTTGAGCTTTTTCATTGGCAAAATTGACAGTAGCATCCGTTACACCATCTTGATGTTTCAAAAAGCGTTCTACACTTGCGGCACAAGCTGCGCAAGTCATGTTTGTAACAACTACCGATTTTTTTGCCATGAAACGAATTATTTAACAATTAAATCATAACCCAACATGTCCAAAGCTGCTTTTAATTTTTCTGGAGATGTTTGTTCTTCCATGTAAACAATTTGAGCAGATTGGGTTGGGAATTCCACCTTGGCATTGATCACACCTGGTTGGTTGGTCAACAAGCGTTCTGCACTTGAGGCACATCCACCACAAGTCATTTTTTCTACTGGAAAACTACGTGATAAATAAGTGAACCCATATTTATATTCGCTAATTTCATTTAATATTTGCGAAATTAACTCGTTTGTTTCATTTTCCAATGACACAATTAAGCGATTGGTTTCATCTTGTGAAAACTCTTTAACCGCAGAAAAATTCGATAATTTTGATGCCAATTCACTTGATATTTGTGCATCAAAAGGTATTTTTAAAGTTGTCATTTTTTTTTAATTTAATTAATACAAAGATATATCAAACTCAAAACAATTACATTACATTATTTTGGTAGAAGTTTATAAAGTTGTAGGAAAAAACTATTGATATTGTGTTTTGTTCAACTCCTACGGAGTTGTGGTACAGGCTTGTTAGTCAACCTCGAACTGCGTTCGAGGTTACACAGATTTAACTCCTACGGAGTTGAACGATTACTTCCGTAGGAGTGCAACCATTTTAACCCAGAATAAGCTTTTTGCTTGTTCTGGGTTAAAAGCAATGTGTACAGAGAACTCCGTAGAAGTTCAATTATCTACCCAAAACCAATTTACATCTTCTGATAATTCAGCTTCAGTCCACAATTTCTTTATTTCATCCTGAAAACATTCCTTTTTATGGTGCTCTTGTTGGTTTTTAATATAATTGATTATTTTATATTTCTCTCTTTCAGAATACGATAAGGCACAATATTTTATTCCCCATCCATCAAAATCAGGAAATAAACCTGATTCTTTCATCCATTTAGAAGATGAAACCTTGATGACTTTAACAAAATCAGATAGAGCGATAGAAGGGTGTAAATCAACTAATATATGAATATGATCTTCCATTCCATTTATACGGTACAAGAAACATTTTTTATTTTTAATAACTCCCCAGATGTATTGATATAACTCTTTGGATTGACTTAAAGGAATAGATTTTTACTTGATTTAGTTCGAAAAACAATGTGATAAATACATTTAGTGTAGGCCATTACTTTATTATTTTTAGTGAATAATCAAAACTTAGATTGAATTTAAGAAATTTTTGGATGTGAAACAAGAATCATTCATTTTTATTTAAAAGTACTATGTATTTAGATTTAATGTTGTTCAACTCCTACGGAGTTGTGGTACAGGTATGTTTGTCTACCTCGAACTGCGTTCGAGGTTACATGGATTTAACTCCTACGGAGTTGAACGATTACTCCGTAGGAGTACAACCATGTAAACCCAGAACAAGCTTTTTGCTTGTTCTAGGTAGTAAGCAATGTGTGTAAAGAACTCCGTAGGAGTTCAATTATTATCTAACTTAAAATCGGAGTTATAAAATCGAATTAGATAATTACAATGAATAACAATTTTTAGTCTATTCCTTCTATTTTTCCCTATCTTTGAAAAAAATTACAGCAATGAAAAATAGTATTCTTTCATTTTTAATGATTTTAATGACTATGCAAGGTTTTGGACAAAACAACTATCCAGCAACAAAGAAAATTTCGCATACAGACGAATATTTTGGCACAAAAATAGAAGATCCTTACCGCTGGTTGGAAGATGATCGTTCTGTAGAAACAAAAGATTGGGTTAAACGTCAAAATGAATTTACAGCCAATTATTTAGCAAAAATACCTTTTAGAGAAGCTTTAAAAAATCAGCTACGTGAAAAATGGAATTACGAAAAAATAAGCGCTCCATTTGAGGAAGGTGAATCTACCTATTTATATAAAAACAATGGTTTGCAGGCACAATCGGTATTGTACCGTAAAGATAAAAATGGTAATGAAGAAGTGTTTTTAGATCCTAACAAATTTTCCAAAGATGGAACAACTTCGTTGAGTGGTGTTTCGTTCAACAAAAAAGGGAATTTGGTGGCCTACTCTATCTCTGAAGGTGGTAGTGATTGGAATAAAATCATTGTGTTGGATGTGGCAACAAAAAAACAAATTGAAGATACCTTGGTGGATGTGAAGTTCTCTGGAATGGCTTGGCAAGGTGATGAAGGTATTTACTATTCAAGCTACGACAAACCAGATGGTAGCGAATTATCGGCAAAAACAGATGCTCACAAAGTGTATTTTCACAAATTGGGAACAAAACAATTGGAAGATCAATTAATCATTGGTGGAAATGAGTTTAAACGTAGATATATTGGCGCTTTTTTGTCAGATGACGAACGCTTTTTGTTTATCACAGCTGCCAACACAACCAATGGAAATGAATTGTATGTAAAAGATTTAAAGGCAAACACTGATTTTGTAGCCATTCAAACGGGGTATGATTTCAACGTGAATGTGGTAGATACAAGAGGCGACATCATCTATATTGCTACAGACAAAAATGCACCGAATATGCAATTGCAAAAAATTGATTTTAAAAATCCAACAGTTTGGATGGATGTTATTCCAACTACAAAAAACGTATTGAGTGTTAGTACTGGTGGTGGTTACATCTTTGCAAAATACATGAAAGATGCCTTGTCTTATGTGCAACAATTTGATTACGATGGAAAACTTATCCGAGTTGTTGAATTACCTGGAAATGGTACTGTTGCAGGTTTTAGTGGCAAAGAAAAACAAAAAGATTTGTATTATACTTTCACGAATTACATCACACCAGGAACGATATTCAAATACAATGTAGAAAGTGGAAAATCTGAAGTGTATCAAAAGCCAAATGTAAAATTTAACTCAGATGATTACATCTCTGAGCAAGTGTTTTACACCTCAAAAGATGGTGCCAAAATACCGATGATGATTAGCTACAAAAAAGGAATTAAATTGGATGGAAAAAACCCTACCATTTTGTATTCTTATGGTGGATTTAACATTAGTTTACAACCTGCTTTTTCGGTAGTGAATGCAGTTTGGATGGAAAATGGAGGTATTTATGCCGTACCAAATATCCGTGGTGGCGGTGAATACGGTAAGGAATGGCATGATGCAGGTACAAAATTGCAAAAGAAAAATGTATTTGAAGACTTTATAGCTGCTGGAGAATATTTGAAAAGCAAAGGCTACACATCTACCGAATTTATGGCTATTTCTGGTCGCTCAAATGGCGGATTACTGGTTGGAGCTACCATGACCATGCAACCTGATTTTGCAAAAGTGGCATTTCCAGGCGTGGGTGTTTTGGATATGTTGCGCTACAACAAATTCACTGCTGGTGCAGGTTGGGCATACGATTACGGAACAGCCGAAGACAACAAAGAAATGTTTGACTATTTAAAATCATATTCACCGGTACACAATGTGAAAAAAGGTGTTTGTTATCCTTCAACGATGGTCATTACCAGCGATCATGATGACAGAGTTGTTCCTGCACATTCATTCAAATTTGGAGCAGAATTGCAAGAAAAACAAGGAGCGTTGAAAAACTGCAAAAATCCGATCGTTATTCGTATTGAAGTAAATGCTGGTCACGGAGCAGGTCGCTCTACAGAACAAGTCATTGGAGAAAATGCCGATTTATTGGGCTTTGCATTGTACGAAATGGGTAGAAGAAAATTGTAACGATTCTATAAGAGAGCGTTTATTTCTTACTTTTTCATTCAGTGTTTGAAGCATTTGTTTCTAAAGAAAATCACTTGATGAACTATTTATAGCTCAAATTTTTAATAAATAAAGCTCAAAAGAATAGTAATTTGAGCTAGAAATGACATCTATTTGAGCTATAAAAGTTGATTTTTATCACTCAAAATATTTTTCGACAACATGATTGTTAGAAATATGTCTTATGATATAATGAATTTCTGTTTTTTCAAAAAAGATATACCACGTAGTTTTCTTATTCTTATTATAGGTTATATAAAATAAGTTTTTGCCGTATTTATCTAAAAAATTGGGCGCTTTTTTATGTGGAAAAATTGATATTGGCGATAATATTACTACTTCTCCAATGGTTCCAATTCGACCTCAACATCCCAATTTGCTCTCACTTTTGTTGGCTTTGAATAGAGATGGATTTCTTCGGGTTGCAATCGTTCCTCAAAATTACCCGTATCCCATTGACCATTTTGATTGCTATCAACGATGATTCTAAAGGTATAATCACCCGGCTCTAGCTGCTCAAATCGTATTGTTTTATCACCCGAAACATTTTCTCGTCTTGCAACGGTATTGTTGTAGAGTAACTCCAAAATGATGGGTTCAACATATTGGTGAATTTTTACATCCAACACACCAAATTCTTTGTCCAAACGTTTGGTAAATTGCTTCGAAAATTCTTCTTGTTTCCACCCTTCACTTGCAGTAATAGCTTCAGATTTAATAGTTATTTTTATGCGGTCACCTTTAAACTCTGGCAATTGAATCAACCATTCATTTCCGTTAATTTCATAGGTGTAATTCTTAATCCACAAAGAATCTTCTACGGACTGAATGGTGACTTTTGATGTATCAACTGCACTTATTTGGTCATCAATGGTTAAAACAATCGGTTTTCCAGAAAAATAGTCTGGTTTTTCAGTATGAATTGAAAAAACTTTTGTTTTGGTTTTTGTAATGCGCAATTTAGTAGAATCTTGCCATTCATCCGTTTGTACAAGTAACTTCTGAGAGGCGTTTTCCTGAGGTCGAACAAATAGCAAAACACTATCTTTTTCGTAAAATTTAACGTTATTTTGCGAAATTATGGTGTCATTGATGCTAAACACAGCATTTTCCAATGAGCGATTCATGCCTACCACAAAAGCACCAGGAGCAATGTATTGAAAGGTTCTAATTTTTGGTTTTGAAAGTGGAGAAAACAGTTTTATAGCAGCAGAATCCACTTTTCCTTTTTCGGGCACAATCACCTCATCTTTAAAAGCGACTGCATCATTTTTTGTGATTTGTCCCTTTTTGGAAGCATCGTCAAAAGCACGAACGTAGTATTCTCCTTCTTTTAAATAATTTAATGTTGCTTTTCCATTTGCATCGGTTAATCCAAAGTAGATTGGTTTAAGGGAGTCGGGATGATCAAACAGACCTACAACCACATTTTTTTTAGGTTTTCCATCTTTTGCATCGATGACAAATGTTGAATATTCCAATGAATCAATAAAAGGTCCGGTAGAAAATACGTATTGAAGAATAGAATCGTTTGCCTCGGTTATGTCTTTGATTGTTTTATTAAAAAAGATTGAATAGGTTGTGTTTTCTCGCAAAGGCTCTGTCCAATAAAGCATCAAGGTTTTATCTTTTAATTCGGAGCGAATTTTAACGTCATTCGGAACGATTGAAATCGTTTGATTGGGATTGTTCAGCTTCACATATTCATCAAAAGTAATGGCAATCGCTTGACCAGTAAAATTAACAGCACCATTTTTAGGAACAACACCAAAAGGGACAGGAGCACTTTCATCTCTTGGTCCGCCTTCTAATGATTTTACTTGCGCACAAGCGACCAATAAGAAGCAAACTATAAAATATCTGAAAGCCAAACGCATAATTTATTTAAATACTGTTCATCTATGTTGTCAAAATCATTGAATTGGTTGCTATCCACATCCAACACAGCAAAAATAGCACCATTTTTTAGTAATGGCACAACAATTTCGCTTTTTGAATCGGAACTACAAGCAATATGCCCCGGAAATTCATCCACGTTTGGCACTAAAAGCGTCTGTTTTTGTTGCCATGCCGCTCCACAAACACCTCTTCCCTTTTTTATTCTCGTGCATGCTATCGGACCTTGAAAAGGGCCTAACACCAATTCATCTTCCTTTACCAAATAAAACCCAACCCAAAAAAAATCAAAACCTTGTTTTAAAGCCGCGGTAACATTGGCAAGATTTGCAATCAAATCACTTTCACCCACAACCAAGGAATGGATAATTGGTAGCAATTGCTCATACTTTTCTTGTTTTGTTCCTGTTAATTGGATAGATGCTTCTGCCATAGTAAAAAAGAACAAAGATAATTATTTTTGATAATGGAATTTTAGGTAGAACTCAGGTTATTACTAAAAAGATTTCTCAAAAACCTAAACGGTTTTATCGGTATGACGGTTCTTATTTGGGACAAGTAGAGTAGCTAGCATGGATAATAGCTTGTAATCTTTCAAAATTTTAGTTATTTCAGCAACAGTTACCTCCGTAACTATTTATAGTTTATTCAAAATAAACATGTTATAGCTAGTTTTAAAACTAACTAATACACCTATATTGATAAAATAGATTAATTTTAGACGATACAATTAATGTGACTCAACCAAACCTGCTCTTTTCAATAATGCATCAACAGTTGGTTCTTGACCTCTAAAACGTTTGTACAAATCCATCGGATTTTCGGTACCTCCTTGAGAAAGTACATAATTTTTAAATTTATCGGCAATTTGACGATTAAAGATTCCATTTTCCTTAAAATACTCAAATGCATCGGCATCCAATACTTCTGCCCACTTGTAAGAATAATAACCAGATGAATAGCCGCCATTAAAAATATGTGAAAAAGAAGTACTCATTGCGTTTTCTTTCACATCAGGATACAATTGAGTTGAAGCAAACTGTTCAACTTCAAACGTTTTTAAATCGGTAATAGAAGAGGGATCTTGTGCATGCCATCCCATATCAAGTAAACCAAATGACAACTGGCGAACGGTAGCCAGCCCTTCTTGGAAATTGGCACTTTCTTTAATCTTTTGAACATATTCCATAGGAATCAATTCTCCTGTTTCATAATGTTTTGCAAACAGTTCTAAAGTTTCCTTTTCGTAACACCAATTTTCTAAAACTTGAGATGGTAACTCCACAAAATCCCAAAAAACAGATGTGCCCGAAAGTGTTGGATAAACCGTATTTGCCAACATACCATGAAGTGAATGACCAAATTCATGAAACAACGTTGTTACTTCATTAAAAGTCAATAAAGAAGGTTTTGTAGCTGTTGGTTTTGTAAAGTTACATACAATGGAAACATGTGGACGCTCATTTACACCATCTTTGATGTATTGCGATTTGAAAGAGGTCATCCAAGCTCCATTGCGTTTTCCTTTGCGTGGAAAGAAATCTGCATAAAAAATAGCTACAAATGCATCATTTTCATCCTTTACTTCATACGTTTTCACATCTTCATGGTATTTATCAATCGTGTTGATCTCATTGAAATGCAAACCATACAAACGACGGGCAACTTCAAACACGCCATTTAAGACGTTTTCGAGTTTAAAATAAGGTTTCAACAATTCATCATCCAAAGAGAACAGTTTTTGTTTCAATTTTTCAGAATAGTAGTTACCATCCCATTTCTCTAAACGGTCAATGCCATCCATGTTTTTGGCAAATTGTTCCAAATCGTGAAATTCTCGTTCAGCAGCTGGTTTTGCTTTTACCAATAAATCAGTTAAAAAAGCTTTCACTTTCTCTGGTGATTTAGCCATGCGCTCTTCCAAAACAAAATGAGCATGTGAATCGTATCCAAGCAATTTTGCACGTTCATAGCGCAAACGAACAATGTTTAACACTACAGACTCATTGTTGTGCTCGTTATTTTGATAAGCTTTTTTGCCATTTGCAATAGAAATTTCTTTACGCAACTCACGATTATCAGCATAAGTCATAAAAGGAATCAAACTCGGATAATCCAACGAAAACAGCCAACCATCTTTACCTTCAGATTTTGCAAATTCGGCTGCTGCTTCAATAGCTCCATGGGGCAATCCACGCAGATCTTCTTCATTTGTTAAATGCATGCGATAAGCATTTTGATCGTCCAATACATTTTTACCAAATTGCAATTTTAACGTTGCTAATTCATTGTCAATTTCACGTAACTTCGCTTTATCTGAATCGTTTAACAAAGCGCCATTTCTAACAAACGATTGATATGTTTTTGTCAATAAAGTTGTTTGCTCAGGTGTTAAATCCAAACTGTTCTTAGCATCATAAACCCGCTTAATGCGTTTAAACAAATCAGGGTTAAGTGTAATGTCATTGCTAAATTCAGACAATTTTGGTGCAATCTGCTGTGCAATTTCTTCAATTTCATCGTTGGTTTCTGCTGAATGAAGATTAAAAAAGATAGATGATATACGCTCCAATTGCATTCCAGAAAACGCCATTGCTTCCAATGTGTTTTCAAACGTAGGTAATTCAGGGTTTTCAATTATTGCATTAATTTCAGCTTTGGCATTTGCAATAGCTACATCAAAAGCAGGAATAAAATCACTGTTGTTTATTGTTGAAAATGGAGCCGTGTCAAACGGCATATTGAATGATTGAGTTAAACTGTTCATGAACGATAAAATTAAAGAACAAATTTAACTATTATTGATGAACTTTTTGCATGATCGCTTACAAACTATAATTCTATGCTTTTACCTTATGTTAAGGAACCGTTGAGATACACTCAGATAGAGACATACGACCACTTACAGGGTCAGAAGAGTAGTTAACATACACTTATTATATACATTTAACCACTTACAAGGTAAAAAGTGAATGAAACATATCCCAGTTATTATGATCCAACTGTCGGTTGGTGTAAACGACGGCAAAACCGCCGATTAATCCGTAAAAAAGTCGGTCATTCCGTACGTAGAGGGAATCTATCGAAATGAAGTGAGGAAACTCAAAAAACGATGTAAGTGATAGAATGTGTATGTTAAGGGAGATGATTACCTCAACAAGGTTACATGTCCACGTGTCATAATTTGCTCGCCGTAGCCATTGTACATTTCAATAACATAGATATAAGTACCTGTTTCACATTTTTTACCGGTGTTATGAATCAACCCATTCCAACCTTCATAAGGATCGGATGTTTGAAAAGCCACTTGTCCCCAACGATTAAAAACGGTTAACCTATAATTTTCAACATCGTAATTTCTCAATACAGGAAGAAAAAGCGTATTGACACCATCTGGATAGAAGGCATTTGGAACAAAAATAAGTGGTTCAACCAACACACAAGACTGATTGGAAACGCTCGATGCTGGATTGTTGAATAAATTAGAACCTTCTACAGCTTCTACACGGTAACAAACTTTTCCTTCTGTAGTAATATTGTACAAATTATCTTCGTAACTCAATGCTCCTGCAGATAACGTAGCTATTGGTGTTGGATCATAAATACCATCAATTTGACGATAAACATAATACCACAAAATACTTCCGTCAAAATCCTCATAAGGCGTCCAATTCAAATATGAAATTAAATTGGCATTGTCAATTTGCGTTTGAAGCAGAATCGATTTGGCACTATTTGATGTATAACCTTTGTTGCCACAACTATCGTAATAAACCACACGATACGTATAGCTATTCTCGTTAACATATACATGCTCATCCACAAAGACGTGAGGTGAAGAAGGCGTTTCTACTGTTTCAATAGTTTCAAAAACACCTTTTTTCAATCGTTGCAATTCAATTTTAGTTATAACCGCTTGTTGATCGTAAATGTATTCCAACTCTACAGCATCATTAGAAGATTTAACAGTAGCGTAACGCAAGTAGCTAAATGCTGGTTGTGGTGTTCGTTTCACCACAAATGAATCAACATTGGAGAAAGAAAGCACACCATCTCCTTTGTTGGCTTTAATTGCGAAATAGTATTGTTCTAAATTTTGTCCAATAAAAGAATAACTGGTATTGCTTGTTGTATTCACCAATTGCCACGTTCCACCTGAAGCTGTTTTGCGATACACTTCATAAGATGTCACAGGCCAACCACCATAAGGCGACCATTTCAAACTCACTGTTCCCGAACAAATATCCAACGTATGTTTTAGATAAATGGTTGTATGAAAATTCGGATCACGAGCAGATAAATTAAAAGGATCACCAGTTGGAGAAGGACAAGTATCAAATGCAGCTACTGTGTAGGTAACAGCTCCACTTGTATAAGGCTCCAAATAGGTGTAAGTTGTGTCCAATTTACCATAAATCGTATCCAATTCAATCAAAAACCCAGTTTGTGGGTCTTGTTTATACACAATGTAACCACCTACATCTGGCTGAGGCGGCATCGTCCAATTTATTGTTGTTTCATTGGTTAGTGTATCAATGGTCACATTTACTATCGAAGGAATATCTGGTGGAGTTTGGTCGGTAAACATCGCTCCATTTATTTGAGATGTAAAGTTACAAGGTGTATTGTTTAAAACAATTTGATAGTTTAAAAACGAGCCGCATATATCTATTATTTGTTCGTAATGCGTTGTTCCATAAGGAATGGAATCTACCAATTTCCAAACACCAGTAGGATGTTCCTGGTAAATGTAGTAATACGCACCCATAGTTGATAAAGGCGGATTGGTAGGATTGTTCCAATCCAACACGGCAATTCCAGGATTCAAATTACTAATATCTAAGTATATATTTGAAATGGTATCCGAGTTTCTATAAGCTTGTCCGTTACAGCCTGAAACAACTGTAATGAAATAATCCAAATCTTGTGTCACTCCTACATGTGTATAAGAAGATGCACCGATTGCAGGAATGGTCGCAATAACACCATTCTGAACGGTTTGTATGCGGTATTCAACAAATGTGCCGTTTGGATCTGCCACCGGTGTCCAATTAATGGTAAAATCACTTCCATTTCCTTGAATACACGAAATAGGAGGAGCTTGAATCACACCTGGATTGACCACGTTGACCGTAACTGTTTCGTATATGACTTGTGGTATCGGACAGTAGTTATCCTGCACTCGAAACACAAATTGATACGGAACAGCATCCAATTCATTTCCATTCGCATCTAATAAATGAGCACAATCTGTTTGCCAATTAAAACTAAGTGTTGCACCTTGAATGCCTATGGCAGGTTGCGCAGAAACAGTTGGACAAGGAACAATCAAGCAACCCGTATTCACCGTAGGATTTGGCCCAAACATCAATCCCGACGAAGAAATGGCATTGGATTGAGGTGAACCATCTTGTAGGTTTTCTACATCTGTTGAAGTTAAATTGAAATTAACGACACTACCAGCTGTTACAGTAGTTTGAAAACTTCCGGCAAAAGGCGGTGCTACGGTTGGAGCGTTATTCGAGCCGTTGCAATTTGTAACAATCAATTGCATTTCATGAACAACCTCAGAAATTCGAAAACCATTTCTAAACGAAGTCACTTTTATTTTCACCCCAAATTGACCTACCTGATCGCTTAAAAAAGACAATTCACCTGTCTGTGCATCCAAAGAAGCCGCTATACTACCACCCGAAGAAGGCGTGGGGCTTGTGTAATCAAATCCTGTGACATACGGTATCGCTGTAGGGTTAACACCTTCACTATAGGCAGTGTTGTTTAAACTATTTAGTGGTTTGTCAAATTCAACAGCAATCGAATCCAAATCAGGGTCAACCGGGTTTAGATTCAACTTAAACGGCTTACCTACACATCCAATAAAATGCGGTGATTGCTTAAACTGAGGTGAGCTATCGTGGCAAGTATTGATTTGGTAATTGACATTAAAAATTTTGGCTGTAAGTGTTATCCCGTAATTCAGAGGGTTTTGCAAATTTGTAATACCGCCATTTCTTGAAAAATCATCAAAGGTAACTACCCACCCTTGAGCTGGTGGAACACCAGATATATTAATTGGCGCACTTCTATAGGTAATTTTTTCGATAGAACCTACGCCGATATTTCCATTTGGGGAAACACAATTAAAGCAACTTGGTCCGCCCGGCACTTCAACTCCAACAGGAGAAATATCTTCTGTAGAAATATACGCAACCGAAATTGTTGACAGAGTTGGATGATTCCAAATACGCAGCGTTTGATTGTTCGTATTCACTTGCGCCCCGTGGCAATCGCGATAAAAAACCAATTGAAAGATGTAATTTCCTGTACCGTTACATTCATACGTAATGCTACCACCCATAATATGAGATGCTTCTGCCTTGAAGAAAAAAAGCAACATAACAATGAAAATACTTACTCTCAATTTGTACAAATTACACGATTAAAACGTTTTTACCACAAAAATAGTATATCAATTACGTATAAATTATAAAATAGTAGCCAATTTTAAAGTTTTTTTTAGGTATTTTTGTTTGTTGAGCTAAAAAGGCATACATAAAACGATGTTATATAATGGTTTAAAGATATTGGTTCGTATTGGTATTCGTATTTACTATTCTGAAGTAAAAATACGGAACAAATCTTTACTTGCTCACAATGGGCCAAAAATCATTATTGCCAACCATCCAAATGCATTAATGGACGCTTGGTTAATTGGCACCATTTCCGACGAACCGATATACTACATGACAAAGGCTTCGTTTTTCAATAATAAGCTGAAAATGTGGTTTTTACGCTCTCTCAATATGATTCCTATCAATCGTGCATCGGAAGCAAAAATTGATGGTGTGGATAACAATTCAACATTGGAAGAATGCTATCAATTACTTGGGGAAGGCAAAACATTGGTGATTTTTCCTGAAGGCACTAGTAATATGGAATTATTGCTTCGCCAACTTAAATCTGGTACAGCACGCATTGCATTAGAAGCAGAAAGAAGAAATCAAGGTAAATTAAACTTAAAAGTCATACCAATTGGGTTGATGTACACCCAAGGTGAAAAATTTAGAAGCTCCATCATGGTCAATATTGGAGAAGGAATTCACGTTACTCAATACCTCGAAGAATATGAAACCAATCACACTTCGGCAGCACGAAAATTGACCAACAAGTTTCGCGAAATGCTTGAAAATGTTTTGATTACAACGCAAAACAAAGATCAGGAGAGTTTAATTACTTCATTAACAGAAACTCTCCAATCACGCTATTTGCACAATGCCATTGGTGTAGAATCGGAATTGAGTTTCATGAAAAAAATTCGCGATCGAATTGAGTTATACAGCATTGAGCAACCTTGGAAAATTGAAAAAATTCAAAAACTGCTTGCCAATCTTAAATGGAACATTGAAAAGAAGGCTATCAAAGATGATTTTTTAGATCGAGGATTGAGATCCAGAATGTTTGTTCGTCAAATTTTAATGTCCATCATTGCACTTATTATTGGTTTCCCACTATACATTATCGGATTGATTCACAATATATTACCATTCAAGTTAACCGATACAATTATTCTAAAATCAAAAATGAGTAAAGAATATTATGCCGCTATTGCTATCTTATTGGGGCTTCTTCTTTATCCTTTAAATTATGCATTGTTCATTTATCTTTTCTCAACGTTCTTAAACGTACCTTATTGGGCAGTGATTCTATATGGGCTATCACTTCCATTTTTGGGGATTTATTCGTACTATTTTGCAAGGTATTTGCGTCACATCTCTTATAAAATCAAATACACCTTTTTGGTAATGAACAATAGAGCAATGATTATTGAACTAAAGAAAAAACGCAAAGAATTGTTTAATCTCCTTTTTGAAGATTAATTTTGGCTTAGTTTTTGTATAGATACAGAAGATGAAACTTTTATTGAGCATATTATTAATTGTTGCAGTTAGTTTTTCAAAAACAGCATTTTTCAATGCACTTGAGTCCAATGATAAGGAAGCAATTGAATCATTGGAGAAAAAACTGGCTGAAACCACTGTCAACAACGATCAGAAGGCATATTATGGTGCTATTTTGATGAAAAGTTCTGATTTTCAAAAAACAGCAGGAGAAAAACTTAAAAAATTCAAGTCTGGTCATGCACTTCTAGAAGAAATGATTACAAAAAATCCAAAAAACATTGAATACCGATTGTTGCGTTTAATGATTCAAGAACACGCCCCAAAAGTGGTTAAATACAATACAAATATACTCGATGATGCTCAGTTTATAAAAGAAAACACAGCACAAGCTTCTAAAGAAATTAAGACAATCATTACCGATTATGCAAAGGTGTCGAAGAACCTAAAGTTATAACGTTTCGGTTTCCTTCCAATCAACAAAGAGGAGCGCAACAAAAAATCCAAAAATAGTAACTCCTAATTGCGTTTCAATCGTATCTTCTATTAAAAATGAGCTGATAATTACCACCAAAGAAATTAGTCCCAATAAATTTTTTTGCTTCCATGAAATCGATAAAAGTACAATGAGTAGCGTAGTAAAAAACAGCAATCCAACTATTCCATAACTAATGGTAACAGTTAAAAACATATTGTGACTTCGCACCCTATTTTCTGGATTGAGCGGACTATTTGTTTCGTCATAAGCCTTGTCAAAAACTTTTTGATTTCCTCCAGTTCCAACACCATACATCCAATGTTTTTTTATAATGTAAACAGATGTTTTCCAATGTTCCAATCGTTGCAACAATGAATGTCCATTGGGCGCTTTGTTGTTCAGTAATTGGTATTTAATTCCATACAATCGAGGCATAAATAACTCATTTCTTTCGTTGGGATAAGTATAGCCATCTTCGATGTTTTGAATATCTTGTTTGGTCAACAACTTAAACCCTTTTTCATCTTTTGTAACACCCAAAGAAGTAAGATAACGAGCAAGTGTCATGCGTATATCACCGCCTTTTTTATCTTTTCCAAAGAATTCAACGTCTGAAACAGTAATCCAGTTCAAATAAAGTTCTACTTCCGAATAATAAGCCAAAATTGCTTTGCCGTTAATTTCAGAAAAAGCCCTGCAATCGTGGTTATAAGCTATTCCTTTATCTGTTAAAGGAGGTAATTTACTGCAATCTATTGACTCATGTGACAAATTAAACACTTGAAACAAGGTGCCTCCTACAAATGAAAAAAACAAAACAGCCCATGTATAAGCCATCCATTTTTTCCAGTAAAATAAAAGATAAAAAGAGATGATGTAGATGGCTAAAATTAAAGCCAAAAATCCAGATAAAATCTGCGAATAGATGGTGTAATAAACAAACCAGCCGGCTAGAACAAGGTAAAAAACACGAAGTTTTCTTTGTTTGATTTGAAACCAAATACAGGTACCAAACCCTAATACAATCAACAAACTGTAACGTATATGAGAAGCAAAGCGTGATAATCCTCGAATATCATCAATAGCATCGGTTGCAAAATGATAATACAATACGTTATAAATGGATGTTAAAAATAATGCCCCTAGAAAAAGGTAGAGTAAGAAATTGATCCACTTTAGCTCTATTTTTGGGCTTGTAGCAATAATCAGAGGTAAAAACAAGAATGGTAGCCTGGATTTTAAATCTTTTAGACCTTGCGCAATATCCCACGACCACAACAAACCAACGAGTAAAAGCACATAAAAACCGATTAAAAAAAGAAGCGCTTTATTGGAGCGAATAATCTCCCATTTTTTAGCAAAATTACCTTCTAAAATCCAGTTTGCAATAGCAAAAGTAAGTCCAAAAGACATGAGTACCTTGGTTGTTGGCATACCAATAGCAATCAAAGCAAAAGAAAAGATTTGAATCCATGTATGTACTCGTTGCGAAAATACTCCTCTACTCATTACCGTCCTTTTCTGTACTAACGATTATTTTTTCAAAATCGTGTGGTATTGTTGAGTATTATTTAAAATTTCTATACCCTTTTTAAGAATAACATCGTGGTTAAACGAGCTAAGAACACGTCCTTTTTGGTAATAATATCGTGATGCAATTTCGTTTTCCAATAAAGCCTTTATTTGATCTTGGTATTTCACTAAATCTCTTTCTTTAGATGGCGTAACCTTTGACATTAAAGCATCAAATTCAGCTTTAGATTCTTCTGATAAATGTTCTTTTTCTATCGTTGCCTGAATTTTCTTCAATTGCTCTTCAGAAGCTGTTGAATAAGTAAAAGTATCTTCTATGGCAAACTTCTTAAATTGTGCATATTCTTCATCTGAAAGCGTAAATTTATCCGCTTCTGGAATCGTTGAATGGGTATTGTAATAGTCTGTTGCATAATTAAACAACACATTGTTTCCGTAAATCATCAAAGAAAGGCGTGACAAATCGGGTGTTTCAACTTTAATATCTGGTTCAATTCCTCTTCCATCAATTACATCTCTTCCATTTTTTGTTTTAAAAACATGCAACAATGAATCGGGTACATCTTCGGGTTTAGCACCTTCGTTTCTATCGTAATATTCCAAACGCTGCACACATCTTCCAGAAGGCGTATAGTATTTGGCAATGGTCAACTTCATTTTGGCACCGTATTTCAAATCCAAGGTACGTTGTACCAATCCTTTTCCAAACGATGTTTCACCAATCACAACAGCTCTATCTAAATCTTGTAAACTACCCGAAACGATTTCACTGGCAGAAGCAGATCCACCATCAACGAGAACAACAATAGGAATAGATAAATCCAACGGTTCATTTATTGTTTTGTATTCTCTATTTTCTTCAACTAAACGACCTTTGGTTTGCACAACCAATTGTCCCTTTGGCACAAATAAGTTCACAATATGCACTGCTTCCATTAACAATCCACCACCGTTACCACGCAAGTCGAACACCAATTTTTTCATTCCTTTTTCTTTCAGTGATTGAAAGTTTTTTCTCACTTCGGAACTTGCCGTTTGGGTAAAACTGGTTAATTTTATATAACCGATTTCATCAGACAACATTCCAGCATACGGAATATCTGGCACTTTAATTTCATCTCGGGTAATTTTAATCGTTTCCTTCTTGCCATTGGAATGTTCTACCTGCACAGAAATCGTTGTACCCTTTGGCCCTTTTAAATTACTTGAAACGTCTTCAGTATTTTTCTTTTCCATAGAGTGACCATCAATGGAAAGGATTTTATCTCCAGCTTTCAATCCAGAAGTAGCAGCCGGGCTGCCTTCATAGGGTTCGGCAACAATCACATAATCACCAATTTTTCGTATTACCGCACCAATACCACCGTATTGTCCAGTTGTCATCAAGCGATAATCTTCAATATCCGATTCTGGATAAAAAACAGTGTAAGGATCTAAGTCTTCAAGCATGGCACTGATTCCAGCAACCGACATTTTACCAATTTTTGGTGCTTCTACATAGTATTTATCCAAATTTTCATAAATTTCATCTATCAACTCCATGTTTTTGATGACCTCAAAACGTTCTGATTGGGCAAATGAAACTTGAAAACCAATAATTAAAAATGCAATTAGATTGATTATCAAATGGTTATAATTGTTATTTTTCATTTTTCTCGATTGTAGTTATCAATGTTACGAATAATTTTGTCATTTTTTGATATAAAAACTGATATTCTGGCTCTTTATTGTCACGATAGACCAAAAATAGTGCTAATTGTTGATTTTGGTATTTTTCTTTTGCTAAAAAATCTTCCAAAATGGATTTGTTTTTGCGCATACATTCACGAATTAAACGCTTAATCCGATTTCGGTCAACTGCATGTTTGAACAATCTTTTTGGAACGGAAACAACAACTTGAAACGGTGTTTTTGAAGCGGTTTTATCCATAAATTTATAGGTCAATGCCAATGGATGTGCGTTGACACGTTGTCCGCTCTCAAACAATTCATCAATAACTTTTTTACTGCATAATTTATATTCCTTCCCAAAAGATTGATTCATTGGACAAAGATAATTGAATTAAACCTATTTATTTTTAAAATTTACAGTATTCTTATTTGTGAAATCTTTATATATTTGCTTAAGAAAACATTACATCTATGATAACTACTCCACTAATTGAATCTTTTAGTCAAGTTTTAATTCCAACCATATTAGCTGTTCTTTTTTTGAAAGATCGAACAAAAGAAAATTATATTAAAATTGCATTTTTCGTAATAGTTTTTGTTTTATATGGGCTTCTATCACAAATACACCCTCATTTCATAAATTCTAATTGGAATTGGGATGGAAAAATATGTAATATTATTTTTGTTATTATTGCCTATTTTATTTTTCGAAAATACTTTGCTAAAAATGATTTTTTCACATTGAAGCAAAATAAAGAAACCAATAAATCTACTTGGATTACTATTGTCATTTTAATAGTTTATGTATCTATCTTAGCTTTATTTTTATTTCCTGCTCAAGTGTTTGACAAAGAAACATTAGCTTTTCAACTTTTAATGCCACACGCAGATGAAGAACCTCTTTTCAGAGGTATATTGTTTGGGCTCTTACTGTCAGCTTTACCTCAAAAAATTCGATTAATTGGCAACCCATCAGTTTTTATAATTGCATTTTTGTTTGGTATGGTACACTCGCTTTCTATAGCTGGAGAATATTTCGATCCAGGGATATTCTTACATACAGGAATTATTGGTTGGGTATTGTGTTGGTTAGCATTAAAAAGTCGTAGTTTACTAAAACCAATAATAGCGCATTTAGGTGTTAATCAAGCGCTAACTATTATTACAATGATAAAATAGCGTTTTCTTCCCTAAAGGTTAGATTCAATAGGGAACAAATAAGTTATCTCCCTATTTATTTCGATAATAGGCGATAATTCCAGCCATTGCAATTAATCCAACCCCAAGTCCAATTGCTCCAGTTGTTATAAAATTATAATTTAATAACCAACCAATTCCAGCACCTAAAAACATACATCCCCCACATACAAGACCTCCAATTTCTGAGCCTTCACTTTTTTTCTTTTCCATTTCATTTTATTTTAATAATCACTCCAATAAAAACTATAATAATCTAATTTCAAATATAGCTAATAATTTTAAAACTGTTATTTTCATTTTTAATTAAATTCTGCCATTCTGTCTTATAAATAAACGAGGCATGAGTTTTGACGGTTTGTAACAAATGAAATTAGGCAAACAACATCCATTTGGTTCAACGATAGAAGCTGTAATATATCCGTTATTACTCATCGTTCTGTTGTGGGCTATTCAATGGATGCAAACGATTATTCATTATGATTTTTATAAGTGGGGAATGTTGCCAAGAACTGTTAGTGGACTAAAAGGTATTGTTTTCATGCCATTGCTCCATTCTCGCCACGATATTCATCATATTATCAATAATTCGTTAGCGCTTTTTGTGTTACTTGCCCTGCTTATCTATTATTACCACGATATTGCTTTTAAAGTATTTGTTTTGATTTGGTTGTTGACAGGCTTACTTGTTTGGGGATATGCCGTCGATAAAGGAGTGTATCACATTGGTATTAGTGGCGTAATTTATGGGTTGGTTGGGTTTTTATTTACTTCTGGGGTATTGAGAAAATACCTGCCATTGCAAGCCATTTCCCTATTGGTTGTTTTTGCTTATGGCAATTTGATTTGGGGTATTTTGCCAGTGCAACCATCGGTTTCATGGGAAGGTCACTTTATGGGTTTGGTAGCTGGTCTCATCTTGGCTTTTGTTTTTAGGAGTCAATCCATTCAAGCTCCAAAATATCAATATGAAATTGAAAAAGAATTGGGTATCGAGCCTCCTGATTTGGAACGAATTTGGAATGAAAAGCAGGAAGAAGCCCTCAAACAGCAACATGAGCAGCAGTCAATGGTAGAAAATCCACCAGTTAAGATTATTTATCATTACATCCAAGCTGATAAGTTGATAACCTCAACAGAAACAAGCAAAGAAGAAAGTTTCAACTCAACAATTTCTAAATCGGATAAAAACGATTTGTAACAAATAATGTTGATTTAACTGATTTAAAGTTTTCTTGAATTTCGTTTTTTATTTCTTTACTTTTTGATTATATTCAATAGAAAACTTTAATCAAAAGTGAATCAAATGTATTTAGAAATAACCAACCTTCTCAATGAAAATACCATTCAATTAAAATCGACACATAATAAACTTTGTGTTCCTATAATAGAAAGAATTTGTAAGAAAATGAAAGCTGGAATTAAGTTTTCTGGTATAAAAGTTGATGAAAACACCATAATTGATGGGCATCATCGATATGTTGCTTCTTTATTAGCAGGCGTTACAATCGAAAAACATCCATCATACAAAACATCTGGAGCGGTTGTATATGATTGGTCTAGCGTTCAGTTGACAGAAGAAGATTGGGACACAAAAGCTAAAATACTGATAAAGAACCAAGAGGACGCTGAATACAACAACATTACATTGGAAAAATTATTCGAATTGTTAAAATAATTCGTAACTTTGTAGTATGTTGATTTTTTTGGACATAGATGGTGTTATGGTGCCTGCTAAAAGTTGGGAAAACCCTCAATTATTAGAAGATGGGTTTTACAAATTTAGTGAGAAGGCTGTTCGTGTTCTTCAGAACTTAGTTTCTGAAGCTACTACTGTCGTGCTTACAACCTCTCATAAATCTAGGTTCACCACCGAAGAGTGGAAAAGCATTTTTCATACAAGAGGTATTGAAGTTAACAATTTGATTAAATTGGATGAAAATCTTTTAAATTTTAGCAGAAAAGAGGAAATTTTAAATTGGATTGACAAGAATGTTCTTTCTGAAAGATTTGTCATTCTTGATGATGATAAATCTTTAAACTCGCTCCCTAATTTTTTAAAAGACAACTTGGTTCTAACAAGTTCAATGGTGGGATTAACAGATACACATCTTGATGAAATTAACGTAAAATTAGAAAATCAACTGCAAATCGCCTAAAAAATCAAAACTAAAATTCAAACCTGAATGGAATTTTGTATCGAAAGTTATATTAATACTTTTAAAGAGAGCGTTCTATAAATTAGTTGCTCTCTTTTTTATGATAATATTTTATGAAAATATTGTTTTTTCAATGCCTTCAGACAAAAATAATTACACGATAAAAAAAGAAAACCTATCGAATATTCTTGAGATGGTTTTATTTATTCATTTATCAATATCTAAAGTAATTTATGGTAGAGAAATTTCAACATTTAAATCTTCGGTGTTGAGAGTGAAGTTTTGAGAAACTGAAACTGTCTCAGTATTTGTAGTTGAAATAGAACCAGAAATATTAGTTGTAGTTTTTTTTGCTGAACAAGAAACACTATAGTTATCACCATATTCATAAATACCAAAGCTTATATTTGAATTGCTTTCATCAAATACTTTTGTGTCTAGCAGTGCACTGTTTTTATAAAGTTTAACGACAGTTTCAGAATAAGAAATTGTTTGATTTGCAGAGGAAGCAGAAACAAAATTTATTTGGTTATACTAAATGTTTTGTGAGACAAATATAGCGTAAAAATTCTTTACTTTGTCAAAAAAGAGTGATTGAAAATGGAATTCATAGATTTTTTAGGAGAAATGCTGGGCATAACTAAGGATTTTGCCGTTACCAAAATTGAGAAAAACGAGTTTGATAAAACGATTAATATTCACAATTAATAATCAAATGATATAATATATATATTATTATTGCTATAATATTTCGCATTAAAGAGTTCGTTACAATCAACTGTTACGATTGGTCCCGGGTAAACAAACCGACTATATTGTTAGAAGAGTATAATGGAACTAGCGTTGAAAGTAATTATAAAATGAGTTATGAAAGACTTTAAAACATTAGAATAGACGAAAAGCTGCTTATACAAAGGACATCATTATAATTCATTTTGATATAGTGATACTAATACTGTGCTGGATATGGTTGAGGGGAGAAAAGAAAAAACATGTTAAGAAACTTTTTGTAAATGTGAGTGGGAGGAACGAAAACAACCACAACTAAACAGAGTGAATATGGATATGGAAACCATTTATAAAATACAATAAAATGCCCACAAGCTGATAATAGTACACGACAAATTTCACTTATTCAAGATGTTGTCGGAAGCCAATAGATAAAACAAGAAAAAAGAAGTGAAAGACAAACCCTCAACTAAAAGGGCTGAAATACACTGTTTAAGAATGCTAACAATAGAACTGAAACTCAGCACGCTATATTTGAACGCCTGATTAAAGACAATTTAAAAACCTCTCAAGCGTGGTTAATACGAGAGAACTTAAAATAGACGTATTTGCCGACAAACAAACGTTGAAAGTAACTATAAACAGTGGAAAGAAAACGCATTGACTTTTTCAATTAATGCAGTAAATAAGGTGATTGCTACATTCGACAGACACTTAAACGGGATAATAAATGCAATAATTACTGGTACTTCTAGTGCAAAACATGAAAATAAAAATGGAGCGATTCAATCAGTTATTGCAAAAGCAAGAGGATTTAGAAATTTTGAAAGATTTAGGATAAATGCATTATTCTATTTCGGAAATTTAAACCTCGTTCCACAAAACATTTAGTAATGCCATTTATTTTTACATTTATTCTGCCACTCTCATTCTTCTCTTTTTTACAACTTAATAATAATAATAATAAGACGCTTAATAGTATTAGTTTTTTCATATAATTCTTAGTACAAATATTCTCAAATGTATATAAAAATTTTACAAATCTCTCTTTTTTAACAACCAATATGCCAACCAAATAAACAAAGCGGTGTAAAGTAAGGTTACTACAAAAAACGACCAATTTACTGACTGATAGACAAAAATGGATTGACCGGTAATGAATCCTTCGATTTTTATTTTTGGAAAGTCAATTAAATTGGAAGAAGAACTCAATGGTAAGTAATTGCTCAACAAAAAAGAATTGGTGTCGCCTTCTTTTCCAATATTCATGGTAGCAACTGCTTCAATCGTCTTTATTACAGCCTCTCCAATCCACCATACAACAATTCCTAATAGAGCTAACGCACTTTTCTTAAGCAACAGCGATAAAAAGGCGCAGAACACAAAGAAAAATACTAATTTTAAAAAATAAGCGCTCATAAATTCAATTCCTTGAAAACTGACACTTTCTCCTTTTGCAAAAACAAGTCCTAAAATCAACGTAATAAAGAAAACAAATAACGTTGAAATTGCGACTAAAACAAAACTGGTCAATAATTTAGAGTATAAAAACTCCTTTTTACTCATCCCATCAATTAAATTTTGCTTCAACGTACCGTTGGAGAACTCATTGGTGATGTTGAGCACAATAATAATCGCTAAAAAGATCTTACCTATTGCCACGAGGTAGGTAATGTTTTGCCAAATTGTAGGAAATTTGAAAAAACCCAGTTGAACAATGTCCAACTTGACGCCACCTATTGTTGGTTTAATAAATGCTAAAATCACACCAATTACAATAAGTAGCACAAAATATAGCAGCGTAAAAATACGTGTAGATTTATAATAAAATAGCTTATTCCATTCGATTGCTAAAAGTCGTTTCATTTGCTGTATTGTTTTTTAGTTAGTTCTAAGAATTGTTGCTCCAAGCTTTCTTTTTTCTTCACCAAATGGTTTAAAACAATCCCTTTTTCGAATAAAAGTTGATTGATTGCCTCTGCTGCAACATCTTCTTTCAAAAATGCTTTGTAATATGTTTTCTCGAACACTATTTTTTCAAAATACGGCACAGTTTCCAACATTTCTTTTAGTTGATGTTCATTTTTTGCACCAATTTCAACATAGCCAAAATCCGATGTCATTTCATCTACTTTTCCACTGTAAAGGGTTTTACCTCTTTCCAAGATGATGACATGAGAGCAAACTTTTTCTACCTCATCCAACAGGTGACTTGCCAATATAATCGTTGTGCCCAATTCCGCAATTTTCATTATTAATTCGCGAATTTGGATGATTCCTTGCGGATCTAAACCGTTTGTTGGTTCATCTAAAATAAGCACTTCTGGGTCGTTTAACAAGGCGGCAGCAATAGCCAAGCGTTGCTTCATTCCCAATGAAAAAGTACTAAACTTATCGTTTTTACGCTCAATTAATCCAACTAAGGCTAATTTTTCATCGATTTTGGTAGGAGAAACTCCTTTAATTTTTGCCACTATTTGCAAATTCTTCTCTGCCGATAGGTAAGGATAAAAATTAGGTCGTTCAATAATTGCTCCAATTCGCTTTAATGAATCGGTAGTTGGTTCTTCATTGAACCATTTCCAAGAACCTGCTGTTGCATTAACAACGTTCAAAATAACTCCCAACGTTGTTGATTTTCCAGAACCATTAGGCCCCAACAAACCATAGATATTTCCTTTTTCTACTGATAGGTTTAAATCATTAACAGCTGTCAGATTTTTATACTTCTTCGTAAGATTTGAAATTTCTAGAACTTTTTCCATAAGTAAAAACAAAAAAACCACCTATTGGTGGTCTTATAAAAGAATTAATTCGTTCTTATTTCTTTTCAGAAGAACAACAAGACTTTTGGCTTGATTGTCCTGAGCAAGATTTTTGTGCACTTTCACTTGAACAAGATTTCTTATTGTTACTTTTTTTCTTGTCTTTATCACCGTTTTGGAAAACTGTGTAAGTTGAAGAATTTGCTGCATAAACAGCATTCGTAATGTATCCTGTTGCGAACACTAATGTTAAAGCTAAAGCTAATTTTTTCATGATTTTTAGTTTTAATTTATGGTACTAATATACGCATTTTTTGTGAAACCTACACTATTTAACATTTTTTTATGATTGAAGTAACAATTGAAATTACTCAACAATCAAAATATAATTATTTTTCTTTCCTTTTCCTAACAAAATGTACTTGCCATTAATCAAATGTTCTGTAGCAAACACAAAGTTTTCATCCACTTTTTCTTTGTTAACAGCGATTGCATTTGCTTTTAATTCACGTTTTGCTTCGCCATTGGAAGATAAGAAGCCTGTTTTTCCAGCTAAAGCATCAACAATTCCCAATGATTTGAATTCTTCTTTAGTTATTTTAGCTTGTGGTACGCCAGAAAAAACAGCAAAGAAATCACGTTCTGAAAGTTCTTTTAAGTCGTCTGATGTTGATTTGCCAAAAAGAATATTGGAAGCTGCTATGGCTGTTTTTAACGCCTGTTCGCTGTGCACAGTTGTTGTCAAATCTTCTGCTAATGCTTTTTGCAATGCGCGTAAATGAGGCATTTCTCGATGTTCGGCAATCAACGCATCAATTTCATTTTGTGTTCTAAACGTAAAGATTTTGATGTATTTTTCAGCATCTTCATCCGATGTGTTTAACCAAAATTGATAAAATTCATACGGCGTGGTTTTCTCTTCGTCCAACCAAATGTTTCCTTTTTCGGATTTACCAAATTTTGTGCCATCTGCTTTGGTTATCAATGGACAAGTGAGCGCAAATGCCTTACCCCCTCCAATTCTACGAATCAACTCTGTTCCTGTAGTGATATTTCCCCATTGATCAGAACCACCCATTTGAAGTGTACAGTTTTTTGTTCTATAAAGGTGAAGAAAATCATATCCTTGCACCAATTGGTAGGTAAATTCTGTGAAACTCATTCCGTCACTTGCTTCGCCATTCAAACGTTTTTTGACAGAATCTTTTGCCATCATGTAGTTCACCGTAATGTGCTTACCAACATCGCGAATAAAATCTAAAAACGAAAACTCTTTCATCCAGTCGTAGTTGTTTACCAACTCTGCGGCATTTGGAGCGGCTGATTCAAAATCTAAAAACTTGGACAATTGTTTTTTAATGCATTCTTGGTTGTGACGCAATGTTTTTTCGTCCAACAAATTGCGTTCATTCGATTTCCCTGATGGGTCACCAATCATTCCTGTTGCCCCTCCTATCAAAGCAAGGGGTTTGTGACCTGCTTCTTGAAAGTGTTTTAACAACATCACGCCAACTAAGTGACCAACATGTAAAGAATCAGCTGTTGGATCAATACCAACATAAGCTGCTCGCATTTGTTCCATTAAATGTTCTTCCGTTTCCGGCATCACATCGTGCAACATACCTCTCCAACTAACTTCTTGAATGAAATTTTTCACGCTAAAATCGTTTAATTCATTTAAAAATCCGTTCCTCACAGCAGTGAAAAACGGATAATTACTACTTCTATACTAAATTATGCTTTAACAGCAATTTTTTCTTTGTAATCTACAACGCTTTGTTCGAAAATGCGAATTGCTTCGGCTTTGTTTAAAAACCCTTTCACTTCGGTAGATTTTTTTTCCAATTTTTTATAATCCTCAAAGAAAACGCGAATTTCATCTAAAATATGCGGATTTAACTCCGAAATATCGTTGATGTGATTCCAGTTTTTATCTCCTTTGGCAACTGCAATGATTTTATCGTCCATCTCACCACCATCAATCATTTGCATTACGCCAATAATTTTAGCTTCAACTAAACACATTGGTACAATTTCAATATCCGATAAAACTAAAATATCTAACGGATCTTTGTCGTCACAATACGTGCGAGGAATAAATCCATAATTTGCTGGATAAGACATTGGAGAAGCAACAACTCTATCTAAGCAGATTAAGCCTGTTTCTTTGTCTAATTCGTATTTTGCTCTGCTATTTTTAGGGATTTCTATAATTCCTCTAACAACTTCTGGTGCATCGTCTCCAAAAGACACATCGTGCCATGCATTAAAACTCATTTTATTCTATTTTTTAATTGTTATCACTAAAATTTGGTTGCAAATGTAAAACAAAATCATTCTTTTTCAAAATGACTAGATGACTAGATGACAAATTGACTTTATGACTGGATGACACGTTGATTGAATGATTTGATGATGAGATGATAAAATCGTTATTTTCCTTTGGTCAATTCCTTAAACACTTCTTCCAACGAACGTTCTTCTATTTTTAACGTAAGTGTTAACCAATCTTTTTCTGTCGCATATTTAGAAATAACTCTTCTTAAATCAATGCTTTCGGTTGTTTCTAGCAACCAACCTTCTTTCACTTGTTCTACTTTTTGAACATGAGGGATTTTTAATAAATCTGCTTTACTTACAACAGCCTCAAATTCAACATGAACGGTTTGAAATGCTTGTTGTTTCTGCAATTCTGAGGCTTTATTATCGGCAACAATTTCTCCTTTATTAATAATCACAACACGATCACAAATAGCTTCTACCTCTTGCATGATGTGGGTAGATAGCATAACGGTTTTGCTTTTTCCAATATTCTTAATCAAGTCACGTATTTCTACCAATTGATTTGGGTCAAGTCCCGATGTTGGCTCGTCTAAAATCAACACCTCTGGATCGTGAATAATTGCTGCTGCTAATCCAACACGTTGGCGGTATCCTTTGGATAACATACCGATTTTTTTGTTTTGTTCCACCTCTAAACCAACAGCTTTAATCATTTCTTCCACTCGTTCACGAATGTTTTTTATTTTGTAGATGCTTCCAACAAATTCCAAATATTCTTTCACATACATGTCTAAATACAGCGGATTGTGCTCCGGTAAATAGCCAATCTTTTTTCTGGTTTCTAATGAATCCACATCTACAGGTATTCCACAAACCTTTACTTCGCCATCACTTGCAGGAATGTATCCTGTTATGATTTTCATGGTTGTAGATTTACCTGCGCCGTTTGGGCCTAAAAACCCAACGATTTCACCAGAATGAACGGTAAACGAGGCGTTTTTTACTGCCGCTTGATCACCGTAATATTTCACTAAATTTTTTACTTCAATAGACATGTGTCTTATTTTGATTGTGCGAAGATAATAATTCTGTCAAAGGTAATTCAAATTATCAAACTACTTAAACGTAATTTGATAATTTGAACGATGTAGGTCATTTATCTTTTAATCATTTAAAAAAATCGATAAATCAACCTTTTTAACAAATCGATATTAACAAATCGATTTTATCAAATTTTTAGAACGGATTCGATAAATCGAATCCCTACAGTAATTTGGTATATTTTGCTTCGATATCTTTCAATTTAACTACTTCAACTTGGTCTTTTGTGCCATCAATACGCTGTTTAATGGTACTTAAAATGTAATTAATATTTTGTGGGATAAACATTTTGGTGTATGTTCCGCCATTTTCTTTTAAGTATTCATAAACAGGAATGGCTTTTTCTATCAATTCTGTATTAAGTACAGCAACATAACTAGTAAACGTATTCATCAATCCCAATTCATCAAAACCTGTCGCTTTTCCATTTGTTAAGTTTTCCTTGAAAAAATCGAATTTATTTGAATCACCAGTATTTGCATATAAACTACCAATAGTAAGCAATATTGTTGGAGCATCTGCTTCCTTTTCAAGCTGTTCCGCATGCTTTAAAGCCAACTCAGGGTTTAACTCACTCAATGCATTCAGAGTAGCTGCAACAACACTATAAGATGAATCTTTAAATGCGTTTGTAAAAATTGCTTCTGCACCTTCTAACCCAGCTCTACTTATAAAATTAATCGCTTTTGCTCGAACAGATGATGACGGATCGTTTACAGCCAATTCTTTAATGATAGCGGCTGCTTTTTCTCTGTTTCCTTCTTTCAAACGAGCCGCCTTGTCGATTGCTATACTTCTAATACCCCAGAAAGGATCATTCAAACAATCCAAAATCAACTTAGATGATGCTTCGTCAATTTTCTTTGTTCCTAAATTCAATGCTCTGTTGCGTGTTCTCCATTTTTCAGATTGGTAGTATTGTTCGATAAACTGAGAAGCATCCTTGGTTTCATTAACAACAGCCAATAACGCTTCTTGGTAATCTGGAATTACTGTTTTCAATGTGCCTTTTACTGGAAAACGGAACTCATTTTCAAGCTTGTCCACAACAACTTTGTAGATGTTTTTACCGTTATCGTCCACAACTGCAACTTGTATAGGAAGTCTAAAAAGAGGAAACTTCTTTAAATTTTGTTTTTGTGAAATTGAAAGCACAACTTCGTTACCTTCCATTCGTTGACTAATGCTCAATGTTGGGTGACCTGAGCCAGTAAACCATTGGTTAAAAAACCAGTTTAAATCTTCTCCTGTTACTTCTTCAAATGCAATACGCAATTGGTGAAATTCAGCAGATTTAAATTGATTAACAGTCAAATAACGATTCAATGATTTAAAGAAAGCTTCATCTCCAACGTAATTTCTCAGCATGTGCAGGATTCTACCACCTTTGTTGTACGAGTGCCCATCAAACATTTCTTCTCTGTTTTCATAGGTAAACCAAATTAAATCGTGGTATCCTTGTGCTTGAGCAGACTGCATATAACCTTTTGCTTCGATCTCTGCATTATAATCCGCTTCTTGAACACCATATTTGTATTCATCCCATAAATATTGCGAATAGTTAGCAAACGATTCATTTAATGGTAGATTTGACCAAGATTCACACGTTACCAAATCACCAAACCAGTGGTGGAATAACTCGTGTGCGATAATTGATTCACTGTTTGCATCTAACAATTCTCTATCAGTTGCATAAGTGAAATCACCAAAAACAACTGCTCCTGTATTTTCCATTGCTCCAGAAACGTAATCACGCACTACAATTTGATGGTATTTATCCCATGGATATTCGTAGTTTAACAATTTTGAGAAATAGCCAATCATTTCAGGTGTTTTTCCAAAGATGCCTTGAGCATATTTTTCCCATTCTGGTTCAACGTAATAGAAAACATCTATTTTCTTTCCATCGTTGCGTGTATAACTGTCTTTTACAATTTTAAATTCTCCAACAGCAATCATGAACAAGTATGGAGCATGTGGCAGTTCTTGTTTCCAATAATCGGTGCGTGTTCCGTCTGAATTTTTCTTACTGCTAACTAATTTACCATTGGAAAGCGTAACGTATTTATCTGCAACGGTCAAATAAACTTCTTGGGAAGACTTTTGATTGGTTGCTTCAATAGTTGGAAACCATACCGAATTCGATTCTGTTTCTCCTTGAGTCCAAATTTGAGGCATTTTGTTTTTATCCGAACCATCGTTGTTTATGAAGTAAAGTCCTTTGTCGGATGAAATTGCCGCACTTCCTCCTGTTTCTCTTTCATTTGGTCTAGAAACATAGTCAATCACTACGGTATATTGGTCATTTCTACTGTAGATTTTATCTAACGTAATTTTCAATTTATCGTCCGCATAATTGTATTTCAACTCTTTACCATTCAACTTTACCGAATTGATTGTCATTCCTTTTGCATCCAAAATCAAGCTATCAGATGAATAAAAATGTGGTTTGGCTGTAATAGTAGCAACACCGTATAAATACGCTTTTTCCCAATCTGGTTTTAATTCTAATTTGGTGTGAATTAAATCCATTAACATTGTTTTAGATGCTTGATAAACTTCTGGCACAGTTGGCGTTTCATCAACTTCTGTAAGGCTTTCGCTACTTGATTTTATTTCGCTAACAGGTGCGTTTGAGGCTGTACTATTGGATTTTTTTGTTCCACACGACACCACAAAAAGAAGAGCAACTAACAGATAGGATATTTTCATGTTCATATATTTTTTACAAAAATGCAAAAATATCTAATTGATGTCTCTTAAAAAATGATAAAAGGTTAATATAGTGTGCAAATAGCAAATTTTTGGGATGTGTGAGTTTAAGTGTTTCTATTATTATTTTAATAGTGGGTTAAATAAATATGTTTGATTTTTTTTGAATTAACTATAGTAAGTTTATTCATTTTTGAACAATAAACAAAGCCTTAGGTAACATAAGCAAAAACGGTAATGCTTCTGCATAGTTCAGCTGGTCGTAAAAAATTCCAAGTTTATTGAGATTTTTGTAATAGTTGTTAATATTTTGATAGTAGTATAATTCACTTTGTAGATACCAAGCTTTTTCTCCAAGTAGTTGGGCTAAAAACCATTTTTCCAACAATCTCCCTGCTCTTCCATTTCCATCTTCAAAAGGATGAATGTTTACAAAAACAAGATGAATAAATGAAGCATAAAAAAACGTTTCTTCAATACTTAATTTTTCATTTTTCAACTGTTCAATATCTTTCCAAAGTTTTGCAAATAAAGATTTTACTTTATCCCCCATAGCAGCTTCATACTGAATACGGTATGTGTTGTGTTCCATAACTACCATATTACCAGTTCTGCAAACTCCTCTTTTATTGGATTCTAGTAAATGTGCTGAAAGTATTTTATGAGCTTCTAAAAAATTTTGTTCGTTGAGCTCATTTTTTTGTGCAAACAAATAGGCATTGTATAAATCGTTTGGTTTTTCTACTAAATCTTGTAAAGATTCGATATTCAGCATTTTGTACTTAATGTAACTATCAACCTCCATTGATTCACCTTCTATTTTGCTTGAAGCCATTGCCGAAACTGAAGTATAAAAACTAAATGTATCTGTTGAGATTTCAGCTTCTTTTAAAGCATCAAAATTCAATTGCAATTTTGTTGGTATTTGCTCCAAATAGGTGGGAAGTAAATCTGTTGGTATTATTTGAAGTCTATTTTTCATTTAGTTTTAAATCCTTTTACAATTGTCTGATCTAATCATATCTTATTTTACAAATGTAAAAATAATTACAAATCGTTCTATGTGACGTTCACATATTCTTTCCATCCCTCCTTTTGACAAACGCATCGCAAAGAGAGAAAGAGGGAAATTATAGAATCTTCATTATAAATTATTCCTGTTTTTGGTTTCTATACTTCTTAAGCACTTGAAAATTAAACCCTAATCCTACAGAGATAACAAACTCATCCACCATGCCATTTACTTGATTCAAATTGTGCATTTGAGCATGTGTATAAAGGAAATTGGCTGCAAAATGAAAATATTTCCACACATAATATCGTGCTCCAGCATTTAATTGTACCGAAGGAAAAAATTCATTGATGGAAGTATTCACATTTGATTGCATCAAACCAAAACCAGGTGCAATACCAGTGTGCAACTCAAAATTACCAAAAGAATATCCGTATTGAATTCCAATATAGGTGCTGAATTTATTTTTCAAAAACTTGGTTGGTGCATTCCCCAACATGTAATAACCATCTCCGCGAATACTAAAGTGTTTGGTTATTTTTCCTTCAAAAAAACCACTGATGTAATAATTCACCTCCTTTCTGTTCAACATAATAGCAGGAGAAAGAGTACCAGAAGCACTTAACAAACCTGGATTTATATACAATTCCTTTTGACCAAAAGAATTGAACCCTATAAGTAAAACAATTAGCCCACTAATTATTTTCTTTCTTTCTTTTTCCCACCATACCATAAGTCAGCGATTTTATAATTAATACCTAAATTTAACAACAAGTGACCTTCTATACCTGTTCCTTTGTGTGTTTCCAAATGCAAATCGCCATCGTCATTGATATGTGCGTGTACATCTTTTCCTAAGTGAAACATGTATTGGGCAATGAGTGTAATATCCAGTCTTTCTGTCAAATTAAAATGAACCCCTGCTCCTGCTTGGATGGCAGAGCTATTTTTAACCACACTATGCGTTTTATCTAAATTATCAGTGATTACCGTTCTGTCAAAACAGTGACCAGCAATGATGTAGGGTTTTACAGGAGGCGCAACCTTGTTTGTAAAATAATACATGACACTCCAACCGATGTGGTAATCCGAACGATTGGCTCTGTTTTTCAAATTTCCTCTTGTAAAATCGCCAAACCACTCAGTGTTTAAGCGATCTGCCAGTTGTAAACGCATCTGACCACCAAAACCAAATGAGTTTACATCACCGAAAAAACTCGATGTTGTTCGAACCCCAAAGGAAAACAATCCACCTTGATTTTTCTTGATTTTTAATTCTTGAGAATACGTCCAAAAGGAGGCTATCCAAAAGATTACTAGGACAAAATAGTACCTCATAGCTGATAGGTTTTAAAAAGTTAATCTTCTTATTAAACGACAAATAAAAGAATAATATTGTTAGTAATTGTAAAAAATTGAATTTTAATGAAATACGGTTTCTTTTAACAGGATGTAAACTCCCATTGTTAAAATGAACCAACCAAAAGCTGGTTTGAGTTTTTCGCCATTTACTTTCGTTGATAAATAACTCCCAATAAGTATGCCAAATATGGCAATTCCTGTCAAAGAAAGTAACAATACCCAATCAATTGTCACAAAACTTAATGATGTAATAAAGCCCAATAATGAGTTTAAACTGATAATGAGCAACGAAGTGCCTACAGCTGTTTTCATTGGTAATTGCAATGAATTCACCAATACCGGGATGATTAAGAAACCACCTCCTGCACCTGTTAACCCTGTTAATACACCCACAAAAACGCCTTGTGAAAAAATTTGAATAAGTGGTGTATTTTGAAGATTGGTGGTTGTTTCTTGCTTTTTACTTAGCATTTTCCAAGCAGCCCAAATCATAACGACTGCAAATAAGAGCAATAATGCAAGGTTTTTTGTAATTTCAAAAGTACCAATAGTTAAAAGTTGTGCGGGGATATAGGGTAGAATAAATGTTCGTGTTACAAAAATGGCAATGATAGAAGGAATACCAAAAATCAAGGCGATTTTAAAATCAATTTGATTTTTTTTAAAGTAAGAAAAAGAGCCTACCAAACTGGTTGATCCCACCACAAAAAATGAATAGGTGATTGCCGCCAATGTGTTAAACCCAAATAAGTAAACCAAAACAGGAACCGTTAGTATGCTTCCTCCACCGCCAATTAACCCAAGCGATAAACCAATTAAAACTGCTGCAATTAAACCAATGATTTCCATAAATTTCTGTATTTACTTCGTTAAAATAGCTATTTTACGGTTACAATTTCTTTTTAGCGAATAGTCTAACAACATTTGCTTTTCCTTTGTGGTATTCACCTTCGTTTAATTCTACCGCTTTTTCTTCGGCCTCTATGAATTCAAAATTAGGAAAATCTGCTTTCAGTTCGTCTAAATCATAGAGCATATCAACTTCTTTTGGTCCGCCTGCACGTGGATTTGTTTTTTGATTTTCGGCGTGGGTTTTGCTAAAACCCTCTATAATCAACGTGCCACCTACGGCTAATAAATCCACAAGTTGCTGATGACTTTTTCTTCTTATTTCGTTTGGTAGATGAGCATAAATTAACGCAATGGCATCAAATGACGCTTTTGGATAGTGGGTATTTTCAAAAGAAGCAATGGAATAGTCGATATTGACCTTTTTTTTCGTTGCGAGTTGCTCCGCTTTAATTTTAGCAACCGAACTCAAATCAAACGCCGAAACTGTCCAATTGTGCATTGCCGCATAAACAGCATTTCTTCCTTCTCCTTCGGCAGGAAAAAGTATTGTTGAAGGTGTTAACAATGCTAATTTTTCTTTTAAATAATCGTTTGGAAGCTCTCCATACACATATTCCTCTGCCGAATACCGCTCATCCCAAAATTCTTTCATTGTTCACTTGTTTTGTTAAAACTACAAAGATAACAGAATGAATGAGTTTTTAATGTGATGTTGGTTACACAAAAGTTTTGATTGAGGAATACGATCCCAACTTCCTTTACACTAAAACAGGTGTTATTTCTGTTTTTTTAAGTTGAAAATCAATGGACATAAGGTGCTTCATATTGATGGGCAACTCCATCGTAAGGCGATGATTTGTTTTATAATACTCAATACCTGCTTGTAAATTTGATTTGAACTTATCAAAGTACTTGGATTGTTTTTCGCTGATAGAATCTCTGCATTCTGCAATCTTTTTATGCAAATAATCCACATACAATTTTAATTCATTGATAAACATGTGAGGGCGTTCTAATTTGTTGTTCAAATTTTCATTTCCATAAATGTGATTGATCATACTTTTGAGTGAAAAAACACCCGTAAAATAGGCTAAATTTGGTCCGGGACAAACAGCAACAGCCGATAATTTGTGTGGAATAGCCATTTTATTGTTGATACGCACACCACTTGACAAACCTTCGCATAAACAGTCTTTTTCTTCCACTTTTGAAATTTCTTTTTCCAATTCCTTTGCTGCTATATTGGAAGCTTTCAACTGTTTTATTTTTAAATCTTGGTATTGTCGCGATGCTGTACAAATAGGTTTATCTGTAAACTCGGTATTGCTTGACAGGTATTTTTTATAACACGGACTGCCTGGGCGACCTTTTGCAATTCGTTCTTTTCGTTGCTCATCCGATGTAGTTCGTTTAAAATTGTGAAACGGTACACCCAATGGAGAGGCATCACTCAAATAAAATTCTTCTTTTTTGGCTGTGGAGAGTTGAAACAAGGTCTTGTCATCCATGTTTGTTGCTTCTGGAACCAATAAAAACGGACTTCCCCAACCGGCACCGTCCAATTGGTAGTAGGACAACAATGTTTCGTGTTCTTCTGCCGTTCCAATTCCACCTTGTGCCGTTACTTTTTGCTCTGGCATGGTAGAAAAATGTGGTTTGCCTTTTTGTTTCAGCATTTCATTGCACAATTCAAACAATTCTTGACGCAACGATTGACGGTTGTTCTTAAATTCTTCTAAAATTGGTCCCATCAACATTCCCTCTGTTGCAAAAGCATGTCCTCCGCAATTTAAACCCGATTCTATTCTAAATTCTGACACCCACAATCCTTTTTTAGCAAGAATTTTTCCTTGCACCATCGCAGAACGGTAATCGCTTACTTTTAAAACTATTTTTTTGCGCAAGATGCTCAATGAAGTAGGATAAAAATCAGAAAATTCTTCAAAATAATTAAACAATTTTGGATTGTATCCGGCAGAAACAATAACAGATGATGATAAGTCACTATTGGCGTAACCTCTCAATGCAGAAAGAGCATCAGAATATTCATCTGCCATTTTTTCGCCACTTTTAGTGTATTGTTGGTTGTCAACTTTTGCCATGATGTTTACATCAATAGAACCAGCTTCTACCAGTTCTTTTAATTCATCCTGTAGCTGAATTTGTTTGGAATTGTTTGGTTCGGCAAGCATTTTTTCAAACAGTTGCTTGATAGGCGAATTTTTCGGAAGCATTTCAAAATATTTTCGCAAATCGCTGCCAATTGAAAAATCCATGCCTTTTACTTTATTTATTTGACTTTCAACAACTTGTTTAATCGTGTTGAGATAACTGGTAATTCTCAATGCACGACTATCGTGTTCTTTTTTTGCAATAGGCTGAAATTCCAACTCGTTTTGTTCGCAATGATAAGCACGCATATCTTCAATTAATTCGTCATCGACAATTGAAACAACAGAAGAAATGCCGTATTTTGCAACTTTTGTTGGAGTATCTATACTAAAACTAATTCCTAATACTGGAATATGAAATGAGTGTAATTGTTTACCGAACATTGGAGATAATGGTTTTAAAATTGGGTAAATATATGGAGTATTTCCAACACAGATTGCTAAAAAGCCAACTATTTCGGATTATTTTGTCTTATTTAACATTTTACCCCATTAAAACCACTAATTGAGTGCTTAATTTTTCTCACCACCAATCATTTTGGAAACAATTCCTTTTTTATTTCCGTATTCACCCATGATGATTCCCGTAAAATGGAGGACAATAAAAATAGGAAACAGGTACAAGCCCAATTTATGCACTGTTTCTAGGTCTTTTTTCCAATCCATCAACAATTCTTTTTCCATGCAAATACCTGTAAATGCAGCAACAAATAAATAGAGGTAAAAATACACATAAACAAGTCCTTGCAACCGTTCTTTGACGGAATTGCCTGCCTTGAATGGATTTGGAAACCGAATGCCTTTTATCAATACGTACAAAATACGTACCAAGAATGAAATAATCATCACATGAGCAAAGAGTTCGTGCCACTGCCACATCGGTTCACGAATGGTTTTTGCAATAACGGTAGCTTCTTCCTTAGAAATCAAATCCGATGTGTCTTGAATGATTCCAACAATGTGGTTTTTATTCATCCAATGCATACGCAAAAATCCTGTGATGTATAAAACAATCATTGCAAGTGCCATGATCCAATGCAACAAACGATGAAGTGGTGTGAATTTTGTTTGATTTTTCATAATTCAGTTATTTGTACCCTAAAAATAGAATTTTTTCTTCTTTCTTCAGCAGTTTTTTACTATTTCTACATCATTTCATTTACTTTTTGCTAAAAACAACTAATTTTGACGTTTATTTACAAAAACATGGTGCCAATACATTCACTTTATAAGGCGTTGTCTTATGCAAAAGAAAACTCTCCTTTTTATGCAGAAAAATTAAACGGTTTTGACCTAAGCGAAGATGCTGTAAAAAATGGGATATTAACACAATTGCCTTTTACAACGAAGGATGATTTGGCGCAACGTAACAAAGATTTTTTAGCAACATCAATTAAGAACATTGCTGAATATGTTACCACATCTGGAACATCTGGATCGCCAGTAACAGTTTACCTTACAAAAAATGATTTAAAGCGTTTAGCGTTGAACGAAAAGGTTTCACTTAGTTGTACAGGAGCTAATGAAGATGATATTTTTCAATTGCTAACAACGATTGATCGACAATTTATGGCTGGTTTGGCTTATTATTTGGGTGTTCAAGAAATTGGCGCTGGAATGGTGAGAATTGGTCCGGGAGTTCCTGCTTTGCAATGGAAATCAATTTTTGAGAACAATGTGACTGTTTTAATTGCTGTACCCAGTTTTATCATTACGTTGTTGGCTTACGCAAAAAAAAACAACATTGATTACAAAAAATCATCGGTGAAGAAAATTGTTTGTATTGGTGAGGCATTGAGAGAGGACGATTTTAGTTTAAACGTGTTGGGTAAACGTATTCAAGAAGACTGGGATGTTGAATTGTACTCCACCTATGCATCTACCGAGATGGGAGCTGCCTTTACAGAATGTAGTGCGCAACAAGGTGGACATTTAAACCCCGATTTACTCTTTCTCGAAGTCATAAAAGAAGATGGAACCTATGCAGTAAATGGAGAAATTGGAGAGGTTGTAGCAACCACTTTGGGGGTTGAAGGCACACCTTTGGTACGGTATAAAACAGGTGATTTAGCAAGATATTATTCAGAAACTTGTAGCTGCGGTAATAAATCCCCCCGTTTGGGACCAATTATTGGCAGAAAAAATCAAATGATCAAATACAAGGGAACTACCATTTTTCCCAATTCAATCTACGAAGTTTTTGACCAACAACCGTCTATCACATGTTACAAAGTAGAAGTTTCAAAAGATTATTTGGGAAATGATGCCATTACAGTGTTGTTGGAAAAGAAAATCGAAAATTCACCCGAAATGAATCAAATTATTGCCGATTGTCAAGCGAAAATTAAAGTTGTTCCACACTTCGTCTTTTTAGAAGAAGATTATCTGAGAAGTCAGGTGTTTAAAAAGAACAACCGCAAACCCGAAAAAATTGTGTTTAAATAAAAAAGACCGAAAAATCGGTCTTTTTTAAAACTCACCTAATTACCTAACCTTACCTAAAATAAAATCTATCAACTATTATTATATATACTCGAACCAGTTATGATTAGATTACTTTTTTACTTTCAATCAACGTGCCAAACTGCACATAAATTCATAACCAATTGATTAAAAACAAATTGTGTTTTTTTGAGAAATAAAAATATACGGAAATTATTTTCATTTTGAAAAAATTATTTTCATTTTGAAAAAGTAAACAATATGAAGAAGCAAAAATTTAATATTCGTGTTTATGGAATTTTAATCAATTCCAAGAACGAAATCTTGATAAGTGACGAATGCCGTTTTAATCGATTTTTCACAAAATTTCCTGGTGGCGGATTGGAATGGGGTGAGGGAATCAAGGATTGTGTGAAACGTGAATTCATGGAAGAACTTGGAATAGCAATTGAAGTGAAAAAACAATTTTATTGTACCGATTTTTTTATTGCATCTGCTTTTTGTGAAACAGATCAATTGATTAGCATTTATTACTTGGTTGACTATCCAACAGTATTAGAATTTCCAGTTTACACCATTCCTTTTAGTGAAGAAAAAGAACAGTTTAGATGGGTTCCTCTTCAAGAATTAACCGAGGCATTATTTACATTTCCGATAGATAAAATAGTCGCAAAACAATTAAAAGAGCAGTTTGCTACCAATTAAGCACAGAAATTGCGTTTCACAAATTACTGATTAATTATTGTCAGTGATTGGTATTTATTGATTGACTTGCCATTTGCATCCTTAACGGTAACGATGTAAATGTACTTTCCAGGTTGAATAACGTTGTTGTGCATGTCGGTACCTTTCCACATAAAATCAGGTTGATTGCTTGTGAAAACGACATTGCTATTTTCATCCATCAGAGTAAATTGAAAATCTTTGTATTCACCTGTGTAACCAATTGAAAAATAACCGCTGGCATTCAACACGTAAATATTCGGTAAATTCGTTAATTCAAATGTTGGTTGCGTTTTTGGTTTTTCAACTGGAGTAGGCGTTTCGGTAGTTGGTTGACTGTTTTTATCCGCTACAGGTGCGGTTTTTTGTGTTGTTTCTGGTGCTTCTTGTTTTGCAGTAACATTGGTTGAAGAAGTTGATTTTTTCTCCGAATTCAACATGTTTGGCTTGCTAACAAATGTAGTGTTGTCCGTTAAAATAGGATCTATTGAATGTTTTTCAGCAATTGATGCTGTAGAAACAGTTGTACTCTGTTCTATTGTCTGTTGCGACGGTTTTTCTACTGTATTTTTTGCCGTTTTTTGCTCTTCATTGGAAGAAGTAGCCGCAACTTCATTTGACGTATCTACCGATTGTTTTGCTACTTGAACTGGTTGTTTTTGTTCAATAGGTTGCTCTTTTTCAGTTGTTAAAAAATAAGCGCCTAAACCAATCACCGAAGCAGCGGCTATTCCGATAATGGCTTTTGTAGCAAGTGACATTCCAGCAGAAGCAATAGAAGAAGTAGTAGTAGCGGAAATACCTACTTGAGAAGCGATAGAGCTCCATAATTCAGGATTAACTGGAGTTTCAAGGTTCCCCAATTTCTCTGAAAACAAATCCTTTATGTTATCTTTCTCGTTCAATTTCAATTTTTTCTAATTGTTTTTTCAAATAATCTCTTGCCCTTAAATATTGCGATTTGGACGTATTTTCAGAAATCCCCAATTGCTCGGCAATTTCTTTGTGTGAATACCCTTCAATTGCAAACATGTTGAACACTACTTTGTATCCATCAGGCATTTGACTTATCATATTCATCAAATCTTGCGCCGCTAAATTTTCAACGATGTAACTATTGTTTTCAATTTTATATCCCACTTCATCCACATCGTCCATGTAACCAAACTTGTTGTTTTTTCGGAGTTGATCCAAAGCAGTGTTAACAATAATTCTTCTTATCCAACCTTCCAATGAGCCAATCTTTTCGTAAGCACTCAAACTCTGAAAAATCTTTACAAAACCATCTTGTAAAACGTCTTCGGCTTCTTGAGAATCTTTCATGTAGCGCAAACAAACACTCATCATTTTAGGCGCAAATTTTTCAAACAACTTCCGTTGGGCAATGGAATTACCATTTAAACAATCTTGTATTAAAGTCTGCTCATCCATTCCCAACTATTTTATAGACTCATTTTTTGTTTAGAAAGTTGCATGCAACTGTAAATTTTGTAAATTGCAACCGAAAATTAATTAAATTTATACAACAAAAGTAACTTAAATGAAATTTATTCTCTTCTCCTTTTTCTTTATTTTCTCTTATATGGTGTGTGATGCTAAAAATCCGATAGCTATAAAAAGCGGTAGATGGGTTGGAACTCTTGAGTTAACTCACAATAAAAAATTATTTTTTGAATTATTTATTGATGTTCAAAAATCGGGGTGCAAATTCATGGTTAAAAATGGTAATGAAATTGTTCCGTTAAACCAACCTACAATAAAAGATAAAGAAATTCATGTTAAATTTTCAAATTTTAACACCGAATTGGTTTTTAAAGTTGTAAATAAAACAACGATTGTTGGAGAATGGGTAAACCATTTGAAAGCAAATTACTCTATACCGTTTCACGCTACTTTGAGTGTATCCAACGAATTATTTCCTTGCTCTAATGCAACGAATCCAGCTCAATTTGATGGAAAATGGAAAACTGTTTTTAAAGGAGATCATGATGAGGATGCAATAGGTGTGTTTACACAAAAAGATAAAGCTGTAACAGGTACTTTTTTAACGGAAACGGGTGATTACCGCTTTTTGTCGGGAAATGTTGACGGGAATACCATGTATTTATCTGGTTTTGATGGCAGTCATGCTTATCTTTTTATAGCGCATCAAAACAGTGAAAATAAACTAGAAGGCGAATTTTTAAGTGGAATCCATCACTACGGTCAATGGACTGCTGAAAGAAACGAACATTTTGAATTAAGCAACCCTGACTCTTTGACGTTATTTGTAGGTAAAACGAAAGAAGATGTCGTTTTAAAATTTAAAAATCTTGATGAAACCGAATTTAACTACCCCAACGATCAGTTTAAAAACAAAGTAGTTATTATTCAGATTTTAGGAACGTGGTGTGCCAATTGCATGGATGAAACAGTTTATTTTAAAGAGCTATATGATAAATACCATGATAAAGGCTTGGAAATATTAACGGTCGGCTACGAAACAGGTGAAACGTTTAAGGATTATTCCGATCACTTGAAAGCTTTTCAACAACGATTTAATTTAACAAACCCTATTGTTGTTGGTGGCGGCGTTCGAAAATCAAACGTTTTGGATGATTTTCCATTTTTATCCAGTTTTTCATCTTATCCAACGTCAATATTTATTGATAGACATGGAAATGTGGCTCGAATTCACACTGGTTTTTCTGGACCATCAACGGGTAAATATTATACCAATTACCGTGAGGAAACTCAAAAGTTGATTGAAAATTTAATAAATCAATAACATTTTGGTGTTTTAAATCTACTTATTTTAGCAATCTAAAACGGAGTATTTATGAAAAAGAGTGTTCTATTTGGAGTGTTGATAGTTGCATTGACTGCTTGTGGCAACGATACTGAAATCAAAGATATGCGTGGAAAAGAAGTAGAAAGCACCATTGCTGCTACACCTCTTTCCCAAAAGGAATTGGACGAAAGTTTGGCCAAAATTCGTGCTGAAGAAGAAGAAAAGGAACGCAAAGAACGTGAAAGTCAGACAACTCTTGAATTTGATAAATTGGAATACGATTTTGGAAACGTAAAAGCCGAATTTCCGAATGAAGCGCATTTTAAAGTAACAAATACTGGTGATAAACCATTGGTTATAAGCAATATTGAAACAAGTTGCGGTTGTACAACTTCCAAAAAACCAGAAAAACCAATTTTGCCTGGAAAATCAGATGATATCATTGTTACGTTTAAATCAAATCCTGGTCAATCGGGTGAACAACAAAAAACGGTAACAGTTTCTGCCAATACAGCCGAAAAAACACATCAATTGAAAATTCGTGCATTTGTGAAGTAAGTGTTACACTAATTCATCATACGAAAACTGAACGGGGTAACCTTTCGAAGAAAAATATGCTTTTGCTGACTCCATATCGTTGGTTGCTGCCATGATAAAATCTCCACCCCATGCGCCAAGTGATTTGATTGCGTGTGGATAATCGCTGAACAAACGGTTTTTTATCGGAGAAGTCTCTAAAACGGAACTTAGTAATTGTTCACTTTTGGTCATCAACAATTCCCAATTTTCAATCGAAACACAATTTTTTGCAGCTTCTACAATGGCATCCATTTCGTACAATTGAGCATCACTGGTATGCTTTTCTCTGAAATTGGCTATTTCATGCGCACTACTTTGTTTTGCACCCAAATAAACAAATAGTAGGTGATTGGAAATTGTTTCAGGAAGCGAGCACGTTTCAACGATTTTGTCTTTTATTGTATAGACAATTGGTTGTGTTGCCGTTGCTACAGCCAAATCGTAACCTGAACCTTTAAACGAATGTTCAAGTAATAAATAAGCATCTACACCCGACCACTGACTCAACAATGAAAGCATGGTCGAACTCGTTCCAAATCCATACTGACGGTTAAAATTGAGTGTAAATTGCAATGTATGACCAATTGCCTTAAATGTTGGATTGTTTTGCTGTATGAAGTGTACTAATTGCTGAACAATTGTTGCCTTTGATGCATCATTTGTAGCTGTGATCGAAAAATCATTGGCAAATTGAATGGATAACCAACAATGGTTGTTTTCATCCAAACATTCCCAATAAATTGCATCGTCTTCTCTTGGGGTAACAGTTAACGACTGACCAAATTTTAAGGGGAAGGAATACGATTTTGTACCTCTTAAAACAAAGTATTCACCAAACAATAATAATTTTCCGGAAGCCGAATAATTGAGTTTCATGAGGGAATTATCGCAAAATTCATTTGATTTTTTCGATTTCTATTAAATTCCACTTTTCAGCTAAATTGCGAACAGCAGAAACAGAAACCACTTTATCTTTAAAATGTTCAACGATATCGTTTCGGTGAACATCTGGAATATTCAATTGCTTTATGATGTTTAATAAGTGCATTTTCATGTGTCCTTGTTGAATACCAACTGTCACCAAGTTTTTAACTGCGGAGAAGTTATTTGCCAACCCAATTGCAGCAGCAATACTCATCAATTCTTTTGCTGAAGGATGTTCCAACAACTCCAAGCTCAATTTCACCAAAGGATGCAAAGATGTTAACCCACCTACAACACCCACTGCAAATGGAATTTCCATTTCAAAACGAAAAACATCATTGTCAATTGAAACATGGCTTAACGACGTGTATTTGCCCGAATGAGCAGCATAGGTATGTGCACAAGCTTCTACAGCACGAAAATCATTTCCAGTTGCCAACACTACAGAATCAACCCCATTCATAATACCTTTGTTGTGAGTTGTTGCTCTGTGTGGATCAATTTCTGCTACTCGTACACCCAATCGAAATCGACGAGCAAATTCTGCACCACTTACACCATCAATGATGTTGTCTAATTGATCAATACTCGTTTCAACGTAGCATTTAACACGACAATTCGGCGTTAGATTCGAAAGAATACACATAATAATTTCCAAACCATCACTTTTAAACTCTTTTTGAGCAGCGTGCCATTTTTTAAACGTTGAAGCAAATTGTTCCAAACATGAATTGATAAAATTAGCTCCCATTGATTCAATGGTTTCGAATGTTGTGTAAAGCTGCATCAATCCAGGTTCTTCGTGACTAAAGTCTTTCAATTGAATGTCTAAAATACCGCCACCACGTTTGATCATGTTTTCCGTGATTTCAAAACATTCTTTTCGCAACAATTCTTTTAGTTCATCAAAACGGTTAAGGAGCAATTGTTTATCATCTTTCCAAAGAAAATGCACCTGACCAATTTTTTCTGTCCCGATAATTTCTGTTTTAAAACCACCTCTGGTAAACCAGAATTTAGAGCTATTAGAAGCAGCCGCAACAACAGAACTTTCTTCAACAACCATTGGAACCATATAACTCTTCCCGTTGATTAAAACATTTGGACAGATGTTGTAAGGCAAAGGAAAGTTGGTGATGGTATTTTCACTAAATTCCTCTAATAAATTTTGAATTTTCGCATCGGTGTGATGAAAGCTTTTTAAAAGCGTTAAAGCTTCGTCTGAACTTAAGTGATTGTCAACCACATAATTCAACTTTTCATCTCTTGTTTTCTTTGAAAATCCGTGAACAAAATGTTGTTCCTTTTGCATGTCTTATTGTTGTTTTAATGTTAAATATGTACGGGCTAACAGTAGTCCTTCAATTTGTCTTTTAGTAAATTCATCCAACGCTTCTTGCGATACTTTTGCGTGCTTTAAAAACTCCGAAGCCTGACCATATACGGCATTTGCTTTAGAGCTTTGCAACAAATAGTAACCATCCAAGCAGTTTTTAATTCCGCCACTTATAATAACGGTTTTACATTGCACTTTATTGCCAAGTTCTTGAATCAATGAGTTGTTTAACAGAACCATTTCTTCGGCCGAATGACCAACTTGCACAAAAGGCATCAAAAATTCACTTTTAGATTGATTGCGCATCAATTCCAATTTGGAAAAATTTGTACCACCGTTTGCAGCAAATTCAATAGCTGTTAGCGGCAATTGCATCAATTCTTTCATACTTTTGTAGCCAAAACCTTGTCCTACTTCTTTCACAATCACTGAAAGTTGTGTTGCTTTCAAAAAAAGTTGAATCGTTTCGATTGGAGTTTTTTTAATGCGATCTCCTTCTGGTTGCATCCATTCTTGCAAGGGATTTACGTGAATGATAACACCGTCAGCATCCAATCTCCCAACCAAATCCACAATGGATTGAGTGGATTTTTCTTCCAACATTTTTTCAATTTGGGCAATACCAAAGTTGAGGTAAAAAGGCAATTGTCTGCCAATGATTGGTCGAATATCAAAGTCGTTTATTTTTTTGTCATTTTCCAAAGCAATTCGAGAAGAACCCAAACCAATACCAAGTCCGTGTTTGGCAGCTGTATTTGCCAATCGCATGTTGATTTCATTGGTTTTTTTGGTACCTCCAGTCATGCTGGAAATCCAAATGGGAAAACGCAAAATTTTAGTTCCAATTTGAACAGGCCATTCCTCCACGTCAGAAGGATGAGCAGCCATCATTGGTTCGTAATAAAAGCGTGTATCAATTTGCTCATTTTGAGAAGATAACGCCAATTCTAAATGACTATCCTTTCGTGATTCTGTTTGTTTCGCTATTTTATTTAGATTCTTATCAGTCATCAACAAGTCTTGTTATATTTTGATACAAAACACAAAGTTACAGTTAAATATCGAATAATTTATATTTAATGCACTATTGTTTATTGAATTGATTATTCGTATATTTGTTAAAAATGAAAACTAATGAATATGAAAAAATCTATCTTATGTATTGCTTTGGGATTAACCGCTACTACTGTTGATGCACAATGTGATACTACTTATTTAAGTGGTAATCAGCTTATTTCCACGGACACAACATTATCTGGAGTGTATTCCATATCTGGAAATTTTACAATTGAAGAAGGAATAACGGTAATGGTTAAACCCTATTCTACAGGTGGTTGTGGCACGTTGAAAGTAATTGCAAACAACATCACTATCAAAGGAACGATAAATGGTGATTATGCAGGATATCTTGGGGGTAACGCAGGTGCAGGCGCCACAAATGTAACAAGTTCTACCGGGCATACAAATTCACTTGTTGCTTGCGAAGACAAAGACAACAGTGGTGCTGTTACTGTTTATGGAGGTGGTGCTGGTTTAGTTGGTAATGGATCTGGTGCTGGTAATGCTGGCCAAAACGGCACAAATGGTTCAGGTTCTAAACAAGTTTGTGGCAATACAGACGATACCTATGGTATGATTGGCGGAGCCGGTGGTGCTGGTGGTGGTGGTGGAGCAAGCTAGAGAGGAAATGGTACTGCAGCACAAAAAGGAGGAAATGGTTCTTCTATGCATACTGCTAATAACAACAATGTTTCAACGGCTTATCCTGTTGTAGGTGGGCTTGGTGGAAATGGAGGTGGCACAGGTGCTATCGTTGGAACTGATAATGGTTATGACATTGATTTAGGCTCTGGCGGTGGTGGCGCCGGTGGTGGCGGTAGATCATACGCTACTGGTCAGAATGGAACTAAAGGTGGAAACGGCGGTGGATTAGTTATCTTAGAAGCTTCCAACAATATTGATATTACAGCCAATGCCGTTATTTCTGTTAATGGACAAAATGGATTAGCTGGTGGTAACGGCGGTCGTGGTGATGCTACAGCAAAATGTTGTTCTGATGGTTGCGACGATTGTGGAGAAGCTACGTTTTCTGCAGGTGCAGGAGGTGGTGCCGGCTCTGGAGCTGGTTCTGGTGGAGGAATTTTAATTCGTGCATCAACGGCTGCTATTTCTGGAACACTTAAATCCAATGGTGGTACAGGTGGTGCTGGTGGAACTGGTGGTATAGGAACTTCTTGCAATTATGAAGGTAATCTATTCTGTGGAGCAAGTTCTGTCACTACACAAAGTGGTGCCAATGGCGGAAAAGGTGGAGATGCAAGTGGTGGAAGAATTAAGGTTTTTATTACTTCTGTTTCTTGTAATCAAGTAGTTCCAGGAGTAGAAATTGATGGTGGAGGTAGCGCCGAGGATGGAACTTACTCATTGGTTTGTAACTATACTTCTATTGATGAAGTGGAACCTTTACAATTTGCTGTTTATCCCAATCCTACAAAAGATTTCTTAACGATTGATTTAATCAACCATTCTGGTGAAGCTTCTAAAATAAGAATTTATGACACCAAAGGAAGTTTAATTGAAGCTATTGAATTTTCTGGAATCAACATGCAACTACAAACATCTTCTTGGGAAGAAGGATTGTATTTCTTAGAATTGGAAAATGGAAACAGAAAAGTAACTTCAAAAATTGTAAAACAATAAAGTTACTTGAGTTATCCTAAATAGAGTTATAATTTTCATAAGACCGATGGAGGTTTTCTTCATCGGTTTTTTTGTTTGGTTGTACTTGGTTACTCAATTATCATGGATAATATGGTTTACTCGAATGAAAATATTCAATTATGTATTTCTTCCACCATTTTACCAAACAAACTATCATGTTTGGCTAGAATTAGTCATTCAATCAGGTTTTTCTATATCTATTTATCCCTTTCTCCTATCACATTTATCAATCAAACACATTGTTAACAAAATATTTTATATTTTTGAGAGAGGAATTTTGTAAATCAACACACCGTTATGCCGCGTATTAAAAGCACATTGTTTCGTCATAGAATTATTGATAAATGTATTCGGAATCAATACAAACCATATCCTTCTAAGGAGGATTTGCGTGTGGCGTGTGAATCAGAATTGTTTGGAAGCGATGATAAACAGAATATTTGTGATTCAACAATCGAAAAAGATTTGTTTGCTATGCGTCAAGAATACGATGCGCCAATTCTGTATAGTAAAAAACACAAGGGATATTATTACGAAGATCCAGAATTTACCATCAACGATGTTCCGCTAAATGAATCTGATTTGGATGCGGTTCGTTTTGCTGCCAATACCTTGATGCAATTCAAAGATGTGGAATTGTTTAAAGAATTTGGAAATGCAATTGATAAAATTGTTGAACGGGTAACGCTTTCTTCTAATTCAAAACACAAGTTTGAACTGAATGAATACGTTCAATTTGAAACAGCCGTTTCGGTGGGCGGTGGCGAATTTCTCCCCGATTTACTTAGTGCTATTCAAAAAAACGTAGCTGTTTATTTTAATTACGAAAACTTTAATTCAAAGACAGTAAAAGCGAGGAAAGTCACACCTTTGTTGCTGAAAGAATACCGAAATCGCTGGTATTTAATATCTTATGACTTGATAAAAGACCGTATTACAACTTATGCATTGGAACGAATTAGGGATTTGGAACTATCCAATGAAAAAGTAGTAAAACCTTATGATTTTAACGCTAACGATTTTTTTCGATACGCCATAGGTATTTCAACAAAGGAATCTGCACCCGAAAAAGTGGTGTTTACTGCCAACGATGTTGCATCTAAGTATTTAATAGCTCAACCACTGCATCAAAGTCAACAAATCATCAAACAAATAAAAGAAACAACCACTTTTCAACTAGAAGTTTATGTTTCTGAAGAATTAATACGCTCGTTGTTATCGTTTGGTGGAGAAGTTGGTGTTTTAGAACCCACTTCGCTTCAAAATGAAATAAAGAAAAGAATTGATGAAATGCAACTCCACTACAAAAAGTGATTGTTAATTATCTACTCAAAACACTTGTAATGCGTTAAAAATCAATAAAAAATTTTTGTTTTCTCAACTTAAAAGTTATTATTGTATAATATTAATTCTATTAGTTATTACTACTTTGTATTATGAATAAAAAGTTTATTATTACACTATTACTGATACTGGTTGGTTCTATCAGTATCTATTCACAGAATCTTGTGATTAATCCTAGTTTTGAAAACAATAGTGGTTGCCCAATGGGACCAAGTGAATTAACATTAGCTACAGGTTGGTCGGATCCTTTTGTTAATTTGGTTGGTGATACTTGTTCTACATCTGATTATTTTCATTCTTGTAATGTTTTTGGTGCAATGGGTGTTGGTGTCCCTGCTAATATATTAGGAAACGAAAACGCTCGAACAGGGAATGCCTATGCTGGAATAATTACATATTCTGGTTTTGCGATGATGAGTTGCACTCCAATGTTTAGTGATGGATGGCGTGAGTATTTGCAAGGTGGATTAACCACACCAATGGTGGCAGGACAAGAGTATTGTATTTCTTTTTGGGTTAGTCTAGCAGACAATGTTATTTGGGCAACAGATTTATGGGGAGTGCACTTCTCAACTACTCCTGTTGCTGTTAATTGTGGGACTGTTGGGGGTAATTCAGATTTAGCTTCGTATGGAGTCACTCCTCAAGTAACATATAATGGCCCAGCAATTACAAATACAAATGGATGGACAAAGTTACAATTTACATACACAGCCACTGGTGGTGAGAGCTATTTTGTAATAGGCAACTTTTATGGTAGTGCAACTACTTATACTTGTGTTAATTCAAGTGCAACAAATCCTTATGCTTATTACTATATAGATGATGTAAGTGTTACTGTAGGCACATGCTGTGATGCTAGTTTTACAGCACCATCTTCATTATGTAATTCAGATTCACCTGTAACCTTAGTGCCCGAAACACCTGGCGGTATCTGGTCAGGACCAGGGGTAAATGCTTCTGGTAGTTTTGACCCAGCTCTTGCAGGAGTTGGTACGCATATTGTAGAATACACATTAGCATGTGGTGAGTCAGAAACAAGAACAATTGTGGTGAATGCTTGCGTGTCTTTAAGTGTTTGCAAAGAAACAGATGGAACTTTAACTGTTTCTGGAGGCACAGGTCCTTATACATGGCAAAATGAGACAACAACTCAAGATTGCAGCTCTTGTCTAGTGGGGTGTACTTTCCCTCCGGGATGTGCTGTAAACGTAACTGGTTGGGTAACATTTGGAACAGGAACGAATGTTTCTAATCCTGGAATTTATCCAATTCAAGTATTAGACAATACAGGGGGCTCGGTTATTATCAATAATGCATCCTCATTGACTGCTTGTGCGGGTGATCCTTGTTCAACTACAACTATAACCATTAATACAACAATTACGCAACCGACGTGCAGTACATCTGGTTCCGCAACCGCAACCGCAACTGGTGGAGCTACTCCGTACAACTATAGTTGGAATACAACACCAGCTCAAACTTCACAAACAGCAACTGGATTGAACCCAGGTTCATACAAAGTAACAGTTACGGATGCCAACGGTTGTTCAGAAGAACAATCAGTAACAATTGTTGCTCCAACAGGTGCTCCAACGGTAACTATAGCTGCCACACAACCGACGTGTAGTACACTTGGTTCTGCAACTGCAACTGCAGCGGGCGGAACAGCTCCTTACAATTATAGTTGGAACACAACCCCGG
>JAMLHA010000007.1 GCA_023957475.1 Crocinitomicaceae bacterium | reverse complement strand
TGTGTAGTCCTAAATAAGCGTTACAAGTTTATACTACAAATTTAAACATTTTTATTAAGCTGGAGGAACTAGTTCCTCCAGCTTAATTTTTTTATACGTTCTCATATTTATTTTTCTTTGTCTATGCATCTTATTTGGTGTGTTCATATGACATGAATAATGAGGTCTATAATCATTATAAATACTCACTGCATCTTTAACCACCTTCTTCATCATAGACAAGTCTATATTGTATTCTTCAAGAAAAAACTCTTGCTTTAGAATACCGTTTATTCGTTCAGCAACCGCATTCGCATAAGGATCGTACTTCTCAGTCATACTGGGTGTTATATTTGCTTTACTTAAAGCTTCTTGATAGTTATCACTACAATATTGTATTCCCCTATCAGAATGGTGTATTAGTTTATCTTTATACATTCTGTTTTTAACAGCCATTTTTAAAGCTCTTAACGTACCAGTGGTTGCAAGACTATTAGAGACATCATATCCCATTATCTTCTTAGAGTAAGCATCTGTTATCAATGCTAAGTAACAGTTTTTATCCCGCCCCCCAAGGTAAGTTATATCAGATACCCAGACTTGCTCAGGTCGTTTTATAACAAGGTCTTCAACTAAGTTCTTGTGTTTATAAAAACGATGATGCGAGTTTGTTGTTATTCGATAACTTCTTTTTGGTTGTATAAGCATGTTGTTTGCTTTTAGAATTTTAAACAGCTTATCTCTACCGATGTGCATCTCTTGTAAAGGCTCTCTTAATAGGAAGTAAAGCTTGCGAGTTCCTATGCGAGGCATCTTACTGCGAACGTCATTAGTAAGCGATATAACTTGGTTTACTTTCTGCTGTTTTTCTTTTTTAATCCAAAAACTACGGTAATAATACTGTCTGTTTATCCCGACCAATCCACAAAGATAATTTATTGGTTTTTCCCTTTCTTTGCTAATTTTTTGGACTGATCGGGTAAGGAGTTTTTTCTTATTGGAATTAAATATTCTTTTTCAGCTAACTCAATTACCTTGTCTAGGATGGCGGCTTTGTCTTCTGTCTCAGTAAGCTTCCCCTCTAAAAACTCTTTCTCATGCTTTAAACGACGTACTTGTTGCTCAAGCTCTTTTATGCGTTGTTGCGGAGTCTTCATAGAATTTAACTTTGATGTGTTATCATCATCAAATATACTATATTTTCTTATCCAAGTACGAATAGTATCACGACCTTGAATACCATACTTACGCATAGCAGCGTTAATGCCAATCTCTCCTGATTGAACTTCTTTAATAACAGCTAACTTAAAGGGCATGCTGTAATCCCTCTGTGTACGTTTAACGTACTTGTTCTCAAAACTTTCCATAACATTACTTTTTTAGTGTAACGCTATGTTAGGACGGGACATTGTTTGAAATAAAAAAGGGAAGCTCTCACTTCCCTTCTGGGTGGAAGATGGGTCTCGAACCCACGACCTTCGGAACCACAATCCGACGCTCTAACCAACTGAGCTACAACCACCATAAATCATTTGTTATCCAAATGCGAGTGCAAATATAAGGTTTTGTTTCAAAATACCATCAATCAGCATAAAATTTTTCATGATTTATTAAATAATAGCTGCTCCTCTCCTATTTTTTATTACCTTTGTATAGCTTTTAGCGAAGGAATTTGGTGAAAATCCAAAACTGTAACTGCAGCTGTAAGTGTTGAAGTACAATTTCAATAGGTCACTGTTTATTTATAAATGGGAAGGCGAAATTGGTTAGCACAAGTCAGAACACTTTACTTTAAGTTTTATTTAACGAAGGCTTCAGATTAAAGTCGGGCGTTAATCAATAACTTTCTTCCGTTATTGTTTTAATTTCCTTTTTTAGCTGATTCTTCACTTTTATTTTATTAACTATTTAAAAATTTAAAAGCATGAAGAAAGTTTATTTTTTCGCAGTTGCGTTATTTGCAACAACTTCCATTTTTTCACAAAATGACACGTTAACATTTGAATCCTATGATTTAGGTACAAATGACTATTACAACGGTGCTGATGGAGCTGGCAACATTGTTATTGGAAATTATACTCTTTCTAATAACTATAACACAACCTATGGTTATATGGAAAGTGGTTTTGCTATTTCCAAAGTACAAGACATTACCACAGCTGGTTATACTAATCAATACGCCTCTTATGCTAATGGTGGAGCAAATGGTTCGACAAAATATGCCGTAAGTTTTAGTGGTGAAATTACTTTTTCAACACCTCGAAAAGTAAAAAGCTTAATGGCCACAAATACCACTTACGCTGCTTTATCTATGAAAGATGGTGATACTTATGCTAAACAATTTGGTTCACCAAATGATGCTAATGGCAATCCAGACGGCACAAATGGAAATGATTGGTTTAAATTACAAATTATCCCTTTGGATGAAACTGATAATTTAGTTGGTGACACAGTTGAGTTCTATTTAGCCGATTTCCGTTTTTCAAACGATGCAGATGATTATATTGTCAATACGTGGAAAAAGATAGAAATGAATGATATTGTTGCAAAAAAGTTGACATTCAAATTATCATCTTCTGATGTAGGTACTTATGGAATGAATACGCCAGCCTATTTTGCATTGGATAACTTGGTAACTGCACCAAATGACGCAAGTGTTCAAAGCAACACCATTTCATCTGTTAGCATTTATCCTAATCCAGCCAATTCTATCTTAACGATCGTAACAAACGAACCAACTTCAATTGATTTAATAAACGCTGTTGGACAAGTAGTGAAATCAACTTCTTCTAATGGTAAAACAACTTTAACTGTTAGTGAATTACCTACAGGTGTTTATTATGTTTCTATGAGTAACAATTCTGGAAAATCCATCCAAAAAGTTGTTATTAAATAAATGAAATGAAGTATTATTTGGTAGCATTGGTTTTCTGGATTGTTTCCTATTCTGCATTTAGTCAGGATGAAAAACAATTGGAAGAGCTGAACATCATTGCTACCAAATTAAACAAGTATTATGTTGATTCCATCAACGTTTACATTTCTCGAAAAGACATCGAAGCTTTACAACCAGATGATTTGGGTGAATTGTTAAAAAAACTTCCTGGAGTCAATGTGAAATCTTATGGTGGATTGGGTGGATTAAAAACGGTTTCTATTCGCGGATTAAGCGGTCAACACACAAGCTTTGTTGTAGATGGTTTTTCACAAACCAATGCGCAAACGGGACAAATAAATATGGGGCAAGTTCAATTGGATAATATCGAATCAATTGTCGTTCAACGTGGTGGAACGTCTGAATTAAAAATTCCGACGATTGCACAATTGAGTGGAAATGCCATTGTTTTGGAATCCTTTCAAGCAAAAGCACCTACAATACCTTTTCAACAAAAACTTATTACAAAATTTGGTTCTTTCGGTCAAAACGATTACACCTATATTGGAAAAACTGGGAAAGAAAAATTATTTGGTGGGATTTATTTCAAATACAGAAGTGCTAATGGAGAATACCCATTTAAGTACATGAATTACAAAACTCAACTTTCTGGTATTCGAAAGAATAATGATTTTACAGATATAAACAGTGGATTCAATTTGTCTTATCAACCAGTCAAAAACCACACAATCAATTTTCAAATCCAATATTCTGAAACTCATCAAGGAGTTCCAGGAGCAGTGGTTTTATACAACGATTTGGCAAAACAACGGTTAAACACTACCAATCTGCAAATCAAAGCCGATTACAATGGAAAAGTAAAAGCCATTGGTTATCGTTTTTACTACTCATTTATGAATGATAGCTTGCATTACAACGATCCAGATTATTTGAATATCACTGGAGAATTGATTGCATCTTATCGAAACAAATCACACGACGCAGGTTTTTCTATGGGGATTCCTTTGGGAAAATACTTTCAATTTAACACAGGAGTTCAAGAAATCATTAGCAATCTCCACTCCGTTGAATCGTTAAATGCATCTCCAGCACGTTTTCACTTCCTTTCTTTTGCAAAAACATCTTTTCATGCTAAAAAATGGAATGCAGTAGCTCAAATTGGACTTCAAAACATCGCTGAAATTAATAGAAATGGTGAAAAAGCACCCAACAGAACAAGGGTTAATCCATTTGTAGAAGTTCGTTATCACGTTCATAAAAACATTTCATTGATTGCATTTTATAGAAATTCATTTAGAATGCCCAATTTTAGTGAGTTGTACTACAACAATATTGGAAATAACAACCTAAAACCCGAAGATGCACATCAAATCAATCTCACTACATCGTACACAATTGTTGATAAAAACAACATTTATCTTGGGCTTCAAGCAAGTGGATATTACCAACATGTAGATAACTTAATTTTAGCCATTCCAACCAAAAACTTATTTGTTTGGTCAATCCAAAACATTGGTAAAAACGAAGTTAAAGGTGCCGATGCTATCTTATCCTTTAGTTGGTCTTTTGGAAAACATTGGTCAACGCAACTAACTGCCAATTATACATTTCAACAATCATTGGATTTGAGCGATAAAAATAGCCCAAGCTACAAACAACAAGTAGCTTACAATCCTCTTCATATAGTAAATGGTGATTTTTCAATTAGTTACAGGGGAATTGGGATTCGATATTCCAATTTTTATTCATCCGAAAGGTATGCTTTAAACCAAAATATTCCCGCTAATCGCATCGATGGTTTTTGGATTTCTGACTTAACCTTATTCAGTAAATTCAACATTGATAAACACAACAGTGTACGGTTTCAGTTTACAATAAAGAACATTTCAGACGCTTCTTATGCATACGTAAAAAGTTTTATTATGCCAGGACGTCATTACTTATTTACATTTGTCTATGAATTTATATAAACTAGTCATTATTTGTTTGCTTGTGGTATCTTGTAAAAAAGACAAGCACAATGACGGTGTCAACACCCCCGTTGATTACTTTAAAAACGGCTTATTGGTGGTAAATGAAGGGTTGTTTCAACAAAACAATTCATCGTTAAGTTGGATAGATTTTTCAACTGGATTGATCAACAATGAAGTATTTGAACAAAAAACAGACCGCCAATTGGGTGATACAGGCAACGACATTGGAAGGTATGGAAATAAAATTTATGTTGTTGTAACGACATCAAGCACTCTTGAAATATTGGATGCAAAAAATGGAAATTCATTAAAACAAATCAACATGGTTGATGGAGGAACCCCCAAACAACCTCGTTTTGTAGCATTTACCAATGGTAAAGCATTTATCAGTTGTTTTGACGGTTATGTAGATGTATTAGACACTACTTCACTGACCATTACTCAACGCATTAAAGTAGGTGCAAATCCCAATGAAATTCACGTTGCAAACAACAAAATTTATACGGTAAATTCAGGTGGACTAAGCTATCCAAATGTTGACTCTACCATATCTGTTATCGACCCTATATCATTGGTTGAAACACAAAAAATTGTTGTAGGAAAGAATCCTTATCGAATTACTTCAGACAATGCTGGAAATCTATACATCGTTGTACAAACAGGATTAAATACGGTTGCTACGCAATTGGTAAAAGTCAAACCAACATTGGAAATCGATACTGTTTTCAATTGGCCAGTAAACTTAATGACCAAAGTAGGTTCAAATATTATGATTTACACCTTAACAGAAAGCAATCAAGCAGCCATTCAACTATTCAACCCGACAACCAAGAGCATTGTCAATTCAAATTTTATTGATGCAAGTCTCTTTACTACATTTTATGGTGCGCAATACGACGCTCATAGAAATCAAATCTATTGTTTCGATGCTATGTCGTATGTCAACTCAGGTTATGTCCGTGTTTTTACTTCAAACGGAGTACCTGTAAAAAATTATCAAATTCGTTTAAACCCTTCAAAAACTTTGATTTATGAATAAGATTTTATCCATTTTACTTGTTTTTCCTATTTATGTTGGTGCACAAAGCTATCCACCACCTGCTGGTCAACCTGGAAGTACAGCTATACACAAAGACAGCTCGATATTTATTGGTTGGGCAACAAATTGTACTGTCCAAAGAGGATACATGAATGTCGAAAACCAAAGTTTAGGTTATGCATCATTTGGTGTGGAAAACAATGCTATTGGCCCAGCTTCTGGAGTAACTACCTCAGTTGTTTCAATTGGAGATGGTGGCACAGCTACATTGACTTTTGATATTCCAATTGCAAACGGAGCAGGGCCTGATTTTGCTGTATTTGAAAATGGATTAAACGATGAGTTCCTTGAAATCGGTTTTGTAGAAGTAAGTAGCAACGGCACAAAATTTGTTCGTTTTCCTGCTATTTCTGAAGTGCAAACAACTACACAAATTGGCGGTTTTGGCACTGTTGATTGTCGCTATATCCATAATTTTGCAGGTAAATACAGAGTTGGTTTTGGCACGCCTTTTGATTTAGAAGACATAAAAGATTCAACAGGTATTGACATCAATCACATAACGCATGTCCGAATTGTCGATGTAATTGGCAGTATAGATCCCCTTTATGCCACGTATGACAGTCAGGGAACAATCGTAAACAACCTCCATCCTACTCCATTTGAATCTGGAGGTTTTGATTTAGATGCTGTTGGAATAATCAACACCTCTGATGATGCTGGATTGGAGTCAATCAATTTTGCTTTTTCAATTTATCCAAATCCAGTAACTGATTGGGTTCAAATTTATTCAAAATCCACTACACAATTCAAAATTTACACCACAGTTGGGGCAATTGTAATGCAAGGAGAATTAAACACAGGCTCAAACACAGTGTCATTTGCAGCATTAGCCAATGGTGTTTACTTTATTCAAACAATTGAAGGAAAAAGCATAAAATTTGTAAAAGAATAAGCTTACTACATGACATTTTTTAACTATATAGAAACGTTAATCATTAACTCGTTGAGCATTTAGATAAAAAGCAATTGTATTAAAAGAATAAGAGATTCCTCAAAAACCTTAGCGGTTTTTATCGGAATGACTGTGTTTATTGATTTTAGGAGGAGAAAGCAGGTAGCTTTGCTACCTACTTTCTCCTCTCCATCTACCCCCTGATTATTGTCTTTCCTCACCAACAAAAGTTGGTAATCTTTGCTATTTTTAAAAATAACATTATGTTGTTGATTATAATATGTTTATGTTGTTGTTTTATATCTCCATACGTCAACAAATACACAATGTGTTAATCATTATTCTTTTTGGGTTCTTTTTAGTCTCGTAGAGACGAAACCTTTGTATAAATTGATTCTACACAACAGAACAGAGCGCCGTGTGACGCCTTTGTAAAAATACTAATCAGAAAAAACAACATAGAAGACACGCTATTTACTTTGAATAACAAACAGATTTCAATTTTTCAAATGGGTTTGCCAAATTTTTTCCATCATTTTTTTTGTTTTTTCAATTTATTTTTTGTAAATTCGTTATAATAAATACTATTCTTTTGAAAACAAAACACTACTTCCAATCGATTCCAAGCGAATTTTTAGTAAAAACAACAAAAACTGTATTAAGTATTGGTTGCTTTTTTACATTGTTTACCGTTTCTGCCCAAACCAATACTCTTCCACCTACGGGAAACGTTGGTATAGGAACGACAACACCATCATCACGATTGCAGGTTAACGGAACTGCAAAAATAGATTCCTCTTTAATTGTTAAGGATTCTGTTACCATTAAGAAAAATTTACGTGTAGAAGAAAATGTAAATTTTTTGGGACAAACCAAAATGAACAACACTCGTGTTTTTAATAATTTTGTTTCAGACAATTCGGCTAAGTTTAATGGTATTGTTAAAATGCCAAATTTGGAACTACCAGCTACTTTAAATAATAAAAATGTGGTGTTGACAAACACGAACGGTGCTTTAAAGATATTTCCATTGGATTCTTTGATAAATTTTGTACAAAGAGGTTTTTATGTACCACCTGTTCAAATAGATTTTTATTGTACAAATGTTGCCCCAGTAGCACCAATTTGGTTTAATGGGCCTTATAAAATTTACAGCCATTGTCAAGATGTAAATGTAGGTATTGCCACCAATGAACCTCGTGTAAATTTGGATGTTAGAGGCACAACCTTTACAGAAAGGATAGCCATTAACTCGGATCCAACCACAATGGGATACTAACTATTTCATTTGAAAGCCAATTACACACATCCAAGTCAGGCATCCAAAGTGCTTTTTTTAGTTGAAAACCATGAGCGATCATTGTTTCAAATAAGCAATGATGGAATAGTTCGCACCCGAGAAGTGATTGTAAATTTAGACCAATCATGGCCTGATTATGTATTTACGCCCGAATATAAATTAACTCCTTTAAAAGAAGTTGCTTCGTTTATAAAAGAAAACGGACACCTGCCCAATGTTCCAAGTGCTGAAACTATAAAAGAAAATGGCATACAATTAGGAGAAATGAACCGTGTTTTACTTGAGAAAGTAGAAGAATTGACACTGCATTTAATTGAGCAACAAAAACAATTGGATGCTCAGCAAAAGCGTATTGAAGAATTGGAGAAATTAAATAAGTAGTTATGAAAAAGGTATTAGTACTATTTATGTGTCTTAACTTTTATGTTCATTCACAAAATACAGCACCTCAACCTATTCCTTGTTTAATAATAAACGCTTCGAATAGTCAGAGTCTTTCTGGTATTATATCTAATGAAAACTGTATAGAAATCGGAAAAAATCAACAAAATCAAACAACTATTTTTACAAGTAATAATGTTAAATTTAAGGCAAGAAATGAGATAACAATAGAAAACACACATATTAAACCTAGTTCAAATGCCTATGCGCATTTAAAAATAGAAAGAAATGATTTAGAAGTGGCATGGTTTGAACCTATTGAAAGTACTAATCTTGTAAAAAAACACAATAAATTTGAGGTTGGACTTAAATTACCAAGCAATATTGATGATGAAATAAAAAATTTTCTTATTAATAATTCAGGAGGAATTAATCCCTTTAATCCTAATGAAATTAGTGTTAACGCTACTTTTATTCCTCCAAGTGGAGCATCGATTAATAGGTATGGATTTTATTATCAACCTTATATACGAAATATCAATAACAATAGTTGGCAAGAAGACACAACATCATATCCATGGCGTATTCGATTTGCGCCAAATCAAATAGGTTTATGGAGTGTAAATATAAAAGTGATTGTAAACGGCAACCAAATTGGTAATCAAATAGGGTTAACATTTAAGTGTATTCCTTCAGAACATAAAGGTTATGTGTCAAGAAGTTATAACGGAGATGAATCGGATAGGTATTTATATTTAAGTGAAACAGGAGAAGCTTTTTTCACTATAGGACACAATATAGCACATTCAGATTATGTACAGCTAACACCGCAAAGTAGCCTTAGACATCAACAATGGCTGGCGGAATTAGCGGCTAATGGAGGCAATTTTTACCGTCTTGAACTCGGTGAGCAAAACGCTCTGCCTGATTGGGATAATTACAAAAATTACAACACCAAAATGGATGAAATGTGGGAATATGATCAACTGATTGATTTATCGCAATCATTAAACTTATATTTCATACTTTTTAGACATCATGCGGAAGTGAATTACGCTACATGGCCTAATAATTGGGAAGAAAACCCATATAGATTAGGTTTAAATTTATCTAATTTCACAAGTTATTTTACAAATCAAGAAGCTATGCAATGGCAGAAAAATTGCTTAAGATATATTTTCTCTAGATGGGGGTATACACCAAATTTTGCGTTTTATGGCTATTCTGAAATAGATAACTGGATAGCACCTATGAAAGAAACTGAAGGTATTTCAGATGAATCTGCATTGTATTATTTTAAATATTGGAACTTAGAGCAAATAAATTACATGAAAAATAGTTTGGGATATAGTAAAATTTTATCTTTGAATACATATTCTGGTGAGAATAGTCCAATAAAGGCTGAAAAACTTCACTCCTCTTCATATATTTTTTCTTATCTTGATGTTATTGGATTTCATAAATATGCCGATGATAAAAAATCAAATTGGGACAGATACGACTTAGCCAATGATTTATGGAAAAAATGGAAAAAACCTGTTATTATGGAAGAAATAGGAAATGGAGATGATTTTATTCAAGCATATTGCTGTACAGATATTGATTTTCACAATAACATTTGGGCATCCTCTTTCTCTGGATCTACTGGAGTGGGAATGCACTGGTGGTGGGATAGAGGCATTCATGACTTTGGATTTTATACCCAGTATAAAAACATCAAAAGTTTTTTTAGTGGCGAAGATATCAGAGAAAGGCATTACAACGCCTATAATTGGAAAGATAAAGCAACAATTAAAAATGCAACACTAGAAACTTTTTATTTAAAAAGCAAGGACAATCAGCGTATTATCGGTTGGCTGCATAATGCCACTTATTTTTGGGCCAATTTATCCTCGATTAATAGTTGTGTTGCTCATTTAATTTTATCAAACAATCTAAATTCACCTTGTATTATGGATGATGGATACACAATACCTCCTCCCCCATTAGGTAAAAACTATGTTTCTTTTGTAGAAGGACCTCCTGTTTCTCCAATAGAAAATCAATTAAGTATAAATAATAATCCTCAATTTACGATAGCAAATGTTAAATATAACTTTGGGATAAAAAAACATTGGTATAGAATTGATTTTTACAATACAAGAGGAAATCCTGATAACATACCAATATTTACTGCAACACAAGTATTACATGCAGATGCTTCTAAAAGATTAAGACCACATGTGCCTAATCTAAACGGATATCATCCTGATTATGCATATAAAGTAACTTATTTAGGACTATCAAAAAATCCTCCAAGTGGATCTAATGCACCTCAATTGATTCAAAATAATATAAGCCGAAGTCCTAACGACTCACTAAACACCCTTATAAAAACAGATAATGTTGAGGTTTTTATTCAAGAAAACAGTTTAACTCCCTTTAATGTAGAAGTTTATCCCAATCCAAATGATGGTGTGTTTTCGATTGTAAGTGATGCTGTAATAAACGAGGTAAGTATATTTAAAACCAATGGTTTACTTCTTTATTCTTTTAAAGATATAAATACGTTGAAATATGATATAAAGCTTGAAAAAATTGAAAAAGGATACTTGATTGTCAAAATATCCACATCAAATGGAGTTGTTACTAAAAAAATTATCATCCTATGAAAAATGTAATTTTTGTAGCTTTGTTCTTGGTTTCCAACTTTCTTCATGGACAGGAAAATAAACCTAAGTTTTATGATCGTTTACAGATTGTGCCTGATTTTCAAATAGAAAAACAAAAATTGATTCATTTAACAAGTAATCCGCATGTATTAAATGGTATATTTAAAGAAGAATTAATTTTTAATACTTTTATTTCTTGTGGTGTTAATATTACTTTTAAAAACAAATTCTTTTCTACTGGAATCGGTTATGATTATTTAATAAATACAACAATGACTTCATCGGACAATATACATAGAATACAATATAACTTAAGTGGAAATATTTTATTTTTCTTAAAAGCTTCATCTAATAAATTAGGGATATACTTAGGTCCTAGCTTTTTAATATGTAATGATTTTATATTTTATGAACAGATGTTGGGTTTAGGTTATGGAGTCGAATTTAGCATTTTCAATATTTGGATTAAATTTTCAAGATATAACAAAAATATTGTCAAGTATGATTATTATACGACCTTAGATAAATCTTTTTTATTCAGTATTGGGTATGGAATAGATCTAAATTTATTTCGGAAAAAAGAGAAAAAACGATATGATATATGAGATTATAAAAAAATTGTCATCCTATGAAAAATGTAATTATTGTGGTCTTGTTCTTGGTTTCTAACTTACTTCATGGACAAGAAAATAAACCTAAGTTTTATGATCGTTTACAAATTGTTGCAGAATTCCAGCTTGGCAGGCAAAAAAAGATTGTTGAAGAACACGATCTTCACATACCTGGTAGTCCATATTATAAAAAAGTTTACAATAGTTTAGTTTACACTTATGGAATGTCATTAAATTTTAAAAATAGTTATTTTTCAACTGGTTTAGGGGGGTATTATGTTACCCCCAAGTTATGGGGAAGTTATAATTATTTTAGACTTCAATATCAACTTAGTGCCAATCTCCTGTTCTTTACAACACTTGCAAAAAATAAATTAAGGCTTTATTTGGGACCAGACATTGCTTTAAGTTGTAATTTTTTATTTTTTCAAAAAAAACTTGGTTTAGGTTATGGCGTTGAGTTTAGTATATATAATGTTTGGGTTAAATTTTCGAGATACAATCAAGATGTCATCAAACATCCTGGTGATGATATTCTTTTTAATAAATCTTTTTTATTCAGTATTGGGTATGGAATAGATATGAATTTATTTCGGAAAAAAGAGAAAAAACGATATGATATATGAGATTATAAAAAAGGTGTCATCCCTACGGGATTTTTATTTATGTGGAAACCCTGTTATTTCCACAAAGGCCATGTCCCTACGGGACTGAAAAGAAACCAGTATCAAGCACTGTAGGTGCGCTAGCTTTGTAGCCAATTAGCATCAATTTACATCAAGCTCCATCGGAGCGACACCTTTGTAATAAAATTACCCATCAACTACATAAAACACCGCGCGACATTATCTATCGATTAATTGATTCAATATGGAAAATAACGCGTCTTAAATTTTAATTTTTATCATGTATTTAACTTCTAAGTAAATTAATTATATTTGAAGCTTAAACAAAATCAATGCTAACACCCGTAATTGATAAAAAATTATTTCTGATTGATGCGTATGCCATCATCTTTCGTTCATTTTTTGCATTTGTTAAAAATCCACGAATCAATTCAAAAGGATTAAATACTTCTGCGGCTTTTGGTTTTACCAATCACTTGTTGGATGTGTTAAAAAACGAACAACCTACACATATTGCAGTTGTTTTTGATCCTCCGGGTGGTTCTACCGTTAGAAAAGAAACATTTGAAGCATACAAAGCCAATAGAAACGAAACTCCAGAAGATATTTTGTCCAATATCGGCCCGATTAAGCAAATTATTGATGCGTTTAACATACCAATCATCGAAATACCAGGTTACGAAGCGGATGATGTGATTGGCACATTGTCAAAAATAGCCGAAAACAAAGGGTTTACAACGTACATGGTTACGCCAGATAAGGATTATGGACAGTTGGTTACAGAAAAATCATTGATGTTTAGACCTGGCCGTGGTGGAGAACCTGCGCAAATTTGGGGACCAACGGAAATATGCAAAAAATTTGAGTTAAATTCTGTCAACCAAGTTATTGACTACTTAGCTTTAATGGGAGATGCTTCTGACAATATCCCAGGAATGCCAGGAGTTGGTCCAAAAACAGCTTCCAAATTGTTGCAAGAATACGGTACAATGGAAAATATTTTTGCCAATACCGATAAGTTAAAAGGCAAGCAAAAAGAAATATTTGAAACCGAACAAGAATTGGGCTTGTTATCAAAAGAATTAGCGACAATTATTACCAATGTTGATGTTGATTTTGATGAAAACGCATTGTTATTAAACGAACCCGATGCTGAGAAAATACGAACAGTATTTGCAGAATTGGAATTCAAAGGGTTTACAAAACGTGTATTGGGTGAAGAATTGGTTGTTACAGTCGCGAATGAAAGTACAAGTAACGGACAACTCGATTTGTTTGGTGTAAATGCAGCAGCAACTCCTACTCAATCAACAAAAGAAGAAGTAAATGCGGAGGAAAGTACTTCCGAACAAGTTGAATTCAAAACCTTTGAAACAGAAAAACAAAATTATCAATTGGTAAACTCACCAGCTGATAGAAAAGAATTAATTGCGTTGTTAATGCAGCAAAAAGAAGTTTGCTTTGATACAGAAACTACTGGTTTAGATGCGCTTCACTCTGATATTGTTGGAATGTCGTTTAGCTACATAGCCAAAGAAGCGTTTTATGTCCCTACTCCACTTAATTTCGACGAAGCCAAAGCTATTGTTGAGGAGTTTAGACCATTCTTTGAATCTGAAACTATATTAAAAATTGCACACAACGCAAAATACGATATAAAAGTACTGCATCGATATGGTATTCGAGTAGCATACCCCCTATTTGATACAATGATTGCCCATTACCTTATCAGTCCAGAATCCAAACAAAACATGGATTTCTTAGCTGAGTTCTATTTAGGTTATAAGCCAATAGCCATTGAAGAATTAATCGGTAAGAAAGGTAAAAACCAAGGTAGTATGGGAGATTTATTACCAGAAGAAGTTTCCAATTACGCCTGCGAAGATGCCGATATTACTTTTCAATTAAAACAAATTTTTGCTCCTGAGATAGAAAAAGATCATTTAAAATCATTGTTTTACGACATGGAAATGCCGTTGATTGAAATTTTGGCAGCTATGGAACGTCAAGGTATCAATATCGACAAACCATTTTTAAATGACTATTCAAAAGTTTTAGGAGATCTATTAAGAGAATTAGACAAAGAAATTAAATCGTTAGCTGGTTTGGATTTTAATATTGATTCACCAAAGCAATTGGGAGAAGTATTGTTTGAACATTTAAAAGTTTCATCCAAAGCTAAGAAAACAAAAACTGGTCAATACGCCACATCCGAAGATGTTTTGGTTGGATTAAAAGACGCTCATCCAATTATTGCTAAGATATTGGAATACAGGGAATACAGAAAACTTAAAAACACGTATGTAGATCCTCTCCCCAACTTAGTTGATGAAAATGACGGACGAGTGCATACACAATTCATGCAAACTGTAACAGCTACAGGACGATTAAGTTCAAACAATCCAAACTTACAAAACATTCCTGTTCGTACAGCTGCAGGGCGAGAGATTAGAAAGTCGTTTATTCCTAAAAACAGTGATTATGTCTTAATTTCAGCAGATTATTCGCAAATTGAATTGCGCATTATAGCCGCTTTAAGCGAAGATGAAAACATGATCAATGCTTTTAAAGCTGGACAAGATATTCATGCTGCAACAGCTGCTAAAGTATATGGCATTCCATTGGAAGAAGTGACAAAAGAACAAAGAAGTTCGGCAAAAGCTGTGAATTTTGGTATTATCTATGGACAATCAGCTTTTGGTTTGTCACAAAACTTAGGGATTTCACGTACTGAGGCAAAACAAATTATTGACAGCTATTTTGAACAGTATCCAACGATTCGGGCTTATATGGATAAAAAAATTGCACAAGCAAGAGAAAATGGATATGTTGAAACAATCTTTAAAAGAAGAAGATACCTTCCAGATATCAACTCTGCCAATGCAGTTGTTAGAGGATTTGCTGAAAGAAATGCTATTAACGCACCAATTCAAGGTTCTGCCGCAGACATCATTAAATTAGCAATGGTGGCTGTTTATAGAGCAATGGAACAAGCAAAAGTGAAATCAAAAATGCTCCTTCAAGTGCACGATGAATTAATTTTTGATATCCACAAAGATGAATTGGAACAAATGAAAGAATTAATTCATAATGCAATGGAAAATGCTGTTCAATTAACCATACCTATGAAAGCAGAAGTTGGAGTTGGACAAAACTGGTTAGAAGCGCATTAAACACACACTACATAATTTACTACTTTTTTTGCTATTTATAATTTTTTTATGTAAATTAGTTAGTATGAAAGTTTATTATTTGATTTTTTCTTTGCTACTTATGGTTGGCGATGAGGTATTTGCACAAAACAACATTGTTCTCAAGTCAGAAAATAACATTATTCCAACTCCAGAGTTTTTTACTTCTGAACGAGCTACAAAAAGTAAGTTTAAAAACATTGAATTTAACACTGCTAATTTAACAGCAGAGGAATTAACTGTCATGCAATCATGGGTCGATAAATTATTTGACACCAAAAAAAATAGTGAAGCACCTCCATTAAAAGTTGATTTCACTCCGGCAAAATCAGCCGAAAGCTCATCAGATATGTATGAAATTGCATTTTCAAGCAATACCATTCATGTAAAATATACCAGCGAAGCAAGCAAACTCTATGCTGTAAGTTCTTTTCTACAATTAATCAATCAAAAAGACAGTGCGTTGTTTATATCTCCATTTAGATTAAAAGATAAAGCCAATTTTAGTTGGAGAGGATTGCATTTAGATGTTTGCCGCCATTTTTTTAGTATCGATGAACTAAAACGGTTTATTGATATAATGGCGTTTTATAAATACAACAAATTTCATTGGCACTTAACCGATGATCAAGGTTGGAGAATTGAAATAAAAAAATATCCATTACTAACAGAAATTGGTGGTTATAGAGATTCAACAGTAAACGACCATTACAGTACAATACCAAGAACATACAACGTTGAAAAATACGGTGGTTTTTATATGCAAGAACAAGTTAAAGAGGTAATCAACTATGCACAAGCAAGAAACATTACAGTCATTCCAGAGATAGAAATGCCCGGTCATGCAAGAGCAGCAATTGCAGCCTATCCCGAATTGTCTTGCACGAAACAAAAGTTACCAGTGGTAGGACTTTGGGGAGTGTTTGATGACATCTTTTGTTCCAACGAAAAAACAATTAATTTCTTAAAAGATGTGCTAACAGAAGTAGCCGATCTATTTCCATCTGAATACATCCACATTGGAGGTGATGAAGCGCCAAAAGCACGTTGGAAAGCATGTGGAGTTTGTCAAAACAACATTAAAAAATACAATCTAAAAGATGAACATGAATTGCAAAGTTGGTTCATAAAACAAATGGATGAATTCTTGACCAAAAAAGGTAAAAAAATCATTGGATGGGATGAGATTCTGGAAGGTGGTTTAAGCCCGAACGCTACTGTAATGAGTTGGCAAGGGAACCAAGGAGGTATTCAAGCATCTCAAATGGGGCACGATGTCATTATGACTCCTGTCAACTTCTGTTATTTTGATTATTACCAAGCAGATAGTCGATATGAACCATTGGCAATAGGTGGATTGGTTTCTTTAGAAAAGGTTTATAGTTTTAATCCTATTCCGCCCGAAGTAAGTGAAGAAAACAAAAAACATATCTTAGGTGCACAAGCCAATTTATGGACAGAATACATCCCTACTTATGATAAAGTAGAATACATGGAATACCCACGTGCTTTAGCAATGTCACAAAATTTATGGAGCTTAAATAAAACAACTTACGATGATTTTATTAAAGCAATAGTTGAAAAACAAAGTTTCGTTTTAAAAGCGTTTAACATCAATTATTCGCAATCATTTGCACGACCTGCTTTAAGTTCAAAAGCAATGCAATCAGGAGTACGTATCTATGGCAATTCACCAGACAATAAAGGAGTAGAAATTGATATAAACGAAAGCGGAAATAAAGAATTTATTTCACCTATTCACAAAGATTCGGTGGACATTAATCGTTCGAATGAAGCAATGCGCATTTATACCATAACAGCGACAGAGAATAGATTAAACACAAGCTCATCTACTCAATTTTATTTGCACAAGGGAATTGGTCTAAATGTTGAGTTGTTAACACCTCCTCACCCAAGTTTTTCAAACAACCCAAAATCCATGTTGGTAGATGGTTTTAAAGGCATTCGTCAATGGAGTAATCGCGATTGGTTAGGATTTAATGATGGAAATATTGAATTTATTGTTAACTTAGATGAAAATATTACGTATAAGAAAGTATCTGTTGGATTGTTGAGTGATCATTCTTCGTGGATCCATTTACCAAAAGAAGTAATGGTTTACGCATCAAACAATGGTAAGAAATGGGAAAAAATAGCAAGCGAGCAAGTAAAATCAGAAAGAGTTGAAATAAAATTGGATAAAAAAACAAAAAAATTAAAATTTGTCATTGTTCCATTTAATAAAATTCCAGAAGTTTTTAACGGCGCAGGCTATCATCCATTTACTTTTTTAGATGAATTAATATTTGAATAAACTCACAAAAACTAGAAAATATGAAACTTGAATTGTGCGCTGCCTCTGTTAAAGCAATTCATTTAGCTAAAGATTTAAAATTTGACCGCATTGAATTGTGTGAAAACTTAATGCAGGGAGGGATTACGCCTTCTGCAGGAAGAATAGAATTTGCTTTAAATCTTGGATTGGAAACACATTTATTGGTGCGACCACGACCAGGTGGATTTAATTATTCTGCTGAAGAAATTCAAATAATGGCATCTGATATCAAAAACGCAAAGAAAATGGGCGTTAAAGGTGTCGTTGTTGGAACTTTAAACATCAACAATACAATCAATACCGAAGCTTTAAAAACATTCTTAGATGCTGCTGATGGAATAGATTTTACATTTCACAGAGCTTTTGACGAAGGTGTATTTGACTGGAAAAAACGTTTGGACATTTTGATTGATGCTGGTGTAACTCGTGTTTTGACATCTGGATTGGCAAGAAACGTATCAAATGGAATGGAAATTCTGAAAGAAATGAAAGAATATGCGGGAAATAAAATCCAAATCATGCCTGGAGGTGGTATTAATGCTGGAAACGTTGCTCAACTTATAAAAGTAGTACGACCTGAAGCAATCCATTTTTCTGGCACTGTTAAAACCGTTGTTGATGCCGAATCTAATTTTTCTGAAACATTTCTTGCAATTGATGAAGAAAGAGTAAAACGTATTCTGAGCGAAACAAAAATTGCTATTGATAAATTAAATTTAGATCCACAATCCATTTAATTTGAACGTTTTCATTGGCAAGTTGTACAGCTAATAAAAAACCAAATGAGATATATTCTTTTTATCGGTATTTTAGCTTGGTGTTTCTTCACTTTTTCTCAAGTTACACCCAAAGAAGAAGCGGTATTCTCTTCAAGCGTGTCTTCTGATTCAATTGCAATAAAGAACAATTCTTTAATCAATCGTTCTACGCTTTCAATCGATCTTTTTTTTGAGCTTGCCGATAGAGCCAATTCCCTACCTGGTCAAAAGCAACCAACTCAAGCTCAATTGAGTGAAATGAAAAATTTTGTAGCCAAAAGCAAACAAATTGACGACAAAGGATTTGATTATTCAATCAGTGCATTTATAACAAGTGGCTATGATGTTTCTAAAAAAACACTATTAGATCAAGCTAAAGCATTACAACCAACTAATAAATATGTTTTAACCCAATCTGTTGGAGTAAATTACATACTTTCAAACGAGCAAGAATTAAAAAATGACTTAACAGAACTTGTAAAACAAAACAATTGGACAAAAGACGAGTTGAATTACGCAAAAGATGTGCTGGAGAGTGTTGAAAAGAATGGCTTTCTTATTACCCACGGCATAAATGATTCATATCCTATTATTTACCAACAATTTATCAATAATTCCAGGAAAGATGTACAAGTAATCCCCATGCACTTACTTGTTAGCGAACAATATAGAAACCGATTGGCTGAAAGTAACCTTAACATACCTGGTAATACTAGTATCAATACAGCATTTATTAAAAACTTATGTACCATAAATGACAATTCTCTCATCTATTTTGCGCTTACTGTTTCTCCAGAATACTTTAAACCAATGGATAGTCAACTCTACCCTATTGGTCTAACTTTCCACTATTCTAAAATCGCTGTTCAGAATACAGAACAAAACATTCAACTTTGGAGCAAATTAAAAAACACATTACACAATTTCAAGGATGAAAAAGGAAAAGAGTTAGCTGCTAATTACTTACCTTTATTGATTAACTTGTATGAATATTACAATTCCGTACACAACAATAAATTAAAAAGCGAAATAAAATCGGAAGTAAAAGCAATTGGCACTAAAATAAATAACCCCAACTTAATCAATGAATTACAATTAATTGAATGAGATTGTTTAAAACATCATACGAACAATATACCGATGAATCCTTAATGAAAAAGTTAGCATCGGGAGAAAAACAAGCTTTTGATGTTTTATATGATCGTTATGCCTCTGCTCTATTCAATTACTTCTACAGAATGTTATGGAAAGACAAAGAAAAAGCAGAAGATTTTGTACACGACTTCTTTTCTAAAATAATTCAAAAACCAACATCTTTCGATACTTCAAGAAGTTTCAAAACTTGGATGTATTCTGTTGCAAACAATATGTGCAAAAATGAATACAAACGTCAAGCTGTAAGAGCTGGAACAAAAAATGGTTTGGAAGATTCTTACGGTATTGCCAGTGAATCAGAAAATGCATTTTCACAAACTCATTTTTCAATTTTTAAGAATGAATTTGAGAAAAAGCTAAACCTTTTGGATGAAAAGCACCGAGAAGCCTTCATTTTTAGACACATTGAGGGACTTTCCATTAAAGAAATTGCTGATTTGTTAAAAATAAGCGAAGGAACTATTAAATCGAGAATTTTTTATGCTACAAAACACTTAGCAGAAGAATTATCACATTATCAACAAGAAAAAACGAAGCATCATGGCTAAAGATATCTTTGATAGCATTTTGGAGAAAGATTACCATCAGCTTTCACAAAAAGAATTGACCGAATTGAAAGAAATTTGTCAATCAGAAAATGAATTTAACGTTTTAAAAGCATTTGGAAAGGATGTTAAATCCATTGCTAACGCACCTAAATTAACGCCTTCTGTTGCAACAAAAGAACGATTAGATGAAGTCTTTGCAACAGCCTATGGATCAACCAAGAAAGGCGTTGTATTTTATCGAAAAGGCTGGTTTCAATTGGCTGCTTCAATAGTATTAATCATTGGTATTGGATTGGTCTATTTGTACACAAACAACACGCCAATCACACCTCAATTAGCGCAAAATACAATTACAGAAAACAACGTTGACCAATCGAATGAGGAGAAATCGGATAACCAAAAGAACATTTCATCAGAAATGGAAAAGGATGAGCTTGCTTTAGAAAAACAATCAGCTGCTGTAATTAATGAAAAAGTAATACAAAAAAACACAACTGTTGCCCCTATTCCTAATCAGAAAGAAACTTCTTTCACTGTTATAAAACCTGTATTAGCAGAAAAGAAAACCGAAGTTGTTTCAGAAGATAGCGAGATAGCAAAAACTGGAAATACTTCAACTAATTCTTTAAACAAACAAGCACAAGAAAAAATATTTCAGTCATATAGTGCTCCAGCAACATCAGCAATGGATATTCAAGTAGAATCTTCTAAACGAACATCAAAAACCAGTGCCTTAACATCAATGAATAGTTCTTCTCAAAACTCTGTATTCAACTTCTTAGTTGTAAAATATTAATTGTATTTTTAGCACATTAAATTTAAAATTATGCGTAATTTATTTCTTATTTCTATTGGTGTTATCGTATTTAATATTGGATTTTCTCAAAAGGACATAACCGTTGAATCTATTTATAAATACTACGAGTTCTATCCAAAAGGAGTTAGTGGATTTAACGGAATGAAAGATGGACAATCATTTACAAAAATCTCTTCTCTGAATGGGATAAGATCCATTACAAAACATAAAATAACATCCTATAAAGACGATGGCGAAACACTGTTGAATTTAACAGATTTAACATACAATGGAACAAAAATCAATGTTGAAGATTATCAGTTCAATGATAACGAAACAAAATTGGTGTTATTAACCGAAACAAATAGCATTTACCGTAGAAGTTTTAACGCTATTTACTACATTTATGACTTAAAAACAAAAACGTTAGAAGCTTTAGATGAAGTTAACACACCTCAAACGTTGGCTACTTTCTCTCCAGATGGAAAAAAAATTGCCTATATCAGTGAAAACAATATTTATTACAAAGATTTAGCATCTAAAAAAACAATACAAGTAACTACCGATGGAAGTTTTAACCACATCATCAATGGAACAACCGATTGGGTTTATGAAGAAGAATTTGCTATAACACAAGCTTTTGGTTGGTCGCCTGACAGTAAAAACATTGCCTTTTTAAAATTTGACGAATCGAAAGTGAAAGAATTCACCTTGGAGTACAACACTGGTCAACTTTATCCTGAATTATATACGTTCAAATACCCAAAAGCAGGCGAAGATAATTCAAAAGTTAGCACACACATCTATTCGTTGGAGAATATGTCAACACAAAACATTCAATTACAAGGTTATGAGTACATTCCAAGAATTTCTTGGTCAAATATCAACAACACATTGATACTTCAAACATTGAATCGCCATCAAAATCATGTAAACTATTATAAAGTTGAACAAAAAAGTAATAATTGGATAGCTTCCATTTTTTACTCAGAAAAAAATCAAACATACATTGATATTGATGATAACTTGATTTTCTTAAACAATGGCTCTGCTATTCTCCGAACAAGTGAAAAAGATGGCTTTAATCACATCTATAAAATTGGTTTTGACGGAACAGAATCACAAATCACAAAAGGGAATTGGGATGTAATTAATTTTTGTGGTATTGATAACAAAGATCAATTCGTGTATTATACCGCAGCAAAAAAGGGAGCAATTCATCAAGGAGTTTATAAAATTGCATTAAAAGGGAATAAAGATGTTGCTATTAGTAGCGAAACAGGACAAAACACAGTTGTTTTTACTCCTGAAATGAATTATTTCATTAAAAAACACAGTACAGCTAATACTCCACCAATATTTACTCTTTGTGATAATAAAGGAAAGGAGATTGTTGTAATGGAAAGAAATGAAACTTTGCAAACATCTATTAAAAACCACGAATTTGCTCAAAAGGAATTCATTTCATTTGATTTAGACGGTTATTCGCTCAATGGTTGGATGATAAAGCCGAACAATTTTGATGCTTCTAAAAAATATCCAGTTTACATTAATATTTATGGAGGTCCTGGTTCCAACATGGTGTATGACGGTTGGGATTTTAACAATGCATGGCACCAACTATTGGCACAAGAAGGTTATATTGTTGTGTCAGTTGATCCAAGGGGAACATTGTATAGAGGAAAACAGTTTAAAGACATAACCTATTTACAATTAGGTAAATACGAAACTGAGGACTTTATTAAAGTAGCCCAAAAATTACAAACCTACGACTACATTGATGGTAATCGAATAGGTATTCAAGGATGGAGCTATGGTGGATTTATGACAACATTGGCGATGACAAAAGGAGACGGTTTGTTTAAAATGGGAATTGCCGTTGCTCCGGTTACCAATTGGATGTTTTATGACAATATTTACACAGAGCGTTTTATGCGTACACCTCAAGAAAATGAAGATGGTTACAATTCAAATTCACCAATTAATTTTGCAAATGGTTTGAAAGGAAATTATTTATTAATTCACGGATCTGGAGATGATAATGTGCATGTACAAAATACATTGGAGATGATAAATGCGTTGATAACAGCAAATAAACAATTCAATTCGTTCATCTACCCTAACCGCGACCATGGAATATATGGAGGCAATACACGTTTGCACCTCTTTACCATGATGCTCAATTTTGTGAAAGAAAAATTGTAAATTCATTTTTAAAACTATTTTTGCATAAACAATTAAGAGATATGACATTCGATCCAAATGGTGTAGGAATAGCAAATGGGAATATTTTTGGATTTCCTGTTAATGAAGAAGAAGCGGATATTGTTATTATTCCCGTTCCTTGGGATGCAACAGCATCTTATGGAAAAGGAACAAGTAGAGGTCCGCAAGCAGTATTAGATGCTTCCACACAATTGGATTTCTATCACCCTAAGTTAGACAAAGCATACAACACTAAAGTATTCATGACAACTATTTCTAAAGAATGGTTAACAATTAACGATCGATTGTGCGATGAAGGAAAAGATTACATCGCATTTTTAGAAGATGGTGGTAAAATTGAAGACAATGCATTCTTTCAAACATTTCTCAAAGAAATAAATGAAACATCAGAAGCTTTAAAAGAAGGTGTTAAAACTCGAGCTAAAGAATTGATTGCACAGGGGAAAATTGTGGCACTACTTGGTGGTGAGCACTCTACTCCACTTGGATTGATAGAAGCCTTTGATGAAACAGGAGTTCCATTTGGCGTTTTACATATTGATGCGCATGCTGATTTGAGAGATGCTTATGAAGGATTTGAGCAATCACATGCAAGCATCATGTTTAATGTTCTAAAATGCAAGAATTTAGTGAAATTAACTCAAGTTGGGATTCGTGATGTTGCTGAATCCGAAATTCATTTGATAAAAAACAGCAATGGACGTGTTAGCACTTATTTTGATTGGGATTTAAAAGAACAACAATTTGAAGGAAGGACTTGGGCTGATCAAGTAAAAGAAATCATCTCTACGCTACCTAATAATGTATATATTTCTTTTGATATCGATGGTTTAAGCCCAGAACTTTGTCCCAATACAGGTACTCCTGTTGCCGGTGGATTTAAATTGGAGGAAACAGCCTATTTACTATTTGAATTGGCAAAATCTGGCAAAAAAATTATCGGATTCGATTTAAATGAGGTTGGTGTTAGTGAAGATTCTGATTGGGATGCTAACGTTGGAGCAAGAGCATTGTGGAATTTAGTTTGTGCAACAGAAAAAAATAGACAAATGAAACAATGAAAGCAATCATGAAGATAGCAACTATATTCTTTCTATTTGCAGCAATTGTGAGTGGTGCATTTCTAATATTTGCAGATTATAGTTTTTCAATTTCATTTAAATCAACCCTAATTTTCTTGTCAGGTTTCATTTGTTCGTATTCCATTTACAAAGCGATTTACAGCAAAGTATTCATCTTCATTTCTTTAATAAGTTTTTCATCTCTTTTATTTATATTTATTAAAGTTGAATACTATGAATATTTGTGGAATTACGTTCTTTTATTACATATCTTACTAATTGGATACGATTTAGACAAAACAATAGCAAAATCTAATATTTCAAAATCTTATATAAAGATAGCAGCATTGATTTCTATCAAGATTTCGATTTTATTGTTTTGCATCATAGCTATTTTCAAATTAAATTCAGACTATTTGCTTAACTCACTTTTTGTATCATTAGTAATTTCATCAATCTTATATTTATTTGTAAAGTTTTCAACATTAGTAAGGAAATAAATAGTTGAAATTATTTATACCAATCAAAAAATCTTTTTTGTACCTTCGTATAAACTTAAACTTTAAAATTATGAAAAAACAATTATTTGTCCTATTGACTTTATTTATTGGTGTTACTTCTTATGCTCAAATAACATGTAACCCACAATACCAAGATTCTACTTATGGAGCTTGGCCTGATACGATTATCAACTTTGATACTGCTTATGTTGATGTGCCATATATTCAAGTATTAAACTTTAAAGCACCTGCCGATGCTGGAGATATCAATCCTACATATTCAGGAGCCTCTATCGTATCATACAAAGTAACAGATGTTGAGGGACTACCTACTGGTTTTACTTATACATGTTCAGCTTCAAACTGTAATTATCCAGGTGGAAATGCAGGATGTGCAAATTTAACGGGAACAGCTACAACAGCACAAATTGGTACCTACAACATTAAAATAAAACTTGATGTAAAGATTCAAGTCGCTATCATTACTCAAGATGTTCCTTATGAATTTACTGGATACCGTTTAGTTATCAAAGAAGCACCAGAAGATTTGAACACAGTTTTATTAAATTCTGACGAAGTTTATATTTATCCAAATCCTGCTTCTAATCTTGTTACAATCATCAATGCAAACAATTATGAAACAGCTGAGATATATGGAGTAAATGGTCAATTGGTTTTATCGCATGAAATCACTCATGTTGACGAAGAATTAAATGTCTCTCACTTACAAAATGGCGTGTATTTTGTTCATTTAAAGAAAGGAAATACAGCAAATATTCTTAAGTTTTCTAAGAACTAAGAATTAATTTTAATAAAATTGAAGAACGGGGATTCATTGAGTTCCCGTTTTTTAATTATTACTCGGTAATATCAATAATAAACCTTATTTTTGTTAGATGAATTGGCTGTTTTTAATTATGGGAGGTTTGTTTGAAGTTGGATTCACTTTTTCTCTTGGAAAAGCAAAGGAATCTACAGGTAACTCTTCATTGTTTTGGTATTTACTTTTTGGAATTTGTCTAACAGCGAGTATGCTCCTGTTAATGAAGGCAACACAAACGCTTCCTTTGGGAACTGCTTATGCTGTTTGGACTGGTATTGGAGCTGTAGGAACAGTTTTAGTTGGAATATTTGTGTTCAATGAACCTGCGACTTTTCTCAGATTGTTTTTTATCTTTACTTTAATTGCTTCAATTATTGGGTTGAAAGCAGTGTCAACAATTTAAAACTATGAATACTATTTTAAAAAATTGGAGTTGGTTAAGAGTTGCTCGTATTACATTGGGAGTATTTATTATCGGTGAAGGTATTCATTCCAGTGAATGGGGTTTTATCTTATTAGGAATTGCTTTTACCATTATGCCGATATTAAACATTGGATGCTGTTCCAATGGAACTTGCGCTACCTTTACTCCAAATCAGCATCTAACAGCATTGGATAATGAAGAAGTAATTTTTGAAGAAATTAAATAATTTATTATGAAGCGTTTATTTACAATAGGTATCCTTTTTTTATTCGTTGCTTGTTCAGGCAATAAAGAAGAATCACAGCAACAAGCAACTGCAATTAATGAAGTAGAATTATTACAAAAAGGAGATAGCATCGCAACACTCGCACAAGGTGTTTTAATGCAAAACGTTTCTTCTGCTATTCAACAACATGGGGTTATTGGAGCAATCGAATTTTGTAATTTAAATGCTATTCCACTTACCGATTCTATTTCTCAGCTTACTTTATCTACAGTTCAACGATTAAGTGACAAAAATAGAAACCCCAATAATGAGATAAACACAACAATTGACCAAAAAGCATGGAGTGAATTAAAAATGCTATTAAGTGATTCAACTATTGCAGACAAACATTTTCTACTTCAAGAAAACAATCAAGTTTTTTACTATAAACCGATACAAATTGGAATGCCCACTTGCTTAAAATGTCATGGAGCTAAAGGGACAGATATTTCTGATGATGCACTTTCAATAATACAAACCAACTACCCAAATGATAAAGCTACAGATTACCAATTAGGACAATTAAGAGGTATGTGGAAAATAAAAATCAAAGAAATTTAAATTTAGGTACGATAATTGCTACTTAATAATTAAAACAACAGTTATGAAGTTATATCTTTTAATTTTCAGTCTTTTTATTTCATTCTTTTCATACAATCAAATCACGTCTTTAAAGAATGATACTAAAGAAGTTCCTTGCTATGATAAAGCTAAAAACAAAAGGGCTCAAGGAATTGATTTATGGGAATGTGGAAAACTTGCGGGCGTTGTTGACTGTAACGAAGAAATAGAATACGATCATGAAAGCAACCTTTTCTTACGCAAAGCAAAAGACAACGTTAATAAAATGGGAGATGGGAAACCTTTTACAGGTGCTTGTGAATCGTGTTTTATGAGTGGGCTTTTAGAGCGTAGAATAAATTTTGTTAATGGTCGTGAAAATGGCATCGACACAACCTATTATGAAGATGGTTGCATTCAAGCTATTCGTTCACACATTCAAGGAGCTGAATCTGGTAGCTGGTATTATTATTACGATTCTACGCAAGTACTTGCCTGGGAAATGAATTATTACTTGGGAGAAAAAGATGGAAAACAAGTCTATTTTAAAGCGAATGGAGATACAACTAAATTAGAAACGTACAAAAACGGTGTTCTACATGGCCCACGAAAACAGTATTTTAAGGGTTCTAAATTGTTTAAAGAAGTGAATTATGCCAATGGATTACTTGATGGCCCATTTAAAGTATTCAACGTTCAAGGTGTTGTCATAGAAGAATCCAATTATAAAGCAAATAAGAAAGATGGCAATCAGAAATATTATTATGATGACGGTGTATTGCTAAGAACTGAAAACTGGACAAGTGGTGTAAAAACTGGCGAGTTCAAAATGTTTTATTATCAAGGATTTGTACAAACATTGGAAACATACAATAAAAAAGGTCAAAAAGAAGGAAAGTTTGAGGAGTATTATCCCGATCAGAAGTTAAAAAGAAGCTCTGTTTACCTTAAAGATGTTCTTATTGAGGATCATCAGTTTGATGAGCATGGAAATGAAACGTATTCATTTGGAACACCAACTAAATCGGACATGGAAGATGATACCATCCAAAAGAATAAGAAAAAATAACAATGTCTAATCCTTCAAATCAAATTGATGTTGTTGTAATAGGTGGCGGAGCTGCTGGTTTTTTTGCTGCAATTCACGCAAAATTGCCCAACAACAGCGTCTGTATCGTTGAAAAGTCCAATAAGTTTTTATCCAAAGTAAAAGTATCTGGTGGTGGTCGCTGCAACGTAACCAATGCATGCAAAATCAATGATGAATTTGCTAAATTTTATCCACGAGGCGAGCGACAATTAAAGCGTGCTTTCTATCAATTCAATTCTCAATCAACAATAGATTGGTTTGAATCTAAGGGAGTTAAGTTATATACTCAATCGGACAATCGGATTTTCCCCGTTTCAAATGATTCGCAAACAATTGTTGAATGCTTAATGAATGAATGCAAAAAAACAGGTGTAGAATTACATACAAACACCCCTATTCTATCCATTACACCAACTACTGTTGGTTTTATTTTAACTTCTTCAACTAAAACGATGCATGCAAAAAAGGTCATTATTGCAGCTGGTGGTCACCCAAAAATAAGTTCGTTTAACTGGTTAAAGGCATTCGATATACATATCGAACCACCTGTTCCATCTTTGTTTACGTTTAATCTCCCCAACAATCCTATTTGCACTTTAATGGGGAATTCCGTTAAAGAGACTGTTGTAAAAATCGAAGGAACTAAAATCAGTGCTAAAGGTGCGCTTTTAATTACACATTGGGGATTGAGCGGTCCTGCAATACTGCAATTATCAGCCTGGGGTGCTCGAATTCTTTCAGAAAAAAACTACCACTTCTCTATTTTTGTGAATTGGTTGGGAGAAAAAATGGAGAATGAATTAAGATTAGAACTATTAAAACAAAAAGCACAAAGCAGTGATAAATTAATTGTTAACGCTGCTCCTTACGCCATCTCGTCTAAGTTATGGAATTTTTTATTAGAAAAACACGAGCTACCTTCTCATCTACGATGGAAAGAGTTGGAGGGTAAAAACTTAAACAAACTAATTCAGGCGTTATTGTATGATAAATATACTGTTTCTGGTAAAACGACATTTAAAGAAGAATTTGTTACTTGTGGCGGTGTTAGTTTAAACGAAATTAATTTCAATACGATGGAATCAAAAAAAATAAAGGGATTGTTTTTTGTTGGAGAAATTATCGACATTGATGGAATTACTGGTGGGTTTAATTTTCAAGCAGCATGGACAACTGGATATATTGCAGGAATTAATGCGCAATAAAAGAAACTTGTATTGAATACAATTTATTAACTGTTTTTTTCGTTGATTTGCAGTATGCATTATGTTGAACCTCATTACGGATGGCGTGGTTATTATACCGCAGAAGACGATGTACAATCGCCGTTCTATGGTCGTGTGTATAGTGAATTTGAATTTGAGAATTCTGTTTATAATTTTTGCTTGCATCCTCAATGGGATTCAATGGGATCTGAAACACTTTATATTAAAATAATTTATGCTGACTACGAAGAATGCTATGCAATTATTGAATTAATTGGAGAATGGAACGATGCAATTGAGAATGATATAATGACTTTAAAACGAGATATTATTGATAGCTTAATTCAAGAAGGTATTAATAAATATATTTTAATTGGTGAAAATGTATTAAACTTCCACGCATCCGATGATAGTTATTACGAAGAATGGATTGAAGATATTGAAGATGGTTGGGTTGCTTTAATTAACTTTCATGATCATGTTAGTCGAGAAATGCACTCTGTGAATATTGACCAATATTTCTTAATGGGTGGTCAATTTGATAATATAGAATGGCGCACATTCCTACCCCATCAGGTTTTTAAATTCATCAATAAAATAGTAAATCAACGATTGGAATAATTGTGTTCTTACTTTACAATCAATTTTTGTACGCTATTCAACTCTGGAATTCTCACAAGATAAATTCCTTTATCAAAATCAATCAAGTCAATTTTTGAAAAATATTGATTACCAGAAATTGTTTCTCGCTTCACAATATTACCTGAAAAATCATAAATAATTAAATCCCCATTAATTGATTGATTCCACATAATCGTCACGTCATTTGTTGCGGGGTTTGGGTAAAGTTTCATTGCGACTATTTCCTTTTGTGGAGCATTTAAACTTGCTGTATAAAACGTTGTATCCAAACGTGGTAAGCTAATAAAACTTGGGAAAGCAGCATTAAACTCATAAGTAATTTCAGCACTTTGAGCAGTAAGTGTTTGCCCTTGATAAGTATAAGTTCTTCCGCATCCTGGCCACCATCTAAAAAATTCTCCATCTTCATTTGGGACATGTGGATTACTTTGATATTTTGGAAAATTTGAACTTCCTAATAAAAATTTCAGTTGATGTCCTTCACCAAACGTGTGACCTAATGGCAATAAATCAAATTCAAAATAATAATACTCATCATTATTGATATTTGTAAGAATCAAGGCATCATTCGTGTCTTTTTGAGAAATTGATTTCGCATATTCTCTTGCCTTTGCATTAACAACTCCCTCAGTAATAAACATTTCTCGGCCATCAGGATAAACATCCAAAATTCGAACCATCACATCAAAATCTGTTTTAACCGTTGAATAAGTACTTGTTTTACCCTTTGCGTAAATTTTAGCTTTTGGAAAACCAACAATTGTTAATGTATCTATCAATGGCGAAGAAACAAAACTCAATACATCATTTCTATTCATTGTTAGATAATCGTATTGAGGGTTTGATAAATCCATAGAGCCTTGAGATTTTTGAGGGCCGTTAGGAACATAAGGAATCATGTTGTTTCCTCCAACTGTTGCGATAGGATTATTAGGATCAGCAATATAAGATAATGTTCCTTCATTTGATGTTGGCGCAATTCCATCAATGGTCTGATCTTTATGTAAATAAAACACTTCATCATAAATACCTCTTTTAAATGGAATAGAATCATAACTCAACCAATAATTTCCAACCTGTGCATTTTGAGCATCATTTGTGGGGCCAGTTATATACAACCTCACATCTTTTACTTGATCAAAATGATTGGTATTTTGAGCTGTTAACAGCTCTGATAATTGAATCAATGGTTGATCCATTGCTGGTAAATTAAAATTCCACGAAATGGTTCCATTGCCATTATCTATTTCTACGGGAACAGCGTTAAGCGCTGTTAAACCAGCTATGTAATTTAAAAATTTATAATAAGGCACTATATAGTTTTTTGATGGAATTCTTATTTGGGAAGTCCCAACAGTTTGCCATGTATTTGATTGAGGAATTATAAAGTAAGGTTCTCCACCCAAATTTTTTCTGTACCAACCCAATACTTCTGATTGATACATTTTATTAATAGCTGTCGAATCAGATAATATAGCATCTGGATCAATATCTAAATCTATTTTTAAGACATCATAAACATTATCAGGATAGGTAATATCTCCAGATTTGTTTGAGCCAACAGTTTGGTGTGTCCATGGTCCAATTACTAATTTTTGCATCACACCCGGGTTTTGTTCACGAGTTTTATTAAATGTTTCTACTTGACCATTTACAAAGATATCCCACCATCCTGTCAAATGATAAATTGGTGTATTTAAGTTCTTATATCTTGAAACAGTTCCATTACCATCTGAATAACCCAATGAATTAATTGGTGCCATTGAAGCATCCAAATCCGTTCTCAATAAAGAAGTAGGATGTTGACATGATGGTGAAATTCCGTGGTTTTCAGAAGTCAACCAATCAATTAAATCATCTGCTAATTGTTGATTATTTGTATAGTTATAATCTGAAGGACTGTGGATATTATTGTAAATACTTCCATCTACTCCATTCAAACTATTATCTACCCCAGATAATAATTGCCCTGTGATCCATCCAGTTGATAAAGAATTTCGATACACCCCATTGTTAAATAGCGTTGTATTGTAATGTTCATTCGTTGCTACAACGGGCATAAGACATTTGATTGGATTGTTTTGTGTAAAAGCAATATCAGATAATGCTTGATATTGAGAATACCCCAAAGCTGAAGCGCCAAACATTCCAATTTTACCATTACTAAACAAAATAGTGTCCATGATTCCATCAGAATTCACATCGTCAATACGATACAAACTATCCGCCAAATAAAATACTGCTTGACTTCCATCATGATGTTTCAAAGGATGATTTGGGTCTGTTGGGCTTGTCACATCCATTGGCATCGAAATTGAAGGATGATAAGGTTCTTTTGGCCATCCATCAGAATAAAGAGGAAAATAAACACCTTCACTTTCATATCGACCTCTCATATCTTGGATAGCATACGTATAACCCATAAATGGAAACAATTTCCAACCAACATCATCAGATGTCCTGTCATAGGGAGTTCTTGTAAATATTATTGGCAAACGATAATTTTCTGGGGATATATTAGTTGTATCGTAAATAATAAATTGTGTATTTTTCGGTATTATTTGAATGGAATAATTATTTCCTCCTATTGCTATATCTGTTACAATTGAATCACGAAACATCGGAACAAATATATCTGTTGCTAAACGTGTACCATCTTCCATTGGGATATAAGTGGTGTATTTTTTAACCAATTCATCAATATTATCAATCGTTCCATTAGGAATGATTTGAGAAAACCCATTAAAAAATGTAAGAAAAGCAATAGATAAGTACAATCGTAGTTTCATAAATAATAGATATTTAAACAAAGATATACTTTTTTGAGATCATTTAGTAATCTTTCTTGTATAAAAAAGGGTGACAATTGCCACCCTATGAAAATATATCCATTCAATTATTACACGTGCAATGGTCTTGAATCAGTAGCATCTAACGCTGCTTCTTTAACAGCCTCTGCATACGTTGGATGTGGGTGGCAAATACGAGCAATATCTTCGGCAGATGCTCTGTATTCCATAGCCACTACAGCTTCCATAATCAAATCAGCTGCACGAGGTGCAATCATGTGAACACCTAAAATTTCATCTGTATCTTTATTTGCTATAATTTTTACCAATCCTTGAATATCCATTGATGCTCTTGCTCTTCCTAAGGCTTTAATTGGGAAAGAACCAACTTTGAAGTTTACTCCTTCTGCTTTCAATTGTTCTTCTGTTTTACCAACCGCAGCAACTTCAGGCCAAGTATAAACTACACCTGGAATCAAAGCATAATTGATATGTGGTTTTTGGCCTGCCAATAATTCAGCAACATAAACCCCTTCTTCTTCCGCTTTGTGAGCCAACATTGCTCCACGTACTACATCACCAATGGCATAAATATTTGGAACAGCAGTTTGTAAATTATTATTCACTTCAATTTGACCTCTATCAGTTGTTTTCAAACCGGCATTTTCCAACCCCAATCCAGTAGTGTACGGTTTTCTACCAACAGCTACTAAACAATAGTCAGCTTCCAACTTCACTTCTTCACCTTTTTTATTCAATGCAGTCAATACAACTTTTTTGCCTTTATTTTCTACTTTTTGAACCTTATGCTCCATGTAAAATTTAAAGCCCTCTTTTTTCAAAACACGAGTTAATTCTTTTGACATTGTTCCGTCCATTGTTGGAATAATGTTTGGAGCAAATTCAACTACTTCAACTTCTGTTCCCAAACGGTTGTAAACTGAACCCAATTCCAACCCAATAACACCACCACCGATTACAATCATTTTCTTCGGAACTTCTTTAAGACTCAATGCCTCTGTTGAAGTAATGATGCGTTTTTTATCTGGCTCCATTCCTGGAAAATAATTAGGTTTAGAACCTGTTGCGATAATGGTATTTTTAGATGCTATCTGCGTTTCTTTACCTTCACTATTTACAATTTTAATTGTAGTGGCATTTACAAAAGAACCTACTCCATGATAAACATCAACTTTGTTTTTATCCATTAAGAATTTAATACCGCTACAAGTTGTTTCAACTACACCATTCTTTCTATCAATCATTTGTTTGATGTCTGCTTTTGGTGAGTTAACAATAATTCCATGCTCAGCAAAGTTATGCACTGCATTGTGATAGTGCTCAGAAGAATCCAACAATGCTTTAGAAGGAATACATCCAACATTTAAACAAGTACCTCCTAGCGTATCATATTTTTCAATAATTGCTGTTTTTAAACCTAATTGTGCGCAACGAATAGCTGCCACATATCCACCTGGACCAGAACCAATAATTGCAACGTCGTAATTACTCATAATTTTGTGTATTTATTCACTCGCAAATGTAATCACTTTCTCCAATAGAACATAGTTTATTCATGATTAATTCTCTAGAAATTTAATAATTTTACAAAAGCACATTTCACAAAGTCTGCCCAAATTCTTTCCATGGCATCACTTTTCCTGCGGTTCTATTTTGAGTTGCATTACCTCCATAGACCAACGTCTTTTTTATATTTTTCCAATTTGAAAGATTTTCAAAATAGGCTAATCCATTAAACATTTCGGGCATAATAGTCATTGATGCCTTAAATTCAACCAACTCAAAACGATCACTTTCTTCATCTATTAATGAACCCTTTTCTATCATCAAATCCACTTCATGACCAACAGCATCTCTCCAAAACCAAATACCTCTAACATCATCATTGTGATACATTTGCTTAACATATTCGGCAATCATTGCATTTTCAAACAATGCACCTTTAAACGGATGAGTATGCAATTGATCTTTTCTCCCAATCTTAAGTAAATGGCACAACAAACCGGTATCATAAAAATAAAGCTTGGGAGTCTTTACTATTCGTTTGCTGAAATTCTTATGATATGGATGAAGTAAAAAAACGATGTAACTATTTTCTAAAGCTGTCAACCATGATTTTGCTGTTGGCTGAGAAATCCCACATTCATTTGCAAGTGCATTTAAATTTAATAATTGTCCTGCTCTTGCTGCGCATAAACCAAGAAAATTTTGAAATGAACGCAAATCATGAATGTTTATTAATTCTGTCACATCTCTTTGGACATAGGTTTGAATGTAATTATTATAAAATGTTTTAGTAGGAATATCTCTATCATATATTGCAGGATAAAATCCTTTTAATAAATTGGTTAAATAATCATCTTCATCCAACCAATTTCTAGATTTCAATTCAGAAAAATCAAAGGGAAATAGTTTAAATATAGCAATTCTTCCAGCTAAACTCTGTGTAATATTTTGCATTAAATGAAAGTTCTGCGATCCGGACAAAATAAATTGACCCATAATACCCGAATCATCTACTATTGATTGTAGATAAGAAAACAAAATCGGCACCCTCTGCACTTCATCAAAAATAACATACTTATCAAATTCTGAAAAAAAACCATTTGGATCTCTTTCTGCATACGAACGCATGTCAGGGTTTTCCAAATTCACATAACGATAGTTTGGGAACATATTTTTAAGCATGGTTGTCTTCCCTGACTGACGAGGTCCAGTAATAGTCAATATAGGATATTTACTAAGCATCACCCCAATTGATTTGTACATATTTCTAGATACAGACATATTTAATACTATTTAAATCAAGTACAAAACTATAAATAATTTTGAAATTACATACTATAAATTTTGAAATTACACGATATAAATTTTGAAATTACATGACATAAACTTTGAAATTGCATGATATAAATTTTGAAATTACATGTCTCAAATTTTGAATTTAAGAAACAAACGACATGAAATCAAAGAAAAGAATTTATTTTATTATTAATTTAACACCCAAATTAAAAATAAAATGAAAATAATATCCTTTAACGTAAATGGAATCAGAGCCATTATTCAAAAATCATTTTATAAAGATGTATTAGCATTAAATGCAGACATCATTTGTTTACAAGAAACAAAAGCTACTGTTGAACAAACAAAAGAAGCGCTATCCAAATTGACAGAATATAAAGTTTTTGCAAACGAAGCCGAAAGAAAAGGATATTCTGGTACAGCTATTTTAACAAAAAAGGAGCCTTTGAATGTTTTTTACAATATGGGGGTTGATGAACATGATCAAGAAGGAAGAATTACTGGATTAGAATTTGAAGATTTTTTCTTAATCAACACTTATGTTCCCAACTCAGGAAGTGAATTATTGCGTTTAGACTACAGACAAACCTGGGATAAAGCATTTTTAACTTTTTTAAAAAAGCTCGAACAAAAGAAACCAATTATTTTATGTGGAGATTTAAATGTGGCTCACAAAGCCATAGATTTAGCTCGACCAAAGCAAAATTACAACAAAGCAGCAGGATTTATGCAAGAAGAAATCGACGGAATGGACGCTTATCATGCAAATGGTTTTATTGATACTTACAGGGCTTTAAATGGTGATTCCATAAAATATTCTTGGTGGAGTTATAGAGGAGGTGCACGTCAAAAGAATATTGGCTGGCGGATTGACTATTTTTTAGTTTCTGAAAAATTCATTCCGAATGTAGAAGAAGCATTCATACTAAATGATGTTCATGGCTCCGATCACTGCCCTGTTGGAATTATTTTAAAATAAAATCGTAGAATTTATCACAACAATTTTTAATTATGTGTTTTAAACTAAAATTTATTGTTGAGTACAAGAAAAATATTAGTTTTGAATGCAAGTAAGTTATAGTAAAAATTTAGAACTGTAATAATGGCTAAAATCACTCCTTTCAAAGCTATTCGATCTGTTCGCGACAAAGTTCATCTTGTTGCCACTCGACCTATCTACTCATACAAAAAAAATGTTTTAGAATCAAAATTAGAAGATAATCCTTATACATTTTTGCACATTATCAACCCTGAATTTGGTGGAGAACGCACAACACAACCCAATTCTCCTGAGCGATTTGAATTGGTAAAAAAAGAATATAAAAACTTCTTAAAGGAAGGTATTTTATTTCAAGAACAACACCCTTGTATTTACATCTATCAGCAAACAAAAAATGGACATGCATTCAAAGGAGTAATAGCTGGAGCAAGCAATGAAGAATACCGTCAAGATAAAATAAAAAAACATGAAGCAACACTTACTAGCCGCGAAGAAATGTTTATTGACTACCTTGATATTGTTGGGTTAAATGCAGAACCTGTGCTCCTATCCTATTCTCACAACACATCAATTGAAAGCAAATTAAATGAAATAACAAAACAGCGACCAGAATATGAATTTACAACCACAGATCGTATTAAACATGAGATGTGGGTGCTAAGCGAATCGGAGACAAAGGAAATACAGCAACTATTTACAACAATTGACGCTTTATATATCGCTGATGGACATCATCGAACAGCCTCTTCTGTTGGTTTAGAAGATCGACGCAAGCGAGAAAACAGACTTCATTACCAAAATGAATCAAGCTTTCTTGCATATATGATTGATGAAAAACTACTCCAGATCCTTGAATTCAATCGTTTAATTGGCAATTTAAACGGATTGTCAGAATATGATTTACTTCAACAAGCTGCTAACTCTTTTGAAATAGACAAATGCCCCCCTATGGAAAAACCTTCTAAGGAACACGAAATGACTATTTCAATTAAAGGAAGTTGGTATAAACTAACTTGCAAGCCTCACATTATTGATCAAAATCACCCAGTACATTCGCTCGATGCAGAAATATTAACACAATATTTATTACATCCAATACTTAAAATTGGAGATTTAAAAACTGATAAAAACATTGAATTTATAGGTGGAGCCACTCCAATGGATAAAATAATAAAATGGATGCAAGAAGGGAGGTATGATGTTGCTATTTTTTTATATCCTGTTACAATTGAACAAGTAAAAAAAGTTGCCGACAACCAACTAATTATGCCCCCTAAATCAACTTGGGTTGAACCCAAACTGAGAAGTGGTCTTACAATTTATAATATTAATGAATAAATAAAAATACCTTCTAAGTAATAAATAATTGGTTAATATCTTTAAATTTGAAGCATGAAGTTTGTTCATCCAAGTTTTCTATGGGCTTTATCGTTACTAATTGTGCCGATTATCATTCATTTATTTAGCTTTAGGAAATACAAAACACTTCATTTCTCTAGTTTAAAGTTTATACAGCAAGTTGAAAAACAAAATAAATCAACTCAAAAATTAAAAAACCTATTAATTCTAATTGCACGTTTATTAACATTAACTTTTATTGTTCTCGGATTTGCTCAACCCTATTTCAACAATTCAGCTAGTTCTAAGCAAAATAATTCTTCAGTATTCTGTATTCATATTGACAATTCTTTTTCAATGACAATGAAAGGTGTTGAAGGGGAACTCCTTTCAGAAGCTAAAGAAAGTGCTAAAAAATTAGTCAACAAAGCTCCTTTAAACACAAAGATAATGCTCTCCACCAATGCTTTAGAAGGCATTGAGTCACATATAACCACAAAAATCGAAGCCTTAGAACGAATTGACAAAATTCAGCCTTCTCCTATGGTTCGGAGTTTTGATGAAGTGATAAAATGGCAAAAAAACAATTTGCAAAACACTATTCAATTAGAAAAGACTAATCAAATTCAACACATCTATTTGTCAGATTTTCAAAAAAACACCAATCATTTTGAAAACCTAACAAGTGATTCTATCGCTCAATACATCCCAATTCGTTTTGTAAGTCAAAACAAAAGTAATTTAAGCGTTGATTCCGTTTGGTTCAGTTCACCTCTTCATAAAGTTGGAACAAACAATGAATTATTCATAAAAATAAGTAACCATGGAGATGAAGACCTCCAAAATGTTCAAATACAATTTGAATCTTCCAACTTAAGACGTGATTTATTTATCGATTTACCGAAAGGAGAAACTAGTACAACATCTTTATCATTTTCACCAAAAAAATCAGGCATACATACCGGAGTTGTTAAAATAGCAGATAAACAATTTTATGCAGATGACGAATATTACTTTAGTTATAAAGTAGCCGAAAAATCATCCATTTTGATTATTAATGGTCCAGATGAAAATAAAAATTTAGCATCCATTTATCGATTGGATAATTTCTATAATGTAACAGAAATCAATCAATCTGCTTTTATTCAAAATCATTTACAAAACATAGATTTAGTTGTTTTAAATGGAATAAACGAATTGGCAACAAGCTTTAATTCCGCTCTTTCTGACTACAATAAAAATGGCGGATCAATTGCGATATTTTTAGGTAAAACTATTGATAAAAATTCTATCAATTCTTTTCTTTCAAATTTAAAACTCCCATTGATACAAAAAGAAATTACACAATCATCAAGAATTAATAAATTAAGCTATAATGACTATTTCTTTAAAGGGGTATTTGATAAAGATAATGACAAAATTAGTTTACCAGCCGTAACAAAATTTTATTTAACAGATCAATCAAGTGCTGATGCTGTTAGCTTAGTGCAAATGCAAAATGGAAAATCACTTTTTTATAGAACACCACAAAAACAACAAGCATTTTTATTCACAAGTGTGCTACATCCAGATTATGGTTCATTTATAACCGATATATTGTACACAACGATTGTTTTAAGAATTGGTGAACTTTCATTGAAAAACGCTCCCTCATCTGTAATTATTGGCGTTACAAACAACTACCCAATATACTCTAAGATTGTAGCGGATAGACCTATTATTTTAAACAATGATAAAATTGAATTCATTCCTTCAAAAAAAACACTAGGTACAATGTCATCCATAGACTTAAGCGGAATTGAAGCTATATCAATCTTAAAATCTGGTATTTATGATGTTATCAACAACGGTCATTTGTTAGATAAAATAGCCATCAATTACAATCGAGAAGAATCTGACATCCATACTTGGAGTGAAAAAGAAATTACAGAAATGATGAAAAGAGCTGATTTACAACACATCAATTTTATAAATGTTGATAAAGGAGCAAATTCTGTTGATTTAAACATTGAAAAACCATATCCATATTGGAAGTTTTTTATTTCTTTTGCATTAGTATTTCTACTTGCAGAACTCTTAATACTGAAATTGTGGAAAAATAAAATTGAGAATTGATGAAATTACTGATTAAAAACGCAAAAATCCTAGATTCCTCATCTAGTCATTACAATAAAACGAAAGATATCTTAATTGAAAACGGTATTATCTCAACTATTTCAGATGCAATAACAGATAACGAAGCAACTCTAATTCAATTCGATAATCTTCACCTATCTCAAGGCTGGGTTGACTTAAAAGCTCATTTTTGTGATCCAGGTCAAGAATACAAAGAAACAATTCAAAGTGGATTAGATGCAGCAAGAAATGGAGGATATACGCATGTTGCTATACTTCCAAGCACTAATCCTGTTGTAGATGGAAAATCGCAAGTAGAATATATTTATCGCAAAGCAGAAAGACATGTAACAAGCATTCATCCAATTGGAGCTATAACCGAAGGAATAAAAGGTGAAAATTTAGCTGAGATGTATGACATGTATCAATCAGGAGTTAGAATGTATTCAGATGATTTACATCCAGTTTCTTCTGGGATAATGTACCGGGCTCTACTCTATTCCAAAAATTTTGGTGGAAAAATTATAGCTTTTTCAAGAGATTATTCAATAGCTGGTCATGGACTTGTGAATGAAGGAATAGCAAACACAAAAACTGGTTTAAAAGCTGATCCAGCTATTGCAGAAATAATTCAAATCGAACGAAATATCCGGTTATTAGAATATACTGAAAGTACCATTCATTTAACAGGTATTTCATGTGCTGAAAGTGTAAATTTAATTCGCAAAGCTAAGCAGCAAGGCTTATCTATTACTGCAGATGTACATGTAGCCAATTTACAATACAACGAAGAAGAAGTTCTTGGATTCGACTCTAACTTTAAATTCATGCCTGTATTAAGAAGAGAAAGTGATAGAATAGCTTTGTGGGAAGGCGTAATTGATGGAACCATTGATGCAATCGTATCCGATCACAGACCACACGATAAAGAAGAAAAAGATATTGAATTTGACCACGCACATTTTGGTAGTATTCAATTGCAAACAACATTTGGCGCACTAGGAAATTGTAAAGAATTTGATTTAACAAGCGTTATCAAAGCACTAAGTGTAAATGCTCGTTCGATTTTGTCAATAACAGAATCGCCAATTGAAGTTGGAAACATTGCTGATATAACTCTATTTACTCCTAATAAAAAATGGACTTTCAACAAAGAAGACATTATCTCTAATACAGTAAATTCTGATTTGATTGGAAAAGAATTAAATGGAGAGGCTATCGGTATTGTAAATAACAAGAATTATTATTTAAAGAATAACTAATGTCAACTGATAAAAAAGAATTTAGAAAACAATTCTGGTCAGCTAAAAAAATGGTTGGCTCCATTACTCCGAGTTCTCGCTATTTAACCAAAAAAATGCTTGAAAACATCGACTTTAACAATACAAAAGTTATTGTTGAATTGGGACCTGGGACAGGTGTGTTTACGACAGAAATTATTACAAAAATGAGTAAAGATACCATACTATTAGTATTTGAAGTTAACGATTGCTTTTACAATAATTTAAATAATACAATTAAAGACGAAAGGGTATATTTTATTCATGATTCTGCAGAAAAAATAGAAGATTATTTAAGTAAATACAACTTAGATAAAGCAGACATTGTAATTTCCTCTCTTCCTCTTGCTGTATTCCCTTCTGAATTAAGAGAAAAAATTTTAAAATCATCAAAAAGATCACTTAACAATCACGGAAAATACATTCAATTTCAATATAGCCTACAATCAAAAGCTCTTTTAAAAAATCTTTTTAATCAAGTAAAAATATCTTTTACGCCTTTTAATTTCCCTCCAGCATTTGTTTATACTTGCAGTAAATAATTTTATTTTTAATAAAAGTAAAAAAATTCTTTTATTAAATTTTTGTTAATTTCACATTTTTTGTATATTTGCTAATGCTTTAAAACTATGAAATGAAGTCTTTCACTCAATTTACTGAAAAGTCTTTAATAAGCCTTGTAAAGTACGCTTTCTTTCTGGCTTTACTTTTTATATACCCATCTTGTAACAATAATTCAAAAAAAGAGGTAGTTGCTACTGATAACATGGAGGATTATTATGAATTTCAAGGATTTGATTTAACTCCATACGATTTAAATGCCTCAATCATGTTGCCAGATGAAACGGCTAATATCGGCGCATCTACACAACCAGAAGTAGATCACATCGAAAGTGATTTTTATTGGGTAATAAATATTGGACAAAATTTCCATTTATACATTGAAGATTATGGCGATAATTCTAATTTGGTGAAAACCCAAAAACAAAAGTTATCCAATACACAATTTTACGATGTTGAATACATCGTTGATGAAGAAAATCTAATCATCTACAAAGTAAAATTAAAAGTTAGAGGTAATCAAAAAGCTTCTGCTAAGGTCGGTGTTAATCATGAATCTTTCCATGTATATGCAGAGCAAGTAGTTAATGGCATTCACTACGAACTTAGAAGTTCTGACGAAGGAGCTGATGAACCAATCATTAAATTAATGGCAAAATCTATAAAATCTTTCAAAGGAAAGAAAGATAAATAAGCCATTATAAAAAATCACATCACCAATCTTCTTGTGATATATGTACAGTTCCTTTGAATAAGGCAACCGTCTTTTCCTCTTGATTTGTTACAATTACCTCATAAACACCTATTGTTTTTCCGCGGTGTTTTTCGATTGCTTTAGCTGTTAAAACATCACCTTCTCGAGCTGGTCTAACATGTGATATGGATGTTTCAATACTCACGCATTTCTTTCCATAAGAATTTGATGCAAATGCTAATGCCGAATCAGATAAAGAATAACTTATTCCTCCATGAGCAATAAAAAAACCATTCAACAAAATTGGATCTAATTGCATACTTAATTCACATGTTCCTTTTGAAACATGCACAACCTTCACTCCCATCCATTGACTAAACGCATCATTGCGCATCATTAAGTCAACAATTTCTTCAGGAGTTTTCATTGAATTTATGCTTTAATCGAATTTGCCATCAAATAAATGATCGCTAATGAAACGATAAATAATTGAGTAGCTGTTTCATCGTCTAAACTTGTTCCATCAACATCTGGGGTAGAAATTTCAATTGTCATGAACTGAACCAAGCCAGATTGTCCAATAAATTCTTCCAACGTTTCTATATTTTCAGATTGAAAATAACTATCCAAAGCTTGGAAAAAAGGCTCTTCAAATTCATCAACATCAGATTCCATGATTTGCTTCACATCAATCCCCTCTTGACGAAACGATTCAAATAATAAACAAAAATAATAAATCAATAAACCATGCAAACGTTCATTTTTAAACTCTTGAGCTGCGGACATGGCATAACCAATCAAAACGGGTTGAGCCTCTGAAAACTCATTAGCGATTTTTTCCAATCCTTGATCATCTAAATTATCTATAATTTGTATGGCTTTTTCTACACTTTCGTATGATACTTGTTTCATTACTTTTATTTATTTTTTACAAAATTAACGTTTTATTTGTTTGAATAGTTCCTCTATTTGTTCTTTTAAAGATGCGCCATCGTTGTAAATTACAAAATCAGCATATTTTATCTTTTCCTCATCACTGAGTTGTTTGCTCATACGCAAAACTACTTCTTCTTTTGTGACTCCATCTCTTTCCATAACGCGTTTAATTTTAAGCTCTTCTGGCGCAGTAACAAGGACAATAAAATCAAGTTCTTTATACGTTCCAACCTCAATCATTATTGCTGCTTCATTAAATACAATTGAGTTATTTTGAGTTTCCAACCATTTTTTAAATTCAAATTGGACAATAGGATGAATTATCTGATTGACTTTTTCTCTTAAAAAATCATTATTAAAAATTTTTGATGCTAAAAATGGTCTATTCAATTCATTGTTCAAATACACATCTTCTCCAAGTAAGGCAATTAATTGCTGGCGAACTTTTGGATGCGCATTGACAATTTTCTTTGATTCTACATCAGAATAATAAACAGGATAACCTAATTCCTCGATGAGTTGGCAGACTTTCGATTTACCTGAACCAATTCCACCAGTTATTCCTACTTTAAATGGCATTAAATTTCCTCTACTTCAATCATTGTAAAAGGAAGTTCAACAATAGCTTGATAATCTTCTCCTGCTTCTTCCATATCTTCATCGTCAGTTTCAAAATACCATTCAACTACGACTTTAGATTTTCCATTAATTTTTTCAAATTTTCTAAATAAGTCCAAAATACATTTAGAAGAAGATGTATTAAAATATTCTAAACGAATCTGTAAAGTTGTTGTTGGATTTGGATTATCACTGTATTTATCAATCCAAGAATAAATAGGTTGAAAAAAATCTATTGAATTTTCTGGAATAGAACGACCTCTTAATAACACTACTCCAGAATTACCATCAAGATTAACTTCTGGTGTTTTTGGAGTTCCTTCTACAGCGAAATTTTTAAATTCATCCATGTCTCTATACTTTGTAATTAATAATGCGTTAGTTAATAATAACGAATTTACAGTTTTATTTTGAATTTAGTCAAATTATTAGAAAAATATTTCTAATCTATCAATTTCATTTTCTTCAATAAAAAGGATGCATTCATATTTTTGCACACACCATCACGAACTTTGTAATCAAAATACAATTCATCGTTTTCTATTAATGAATCAAAATAAACGTTTCTAAACGATTTGTTGTTATCAGCTAAATTTGTCAACGATAAATCATGTGTTGCAATTATACCTTTTGCACCAACTAATTGTAATTTTTTCAGAAACTCTGCAGATCCTATTTCTTTATCTTTACTATTGGTTCCTTTCAAAATTTCATCCAAAATCACAAATACATCCTTTTTTGCTTCGATGGCATCCATTATAAAGCGTAAGCGAGTTAATTCAGCATGAAAATAGGAGCTTTCAACGGTTAAATCATCACTTGTTCGCATACTTGAATACAAGTTCATCACAGGCATAGAACAAGAACTTGCTAAAATAGGGAAACCTGCATTTGCAGAAATAATTGCCCATCCTACACTTCTCAAATAGGTGCTTTTTCCAGCCATGTTTGGCCCAGTAATTATTAAAAATGATTCCTCAATATTTAGGTTGAAATCATTGGGTATTTGCTTATTCTGTTGAATAAATGGATGACTTAAATTATCAATTGTAAACACCTTGCTATCAGGGATTTGATTGTAGCAAATTAAAGTACCATTATAAGCGTAAATAGCTCCCGAAATCCACACCTCTACTTCCGCTAATGATTCTTCTAATATGGAGATTTTATCGCTATACTGTTTATTCCATTTGTAATAATTTGCCAACAAATGAAAATCCCAAGCCAATAGATAATTCAATAAAACGCCAACAATGGTATTCATTCTATATTCTGCTAATTTCTTTATCTTATTCAGTTCTTTTATACCTTGATAAGCCCCATTGCTTTCATATAAATAGTCTTTGTATTTTTTCCCTTCTTCGGAATGAATTTGTACTTTTTTAAATTCATCCAATTGATGCAACAAAGCATTTATTTTTTCAGAGCGATTACTCAGTGTAAACATAAGGCGATTGGTCAATTTTAAATTTGTACCAATAACTGCCAAAACGATAAAAAATATCAATAACAAATGAGAAAAAAGAATGTAATCAAGATTATACATCACAATCGAAGAAATAGATAAAATTGGCAATATCCATCGCAAAAACAAATTACCTGCAGATTTATCATTCAATTCAATTAAAGCATCAAGAGATTGTTGACGTTGCTCATCTTTTAAATACACTTTAGACTCTACAACAAACCGTTGACACCATTCAATTTGCTGAGAAAGCTCATAAATCATTTCTTGATTTAAACGTTTATTTTTTGCGCCTTCACCAAGAGTATCGGCTAATCTTTTTGCTCCAAGTGGTAAAACAGTTCTATTTATATACTGATATATACTTTTTGTACCGTACAAATCCATATCATTTGCATAAGGGTGCAAGCTATTTTTAAATTCATGTCCCGCTTCAAAACTTGACCAATCTCCATTGAGTAATTGAATTTCTTGTTGATTCAATTGAATATACAACTGTTCTTTTTCTTTGTTTGTTTTAAAATCTAACCATTTATTAATCAAATAAATAAATAACGATATTTCAACTATTAATACAGGTATTAATATTCTTTCAAAACCAATAAAATAACAGCTTAAGACAATCAATAAGAAAGACAACAATCTCAAAAAAGTAAATAATGTTAATTTGCGTTGAGCTATTGCTAATAATTGTGTGTGTGAGACTATTTGTTCGTTATAAAAATTTATTTTATTTTGCATAATTCATATCAATAAAACAAAGTTAACCAAAGTCTTTGAGAAGACAATATTTAATAAAAAAAAAGTAAGATTTTATTTTGATTAAAAAAAAATTGTATATTAGCCTAACAATTGAAAAAGAATTCTCTATGAAAATGGCTAACTATCTTTGTATAACATTCATACTTGTGGGATTACTACAATCCTGCTCCAATGAAGTTAGTAATGAAAAGGAACACATAACGGTCGATCAAAAAGACACGAATAGTTCTTTCAATACGCGATTTGATGGAAAAATATTTAGTATTCCATCACCAATATTAACCATGCTATTATTGAAGAAAATTGAACCTAATTTTCAATCAAATCTTTTAAACTCATCATCAAAAGTAGATTCTTATCAAACAGAATATAAAAGAGCGCTTATACTTGGTGTTTATGGAGCTGATTTAGGATACTCTTCCGTTTACAAGGATAAAAAGCAAATCATGGATTACATTGTTACGGTTGAAAAACTTACCAAATCACTTGGTTTGGAATCTGCCTTTGACAAATCATTTGTTGAACGCTATCAAAAGCACACTGACAATAGTGATTCAATGATGCACATTGTATCCGATGCATTTAAAAATGCGGACTTATTCTTGAAAAACGACAATAGAAAATCTGTATCTTCATTAATTTTAGCAGGTGGTTGGATAGAATCGCTTCATTTCGCTTCTTCTCTACTTGATAAAAAGAATAATGATGAATTAATTGAACGAATTGGTGAACAAAAACAAACATTATTGACACTTACATCATTGTTAGAGGAAAACAATAAAGAAAATGAAAGTGATAAACTCATAAGTGATTTAAAAGAATTGAATAAAATTTTTGAGAACATTTCTGTTGATTATCAATATGCAGAACCTGTCACAAACTCTGAAAAACATTTAACGGAGTTAAAACATTCTATTAAATTCTCTATTAACGATGAGACTTTATCTGCCATTAAGACACAAATAACCAAAATTAGAAACTACTTAATAGACTAAAATGATGAAGAAAAAGACGATATTATCTGCTGTAACATTTTTACTATTAGGGCTTACCTCTTTTAGTCAAAATTGTGACGAAATGGTTAAAGATTGTGAAAAGCTATTTCGTGATGAAAAAGGAAAAGAAGTATTTATCTCTGACGGTCAAGTTTACACAGCTTTTTTGGATAGACAACAAGCTGAATTTGACATTACCTTTTATGGAGGAACAACTTATAGAATTGCTGTAAGTGCTGGCGATAGAGATGATTACGTTATATTTCGTTTAAGAGATCAAAAAGGAAATGTTTTGTTTTCAAATCAAGATTATAAAAATGCTCGATATTGGGATTTTAAAGTTCCACAAACAATTACCTTGAAAATCGAAACAGAACTTGATACCGAAAGAAAAATTGCTGGTTGTGCTGTAATGTTAATTGGATTTAAACAATAATTCTCAATTTTAAATTATGAGCGAACGCATTCTCAAAGCTTTAATGCAATTATTTGCAATCATTGCAAGAATTGATGCTAACAATGAGAGTGATGCCAAAGAAAACAACAACATACATCAAATAATTCGATCGTTTTTAAAAGTTGAACTTGCTTCAAACAAAATCGATCAGTACCTTGAATTATTCGATAAACATGTTGAAGATTTAAGAGTTCGAAAAAAATCAAAGTATGGTGATGTTGACAAAATGACATCTGTCAATTCTGTTAAAGTTCTCCGAATTTGTAGCGATATCAATAAAGAATTGGCAAACAACCAACGATTTATTGTACTTGTTCGTTTGATGGAGCTCATCATGCAAAATGGTGAAGCAACAAGATTGGAATTGGATTTCTTACAAACAATTACAGAAGTTTTTAAAATTGATGTTAAAGAATATGAGCTAATTTATTCTTTACTTAAAAATGACATCCTTGATTACGAAACACCCGAAAACACACTTGTAATAACGGGAAAAAAAACAGACAAACCACAACATGTTTACTTAAAAGGTCTTGACAAAAACATTATTTGTATTCATATCAAGAGCAATGACTATATCTTCTTTAAATATTTGGGAGAACAAGATTTATACTTAAATGGACATATTTTAGATAACAGAAAAACACATATATTCATCCAAGGATCATCTGTAAACACCTCTAAAAGTGAACGCTTATACCAAGTAGATATTTTCAATCGCTTTTTATCCATTGATACCGAAGAGCGATTTTTGTTTGAAGCAAAAAATGTAAAATTCAAATTTAGAGCCGGTTCTTTTGCTTTACATTCTTTTTCTTTCTCGATTGAATCTGGAAATCTCGTAGGAATTATGGGCGGTTCTGGAACAGGAAAATCCACGTTGATTAATATTCTTAACGGAGCATTAAAACCAAGTTCTGGAAAAGTCACAATAAATGGAGTTGATATTCACAAACAACCCAAGGACGTTGAAGGCATCATTGGATACGTTCCTCAAGATGACCTTTTGATGGAAGAATTAACAGTTTATCAAAATCTTTTTTACAGTGCAAAATTAAGTTTTGGAGATTTACCTGATTTTGAAATCAATAGAAAAGTCGTTGAAGTATTAAATGAATTGGGACTTACTTCTATTCGAGATTTAAAAGTTGGTAGTCCGCTAAAAAAAGTCATTTCGGGAGGTCAAAGAAAACGGTTAAATATTGCGCTGGAATTAATTCGAAAACCTGCAATACTTTTTATAGATGAACCAACATCGGGTTTATCTTCTATGGGTTCTTTACAAATCATGAACCTTCTAAAAGCTTTGTCATTAAAAGGAACTTTAGTTATTGCAGTGATTCACCAACCATCATCTGATGTTTTCAAACTATTCAATCGTTTGATAATATTAGACAATGGAGGCTATCAAGTGTTTGACGGACAACCAATAAAGGCACTCTCCTATTTCAAAAAGGCTCTTAACTATGCCAACGCTGATGAAGAAGGATGTATAGAATGTGGAAACGTGAATCCAGAGCAAATTTTTGAAATGATAGAAGCTCAAATAGTAAACGAATTTGGGATTGCATTAAAAGATAGGAAAAGTTCTCCAAGAAAATGGCATCAACTTTATTTAAAAGACAAAGAATTAAATGATAAAGAAATAGATGAATACGAGTCATTTCAGCATAAAAAACTACCTGAACCTTTAAAAAGACCGAGTAAATTAGATCAATTTACAACCTATTTTAAAAGAGACTTATTAAGTAAAATATTGAACAGACAATATGTACTGTTTATTTTAACAGAAGCACCCATATTGGCTTTTATCATGTCTTTTTTCTTAAAATATTATATTGAAACGGAACATGGTCGAGAATACATTTACTATTACAATGAAAACATTTCAACATATTTATTTGTAAGTATTCTTGTATGCATATTCCTTGGAATGACCGTTGCTGCAGAAGAGATTAATAAAGACAAAAAAAATCTACAACGAGAAAAATTTCTACACTTAAGTTGGGGAAGTTATTTACTCAGCAAAACAGCTTTATTAATGATAATATCAGGGATTCAATCGTTTTTATTCATACTTGTTGGTCACCTCGTATTAAACATCAAAGAACAATGGTTGGAATATTGGATTGTGTTGTTTTCAATTTCTGTTTGGTCAAATATTTTAGGACTGAACATTTCTTCAGCATTTAGGCAAACTAAAATGATTTACATCATTATTCCAATTCTAATAATCCCACAAATGATTTTTAGCGGATTAATCATTCGCTATGACCGTATGAATCCTGTTTTAAGTGATCCAATTGAAGTACCTTGGATTGGAAATGTTATGATATCAAGATGGGGGTATGAAGCTTTAGCTGTTGAACTTGCTTCTGACAATTCATTTGCCAATATGACATTCAATACTGTTAGAAAAAGCAATGTAGCCCAATGGAAAAAAGACTATTGGATTCCAGAACTACACCATTTGACAGAAGAAGGAAAACACATAGAATTGATTAAAAATGAGATTAAAATTGAGGAAGAAAAATGGGATAATTTTAAATGCAACGATTGTTTTACCAATAATCAATTAAACAAAGAGAATATTGACAAATTTCTTTCTGTATTGCAACTTCAATACACGAATAATTACAATTTAGCAAATGATTCTTTGGATAATTTCAAACGTCATTTTGGGGTGAAGGAATACAATACCTATAGAGAATTGTATAACAATGAAAACCTGGAATGGTTGGTAACTTCCAGAGATCGTTTAACTCCACTTTACATCAATTACAAACAAAATAGAATACTCCAATTAAAAAACCCAATTTACCAACCTTGTAATGGAGTTCGTTTTTTAGACTCACCTTATTTTATAAAGGATAAAGCTATTTTTGGATTTACCATAGACACCTTTATTGCAAACGTTGTAGTTATATGGATATACATACTCTTTTTATATTTAGCATTGCATTATGAACTATTAAAACGCACCTTCGGTTTATACAAATACATCTCACATTTATTCTTTGGCAAAAGAATTATGAAAAAACCAAGGAAATAAATTCAATTTCGATACTATTAACTGTTTTTTATTAAAATAATGTTTAATAAAATTGTCTAAACCGTTTCAAAAACGTAAATTTGAGCGATTTTTAAAATTAAGGACATTAAATAGCTATAAATATGAGCGTATTAGTTAACAAAGATTCAAAAGTAATAGTACAAGGATTCACAGGGAATGAAGGAACATTCCATGCAAGCCAAATGATTGAGTATGGAACAAATGTTGTTGGTGGTGTAACACCAGGTAAAGGTGGTTCAACTCACTTAGACAAACCTGTTTTTAACACCGTAAAAGACGCAGTAGATAAAACTAGAGCAGATGTTTCAATCATTTTTGTACCACCAGCGTTTGCTGCTGATGCTATTATGGAAGCTGCTAATGCAGGAATTAAAGTAATCGTTTGTATTACTGAAGGCATTCCAGTTAAAGACATGGTTCAAGCGAGAGAATACATTAAAGGTTACAATTGCCGTTTAATTGGTCCAAATTGTCCAGGTGTTATCACTGCTGGTGAAGCTAAAGTAGGTATTATGCCAGGATTTGTTTTCAAAAAAGGAAAAGTAGGTATTGTTTCTAAATCTGGAACTTTAACGTATGAAGCTGCTGATCAAGTAGCTAAAGCTGGATTAGGAATTACAACTGCTATCGGTATTGGTGGAGACCCAATTATTGGAACAACCACTCGCGAAGCTGTTGAACTTTTAATGAATGATCCAGAAACTGAAGGAATTGTAATGATTGGTGAAATTGGAGGAAATCTTGAAGCTATTGCAGCTGAATGGATTAAATCTAATGGAAACAAAAAACCAGTTGTTGGTTTCATCGCTGGTGAAACTGCTCCAAAAGGAAGAACAATGGGGCACGCAGGTGCAATTGTTGGTGGAGCTAATGATACAGCAGAAGCTAAAAAACGAATCATGAGAGAATGTGGAATTCACGTAGTTGATTCACCTGCTCATATCGGTAAAAAAATGGCAGAAGTATTAGGCGTTATGGCTTAATTCACTTTTTATAAAATGAAAAAGGAGTTGATTTCAAATCAACTCCTTTTTTTATACCTTTAAATAGATTTAACTACATCAACATTCCTCCACAAACATTAATTGTTTGCCCTGTAACATAAGCAGACATATCAGAACCTAAGAATACAACTAAATTAGCCACATCTTCTGGTTTACCTCCACGTTTTAATGGTATTGAACTTCTCCATTGTTCTACCACCTTTGGATCCAATACATCTGTCATTTCAGTTTCAATAAATCCTGGCGCAATGGCATTTGCCCTGATATTACGAGAACCCAACTCTTGAGCAACCGATTTTGTAAAACCAATCAACCCTGCTTTTGATGCAGCATAATTTGCCTGACCAGCATTGCCGCTTACACCAACTACAGAAGATATATTGATAATTGAACCAGCTTTTGCTTTAAGCATTGGACGTTGTACAGCTTTTGTTAAATTAAAAGCTGATTTTAAATTTGTATTGATCACTTCATCCCACTGTTCTTCTGTCATACGCATCAACAAGTTATCTCTCGTGATACCAGCATTATTTACCAATACATCAATTGTTCCAAAAGCAGCAACAACATCATCCACTAATTTTTGAGCATCATCAAATTTTGCAGCATCAGATTTAAAACCCTTTACCTCTCCTCCATTCTTTGCCAATTCTGCTTCCAAAGCTTTTGCTTTTTCCTCAGATGATAAATACGTAAAAGCAACCTTAGCACCTTGTGCAACACATACTTCTGCGATTGACTTTCCAATTCCTCTTGATGCTCCTGTAATTAGAACAACTTTATCTTGTAATAACTTCATTTGATATTAATTTAAATCAAAAATAAGTAAAAAGAATGATTCAAAAAAACACATTAACAATAATTCTTAAAAGTATTGTTAATTTAATTGACTTCCATTTAATTATTCATTAAATTTGTATACTAGAAAAATGATATATAAAATGAAAAAAACACTAATTATAATTTGGTTAACACTTGTTCCATCACTTATTTTTTGTCAAAAAATTGAAGATTTATTTCAATCTTCTTCAACTAAAATTACCTGGTTGGGAATTGATTTTTCGCATGTAAAATTAATAGGTGATTTCAGTCAAATATGGGGTATAGGATCAACCGATGGAGCTTCTATTAAGACTGAATATTTTCCTGCTTGGAATAACATGGTGTACAAAGAACCAGATAAATACAACCTCATTGCAACTTTTAGAAAAGAAAACATTGAAGTAAATCTTAAAGATATTTCTCAAATCAATAGCATAACTCCTTTGGAAGACATGGAAGCATTAAAATCGCCCAATTATACGAAAGATGACATCCAAAAGTTTATTCAATCGTATAATTTTTCTGAAAAGGAAGGTATTGGGTTGCTTTTGGTAGCTGAAAGCTTAAACAAACTTCAAGAAATGGCAATATATCACTTTGTAGCTATTGATTTATCCAATAATAACATTCTATTATATGACCTATTTCATTCTAAAGCAGGCGGATTTGGCTTGCGGAATTATTGGGCAAAAACGTTCTACTATACATTAGACCAAATAAAAACAAAAAAATACGCAAGTTGGAAAAAGGAAATTCTAAAGAAATAGTTAAAAACACTCTTTTACTTGTTATTTTTATTTAATTTTGTGCTCTTTTTATTTAAAATAATACTTCTTTGCAATGAGTAAAATGAAACTTTCGGAATTTAATTTCGATTTACCTCAAGAATTAATCGCAGAATACCCATCAGAAAACCGTGATGAAGCTAGATTATTAATACTTCACCGTAGCAACGGAAAGATTGAACACAAATTATTCAAAGACTTGGTTAATTATTTCTCTGACGGTGATGTTATGATTCGTAATAACACCCGCGTTTTCCCAGCAAGATTGTATGGTAACAAGGAGAAAACTGGTGCAAAAATTGAAGTATTTTTATTGCGCGAATTGAATCGTGAAAGTTTGTTGTGGGATGTTTTAGTCGATCCAGCAAGAAAAATTAGAATCGGTAATAAATTGTACTTCGGTGACGATGACTCATTGGTTGCTGAAGTAATTGACAATACAACGTCAAGAGGTAGAACATTGCGTTTCTTGTTTGATGGCCCTTACGAAGATTTCAAAGCAAAAATTACTGAATTAGGTGAAACTCCACTTCCTAAATACATCAAAAGAGCTGTTGAACCTACTGATGAAGACAGGTATCAAACAATCTATGCAACTCAAGAAGGTGCTGTTGCTGCACCTACTGCTGGTTTGCATTTTTCTCGTGAATTATTGAAACGTTTAGAAATTAAAGGAGTAAATTTTGCTGAAGTAACTTTGCATGTTGGACTTGGTACATTTCGTTCTGTAGAAGTGGAAGATTTGACAAAACACAAAATGGATTCTGAGCAAGTAATAATCCCTCAAAAAGCTGTAAACATTGTCAATAAAGCAATTGAAAACAAAAAACGTATTTGTGCAATTGGAACAACTTCTATGCGAGCAATCGAATCATCTGTTTCAACAGAAGGTACATTGAAACCATTTGATGGTTGGACAAATAAATTTATTTTCCCACCTTATGATTTCAGTATTGCCAATTGTATGATCACCAATTTTCACACACCGCTTTCAACATTGTTGATGATGATTTCTGCTTTTGCAGGTCACGAAAACATGATGAAAGCCTACCAAGAAGCTATTAAAGAAAAATACAAATTCTATTCGTACGGTGATGCAATGTTAATTATTGATTAAAAATCTAGTTTAAACTATAACTAGAAATAAATACAACTATGAATAAAGAGGTTAGTCAATTAATTTGATTAACCTCTTTTTTTAATCTTTAGCAAATTGAAATATCTCTGCATGTGCTGAAATCTCTTCCAAAATTTGATAGATTTCTTCCAAATCAAATGAAGTAACCAACTTCATACGGTACTCTTTGAAATGAGCAATTCCTTTGAAATAATTGGTATAATGACGCTTCATTTCTGCTACTCCCAATGATTCACCTTTCCATTTCACACTCATTTCCAAGTGTCTTCGTGCCACTTCTACTCTATCTTTAACGGTAGGTTTTGGTAAGTGTTCTCCTGTTTTTACAAAATGTTTAATTTCATTAAAAATCCATGGATATCCAATTGATGCACGTCCAATCATAACACCATCAACGCCATATCTATTTTTATATTCCAATGCTTTTTCTGGTGAATCAATATCACCATTTCCAAATACAGGAATGCGCATTCTTGAATTGTTTTTTACTTTTTCAATCAATGTCCAGTCAGCTTGACCTTTGTACATTTGTTTACGTGTTCTACCATGGATACTAATCGCTTCAATTCCCACATCTTGCAATCGCTCTGCCACTTCAACAATGTATTTTGAATTATCGTCCCATCCTAAACGTGTTTTAACTGTTACAGGAAGTTTCACTTGCTTTACAATGGCTTCGGTCATTTTTACCATTTTTGGAATATCTTGCAAAATACCTGCACCAGCTCCTTTACAAGCTACTTTTTTAACCGGGCAACCGTAATTAATATCAATAATATCTGGATTTGCACGTTCAATAATCTCCGCACATTGACGCATGGATTCAATTTCAGAGCCAAATATTTGAATACCAATTGGTCGCTCATATTCAAAAATATCCATTTTCTGAACACTTTTAGCAGCATCTCGAATCAATCCTTCAGAAGAAATAAATTCTGTGTACATTAAATCCGCTCCATTTTCCTTACACAACGCACGAAATGGCGGATCACTCACATCTTCCATTGGAGCCAACAACAAAGGAAAATCTCCTAATTCTATATCTCTAATTTTTACCATGCAACTGCAAATGTAAGGATGAATTTTTAATTCCAATTCTGTTTAAATGAATTTCAGGGGTTTATTCATTTTAATTTGTGATTCTGTGTTTTATTAAAAATCATTATCTTCGAAAAAAATTACTATATGAAAGTTTCTATTATTACTTTTTTATTGTTTGCTTCGTTTTCGTATGCTCAAACAGAAAAATTTCCTTGTATTTCTGATGAAGTTCGCGCATCATCATTTCAAAAAGATAGCGATTACAAACAAAAAGTTGCAATAGCTCAAGAACAATTAGAACTTGATACGAAAGCTTTTTACAAAGCCAATTCATCAAAATCGGGAGCAACTTATGTCATTCCCGTTGTTTTTCATATTATTCACAATTATGGTGCCGAAAACATTAGTGATGCGCAAGTTTATGATGCTTTAAAGCAAGTAAATATTCAATTTCGTAAATTAAATGCAGATACCAATGAAATTGTCTCCCCATTCAAGTCCATTGCTGCTGATTGTGAAATAGAATTTCGTTTAGCTCAATTGGATCCTGATGGAAATTGTACTTCTGGAATTACACGCACTGTTTCATCGCTAACCAAACCAGGTGTTCACGATGTGAAATCGCTCATTCATTGGCCGCCAAATAAATACCTAAATGTTTATGTTTGTGCAGAAGCTGCTGGTTTAGCTGGACACTCCATGATGCCTGCAGAAGCTGACGTCAAACCAGAATGGGACGGTATTGTAATGCAACATGCTTATTTGGGTACAATTGGTACATCTGAATATTTTAGAAGAACTGTGCTAACACATGAAATTGGTCACTTCCTCAATCTATACCATATTTGGGGAGGAAACAATGTGCCAGATTACTATTATCTTCCTGTTGCAGATCCTGGAAATTGTGCTTTTGACGATGAAGTAGCTGATACACCAAACACATTGGGATGGCAATCATGCAATTTAAACGGCACAACTTGTGGAGATTTAGACAATGTTCAAAACTACATGGATTATGCTTATTGTGGAAGAATGTTTACCGAAGGGCAGAAAGCAAGAATGCATGCTTGTTTAAACTCTTCTGTTGCAAATAGAAACAACTTGTGGCAACCAGCTAATTTAATTGCAACCGGAACAGATGACGGTACTTATTATCTTTGCAACGCTAAGTTTGAATCAGATAAACGTGTTGTATGTGTTGGTGATTCTATCCAATTTTATGATTTGTCTTATCACGGAATAGAAACTCGCACATGGGACTTTTTTGGAGGCACTGCAACCTCTCTTTCAGATTCTTCTACTAAAGTTGTTTACTCTACTCCAGGTAAATATGATGTTCATTTAAAAGTTATTCGAGCAGGAATTGAAAAGGAAATCACTTTATCAGATTACATTACCGTATTACCAGAAAACAGTGCACCATCGTTTTACATCGAAAGATTTGAAAATACAACAAATAATTGCGTGGTATTGGAAAACAATACACCATACAATTGGAGCGTAACAAATTCTGCCGGATTCAATTCCAATCATTCATTTTATGTCAACAATTATATTATTGAAAGCCCGATTGTTAGTGAGTTCTATCTTTTACCTGTTGATCTATCCAATTTATCATCAGCGGTTATTTCTTTTGATTTTGCTTATGCACAAAAAGCTTCAAATAATATTGATTTATTACAAGTTTATGTATCTAAAGACTGTGGAAAAACGTGGGAACAGCGAAAAACATTGTCAGGTGCATCAAGCTTAAAAACAGTCAATTCACCTGTTGTCAACCCATTTTTCCCAAGCGATGCTACTGAATGGAAAAACACACAGGCAACTTTAAATACATCTCATTTGGTTGATCATTTATTGGTAAAATTCAAATTCACTTCTTCAGGCGGAAACAATGTGTTTGTGGACAATATTCAAGTTGGTGACCCGAATGCTTTAGCCATTTCTCAAGCAACTGTTAACTCTGCTATTGTTTTTCCAAATCCGGCAAAAGAACAAATAAACATAGAAGCAGAAGACGATAAAATAGTCGCTGTTAGATTGTTCAACACATCTGGGAAATTAGTTTTTGAAAACAACGATTTACATGCCAATTCTCTACAAATAGACACAAAACAGTTAACAAATGGAGCTTATTTCATTAAAATAGTCACGCAGAAAGGTGTTGTCAATCAAACGCTTGTAATTGCTAAATAATTACCGATTTAATACACTGTATTTTATTACTTTCAGTAACTTTGCTGTATGATTTTATACAATGTAACTGTAAATATCGATCATTCTGTACATGATGAATGGTTAGAATGGATGCTCACCAAACACATCCCAGACGTAATGCAAACTGGATGTTTTATTGAAAGTAGAATTTCAAAAGTGCATGGAGAGGAAGATGGTGGCGTTACCTACGCCATACAATATCTTGCTCCAAATCAAGATCAATACGATGTTTACCAACAGCTTTTTGCACCTAAATTACAGCATGAACATTCGATGAAATTTCAAGGAAAATTTGGTGCATTTCGTACAGTTTTAACCATTGTAGAAGAATTTAAAAAATGACAGTCAAAGCGAAAAAACACCTTGGTCAGCATTTTTTAGTTGATAAAAATATCTGTCAGAAAATTGCCGAACAATTTAAGTTTCACAACGGTTGCAAACGTGCTTTAGAAATTGGTCCAGGCACTGGTGCTTTGACAGAATTTTTATTGAAACTCCCAGAAATTGATTTGACAGTAATGGATGTTGACACAGAATCAATTGATTACCTCAAAGTACATTTTCCATCTCTAAAAGGAAAGATTTTAGAAGCTGATTTTTTAAAAATTGATTTGACTCAATTAATGGGAAATGAGCCTATTGCCGTTGTTGGGAACTTTCCTTACAACATTTCGTCACAAATTCTCTTTAAATGTTTGGATTACCGAAACCAAATACCCGAAATAATGGGAATGTTTCAAAAAGAAGTAGCAGAACGTGTGGCAGAAAAACCAGGTTCAAAGCAATACGGCATATTGAGTGTTTTGATGCAAGCTTTTTATGACATTGAATACTGTTTCACCGTTAGCGAACACGTTTTCAACCCACCACCAAAAGTAAAATCTGGCGTAATACGTTGTACAAGAAATGCAAGAACTTCTTTACCATGTAGCGAAAAGTTATTCATTTCGGTTGTAAAAACTGGATTCAATCAACGAAGAAAGACCTTGCGCAATTCATTAAAAAAACTCACACCAGAAAATTTTGAACATGCCTTTTTGACATTGCGTCCAGAAGTATTATCCGTTGATCAATTTATAGAATTAACGATGGCTATTGAAAATTTTAAGCCATAACTGACAAAAATCATTTATTTGGCTCGAAATTTGTAGTATTTTAGTAAAACCTATTTCTCCGCATGAAACGTATAATAAAATCTAACAAGGCACATTTTTTGATTGCTCTATTAGCAATCCCTTTTGTTTCTTGTTCGCAACAAGAGGTGGACTCAACGCTTTATACCAACAATAACGACACAGCCACCATTGATTCGGCACTTTACAATTCTATTTTCAATCCACCTTATTACAAAAAATTTGACAATAAATGGGTTCAACTTGAAAATGGGTTGGAATATATTGAGTTGGATGGCCCAAGAAAAGTAAAAATTGGTGATTCTAAAATTAGTTTACTGAGAATTGATCCTGAAAAATTCAAATTTGAAATGCTTTCTGCTTCTCAATTCGATTCAACTTCATTGTGTGTTGTTGATTGGGCAGAACACCACGATTTAATGGTTGCCATTAATGCAGGAATGTACGATGTTAGAAATCAATTATCAAGCAAGGGATATATGCAGAATACGAAAGAATATGCAAACAATCCTCGACCATACGAAGGTTACAACATGGCAATTGCGTTTAATCCATTGAGAAAAGATTTGCCAGAGTTTGACATCATCGATTTAAAATGCAGCAATTTAGAGACTATTAAAAAAGATTATGCTTCGATTGCACAAGGATTGAGAATGATTGATTGCAATGGTTCGCCAATGAGTTGGAACAAAAATCCACAATGGTGTAGTCAATTAATTGTTGCAAAGGACGATTACCAACAAATTTATTTTATTTTTACTCGTTCTCCATACTCACACAATGAAATGATTCAATTTATGACCAAATTGGAACGACCTTTAAGAAATGCCATTTACATGGAAGGTGGTCCGCAAACAAGTTTATTTGTTGATACAGAAAATGATCGCATCGAAAAATTAGGTAGTTATGTTTCAAGAACTTACCCAATTGACACCAATGCCGAATTTTGGAGATTACCCAATATTATAGGTATAAAGAAGAAATAGGATTTTATTTAGATTGAATATTAACAATCGATTTTTAAAAAATATCTACTAAAAATTTATGCTATTCGGAAAAATATTACTTTCTTTGATAAAAATTTTATAGAAATGAACGCAACAGATTTTTGGTGGGGAGTTGGAGATTGTTTAGATTCAATCCTTTCATTCATCTACGATGAAAACAATATGATTACTACAGTTTTTAATACAACTGTGTTATTTGGCGGCTTTTTTGGAGTACTTTATTGGTTAAATCTTCAAAATAAATTCAATAAAAAAGCAAAAGACGACAAGAATCAAATTAAATAATTTTTGATTTTAAAGATAGTTAAGGTTGTTCATTACGAGCAACCTTTTTTTGTTTCCATCTTATTCTAAAACCACATTCATCTGAAGTTTTCCAAATTTAGACAATTTTCTTCTACATCACTTTGTTTTTCATGAGCGTTTTAACAAAGTCAAGAAAAAAAAAGCCCTCTTTTTTGAATAAATGCAACTGTTTTGGAAGCGTTTTTTCTATTTTCAATTGATAAGGTAAATTTCCTGTTGAAGGATTTCTCACTTCGTTCGAAATGACTAAAAAACTACCGTGTATGAGGGGAAAATGGGGCTAGCGAAGCCAGCCCTATTTTCCCAACTTCAAGCCAAGGTGGTCATTTCGAACGAAGAGAGAAATCCTAGACATTTCCTTTTTGCGTTTCATTTTAAAAAGTTTCGGATAGTTGTGTTCTAAAATATAAAAAAGAGGTTATTCATTTCAAATAACCTCTTTCGTTTTTAAAAACTATCCAGAAACGAATCTTAATTCTTCTTCAAATAATCTCTTAAAACATACTGCAAGATACCATCATTCTTGTAGTATTCTATTTCGATTTGAGAATCTAAACGCGCTTCTACCTTAAAGTTGATTTCTTTACCAGATGGGTGAACAGCCTTCACATCTAGTATTTTTCGTGGCGTTAGATGATCTGCCAATCCACTAATACTGTATGTTTCTGTTCCATCAAGTCCAAGTGACTCTGCATTTTGCCCGTTTGTAAACACCAATGGAGCAACTCCCATACCAACAAGGTTGCTTCTATGGATACGTTCATAGCTTTCTGCAATAACTGCCTTAACACCTAATAAGAAAGTACCTTTAGCTGCCCAGTCACGAGATGAGCCAGAACCATATTCTTTGCCAGCCAAAATCACAAGAGGTGTGTTGTCTTTCTTGTAATCCATTGCTACATCAAACACTGTTTTCACTTCATTTGTAGGGAAGTAACGGCTATAACCTCCTTCTCTATCGGCAACTTTATTTTTAATACGAACGTTGGCAAATGTTCCTCTCATCATTACTTCGTGATTACCACGACGAGAACCATAAGAATTGAAATTTTCTTTAACAACACCATTAGACAACAAATATTGACCGGCAGCTGTTTCTTCTTTAAAAGATCCTGCTGGAGAAATATGATCTGTTGTAACAGAATCTCCTAAATACAACAATACTCTTGCCCCGTTGATATCAGCGATCGGTTTTGTTTCGGCTTCCAAATTTTCAAAGAAAGGAGCTTCTTTGATGTAAGTTGAATTTTGCTTCCATTCAAAGTTTTCTTCCAAATTTACTTTCAATGTTTGCCAATCTGTAGATCCATCAAAAATCACATCGTAGATCTCACCAAAATCTTCTTGTTTTACACATTCATTGATAGTATTTCTGATTTCATCTCTTGATGGCCAAATATCCTTCAAATAAACAGGGTTTCCATTCGGATCATAATCCAATGGATCATTAATCAAATCAACATCCACTCTACCAACTAAGGCGTAAGCAACAACCAACATTGGTGACATCAAGAAATTCATTTTTACTTGTGGGTGAACACGTGCTTCGAAGTTTCTATTTCCAGAAAGTACAGAAGCAACCACCAATTCACCTTTATCCACTGCTGTTGCAATAGCCGTTGGAAGCGGTCCTGAGTTACCAATACAAGAAGTACACCCATATCCAACTGTGTGGAAACGCAATGCTTCTAAATCCACATCCAATCCAGAGCGTTGCAAATATTTAGTTACAACCTTAGAACCTGGAGCCAAAGATGTTTTTACCCAAGATTTTGTTCTCAATCCTTTTTCAATGGCATTTCTGGCCAACAAACCAGCTCCAACCATTACCGCAGGATTTGATGTGTTAGTACAACTAGTAATTGCTGCAATAACAATACTACCATCACTAACAACAAATTCTTTATGCGCTTGTTTGATACGAACAGAACGCATTTTGCTATCATCAACAATAACTTCTGAATGCGATTCACCATTCATTGGTACTTTTCCGAAAGTAAATTCTGTACCGGAACCACCTTCTTTCAACCAAGCTTGTTCTGCTCTTTCATCTTTCGGTTGATAATCTCTTTTAAATTCGTCTTTTAATACTTCTTTAAATTTAACAGCTAAATCTTTCACAAAGATTTTATCTTGTGGGCGTTTAGGACCAGAAACTGTTGGCTCTAACGTTGAAAGGTCTAATTCAACAACTTTGGAGTATTGAATATTTTCATTACCAGTTCTCCACAATAAATTCTCTCTACAATAGCTTTCAACTATCTTAATTTGTTCTTCTGAACGATTGGTTGAATGCATGTACTCCAACGTACGGTTATCAATTGGGAAATAAGTAACGGTACATCCAAATTCTGGAGACATATTAGCAATTGTAGCTCTATCAGTGACCGTTAAATTGTCCAATCCGTCACCAAATACTTCAACAAATTTTCCAACCACACCTGTATCACGCAATAGACGTGTAATTGTAAGTACCATATCTGTTGCCGTACAATGGTTAGGAATATTTCCTGTTAATTTTAAACCAACAACTTGAGGACAAGTAAAGAAAATCGGTTGATCCAACATGGCAGCTTCTGCTTCAATTCCACCAACACCCCAAGCAACAACACCAATACCATTCACCATTGGCGTATGAGAATCGGTACCAACAAGCGTATCTGGGAACAACCAACCATTTCTTTCGGTTACACCTTTTGCTAAATATTCTAAGTTTACTTGGTGACAAATACCCATTCCCGGAGGAACAACTGTAAAGTTACTCAATCCTTTTTGTGCCCATTTTAATAATTCGTAACGTTCTTGATTTCGCTCAAATTCTAACTCAACATTTTTACCATACGAATAATCAGTACCATAATAATCAACATTTACAGAGTGGTCAATAACTAAGTCAACAGGAATAGCTGGATTGATTTTTTGACCATCTTTTCCATGTCTAACAAATTCTGCTCTTAAAGACGCCATGTCAACCACTGCTGGAACTCCAGTAAAATCTTGCATCAATACACGTCCTGGCTTAAATGGAATATCTTTATCAATTTCTTCTGGTGTCCAGTTCAATAATGTATCAACATGTTCATCTGTAATACTAAACCCATCGTAATTTCTTAGAACATTTTCCAATAAAATACGAATACTAAACGGCAAATGCTCAATTCCACCCGATTTAACATCTTTTAGTGAACTATATTTATAACTCTTCCCATTGACAGATAACTCTTTAACTGATTTTGCTTTTGAATAACTCATAGGTACAATAATTTATTTTTAACTATTTATATGACATTGTTTTCTTCTGGAATAAACATAAAAGAGAAACAAATTGATTTTTATCAAATTTATGAATAATACTACATAATGTAAAATTTTAATCGTTATAATTTTGTTAATTAAAATCATTCTAAACAAGTTTGGTGTTAAGCCATATTTTCTTTTTAAGATTATGATTGCAATCAAAATGATTGCTAAATTTGTTTTTATGAAATCGAGTAAAAAATTGTATTGGTTGGCTCAATTTGGTGGTTGGACAATTTATTCCTGCTTGATTTTTCTTTCTGCCTATATTGATCGTCCAAATGATGTGTCTTATAAATTGTTTGTACAGCTTTTTTTGATGACTATCTTTAGTATTTTTTTCACCCATTTGATGCGTCTATATATGTTATCAAAAAGATGGTTAGATTTCAACCTTAAAACACTGATACCTAAATTGTTAATTATTTCCATCATTTGCTCTACTTTAATCGAAACAATCTTATTAATTACAGAATTCATTATCTCAAAGGATTATCTAAATTTATTTAATTCAGGACGAATCATTGTCAATATATTAGCTTTGAGTTTATTAATAATCTGTTGGAATGGTATTTATTTTACTTACCACTTTTTTCAAAAATCCAATCAGCAAGAATTGGACAACCTTTCATTAGAAGCAGCAAAAAATGAAATTGAATTAAAAAATTTGCGTTCTCAACTTAACCCTCATTTTTTGTTTAATTCACTAAACTCCATTAGAGCATTGGTTGAAATTGAACCTCAAAGTGCCAAATCTGCCATTACTACGCTATCCAATTTATTAAGAAAATCACTGGTTTCAGGTAAAGAAAACCTCATTTCTATTGATGAAGAAATTGAAATTGTAAAAAATTACTTGGATTTAGAGAAAATACGCTTTGAGGAGCGAATAAAAATTACTTGGAACATAGACCAACAACTTTCTTCGTTTTTAATCCCTCCTTTTATCATTCAAACATTGGTTGAGAATGCGATAAAACATGGTATTTCTCAAAATATTGATGGAGGTTTTATTAAAATCAGCACACAGCATTTGAACAATCAACTTTTAATTATTGTTGAAAATTCTGGTAAACTAAAAAACACCATTGATACTGGTATAGGTGTTGAAAATACGAAAAGGAGATTAGCAATTCAATACAACAACAAAGCACATTTTTCCATTTCGCAAGTGGGCGAAAATGTTGTTGCCACTTTAACTTTTGACTATGAAAAAAATTAAAACAATCATCATTGATGATGAGCGATTGGCTCGTGAGGAATTAAAATCACTGCTGAAAAACTATCCGCAAATTGATATCATTAGTGAAGCTAAAAACGGCAAAGAAGGTATTGAATTCATCAACGAATTAGCTCCCGACCTATTGTTTTTGGACATCAACATGCCCGGCATTACTGGATTTGATTTAATTAAACAATTAGAAGAGATTCCTCTTGTTGTTTTCATTACGGCTTATGATGAATTTGCATTAAAAGCTTTTGAAGTAAACGCTTTGGATTACATTCTCAAACCTGTTGACCCATCTCGATTGAATGAAACAATAAAAAAAATAACAGCTATTTTTGAAGAAGAAAATGTTGCTACTTCCATATCAGATGCACCTATTGAAAAAAGACAGTTATCCATTGACGATCAGATTTTTATTAAAGATGGTGAAAAATGTTGGTTCACGAAGTTGGCAACTGTTCGGTATTTTGAATCAGATGGCAATTATGTAAAGGTTCACTTTGACACCTACAAACCAATGATTTTAAGTTCGTTAGGAAACATAGAAAAACGTCTTGATAGCAATTATTTCTTTAGGGCAAATCGAAAATTCATCATCAATGTGAAATGGATTAGCAAAATTGAAAATTGGTTCAATGGTGGATTACTCGTTGAGTTAGAAACTGGTGAAAAAATTGAAATTTCAAGACGACAAGCAATCCGCTTTAGAGAACTTTGGAGTATTTAAAGTTGATTCGATATTACTACAAGACATTTTTCAGACTATATAGAATGAACAACTAATGATTTAATTATTTCTTTGGCATTACAAAGTACTTTTGATTAAGCGCTTCGTAATCTTGTGGGAAATAATCCTTTAAAATAGCTGTGTAATAATTATAGGGTTTGTGTTGCATGAAATTATCTGCTGATTTGTACAATTCTTTGTTCTCAAACATACCATTCACATCTCGTTTATAACTATTCATCAACGAATCATTTTTTAAGATGGACGAATCTTTTAATTCCATTGGATAAACAGTTGGTGAAATTTTGACAATATTGGACCCATGAACGTAGTTAAATTCATCTTTAAATGCTGGCATTTCAAATTTACCCAAGCTATTTTTCAACATTCCTTCAATCTGTGTTGCCATCATTTTTGCCATTTCTACAATGTTACCTTTAAACATTGTGCCAGCACCTGCAAATAGCATTGACATACGACTCATTTTTTCATTTCCACTTGTAAGTAACGATAAATTATTTTCCCAGAAATTCTCATCTACTTTACTGATTGGTAATCGTGGCACAAAATCTTCTGGATTGTGAATAGAATAGCTCATCCCGTTTTCACAAAAACTGGAATTGTATTCTTTTACAAACGCTTCATTTCCAACCATTGGATTGGCAAATGCATATACTTTAAAGTTATTCTTCTTATCCAATTCATTTTCTGGCAAATAATTCAAATAAGCTCTCACCAATGTTGCCAATGCTCCACCTTGAGAGTGGCCTGTAATATAAATATCATAGATGCCTTGTTTGTTCAATTCTTTTATTTCTTTTAACAAATCGGCTTTCATGAAACCTATCGCCAATGTATAACCTGCATGGATTGAGCTTGAAGTTTCTTTCCCCATTTGGTATTTAAACTTTTCACCTTTAATTGCAATTTGACCTTTCACAGGAATCATTGTAGCATAGAAATTTTCCATAAAACTCAACATATTGGAAGTTGTTCCTCTAAACACAATCGCTCCTTTATCTTTCGTTTTAAACACACTGAATTTATTATCCATACCCAATGACGGAGAAGTATAAACCTTTTGATAACCATTTGGAATGATTTCTTCATCACTGCCATATAAATCTACATAACCAAATGTATTGCAAATTTGGATCATATCCCTTGCCTCAGTTGGTTCAAACCCACTTTTAAACTGTGCTGAAGCTGTAAAGCTTACGATATAAATGATAAAAACAATTAACTTTTTCATAATTCTAATTCAATTAAACATGTTACTTAAACTCTTTTAAAATCAATTTATTGTTTATGAACTCATATACAAAATGCATGCCATTATATCTGCAATTTAATCGTTAGAGTAATTAAGTTGCTAATAGGTTACAAAAAAGCAAAAAAAAATAGTATATTCGCTTAACAATTTAGGTTTATATTTTCACATTCAACAAAATCGATCTTCTTTCCATTTTGACGGATTATTAATAATGTATTGTTCTATGCGTTGAAACGATTGTTCGTTGCGAATGATATGGTCGTGAAATCGTGTTTGCCACCCAAAATTATATCCCAAACGTCGGGCGTGTTTCGTAACGGCAGATTTATACGATCCGATAATGGATGAAATCGAATTTTTTCCGATATTTTGAAACCGCGTTTTCCCGAAATTATTGTCAATAATAGGGTTTTGATGATGGGCGACAAATTCATTTTTCCTGATTCGATTTCTCCAAAAAAATGTTCCCTATTGTGTGTGCAAATTGTAATGAAATATGCTCCGTCCCGTTGATAATTCCACCATTGGGCTCGTGCCGACTCGTTGCGGTATTTATTTTGAAATTTTTCGTTCATCTTGATATTTAGCTGTTTTGTAACTATTAAGATAACAAAAAATAACATTCACACTACTAATAAATTTTTAATTTTTTTTCAATTATTCACCAACTATTTTTCAGTACATTACCTTTTTTTTAGCAAAACACTCTAAAAAAACCGTGTTTGCCACCCCCAAATTATATCCCAAATGTCGGGCGTGTATCGTAACGGCAGATTTGTACAAACCAATAATAGACGAAAAACCTGTAAAATAATCAATCAATCTTCGGAGGCATCAAACGATATACCACCGGAGTTACAATACGAGAAAGCAACGTAGAACTTATCAATCCACCAATAATGACCACTGCTAAAGGTGCAATCATCGGGTTGCTAGACATCGCAATCGGAATCAATCCTCCTATAGCTGTTAATGTGGTTAAAATAATAGGTAAAAACCGTATTTCAGACGCTTTTTCGGCTGCTTCGATAATGCCCATTCCCTCTTTTCTCAATTGATTGGTAAAATCGACAAGTAAAATGGTATTCTTGACTTCAATACCTGCTAAGGCTACTAAACCAATGGTCGATACAAACGACAATGGATTACCAGTAATCCACAACGCTACAACGGCTCCAACAATTCCAAGTGGAATAACAGACAATACAATTAACGTGCTTTTAATTGTTCTAAATTCCAATACCAATACGGCAATGAATAAGAAAATAGTAATGATGATAATGGTGCTAAAACCTCCAAAAGCTTCTTGGCGACTTTCCACTTCTCCACCCATTTCAAAATGATAACCATGAGGCAACTTCATCTTCTTCATTTGGTTTTCTACATCACTAATGACTTTATCATTGGTATATCCTTTTTTCACAAACGAATTAACATAGACAACCCGAGTTCTATCAATGTGACTAATAGACGATGGAGAAGATTCCATACTCAATGTTACCAATTGATTGATCGGAATAGCCATGCCTTGAACATTGTCAACAAAAATATTATCAAAAATGGACATATCTGGATAATCTTCTCGCGGAACAGTGACACGAATTTTATAATCATCATTATCCTTAGTAGGATCAGAGAAAGTAGCCACATCCAACCCCGACAACGCCATTCGAATAGATTTATCAATCAACACAGATGGAACACCCATTGCAGCTGCTTTTTCACGATTGATGTTCACTTTTAAATCCATTTTGGTATAAGTCGATGGGTTGTTGACATCTTCTGTTCCCTTTGTTTTCTTCAACATTATCTCCACTCTACTCGCCAATTGTTTCAACGTATCTAAATTGTCGCCAAACAAACGCACTTCAACAGGAGACAGAATTGGCACACCTTGTTCAAAATTTCTTACCTCAATTTTAGCACCTAAAAAGGAACTCCAATGCTTTCTAAGAGAATCTATGATTTGTAATTTTTCTTTGGAACTAACATCTTTTTGTAATTGCACAAAAATTTCAGCAAAATCTTGTCGCTCACTGGCTTGTTCCAAATTGTAAAACAAACGAGGATTTCCTTTACCAACATTACTAGAATAATACTTCACTTTCTTCATATTACTCAAATCTTTTTCTACTATTTGTGTAATGCTATCCGAATAATAAATATTTGATTGAGGAGGTGGAGCAATATGCACCATAAATTGTGGCCGCTCCGAAGAAGGAAATAATTCAAATCCCAATCTTGGCAACATAAACAAAGCTCCTGCAAAAATGATTGCCGCACCAATAACTGTCAACACAGGCTTTTTCAAGGCTTTATCCAACCATACAGCATACGTTAAATGAATGATTTTTTGCAATCCTTTCAAAATGATGTTTCCACCTTCTTGTTTGTGTGGTTTTAAGATAATACTCGACAAAAATGGCACCACCAACAATGCTACAAACATGGATGCTACAACAGAACCGATTACAGCAGTAGGTAAACTACGAATAAATTGACCTGCTTTTTCTGGTAAAAACATCAAAGGCATAAACGCCACAACCAAGGTAGCCGTACAACCTAAAACAGCTAAAGAAATTTGCTTTGTTCCCTTCACAGCAGCATCAATTGGAGAGTGACCTTCCCGCAACCACCGCTCGATGTTTTCCACCACAACAATACTATCATCGACCACCAAACCGAGTGCCACAACAAATCCAACAATACTCAACTGATTTAGCGAAAAACCAAATGCATTTAGGATTACAATTCCAGTTGCCAACGATAAAGGAATAGCAATCATCACAACAACAGAAGCCCGTGTACCAAGTGGCAACAACGTAAACAATACCAAGCCAATGGCAATCAAAAAGTCCTTACCCAATCCACTCAAGCGACTTCTAACATTGTCAGCTTGTTCAAAATTGAGTACCAAATCAACATTTTTAGGCAATTTTTCTTTGAATGCTTCTATTACTTTTTGGTATTCATCTTGCGTAGAGCTAATATTCATCCCCTTCTTTTGAGCAGCGGTTACAAACAAGCATTCAAAACCATTTAGGCGAGTTATGTATGTTTCTGGAGAAAAAGACGGATAAACGTCTGCTACTTCTTTCAAGGTAATATTTCTACCTTGATAACTGGAAACAACCGTATTTTCAATTTGTTCAACGCTTTGGTATCCACCTCCAGCTTTTACACTAAATGTTTTTTGTCCCGCATGCACACTACCGCCCGGAATATTCATTGCTTCGGCACCAATGGCATCCATAATTCTCGAAGCAGGAATTTGCAATTGCGCCAAGCGACCTTCGTTTAAGTCCACACGAATCAACTGTTCGGAAACACCATGAATGGTTACATTTTTTAAAGAAGGCACTTTTTCCAACTCCGATTTTAATTCATCGGCGAGTTTTTTCATCGTAAATTTGGAAGCATTTTCAGAAATCAACGCCCCTTGAATGATGTTTACATTTGTTGGATCAATTTCAATCACATCAGCACGGTAGATACCTTCTGGCAAATCTTGTTGCTTTGCAGCTCCAAGTTCACGCACAACTTCTTGGTATTTGGTGTTGTAATTGGCAGAATATTCGTATTCTACCACCATAAACATCAAGCCATTGTCAATTTTTGTTTTAATGTGCTTAATTTTATCCAATCCACTAAATCGTGCTTCTAGTGGTTTCACCACCAATTGTTCCATATCTTTTGGACTTGCCCCAGGATATACAACAACAACCGGGAAATACGGTGCTTCCATATCTGGATCTTCTGCACGTGGCATCGTTAACAATGTACTAATACCAACAACCACCACCATTAGCACTAAAATAAGCGTAAACTGGTAATTTTTTATAGGAGCCTTTATCAAATTCATAGCAGTTAAATCATTTTAATTTAATCAACAACTTTAATGTCGGAACCATCTTTCAAATAAGGGCTTCCAGAAACAATTAAATAACGGTAATTTTCTAATCCGGATCGTATCATCACATAGTCAGTTTGCAAAGCAGCCACATATACCTGTACTTTTTTTGCTTTTTTCTTGTCGTCTGTCACAAATACATATCCCTTTCCTTTATTACCATTCAATAATGCTTCATAAGGCACAAACCACGTATCTTTTGCATTTCCAAAAATTTTTACTTTTGCAAACATACCAGATGCAACGGTTAGTCCTTTCATTGAAATTGGTTGAACCGACAATGTAAATGTACCTGAATTTGGGTTAATACCCTCCGATTTTTGAATAATTCTTGCTTTTATTTCTTTTGGATAGGCATCCGTTGTAATGATAGCCGAATCTCCAACAGCTATTGAAGCCCATTGAAAGTCAGAAACACCAACTTTTACCATCCAATTGCCATTTCCTGCACTATTCATTTGAAAAACAGGCATTCCAGGGCCAACCATTTGACCTTCATTGGCCAATTTTAGTAAAATATACCCATCTCCATTGGCTCTAATTTGAGAATATTTCAAATTAAATTCGATGGTATTCCAATCTTGTTTTATTACATCTAATTGTGTTTGGGCATTTTGAAACTGTTCAAGCGTAGCTACACTATCTTTGTACAATTTTTGAGCTCTGGTAAAATCTCGTTCAGCCTTTTCCAATGCTGCTTTTAATTGTGCAGCTTTGGCATTTAATTCAGTCATGTTTAATGAAGCCAAAACTTGTCCTTTTTTTACATAATCCCCTTCTTTCACGTAAATACGTTCAATTAGTCCACCATTTTTAAACGACAACAATGTTTCGTCATCGGTCGTAAACAACCCAGAAGATTCTACGATGGTGCTACCCGCTTCTTTTTGTATCGGTTTTATTGTTACCAATACTTCGTCATTCAAATTGAATTCATTTGTATCTTCTTTTGTTTCGCACGCAATGAACAACAAAACCATCAAAGCGATGAATGCAGTGTTGATTAATTTAATTCGTTTCATGATATATTAATTATTTAATGGATAAGATGCTGATTCTCTTTCTAATTTTGCCAATGCTGACAAAAATTGGTAATAGCCAATGTTGGCTGCGAGTTTTGCTGATGATAGTTGCGAACGTGCATCAACTGTTTCTAGATACGTATTCACACCAGAAGCATAACCCTTTGTAATGAGGCGGTAATAAGTTTCTGCCATGTCCAACTGTTTAAGTGTCGATTCATACTTTGATTTTTCAATCAAAACATCTGAATATGCTTTATTGACAGAAACAGCTAATTGTTGCTCCACATATTCCTTTTGCAGTTTTGCAATTTCCATTTCATTTTTAGCCTCTTTGATCTTCAAATTGTTTCTATTTCCTTGAAATATGGGAATATTTAACTGAACACCAACCATGTAATAGATAGAGTTTTTGTTAAAACGAAATTCCTCTGCTTGCGAACCCAAATCCAAGAATCCACCAAGCGTAGGAACAAATGCATGTTTTTTCATTTTTACGACATCTTCTCTCAAAGCAACAGCTAAATCTAGGGAATTTAACTCTTCTCTATTTTTAGCAGAAACTGTTGTCGATTCCACAAAAGGAATGATCGATTCAGAATCTTCAACCACAATTTCATCCATCTCTCCCCTATTTAAGAGTGCATTAAAGTACCTTCTCAACGAATTTGATTGCAATTCAGCCGTTTTTAGCTGAGTTTTTATTTGCTCCATTTCACTTTCCGAACGAAGCACATAAGCATGCAAACCATTTCCAGCATCCACCAATTTTTCATTCACTCGTTTTGCTTCTTCAGCCATTTCCAAAGTATTTTGGTAAATTTGCTCAGCTTTCATCGACGATAAATACAGGTAATACGTCACCTTTATCTCTTTTACCAATTCACGTTCATAAATTTCCAATTCATTTTCTTTAATAGCTCTTTGCTTATCAGTGATGTGCATATTGTGAATGATGTCCATATTTAAAATTGGAACCGACAAACGAAAGCGAGCATCGTAATAATTTTTGGGCAAGAAATTGATTTTTTCATTTTCAACTTGAGGCAATAACGTTGTGCCCAACATATCGTTTACCGTATTGAAAATTGGATTTAAGAAATCACCAATAGGCATTTCATACGAGCGTCCACCTTGAGCCGTGGTGTACATTGCTTGAAAATCGAACGTTGGAATGTACAAATTTCGCGCTTGTTTCAAAGCATTTACGGCATTATCTAATGAAATTGAACGTTGTTGTACCACTAAATTACTCTTTAACCCCTGTTGAACGTACTGTTCCAACTGATTACCTTCTTGTGCATTTAACACAAACAGACCATTCAATAAAAGTACAAACAAGAAAATTCTTTTTTTCATCTTTTACTATTTTTTGAAGATTCAACAAAACTTACAAACGATTTATAGGCATTTTCCAACAAAGCATCTGCCGATAATTCAGAAATATTTTCCATTCCAACTTTATCCAAACGTGTTGTGATATACAGCGAACACAAACCATGCACCAATCCCCAGGCTTGCAAAGCAATGTATTGCGGATTGTCTTTTGAAAAATAACCTTGTTGTTGACATTCGGCAATGGTTGCTATAATGAATCCAAACATTTCTTTTCCACCCTCCCACATTTCATTCGTTGGATTGTTATCCAAATGAACCATTGGTTCTTTCATCATAAACATAACTTCATAAAAATCGGGGTGTTCTTTGGCAAAATTCAAATATGTTCTCCCCAATGCTTTCAACCGTTCAAAAGGGGCTTCAACAGTTGCCAATGGCATTAAATACGTCTTTAGCAACGAAAATCCTTCTTGATGCAACTCATACACAACATCGCCTTTATCCTTGTAATAGAGATAAATAGCAGTTGGACTATAGCCAATCTCAGAAGCTATTTTACGCATAGATGTTGACTGATAGCCTTCTTCTACAAAAAGCTTTTTCGCAGCATCTAGAATCAACTTCCGAACATCTTCCTTTCGATTTGTTTTTTTATCTTCCCCTTTCATGCCACAAAGATAATCATTTACTTAACACTGTTAAGTTAAATTTTATAAAATATTTTATCTTATTGTTTTTTAGATAGTTAAATAAATTAACAGTGGAAATAAAATGAATTCACACTTAATATATTTGAATAGGAAATAGATTGTTTTGAGTGGGAGATTACGGTAGTTAGTACAATGTGATAATTATTCGACCACCTACGGGGTCGATGGTTATAGAGGCGTACTCTTAGTTATAGACATTCGACCACCTACAGGGTCGAGAGAGATCAGATAGAGATTCGTGTGTGTTTATAAATAATTCTCCATCTTTCGAATGCCTTCAATACAAGTATTGGGTGAGATCAGGAATAAAAAAAGCAATCCAATAACCACTAACAATCTTCATCCAGTATGGATGATATGTCTATAACGGAGCATAACTAAACGAACTCCCGACCCTGTAAGTGGTCGAATGTGAAGCACCTGTTACTATACGAATACTACAGATTTCTTATTTCGACATAACAATTCAACCTTTTTAAAATTAAATAAGAATCACTAACTTCGCGCAAAAAAGTTGTGTCGTTTAAAAAAGTAAAGCCCGAAGTTGTTGAAGCCTTAAAATTTGTTCAAATAGAACAACTTGATGGAGATTCAAAGCGTTTTTTTTCATCAATTAAATCAGGAAAAAACTTGGTTATCTACGCTCCTATCAATAGTGGAAAGACGACAACTGCATTGGTGTCAATTTTCAACAAAGTGAATAGCGAATACGAGGGTTCTCCAAGAGTCATTTATTTAACCAGCACGCCAGATAATGCAGAAACCATATACAACAAAGCCAAAATTATTTGTAGAAAATTGGACATTACGGCAGATTTAGCTCACGACAAAGGAAATATGATTCAGCAACGCAATGATATTTTTGATGGTACAGAAATCATCATTGGCAATCCAAAGCGCGTATATGATCTTTACATACAAAATGGAATTAATATTGCGCTACTGGATTTATTCATTATTGACGATTTGGATGCGTGTTTAACACTGCACAAACAAGCTGAAATGAAACGATTAATCGAAAGTTTAGAAAAGAAAACTCAACTAATTTTCTTTACAAATGCAATAAACAATAAAATACAGTCTTTTATTGACAATATTGACATTCAATATGATTTTTTGGAAGCTTCTGAAGCTATTTAATTCCATAAAAACAAATTTTGGCACAGCTCTTGTAGGTACTTTTAGTGAAATAATTGTGTTTTTTAAAAAAATAAACAAAAAAAACAACGATAACAACGCTAAATTAAAGACATATTGTATATTTGAAAATTGGAGTTTACTCCTTTACTATACAAACAGTCAAAACTGTAAAAAAATAAATTATGAAACTCAATACTAAAAATATGAAAAATTCTATCACAATGGCAATATTAAGCCTTTCAGTATCAATTGCTTTTGGGCAAACGAATGAAAACTTAGTTTCTAACGGTAGTTTTGAATCGCTAGCAAAAGACCCCAAAAAATTAGGAGCTATTGAAAATGCCACAGGATGGTATTCACCAACTGGAGCTAAAGCAGACTTATTTTTACCAAGCAAAAAAACACCAGATATTGGAACACCAGAAAATATTTATGGTAAAGAAAATCCAAAAGATGGTTCTAACTACGTAGGATTTGTTGCATTTTCTCACAATAACAAAATGCCACGTTCTTATGTTTCAAACAAATTGCTTAATCCTTTGAAAAAAGGAGAAAAGTATTGTGTGCAGTTTTATGTAGCAATGGCAGAAGCTTCTATGTATTCAAGCAATCAAATTGGTGCACATTTCTCTAAAAAAGCCTTTGGTACAGAAGCCAAAGAAAGCATTATTGAAAAAACGCATGTATTGAATGAAAATAATAAAATATTCAATGCTCCTTATGGTTGGGATCAAGTTTGTGGAACGTTTATTGCTGATGGCGGTGAGAAGTTTATTACAATTGGTAATTTTACTTCAAATGAAAACACCAAAACACAAAGAAATAAAAAAGATTCTAAGTCTAAAACAGCGTTGATTCCAGCTGCATATTATTATTTGGATAATATCACTGTGTATCAAATAGACGAAGACAATCCTTGTGAATGTGCGAAAGCAGATCCAACAGATGGATTTTCTTTAACAGTGTATCAAAAAGCTTTAAATATTACAGATGACATGTCACTAAGTCAAAAAGTTAGTGCATTAAGCGTGTATTTTGGATTTGGTAAAACAGATTTGACTGATGCAGGTAAAGATGCCTTGGATATGATTGTAAAATTAATGAAAGAAAATCCAAACAATCAGTTGCAAATCAACGGTTATTCAGATGAAGCTGAAGAAAAAGCTGCAGAAGACAATTCGTTCTTTTCTGGAATGGACGGTAAACGTGTAAACATGATTTACAATTACTTAAAGGAAAATGGTATCCACACTACTCGATTGATTGCATCTCCTCAAGGAAGCAGTGAAAAAAGTTCTGAAATCACAGCGAATGATGAAGAAGACATCATCCAAGCTAAAAACAGACGTGTAGAGTTTAAGATTCGATAATCGAACTAAAATAGAACTAAAAAATGGGCTGTCAATTTGATAGCCCATTTTTAGTTACTTTCCTCCCAACTTAATGTTTCTATCTGGATTGTTTTTTACAAATGACTCCCAACTTTTTTCTTTTGATTTATAATTTTCTCCAACTCCTTTTGAGAAATGGTGACAAACCGCAGCAGCTAAACCATCGGTAGCATCCAAATACTTAGGCATATCCTTGATTTGAAAAATCTTTTGCAACATGGTTGCTACTTGCTCTTTTGAAGCATTTCCATTACCTGTAATCGCTTGTTTTATTCTACGTGGTGAATATTCCTCATAGATCATGCCATTGCTCAAACAAGCAGCGATGGCAACACCTTGTGCACGACCAAGTTTTAACATCGATTGAACGTTTTTACCAAAAAATGGGGCTTCAATTGCCAATTCATGTGGTTGATACTCCTTAATTAAACCATCTATACGGGAAAAAATACGGTCTAATTTCTCCGGTTGATTGGATAATTTACTCAATTGAATTACTCCAAAGTTCAACAATGTCAAATTTTTACCTTTAATTTGCACTATTCCATAACCTAAAACTGTTGTTCCAGGATCAATTCCAAGAATTATCTTATCTTCAACCATTCAAATAGAAGTTTTGACTAAAATTACTAAAAATAAAAGACTGAATTTTAAATTGTTAAAAATAATTCTAACAATAAGCGTTGGAATACTTTTCTATTTTCAAATTAAGAAACTATCAATTAATCAATTAACCGACGTTCATTTAACGAATTATTTTAGTCTTTTAGTGGTAATTTTACTAACATTTCCCAATTATTTCTTTGAATACAAAAAGTGGACACTTGTTTTAACTGCAATCAAAGACAAATCCCCTAAAAAATATAAAATTCAATCGTTTTTTGCTGGAATCATCACTGGAATGCTAACACCAAACATGCAAGGAAATTTCATCGGACGAATATTTTACTTCCAACGAAGAGAACGTATTCCAATTACTTTACTAACATTAACAGCCAATTTGGGGCAATTCATTACCACTATTACACTTGGATTATTTGGTTTGGTACTTTCATCTGCATCTATTGAATCAAAAACACTGCTCATTCCCCTTCTTATTGCAATTATCGCCTATTTATTTTATTTCAATTACGAAAAAATTGACTTCTTTTTCAATAAATACAAATGGTATAAACACATTTTCATACTATTGAGAGAAAATAAAACGTTTAGAATCAAAATACTGTGGTTCTCATTCTTAAGAAACGTTATTTTTTCAATTCAATTCTTATTGGCATTAAATGCGTTTGGACAACCATTGGATCTACATTTATTTTGGTTGGTTTGGTTATTTTATCTATGGACAACCTTATCTCCTTCGTTGTTGTTTGGAAAATTATTTATCCGTGAATCAATTGCTTTAATTGTTTTCTCAGGCATTGCAATTTCGGAAATGAGTATTATTACAGCATCATTAACAATATGGTTAATCAATTTGTTTCTACCAACAATGATTGGCTTATTTATATGTAGAAAAAAGGGCGGAAATGAATAATTGGATACTTCTCTATTGTAGTCTATACATCGCTCTATTTTTTATTTGTATAAAAGGTATTAAGCGATTCTTTTTAAAGAGTTTAACAAAGAATAGTTCAACCATTCAATTAGATGAAATTACTTTGTTGATTCCTTTTAGAAACGAAGAAAAACGAATCGTACCATTGTTAAATGCATTGAATAATAGTTCAACCTTGCCTCATTCAATACTTTTTATCGATGATCACTCGACAGACAAAACAGTTGAAGTAATTCAATCTTCACTAAAAATAGATAATTATTCTATCCTACACAGCGTTGAAAATGGTAAAAAAGCGGCTATTCATTATGGAGTTTACAATTCAAAAACAGCATTTATTCTTACCATGGATGCAGATGTTACATTTGAAGCAAGCTACTTTGACACAATGAGCACATTGCAAGAATCAGATTTAATTATTTTACCTGTTAAAATGAAATCTTCGGGTTGGCAAAAAATAGTTGAATTGGACATTTATTTACTCAATGTAATCAATATTATCACTGCTGGTTTTAAACGCCCAATTGTATCCAGTGGTGCCAATCTATTGTTCAAAAAATCAACATTTATTGAAGTCAATTCATACAAAATGCATCGTCATGTACTAAGTGGTGATGATCAATTTCTATTAGCTGATTTTGTTAAAAACAAGAAAGAAACAAGCATTGTACTCAACAATCAGTTAGCGGTTACAACTCCTTCTCCAACTTCTTTACCTGAGTTTTTGGATCAACGTTTGAGATGGATACAAAAAACACCTCATGTAAAAGATAAACTTGCAATGATCGTTGGGTTTATTCAACTATTCATTACATTTTCATTTATCTCATTAGTGGCGTTTTGTTTAATAAAAAGCTACTACATAGGAGCTATCGAGTTGGTACTCATAAAAGTATTCATCGATTATGCGATCGTTGAATTCTATCTGAAAGAGCTTCAAAAAAGAGGGTTGCTACTACAACTCTTTGTTTATGAATTGCTTTTTCCTTTCTACACTCTGCTTTTGGGACTCATTTCTGTATTCTACAAACCCGAATGGAAAGGTAGAGAAACATTTAGTAATAAATAACCCGTTAGTTGATAATCAGTTTCTTTTGATAAACTTTATTATTTGCCACAACTCTAAACAAATAGATTCCCGGTGTTTGATTTGAAATATTCCATTCATTCAAGTGAGTATCTAAATCAATTTGTTTACCGTTTATATCAATCAATTGAGCTTGTTGAATCGCTGTCAATCCATTCACTTTTATAAATGAATTCGCTGGATTGGGATAAACTTGCCAATCATTTTGATTCTCCATAGATAATTCATCAACACCTACAACAGTCAACGCTAATTTTACAGCTGCCAACGCATCAATCTTTCCATGTCCCCATTTCACATCACCTTCTGCTGGTATTTGCCCCGTATGTTGATCCAATCGAGCTGTTTGAATGATGATATTCTTCACTTGTCGTGGTGATAAATAAGGATTTGCTTCCCAAATCAATGCACAAATTCCAGCTACTACTGGAGACGCCATTGATGTACCCGACATGGATGCAAAATAATAATTTTTCCCTTGAAAATTGGTCGTTTCTACAGCTGTGTACGAATCGGTGGTAAAAGAATTGATTGAACTTACAACAGAAGAACCAGGAGCTGAAATATCTGGCTTCATAGCTCCATCGTTTCGTGGACCTATACTCGAAAAGCTCGAACGAGCTCCTCCAAACACATTACCACTTGAATGTAAAAATTGTGCCGAATGCGAAGCAATAGAAATACAATCTGTAGCACAAGTTGGTTCGCCTATTCCATATTGCGTATCACCAGCAATTGTGCCTGTTCCAAACGTTTGAAACGGCTGTCCCCAATTTCCTCCATTAGTAGTCAATTCTACCAAATTCCAGAAATGTACAACTCCATCAGTAGCGCGAGCCACCAATACTGTGCTATAGGCAAACTTGTTATTTACACGAAAGCGAATAGTCGGTTTTCCATTGGAAGGGAAAGCAGATTCACCTGCAACATTGTACCAAACAGTATCACCAGGAGAAACTACTATAAATCCTTCGTCATAACCGTTCATCATTGAAGAATAAAAAGGTGTTTCGGCAATTAAATTAGTAGCTGAAGAATAAAGTTGAATTTTCATTTCAAAATTCTTTCCCACTTCTCCCCAACCGTGCAAACTTTGTCCCCAAAGAGAATCATGCAATGCATAATCATAGAATTTTACTTTTGTGCGAATGCTATCGTTGTTAAATTCCTTTTGTATATGGAAATTTACATCACCATTATTTCCTGCTGATGAAACAAACAAAACGCCGTTATCAGTAAAAGACTCTATAGCTTGACTCAACAACGAAGTTCCATCGTTGCCGCTAAAATGATACAATCCCCAACTCATATTTACAACCAGACGTTTGCCATAACTTTGAGCTTTCAAATACATCCAATTCCATGCATCAATTGCTGCCGCTTCATCCACCAAAATAGTGGTAAATAAGAAATTGTTTTCAAAAGACATTCCTTTGGCATAAACACCTGCTCCACTTCCTCCTGCAATACCTGATACATGTGTTCCATGCGTTGAATGATTCAATTGATTGGAGGTATCGGTTTCTGCAGTCAACAACTCACTAATTGTTGAATATTCAGCTCCGTAATTGTACAAAGCAGGATGTGGTCCAGAACGTTTAAATTGATCCCATGCTGCCAAAATTCGTGTATTTTGCAACAATGTATCGTAAAACATAGGTTGTGTATAATCAAATCCCCAGTCTTGTATCCCAATGATAACATTTTTTCCAGTAAATGCTTGAGGCAATCCCAATCCCGCATGAACACTATCTGCTCGTGTATCGTAATTCACTTTTGCCAAATCCGGTTTTATTTTTCCAGCTATTTCAAGGTGAGACAATTGATTCAATTGCTCAATTTGATCCAATTTATCAATTCGAATTCGCACACTTCTAATTGCGCCAATTCCATCTCCAACAATCACTCCATCCAAGTTATTTGCATACGATTCTGACTTCAATTTACCAACAAATGAAACATAAATTTGTCCGTTTATTTTTATCAAAGGCAATTCCCTCCACATTGTTGAATTTTCCTTTAAAATCAAAGGCGTATTCTTTTTAACAAATGCAACATCTACTTGAGATTTAACAGACATTCTAGGTTGTTGTGCAAATAAAAGAAACGGTAGTGTGAATAGTATTAATAATATAGTTTTCATGCTTAAATTCATTTTGTGTAAAGATAGTACTTTTTTTGATTTTATGATATTAGGACTTGTTGACTTTATGACTTTAGATCTATTGATAAGTTGACTTTGATACATCTTTGATATATATATATATTCTTCAGTCAGTCAATCAGTCAGTCAGTCAATCAATCAGTCAATCAGTCATAACGTCATTTAGTCATCTAATCATCAATTTAAGAATTATTCACAAATAAAATGCACCATATATTACTTCCATTCAATAATATTTCTAAACATTGATTATATTTGCTCGCTTATAAATTTGAACAATAGACAATGGAAATATTGATTATCATATCACAATTAGTTTTATCACTTGCAATTTTAGTAGTTCTTCATGAATTTGGTCATTACTTAGCTGCTCGAATGTTTAATATTCGCGTAGAAAAGTTTTATTTATTTTTCGATCCTTGGTTTTCTCTTTTTAAAAGAAAAATAGGTGATACCGAATGGGGAATTGGATGGCTACCACTTGGTGGATACGTTAAAATTTCTGGTATGATTGATGAATCAATGGATAAAGAGCAAATGGCTTTACCTCCACAACCATGGGAGTTTCGTTCCAAACCAGCTTGGCAACGTTTAATTGTGATGATTGGTGGGGTAACCGTAAACTTTGTTCTTGCCTTGATTATCTATGCAATGATTCTTTTTGTTTGGGGTAAACAATACTACACCGTTGATTCTGCTGAAAAATATGGAATGTCTGTTGCTTATCCAGAATTTAAAAAATATGGATTAGAAGATGGTGATATCCCTGTTGAAATAGGTGGTAAAAAAATTGACAATATCGCCAAAATATTTACTTCAATTGTTATAGATGGCAACAGAGAAGTTACTGTTAAACGAGGTGAAGAAAATGTAGTTGTAAATCTCCCTAAAGATTTTGATCAAATTGCTTTAAAAAACGGTTATTCAGCTTTGTATTCATTGCGTGTTCCTGCTGTTGTTCATAAAGTGATTGATAAATCAAATGCAAAAAAGGGTGGTTTAAAAGACAACGATAGCATTGTAGCTATCAACGGGGTTCTTACTCCTTATTATGACAATGTGGTTACTGCTTTAGAAGAAAATAAAAATAAAAAAGTAACGGTTGAAGTCATTAGAAACAATGAAACAGTAGCACTTACGATACAAGTTGACTCACTTGGAAAAATAGGCTTTCAAACTCAAGATTATACCTATTTCAACATTCCTTATGCTACCGAGAAATTTGGTTTCTTTGAATCATTTCCTGCTGGCGTATCTTTAGGCGTTGAAACTTTGAGTAGCTATGTGAAATCAATGGGATTGATATTTACAAAAGAAGGTGCTAAACAAGTAGGTGGTTTTGGTTCTATGAGTAAGATTTTTGCTCCTGTTTGGGATTGGAGAGTATTTTGGCAAGCAACTGCTTTCTTGTCAATTGTATTGGCATTTATGAACATTTTACCAATTCCAGCATTGGATGGTGGACATGTGGTGTTTTTGCTTTATGAGATTGTAACTGGCAAAGAAGCTCCTCAAAAAGTTTTAGAAATTGCTCAATACGTTGGATTCTTTATTCTGATTGCATTGATGCTCTACGCCAACGGAAATGATTTGTTTAAATTCCTAACAGGAAAATAGTATGGACGCGATTAATCGCGTCCATACTATTTTTGCGTGTTTAATCGCGCCCCTACTATTTTTTTCTCGCGATTAATATCCCATCTCTGATTGGAAGTAACACTTCCTGTACTCTATCATCATTATGAACTAATTGATTAAAATCCATAATGAGTTGCGTGGACTTATCTAATTTTTCGTAATCTTCCAAGACCTTACCTGACCAAAGAACGTTATCTGCAATGATATATCCACCTTTTTTCACTTTGTCAAATACAAGGTTGTAGTAATGGATATAATTGCGCTTATCGGCATCGATAAAAACGATGTCAAATTCTTCATCCAAAGTAGGAATGATTTGAGTTGCATCGCCCACAATATTTTTAATTTGGCTTCTTTTTCCTGATTTTTCAATAAACTCATTGACAATTTCTTCCAATTCTTCGTTAACGTCAATAGTAATCAACAAACCGTTTTCAACTAAACCTTCTGCTAAACAAAGGGCAGAATAACCAGTGTACGTTCCAATTTCCAAAATTCTTTCAGGTTGAATCATATTTGACAACAGGCTTAACAACCGACCTTGAAAATGACCACTCAGCATGCGAGGTTGCAATATTTCAAGATGTGTTTTACGATTTAATTCTTGTAAGTAATCAGGCTCGTTTTCAGTATGATTGCATACATACTTATCCAATTCATCGTTTATGAATCCCATATCTTATAAAATTAGAAAAAATGGAAAAAAAAGAGGGGTAAGCTACTCATATCGCACCGCTACAACCTTCGGCCCTTGCTACATTCCTGTCCTGGGGGATTAGAAGGGAGCTGGTCGTATAAGACTTACCCCAGCGCAAAAGTAGTGATTTTTTCTTATTTGAATGATATTTCTATAAATTCTTTTTTTTGACGATTGTATTGTAACAAAAGTCACAAAATATTATTTATCTTTACAATAACTTTGCATTAAGTTTAATTGTAAACGTAATTTTATGACTTTCAACGAAATAATTAGCCAAGACAAACCAGTTTTAATTGACTTTTTTGCAGAGTGGTGTGGCCCATGTAAAATGATGAAGCCAATTTTAGAAGATCTTAAAGGTCGTGTTGGAGATGATGCGTCTATCATAAAAATAGATGTAGATAAAAACCCTCAATTAGCAGAACAACTACAAATTAGAGGAGTTCCAACACTGATTTTATTTAAAAATGGAGATTTAAAATGGCGGCAATCAGGCGTTGTTCAAGCAAATGATTTAGAAACCTTAATTAAAGCAAATAAATAATGAAAAAAATCCTTTTCCCTTTAACATTGGTCTTATTGCTATTTGGATGTACAATAGGGCAAGACAATGCAACAAATGAAAAAACAAACTTGTCTGCAACCGAATTTCTTAATAAAATAAAAGAATTGGGCAGCCCTCAATTGGTAGATGTACGAACACCAAATGAATTTAAGGGTGGGCATATTGAAAATGCTGTAAACATTGATTGGAACGGTAGTAATTTCAACGATGGCATTGCAAAACTTGATAAAACAAAACCGGTAATGGTTTATTGCCTAAGTGGTGGTAGAAGTAAAGCAGCAGCTAAAGAAATGCGTAAACAAGGTTTTGAAAACGTCATTGAAATGACTGGTGGTATGATGGAGTGGCGCTCTAAAAAACTTCCTGAAGTGAGTGGTGAACAAACTGCAAAAAGTGCTGGAATTTCATTAGACGAGTACAAAAAGTTAATCAACTCAGATAAACTTGTTTTTGTTGATTTTTATGCTGAATGGTGCGGCCCTTGTAAACGTATGGAGCCTTACATCAATAAATTTACTGAATCCGAAAAAGAGAAATTGGTTGTTATTCGTATTGATGCTGATGCAAACCAAGAGTTGTGTCAACAATTAAATGTTACCGCATTGCCTACCATGAAATTGTATAAAAACAATAAAATGGTTTGGGACAATATCGGTTTTGTAAGTGAAGAAGAATTGTTGGGGATAATTCAAGGGAATTATTGATTTTTTGATGAATTGATTAGAAAATTAGTTGATGAATCAACTGGATCAAGATACAGTCGAAGGATGATTTGTCGATTGATATTTTAAGGAATAATGAGGATATATGCTATTCTCATTATTCTTTTTTAGGCATTAAAATGATTCCAACCTTGTGCTTTTAGTGTAATGGCACTTCCGTTTTTGTCAATAAAGTAACAACCATCGCGTTCATCTGTAATGTGACCAATAACCGTCATGTGAGGATTGCCTTTTATTTTCTCATAATCAGCTTGTTTGACAGTGAACAACAGTTCGTAGTCCTCTCCTCCATTCAACGCACAAGTTGCAGGATCTAAATTAAACTCAATTGCCGCCAAAGAGGTAGAACCATCAATAGGAATTTTCTCATCGTAAATATGACAACCAACTTTGCTACTCTTGCAAATGTGCAATATTTCAGAAGCCAAACCATCAGAAATATCAATCATAGAAGTAGGTGTAACGTCTAATTCTTGTAAAAATTGAACCACATCTTTTCTTGCTTCGGGCTTTAATTGACGTTGAATCACGTAATCGTAACCGTCTAATTCTGGTTGAATAGATGGATTGGATTTAAAAACTTCTTTTTCTCTTTCTAACACTTGTAATCCCATATAAGCTGCGCCTAAATCACCAGTTACTACAACCAAATCGAAATCCTTAGCACCACTCCTATAAACAATTTTATTTTTTTTAGCTCTACCAATAGCTGTAATACTAATTGTTAACCCAGTATAAGAAGTGCTTGTATCGCCTCCTACCAAATCAACTCCGTAATGCTCACAAGCAGCTTTTATTCCTGCATACAATTCTTCAATTGCTTCTAACGGGTATTTTGAAGAAAAAGCAATCGAAACAGTTATTTGCTCTGGTTTTGCGTTCATCGCACAAACATCAGAGAGATTCACGACAACAGCTTTGTATCCTAAATGCTTCAATGGTGTGTACATTAAGTTAAAATGAACGCCTTCTACCAACATATCTGTTGTAACAACCATTGCTTCTGTATCAGAAATTTCAATGACTGCACAATCGTCTCCTATTCCTTGAATAGTAGTTGGTTGAACCGTTGAAAACTTACTTTTCAAATGATCGATTAAACCAAATTCTCCTAATTGTTCCAAGTCCTTATTTTCTGACATTTTAATTGTAATTTAATTTTGTTTTAATAATTTCTGTTGCTGTTCTCAAGAACAAAAATTCTTCTGTTGCATAAAAATCCTCTACTTCTTTAACAGAAAGTGGCAAAGATACACTATCTGAATCATCTTTCAATGAAATAAATACCAACTCATTCTCTTTTAAACAAATAAGATAATCATTGTAATACTGCATCCATTTCACGTTCGATAATTCAATGAATCGAAACAACGTTCCATAAATATCAAACAGATAAATACCTTTTGATTTATCCAGTAAAAACAAAGTATTGTTCCATTCATTCATTTGGCTAACTTGATCAATATCTAAATTTCCTCCAATATTTTTTACCAATTGGTTTTGCATTAAGCCTTTCATTGTAATTAAGTACAAAGACGAATTCACTTGGTCTAATGCCCATATTTTATCCGATTGACCAGAAACTTCTATTTTACTCACGCTCATTAGGTCATAATCAGCCAAATCCACGCATTTATCAAAAGATGTCAAAGAATTATCAAAAAAACAGAGCAATTGTTGCGCCTCTGAAAACCCAACCAATTTCAATGAATTGACAACTTCAATTTTATCTATTTTCCCTAACGATTTTTGGCTTTGATCAAAGAGAATTTTCCCATTTGTATCCATCTTTGTCAATCTATCTCGGTATGAAATGATGATGTTATTCAACCCATCAACTGTCCACAAAGAATGTTCTTTAATCGGATAACGTTTAACCTCCTGAATTGATTGGGCATAGGAATTCACCTGCACAATTGCAGTCAATAAAAACAGTGCTATTTTAAATCTATTTCTCATTATGAATAATACACTGCAAAATCTGTTCCGAAATTTCACGATTGTTTGCTAATCGAGGAACTTTGTTTTGACCACCTAATTTATTATTGGATTTCAACCATAAATCAAAACTACCAACAGGCAATACTTTGATTGTAGGTTCTTGCAAAATCATATCTTTATAACGCTTGGCTTCATAGTCAGAATTCAAATCTTTCAATGAGTGATCAAGTGTCCGCTGAAACATTTTCAAATCGCTTGGTTCTGTTATAAATTCAATCAACCATAGATGTCCACCTTTTGAGTGATCATCCATATAAATCGGACAAGCATGGTAATCCCGTACTTGAGCTGACGTTGCTTTAGATGCACTTGCAATTGCTTTCTCTGCGTTTTCTACAACAACTTCTTCGCCAAACGTATTGATATAGGATTTCGTTCTACCTGAAATTTTAAAACGGTATGGTTTCAATTCTGTAAACACAATCGTGTCACCCACAATGTAACGCCACAAACCACCATTTGTAGAGATAACTAAAGCATAATTTTCCCCAACTTTCACATCTTCAAGTGATACAACATTTTCTGACAAAGTAGAAGTACCTTGAAAATCTTTCATTGGAATAAATTCATAAAAAATACCGTAATCCAGCATCAACAATAAGCCGTCGTTATTGATTTCATCTTGAATACCAAAAAACCCTTCGGAAGCATTGTAGGTTTCAACATAGTGCATATCATCAAAACCTATTAGTTTTTCAAATTCATACCGATATGGTTCAAAACTCACTCCTCCATGCATGTACAATTCCAAATTTGGCCATACTTCTTTCAATGTTTTCTTTCCTGTAATTTCAAGTACTCGTTTAATTAAAACCATTGTCCAACTTGGTACTCCTGCAATTATATACACATCTTCATCAATGGTAGATTGAGCCATTTTTTCCAACTTTTCTTCCCATTCATTCATCAAGGTAATCTCTTTTGCTGGAGTTCGTTTAATTTCTGCCCACCATGGAAGGTTTTTCACAATAATAGCACTCAAATCACCAAAATAAGAATCTTCAGAAAGATGATTCACTTGTGCACTTCCGCCAACAATTAAGTGTTTACCATTGTACAATTTTCTATTTTCATAGTTGTTGTAATATATCGAAAGCAAATCTTTACCACCTTTATAGTGGCAATCCTCCAATGATTCTCTTGTTACAGGTATCAACTTACTCTTGGATGAAGTTGTGCCACTTGATTTCGCAAACCATTTGGTAGTTGTTGGCCACAATACACTTTGCTCACCTTCGATTACCCTATCTATGAAAGGTTTCAAATCATCATAAAATGTAAGCGGAACTTTTTCTTTAAAATCTTGGTAGGACGACAATTCATGAAATTGATATTTTTTTCCATACTCCGTATCAGAAGCAAAAGAAATTAAGTGTTGAAATAATTCATTTTGAACCTCCAACGGAAATTTTTTAAAAAGCTCAATTTGGTGAATGCGCTTTTTAACAATCCATGAAAATATTGAGTTAAACGGCATAAAAGTCTAATTGTTTACACACAAAAAATAAACTAATGTAATAAAATTACACCAGAACACAAATTAGACATTTATTTTTTTGGTTTATTATCCGAAAAATACAATGTAACCAATTATAGCTAGGCAAACGATTGTAAAAATTGTACCTAGAGCAACTGTTGAACTTTCGAAGAAATTATCTTTATTAGCCATCTTATATTTTTTTTTCAAAATTAGTATTTTTTCTATTATTTCCAATAGCAATCCTTTATTTTTATTGAAAAATAACCAACATTGAACTGTTGAATTAAAAATCATCCAATAAATCGGAGTCTTTCTTCTTGATTTTTCGTTCTTTAGGAATGAAGTATGTTAGCACCATCAATGCTATTCCGACGAATAAAATGTATTTTGCATTTAAAAATGGGGAATTAACGACCATCATCCAAATACCAACTAATAAAAAACCACTGGCTACCCAATAAAACAAGCTAAAAGCTATTGAGTGTTTGCTTTCATTGATCATGAATAAATTTAAAACGATTCCTAATAAACCTAGCCCTAATGATAAAAACGACAACTTGATTCGAATGCCAATAGAAAGTTGCTCGCCGATGATTAAAACAACTATTAGCAACATAGCGACTCCAAAAGCAATCCCTGAAATCAATTTAACACCTTTCATGTTACTACTTTCTTCTTTTCTTTTTTAGTTTAGCTGAGTTAACAGGATTGTAGCTTTGTGGAGTATTTTTAGACGATATTTTTTTATTCATTTCTTTATCATCTTTTGCTTTTTGGCTACTCTCCTCACGCATTTGATCTTCTGGAGTTGTTGCAACATGCGTTTTTGAAGGTTCCTCCCATTTGTTTTTAACTTTTATCTCTTTTATTGCACCTGTTTTTTCATCTTTCACCTCAACAGTATAACTTTCCGGGCCTTTATCATTAACGCCAATCACATCTTCTCGCAACACCCATTTTCCATTTTCAAAAACATAAGCATCAAATGATAAATCAGGTACATACATAGAATACATTCCTTTCAATGCTGGTGTTTCTGGTGATAAGTGGTCAAAAATGATACGGTTGTATTTTTCTTCATACGATAAATACATAGAAGTCTTCTTCGAAAACTCAAAAAACACTCGTTTTTGAATTTCTTTTCCATTTTTGAATACGGGACTACCTAATCGAACAGTCTTTCCACTAAAAGTCAACACATCAATAACTTTCATGGTGCTTGCTGAATTATTACCAATCCATCCCAAAACGGTGTAAACATCTTTAGATCCTTTCTTAAAAGGAATGATTTTATAATACAAAGCACCGTACCAGCTATCGCCTTCCAAGATATCCGACGGGCGACGAGGCAACATGAAACTTTTATCTTTTAATTCTATTAAATTATATTCTTTTGTTCGATCGTTTAATTTAAGAATGTAACAATAGTATTTTTGGGTCAAATCATCTTGTTCCACATTCCAATTAAAAAAACGAAACGTATTATCTGGGCTTTTAATCGAGCCCAACGTTTTAAGTTTTGCAAAAGGATAATCAAAAGCACCAGTGTATTGAATGGTTTGCTCCAATTTTTCTTTAAAAAGCGTATTTGCCTGTTTTTTCTCGTTGTTATCTTTTGCATTGCGAAGATTATCCAACAATTCCACCAATTCTTGTTCACTATTCTCCAAATTTTGAGAAAATAAAATTCCATTGGAAAACAATAACAGAAAAAACAATAAATAATTAAATGCTTTCATATCCAATGTAACGTTAAATTAGTTGTTTTGTTACTTCCATTTGGAATGAACCAGCATAAATCGCGCCAAAAATTAAAGATTTTTTAAATCAGCTATGGTTTGTGTCGGGTTTGTTGCATTAAAAACGAAGCTACCAGCCACCAAAGCATCGGCACCTGCTTCCAACAATTGTTTTCCTGTTTCCAAATTAACACCACCATCAATCTCTATGATTGTATTGGCGTTTTTTTCTTGGATTAGTTGTTTTAATTGTTTAACTTTATTGATTGCATTTGGAATAAACTTCTGACCACCAAAACCTGGATTCACCGACATAATCAAAACCAAATCCAATTCTTGAATAACATCTGACAACACATTAATAGGTGTATGTGGATTTAATGCCACACCAGCCTTCATACCATTAGCTTTTATCACTTGAATGGTGCGGTGCAAATGAGTACAAGCTTCATAATGAACCGTCAATAAATCAGCCCCTGCTTTCTTAAATTGCTCCACATATTGATCTGGATTAACAATCATTAAATGTACATCCAATGGTTTTGTTGCATGTTTTTTAATTGCTTCCACAACTGGAAAACCAAATGAAATATTGGGCACAAACACACCATCCATTACATCCACATGAAACCAATCAGCGGTAGAATTATTAATCATTTCAACATCACGTTGGATGTTTGCAAAATCACAAGATAAAACAGAAGGAGAAACTATATGCGACATAAATGAAAGTTTTTCACAAAGGTAAAAAAAAAATAGCCTACATGAATTGTAGACTATTTTTTAATTTTTTGAATTACTTTCTAAATTTCTTAATTATTGAATTATCATCATAATATTCAATAACCAAACCTTTATAGTTGTCGTTAACTTCCTGACCCAAAAGATTTAAAGTTCTTAAAAGAGTTTTTGCAGAATTATTATCTATCACAACAATACCGTAAGTTCTTTTATTCCCATTGAAATCCACTTGAGTTAAGCGGTAATAATTCATTGTATTTGTTACATATTTATGCAAATGGCTATACGATTTTATTTCAGTTGAATATCCAAAACCATCTTTTTTACTTATAATGTTCCAATTAGTCCCGTCTTCAGAATGTTCTAAAATAAAATAGTCATTATCAACCTCTCTATTTGTTTTCCAAACTAATTGATTGTTTGACTCAATATCAGTCCCTTCAAATAAACTTATATCAACACCTAAAACTACGGGAACACAACTTAATTCAGCAGTTCCTCCCCATGTTAGGCTAAAGGGATTTGTTGAACCAGAAAAATTATCAATTAATAAGACATAAACTTGATCTCCTAATACATCTAAAGGCATTATCCATCCATCACCACTAGCTCCCTCTGAGGTATCAGTAGCCCCATTTCCCATACCCGTATCATAACTAGGTGGAGCATTCCAACTACATCTAATTGGATCTGAAACAGGAGAACAGTTAGCTGCTGCTGTTGCAGCGGTAAAAGGCCCCCAAATTGCCCAATCATAATCATCTGTCCCATTATCAGGACTAATCGTCATCTCAAGAGTGCCTGATTGACCAACGTGTACATAATACCACGATGATTCGTGTTCAGTTGACATACACCCTTGATTACCAGAATTTAATTCACTATATAACCCTCCTCCATTTGAATTACCTGCAAAAGAATTATTACTACAAACTAAAATAGCACCTTCACAATCTTGTGGTGTTGCGGGAGGAGCTAAACAAGAAACGCAGGTCATTGTACTCGTACAACAACCTGACACATAACTACAATCTGAACCTGCATTATAATGAATATAATACGTTCCATTTGACGGAGCAGTAAATTGAAGTGGAGCTGGCCCTGTTGCCACAACTGTACCGTTATAAGATCCAATTCGCACAGTTATATATGTCCCACCACTACTACAACTTAAATTCACACTATAAACCGATCCTCCTACCACATTTGATATTGTTGAATATTCATCTCTATACTGGCAAGATGAAATTGTAGCTGTTCCTGATGTTGGAGCACTTATACTACCAAATTGGGAATTATTTTGACAAGGAGGATTTTCTATGTGTTCAATTGTTGAAGTACAACAAGTTGTAGCTGTACCACAAGAGCTATTGGTATTGTAATGTACATAATAAGTACCATTAGACGGTGCTGTAAAAGAAAGTGGAGAGTTACCAGAAGAAACAACTGTACCAGAGGGTGATCCTGAGGTAATAGTAATATACCCACCACAAGAACTTGTAAGTATATAGGTATTACCTGAAGCAGCACCTGTAATAGTTGCATATTCATTTTGCCTTTGGCAAGTTGAAATAGTCGTTGTATTTCCACCACTTGGAGCAGCTACACTCCCATTAGCAATAATATTAAAACAAGGCGTACTAACTCTTGTCACTGTTGTTTCGCAACAAGTAGAAGCAGTACCACAAGAACTATTGGTATTGTAATGAATATAATACGTTCCACTTGTAGGGGCTGTAAAAGTTAATGGAGCATTTCCGTGATTAACGACTGTACCATTATAAGACCCACTTCTTACCGTAATATATCCTCCACAATCAGCTCCAAGTGTATAGGTATAACCAGCAACAATACTATTAACAATATTGTAATCTCCTTGATCTGCACAATATGAAATAGTAACAACTTCATTTACTGTAGTTGAGGCAGTAGCAGAAAGATATTCATTTGTATTTGTACATTGAGCATTTGTGAAATTCATATTTGACATCAAATAAACAATTAGACAAATGGTTGGAATTAATTTTAATTTGCTAAACATGTCTGTAGTATTAATTAGTGTTCAAATATTATTCTTTTTCTGTCTCCTTCTAGAATAGTTATTCTTTTAGTTATATATCCAAAAGAAGAAATGATAGAATTAATTTTATCAGCAGTATAGGAATGCTTAGCTTCAAAAATTAAAATATTTTCCTTTTCAATAGATCTTTTCTTATAATCTAAATTGGTAGAAATATCTTCAAAAACTTCTTTTGGTTCTTTTCCTTTAAATGATTCCAACTCTAGTGAATATGTCACCTGAGAATACACACCTATAGACACGAAAGAAGATAGCAATAGTAATAAACTCTTTTTCATTGTTCTAACCCGTTTAGTGGATTAAATTGTTGATAACTAAAAAGTAAAAAAGCCATGCATTAAACTGAAATTCAGTAATTTAAAACATTCTTAACTTTTTAAATTATGCATGACTTAAAGACAAATTTCGACAAAATTTATGAAATAAGCAACTCCGTCCTGTCAAGTTGTTTATTTGATGGTAACATTAAGGTTTACCGTCATAAACCAAAAATGACTGATATTGAAATAATTACTCTTTCGATTTGTCAAGAAGCTTTAGGGATTGACAGTGAAAATTTCTTTTGGTCAAAGTTAAAAACTGATTATTCACAAGAGTTTCCAAACTTGATTCATATAACGCGTTATAATTATAGGAGAAAATACCTAAATGGATATATTCAAAAAGTTAACACTGCATTATCTTCGATTCTAAATGAAGGTGAAAATGCCTATATAGTTGATTCAATGCCTATTCCTATTTGTAAGAATAGTCGTGAAAATAGATTGAAGATTTGTCAGGAAAACTTTGAAACAGCACCAGACAAGGGATATTCTGCGGTTAATAAACAATACTTTATTGGATATAAACTTCATTTAGTTATTTCAGTTCGAGGTGTTTACTCTTCTATGAATTTATCTAAAGCCAGTGTTCATGATTTAAAATACTTAACAGATGTAAAATATTCCGGATTAAATAATTGTCTTCTTTTAGGAGATAGAGGGTATTTAAGTTCTTCTCAACAAATTGATTTGTTCAACTATGCCAAAATTGATTTACAAACTCCAAAAAGAAGTAACCAAAAAGATTTTGAAGAGTATGCACCTATTTTTAAATACAATAGAAAAAGAATTGAGACAACATTTTCGCAACTCACAGACCATTTATTAATGAAAAGAAATTACGCTAAATCATTTACAGGGCTGACAACGAGAATAATATCTAAAATGACAGCGGTAACAGTTTTGCAATATATTAATCATAAAAATCAAAAACCATTAAATCACATTAAGCATGCTTTGGCTGGGTAATTTAATCCACTAAACGGGTATTGTTCTAATAAATTCAGAGCACTAAATTATACTTTTTTTTGAAAATATTGTATATATTTTCAAAAAAAATGTTAAAATTGTTAAATAATAGAGTAATACTAAGCTCCCCCCCTCCTTCCTATCTACACCTTCACACCAATTACGGTTACGTCATCAATTTGCTCTAAATCACCTATCCATTGATCAAAAGCTAGAGAAATTTGTTCTTTTTGCTCTACCATTGGTAATTTACAAATAGAAATAAGCAATTCTTTTAATTGTACCGTTTTAAATTTCTTGCCTTTTGGCCCTCCAAATTGATCGGGCATACCATCTGTAATGGTATAAATAATATCTCCTTTCATGATGTCAAAACTATTTTCAGAAAAAGGAATATGATCGGTTTCATACTTACCAATTGGCATTCGGTCTGGTTTAAGTTCTAACAATTCATTATTTCTTACAATCCAAATTGGGTTATTAGCTGCTGCATACGTTATTTTATTGTTTTTTCTATCAATAACAAATAACGAAGCATCCATACCATCTTTACCTCCTTGTTCGCTCTTTTCGTTTTTAAAACGATTGATGATTTGATGTCTAACATAATTGAAAATCGCTGCTGGACTAATCAATTTCTCTTTGATAGCTAATTCGAGCGAGGAAATATTCAAAATACTCATAATCGCACCTGGCACTCCATGTCCAGTACTATCTGCTGTCACTACAGCAAAATTACTATCACTTAATTTAGATGCCCAATAAAAATCTCCACTTACAACCGCTTTGGGCTTAAAAAAGATAAAATAGTCATCCAAATTTTCATCCAATAAATCTTTTGTAGCCAAGAAACTTCTTTGAATACGCTCTGCATAATTGATAGAATCTGTAATTTCTTTGTGTTTTTCTTCTATCAAATCTTTTTGATGTCGTATTTCTTCCGTTGCTTCGTCCACACGTATTTTCAATTCATTTGCTCTTGCTCTCAAACGTTTACCGTTTAACCAAACAATCAAAACCACAGAAACAATTGCTCCTAAAGCATATAACGTATAAGCCCACCAAGTATACCACCACGGAGGATGTATCACAAATGAATACTCAAAAACATCACTCCATTTGTTGGCAGAACCAATGGCTTTTACTCGGAAAGTAAAATTCCCATAAGGTAAATTTCTATAGTCAGCTTTGGTTTCTGGTGTTAAACTACTCCATTCTTCATCCAAGCCCTCTAATTTGAACTGATATTTTATCTGTTGCGGAGCATACCAATCAATGGCGTTAAAATTAAACGTCAAGTGATTTATCTTATATGGCAATTCCAAACCTTTTGGAAAATTACTGAATTTCTCTACATCTTTAAATTTAATCAATTTAATAACATCATCTTCTATTTTATTACTATCAATAGATGCTTTTAACTGGTTGAAATCAAAATAATTTCCTTGTATATACAGATTACTTAGTTGAACAATCGGAGTCGTTTCGTTGAATTTAAACTTGTTCATATCCAACATTGTTAAGGCTTCTCCATTTCCCCACCAAATTCTATTTTTACTATCCAACAATGTTGAATTTAAGAAAAATGTTTCTGACTTTAAACCATCCTCACTCTTAAATTGGATAATCTTAGTTTCACTATTACCCGTTTGTTTTTTAAGGATACAACACAAACCTTTGGCGGTTCCACACCAGATATTTCCATCATTATCTTCAACAAAAGATTGAATAATGTTGCTACTTAACCCATCTTTTATCGTGTAATTAATAAATTCCTTTCCATCAAATCGGCTAATTCCATCATTTGTACCAAACCACAAAAATCCTTGCTTGTCTTCGTATATTGAATTGATAGTGTTACCGACTAAGCCTTCTAACTCGGTATATTTCTTAAACTGTTTTCCATCATAACAACTAACTCCACCACCATCAGATCCAATCCATATTTTCCCTTTTTTATCTTCAATAATTGAAAATACCTTTCCTTCGCCAACTCCTTGTTTGGTAGAATACAACGAAAAAGATTTGCCGTCATATACAGACACACCTAACTCTGTTCCAATCCAAAGTTTTCCAGTTTTATCCTCAATGATAGGCCAAATATAATCGCTCCCCAATCCTGTTTCAAACGTATATCGATTAATTTGTGTTTGCTTGGTATCTGTTCTATTCTTTTTATCAAACCGAAGAACTCCCGCACCATAAGTTCCCAGCCACAAAGTTCCTGCATTATCTTCTTTTATAGAGAAAATATAATTATTTCTTGGCGATTCATTTACCAAATATTGTGTAAAAGAGGATCCATCAAATCTATTTAAACCGCCACCAAAAGTTCCAAACCATAAATTGTTATTTCTGTCTTCATAAATTGAGCGAATATTATTAGTACTCAATCCTTCTTTTTCTGCTAAATAAACAAACGAATTGGGGTTGAATTTATTGACACCACCACCATCAGTTCCAAACCAAAGATTACCTGAATTATCTTCCAATATAGACCAAACATAATTGTTACTCAATCCCTCGTTTCTCGTATATGGCTTGAAATACTTTCCATTAAATTTGTTAACGCCACCACCAAAAGTTCCAAACCACATATTCCCATCATTATCTTCTCGAACAGATAAAATATACGTATTACTTAATCCCTGTTTTTCAGTATAATTATAAAAACACTTTCCATCAAACCTACTTAAACCTTCCGCGCAACCTAACCAGATGTTACCTTTTTTATCCTCACTAACAGTCCAAACATAATCACTAACAATTCCACTATTTTTAGTATTGAATTGGTAGAACGTTTCACCATCAAATTTACACACACCATTTCCAAAAGCACCAAACCAGATTATTCCTTTTTTATCTTGGTAAATAGAATACACTTTATTTCCTGCTAAACCTGATTTTTCATTGTAATTGGTAAAATAGTTTCCATCAAATTTAGAAACACCACTATCACTTGATCCAAACCAAAGATTACCATCTTTATCTTGGATAATTGAGCGAATATCGTTTCCGCACAATCCTTCTTCACTGGTATAGTTTGTAAAATATTTGCCATCGAATTTTGTTACACCGCCATTCGTACCAAACCAAATATTTTCTTCTTTATCTTGAATAATGGTCCACACATTTTCTCCACTAAAATTTTCCTTAATGGAATAATACCTCAATGTTTTACCATCATACTTATTAACTCCTCTACCTTTTGTTCCAAACCATAAATTTCCAGATTTATCTTCCAGCATTGAAAGTATAACAGAAGAATTTAACCCCTGATCGACATCTAACGTTTGAATATTATAGATGGATTTATCCTTCATTTGCATTGCGATTGAAGGTATAGGATTTGGTTGAACAGCTAATAAAGTAACATGCTTTGCTTTGTGTTTTTTTGATTCTTTGATTTTAACTTGGGTTGGATTACCCATTTCTTTTTTATCAGCTAAAACACTTTTAGATTCATTTAACAAGTTAAATAACTCTGATTTTATATTAACAGGAAGTGTTTCAACCTTATTTTCTAGCACTTCCTTTATTTCAGGATTGCTTGAATAAGCTTCGTTACTAACATTCTCCGTTTTTTCTGCAATATCATTCAATAGTTGCTCTTCTCTAGTTTTAAAACAAGAGGTAAAAACAAAAATCACAATAATAAACGATACTAATTTCTTCATTCAGCTTGTAAAATAATGAAATATCTCTCAAATAGACAAAATAATTTACTTATAAATCATAGAAATTTGAATCAATTGTAACCTTTTTTTCAAATAAATACTCTAAAAAGTAAAAAACATTCTAAAAATTAATTTATTTTTGACTTTAAATATAAAAATTATGAAAACAAGATCATTCACAAAATACATTACACTGTTTATAGGAGTAATTTTCTTTTCATTTAATGGAGTTTCGCAAAATGAAGCATTTATTACTGAATGGAATACTGCTTATGGCGGTATAAACGATCAATATTATATTCACTTTGTGTCGAGTGGCTATGCAAAAGTTCAACTTAGATATATTGAAGATCCCAACTTTACTCCTCCTTATACAATTGGAGGAAATAATACTATTCAATTTATCAATATTGCTAATTTAATTACAAGCCCTGTAATTGGAGTTTATGAATTAAAAATTATTCCCTTTGATACAATACCTGGTCAAACATTTCATTATTTCAATGCTAACACACCGTATAATAGCGCCCACAAGCTAACAAAAGTCATTCAGTGGGGAACAACTCAATGGAGCTCATTTGAAAATTCATTTGACAACTGTATTCATTTGGAAGTAACTTGCCCTGACTCTCCAAATTTGGGTTCTGTTACAAATATGTCTTACGCATTTGCTGGTGCACAAAATATTAGTCAATTTCTTTCAAATTGGGATGTGAGTACTGTTACGAATATGAAAGGGATGTTTGCCGGAGCAACAACTTTCAATCAAAACATTAGTGGTTGGAATGTAAGCAATGTAACAATCATGGACAGTATGTTTGCAGGAGCTTCTAGCTTTGATCAAGATTTGGGTAATTGGGATGTGAGCAATGTAACAAGTATGGATTACCTGTTTGCTGGTGCCTTATCTGCAACAGGAATGATAAAAAATGATGGACTTCCAACAAAAGCTAATGGAATTGGCGGTTGGGACGTTAGCAAAGTTACAAGTATGCAAGGAACATTTCAAGGTGCTGTTAGTTTTAACCAAGATATCGGTGGCTGGGATGTCAGCAAGGTAGTGAATATGCAAGATATGTTTTCAGGAGCTGTTAATTTCAATCAAGAAATTGGCGGTTGGGATGTGAGCAATGTTACGAACATGGAAGGTATGTTTGACGGTGCTAATAAATTTAACCAATCTATTGGTGGTTGGGATGTAAGCAAAGTTACAACGATGAAGAATATGTTTCGCAATGCTGCTAAATTCAATCAAGATATTGGTGGTTGGGATGTGAGCAAAGTTAAAACTATGGAAAACCTATTTAAAAATGCACAAAAATTCAATCAAAACATTGGTGGCTGGGATGTAAGCAAAGTAGGTATGATTACTGGAGATATCAATGATGTGTCTTTTGACTTTAGCGGAATGGACTGTGCTCACTATGGTGCAACATTAAGAGGTTGGGCACAACAAACAAATTTACCAACAAACATTATCGTTTCTTCAATTGGTAGATATTACCCCACTGATGATGCTACGTATCGAAACATTTTAATGACAACTTATGGTTGGAGTATTTCTGGTGACCTTGAAGATGCAACATGTACTCCATTAAGCACAGAAATAAATGAATATTTAAATTACTCCATTCATCCAAACCCTGTAAATGATCATTTAATTATTGATAATTTAATGGGTAATGAAACTATTTCAATTGTTGATTTGGTTGGAAAACAAGTAAATTTCATAAAAACTACAAGTAACATACAATCAATAGATGTTAGCAATTTAGCGAATGGTATTTACTCTATTGTTATATCTTATAATGGAAATAAATTCGTTAGAAAGATTGTTAAAAACTAATTTAACTACATAATTTAACAAAAACTTAATTATTTTTCTTTCGAATTGATTTTATTGTATATATTTGGTATATAATATAATCATTATGGAAAGACGTATGAAGACAAAATGCATTCAATTACTTGCTGCATTATTGATTAGTGGCAGTTCATTTTCTCAAGCTCCATTTATTACTGCTTGGGCAAATGGCTTAGGAGGATATCCTGTATCGACAGCCAGTGTTTATTGTAAAGGTAAAGGCACTGCTATTTTTAAAAATATTACATCTGGATATGCCGATACTATCCCTATACTTGGAGGAATCGCTGATACGAATATCATTTTAAATTTTATGGGAGGAGTGGATGATATCTATCTTTTAGAAATTTATCCAGACACAGCTGCTTCTAACCCAGTGCATCTATTTTCAACAATAGGCAGTTATATGCCTTATCCACAAGGAATAATTAGAGTAGAGCAATGGGGAGATATAGAATGGAGTACATTAAAAGATATGTTTAGAAATGCTGAAAATCTGACAATAACGGCAACAGATACGCCTAACATATCACATGTAACTGATTTTTCCAATGCTTTTAATAGTGTGCCTTATGTGAACATACCTATGTCAACCTGGAATGTTAGCCAAGTTACCAATATGAGAGGATTGTTTTCTAATGCTACTTTTTTCAATCAAGATCTTAGTAGTTGGGATGTGAGCAATGTTACAGATATGAGCAATATGTTTAGCAACTGTCAGTTTTTTGATCAAGATCTAAGTAACTGGGATGTTTCTAATGTAGAAGATATGTCTTACATGTTTTATGGGGCTTCTTCTATGAATAATTTAATTCCAATTAATGGAACAACTGTGAAAGAAGGAAACAATGAAAAAGCGAATGGAATTGGTGGTTGGGATGTAAGTAAAGTTCAAAATATGCAAGGAATGTTTGCTGGAGCAACAAATTTCAATCAAAGTATTGGTGGTTGGGATGTGAGTAAAGTAAACAACATGCAAGAAATGTTTTTAGGTGCAACCAATTTTAATCAAGATATTGGTGGTTGGGACGTTAGCAAAGTTACAGATATGTCATATATGTTTACACAAGCAACCAATTTCAACCAAGGTATTGGAGGTTGGGATGTGAGTAAAGTTAAATATATGTATGGTATGTTTCAAAATGCTACTAATTTCAATCAAGATATTAGCGGTTGGGACGTGAGCAAAGTAGAAAGCATGCAAGATATTTTTGTTAATGCAATTAATTTCAATCAAGACTTAGGTGGTTGGGATGTGAGCAAACTTGGATTTACATATAATAACATGAACGATATTTCATTCAGCTTTAGTGGAATGGATTGTAACAATTATGGTGCTACCCTTAAAGGATGGGCAACCAATCCTGCTATTACAAATTCAGTTAAAGTAAGAGCTGTTGGGCGTTATTTTTCTTCTGCAAATGCAGTTTATAGACAAGACTTAATAGATAATAAATATTGGTCTATTCAAGGAGACTATATAGATAACAATTGTACATCTTTAGGTATAAATGAAATTAGTAATTCAAACTACAACATTTATCCAAACCCTGCTGTTTCTACAATCTTTATAGATGGTTTAAATGGTAATGAAACAATTGTAGTCACAGATATTACAGGAAGAACTGTTATTACAAGTAAAAACAATGAAATAAATATTGATCAACTTTCTGCTGGTATCTATACAGTGATTATTCAATCTACTAATGGAGCTGCTTATACAGAAAGAATTGTAATTGAATAATATCATTTAAACTCAGTTGATTTTGGAAGGTGTTCAATTTTTGAGCACCTTCTTTTTTTTGTTAATGAGAGATTTTACTTTATGATTAAAATCATGTTATTAATTCTTTTATTTTTAGACGTAATAGACAAAAATAGGTTTTTTTTTTAGACGATTGATTCAAGTGGACAAAAATGGGTCTGTTTATTTTTGGTTTTCCATACTTGATATTATTTTTATTTTAAACTTTGTATTATCTGCATAAACGTAAGCAAGCTCTGCTGGAGAGCAACTTGTCAGGGATAATGTAGATATTTTAAGAGAACCCTATGCCTTAAAAATAATCGTACCATGTAAATAACCAAGGTAGGTTTGTTTTTAGACTCCTGTATGCACTTTTAGATTTTTGTGAACAAAACGTTTCTTACCTTTTTCATCAATTTTACGCTCATTTAAAAACCATTCCCATTTAGTATACCATTCACCCAAACCTCCTACAAAGCTTTCTTTATCAGTTTTAGTAAGTAGCAATGTAAGCTCCCACTACTCTTTACTTGCTTGAAGTTTAGGCTTTTTCGTTAGATAACCCCTTATTGTCTTGATTTGGTGAAATTGACAATATTGCATTGGGATATTCCCAAACAAAGAAAATAACCCCTTTCGCCCATCACAAATAATAGACTGTACTTTTATTCCACGACGTATAATTTCCTTGATACCTTCAAAGTACAAAAGATTTGTTTCCTGTTTTACATACTTCTTCAATAAGATAACACCTGTAATACTATCTTTGAATACCATGATTCCAAATTTTCTACCAAAATACGTTGTATCCATAAGAATATTAGCTCGAGAAGGAAAATCCTTGTTTTGAAATGCCTTAGCTTGATCAATTTTTCGTTGAATGGTTTTTGTTGAGCAGTTATATTTCTCTGCTAGTTGAGCATAAGTCTGCTTACCTAAAAGATATTCTTCTAATACTGTCTCACTATTTAACCTAAACCCTCCGACAAAACTCCGACCACAAACCAGACATTTATAGCGTTGCTTGTCTTTATAAAAACCTTTTTTCGTACTATTTTGCTCTTGCAATATAAGCAGTTTTTTTATTCATAACCTTTGATTGTACGCAAAGCTAATACTACAAATGATTTCAGAGCTTTTTAGACACATTTTTGTCTATTATCCAAAAAAAATAGATAAACAAATAATAAACAAAAAAAGGAGCGTACGCTCCTTAATTAATACATTTTAGATTATTTACATCATCAAAAACACTCCTCCAAACAACAATCCTATTAAACAAATAAGCATAACAGCTGATTGTAAGAAAGATGGAACGAATTTCTCTGTCGTTTCTTCTTCTGATTTAGATAAGAAAATAATAACGATTCTTAAATAATAATAAATACCAATGGATGAGTTAATCAATGCGATAACAATCAACAATGGATGTTGTGCAATCGCATCAACAAATACAATGTATTTACCAAAGAATCCCATCAAAGGAGGTACACCTGCCAATGCTAATAAAGATACCACAGCTACAATTCCAATCAATGGATTTGAACGACCCAATCCTTTGAAAGCCTCTATCCTATCCTCTTTGTCATTTACCACAATTTGAATCGTAATCAAGGCTATTGTAGCAAATCCATAAGATGTTAAATAAAACCATGCGTTGTAAGTACTATTATCGCTTAGTGCTATTAACGTAATCAGTGTATAACCAATGTGTGAAATACTTGAATAAGCTAAGAAACGCTTAAAACGATCTTGACGAATAGCAGACAAGTTACCAATAAACATGGTCATAATGGCTAAAAATGTCAATGCTGGCATCCAGAAATCACTCATCCCGTAAAATGTATGTCCAAATAATTTGACAAATGCTCCAAAAGCTCCTAATTTTATAACTGTAGCCATGTAACCAGTTACTGGTGCAGGTGAACCATCATAAACATCTGGGCTCCAAAAATGAAATGGTGCAGCTCCAATTTTGAATAAAAAGGCTGACATGATTAAAATCAATCCTAAATATGCCATTGAATTGGTATTGTTAGACAATGCCTCGCCAATTTCATTCAAGTTAAAAGAACCAGTTGCTCCATACATCCATGCAATTCCAAATAACAATGTACCTGTTGCAAATGCACCTGTAATAAAATATTTCAACGCTGCTTCAGAAGAAAAAGAATCTTCTTTATTGGAACCTGCCATTACATAAATAGGAATAGATAAAATTTCCAATCCTAAGAAAAATACAAATAAATTTTGGAAAGAAACCATCAACATGGCTCCTAATAGTGAAAACATCAACAAGGCCATAAAATCTCCTGTATATTCTAAATTCAATTTGAATTGTCCATATCCAGAAAGGATTACCAATAGAGTAAAGCCAATAGCTGCTAATGAAAAGAACGTTGCATAAACATCAAAATAGACGCCTTCGTATGAAGTTAAAATATCCACTCCATTTGTCCATTGATACATCAATACAACTCCTGTTAACACTAAACCAGTCACAGATGTAAACAACGTTACAACCGGTTTTTTCAAAAACGCAATAAACAATGTTGCTAATGCTGATAAAAATAAAACTACTAAAGTTAACATATCTGTGAGTTATTATTTAATGTTGACAATTTCAATTAATTTCTGCAAACTAGGTGTTACAATTTCAATCAATGCCTGAGGATATACACCTAAGAACAAAATCAAGATTGAAATAATAAAGAATGCTGTCCACTCTGCCCAACTTAAATCTGGGAAGTTAAAATTCTTTGATGGACCAAACATACTAGCTTGATAAGCTCTAAATGAATAAACACAAGCCAAAATGACTGTTGTACCAATAATTCCACCATAAACAGGATTGTATCCAAACACTCCTTTGATTAAGAAAAATTCACCAATAAAACCACTCGTAAATGGAATTGAAATCGTTGCAAAAATGATTACTGCAAACCAAAAACCAAACATCGGAGCTTGCTTTGCAATTCCTCCTAAATCAGGTAAATTTCTAGTTTGCAATCTTCTTTCAATAATATCTGCCGCCAAGAACAAACCAACTGCAACCAACGCGTGATTGACAATTTGAACCATTGCCCCTGTTAATGCATCTAAGTTTAAAACAATAATACCTGCTGCAATCAATCCAACGTGAGAAACCGAAGCATAAGCAAATATTTTCTTCATGTCGTTTTGCTTTATTGCAAGTATTGCTGCATAAATCACTCCTATTAAACCAAGCACAACAATTAAGTTTGTCATAGAAGACAATGCTTCTGGTGCAATTGAAATCATCCAGCGAATCATACCAAACAACGCCATTTTCAACATCAATGCTCCAAGCAACATTGTTCCTGCCATTGGCGATTTTGTATAAGTATCCGGTTGCCAAGCATGCAAAGGAAACAAAGGAATTTTAACTGCAAACGCAATCATAAACCCACCAAATACCCACAATGCAGTTTGAGACGACATTTGCACAGCTATCAAATCTTCAATACTGAAAGACGGCGCCAAATTTCTGATGTATAACAATGAAAACAACATTGCCAATGAACCGATGAATGTGTAGATGAAGAATTTCATCAATGTTACTCGTTTATCTTTCTCACCGTACCATAAAAACAGTAAAAATACTGGTATTAATGACAATTCCCAGAAAATATAGAACAACAATCCATCCAATGATAAAAAGACACCGATAAGTGCAAATTGCATGAAGAATATCAACGCATTAAAACGTTTGTCTGATGCAAATCGCTCATTGTCATAATTACTTAAAAAGATCAAGAATATGATAACACTGGTTAAAACAACCATTACCAACCCTATTCCATCGTAACCAAAATTCAAGAAGAAAGGTTTTGAACAACTTTCAGAACAATTTGGCAATAACGCAATGAAATCGGCAGCTGGTGTGTAACCTGCTATATATACAAATCCCATTACTAAAGAAATCAAGCCTCCAATCAATGCTGTAACTCGTACAACATTTTTAGGAACTACTAGCGCAACAAGCGCAAAAACGAAAGGTATTATTAACAATTCCAAAATCTTAAATTTTAACTAAGAAATAAATAATTAAACCGACAATTCCAGATACCATCCAAAGAACGTACCAGTTTACTTGACCTGATTGCCATTTTTTAACCAATGCACCTGCAGAATCAACTCCTTTTGCCATTTTTAAGATGAGTCCATCTACAATGACTAATTCAACCGTACGGTATCCCCAATCGGATAACTTCAAAATAGGATTAACAATAATCGCATTGTACAATTCATCAACATACAATTTATTTGCAGACCATTTTTCCCATCCTGTCAATTCGCTTTCATCTTTTGGCAACGATTTTTTCTTCACATAAATATTGTAGGTTACAACCAACGCAACAATACATACCAACGAAGCTACAACCATTAATACCATAATTGTCCCAGAAGAAAGATGTTCGGTATGAATCAAGTTCATTCCTGCGACATTTTTTTCAAACAAATGATCCAAATAGTGAGCCTGATTTTTTAAGAAAATACCTGGTAAATTAATCAAACCACCAATGATTGATAAACCAGCCAATACCATTAATGGCAATGTCATGTTCAACGGTGATTCATGTAAATGATGTTTTTGTTCCTCAGAACCTCTAAACTCTCCATGAAACGTTAAGAAATACATTCTAAACATATAAATTGCTGTTAAAACAATGGAGAACATCAAAATTAAGTACAACGGAATACCGTGTTGAAATGCAAATCCAGAAATTTCGTCTTTAGAGAAAAAACCAGACAACAATGGAAATCCAGTTATTGCCAATGTTCCTACTAAGAATGTCCAATGTGTTGTTGGCATGTATTTTTTCAAGCCACCCATTTTACGAATATCTTGTTCACCAGACATACCATGAATAACACTACCAGAACCTAAGAACAACAAAGCTTTAAAGAAAGCGTGAGTAGTAACGTGGAAAATTGCTGCTGTATAAGCACCCAATCCCAAACCTACAAACATTAATCCCAATTGAGAAACAGTAGAATAAGCCAATACTTTTTTGATATCGTTTTGGCGCATTGCAATAAATGCAGCTACCAACGACGTTGCTAAACCAACATACAAGACAATATTTTGTGAAGTTGGTGCCAATTCAAACATGAAGTTAGAACGAACCGTTAAAAATACACCTGCAGTAACCATCGTAGCCGCGTGAATCAATGCAGACACTGGAGTTGGTCCCGCCATCGCATCAGGCAACCATGTAAACAAAGGAATTTGAGCCGATTTACCCGTAGCTCCAATGAATAAGAACAACGTTATTCCAAACATCAATAACGATCCATCAAATTTATACGATTCAGAAGTGATTGCAGTTGCTAAATCTTTGTAATCCAATGTTCCGAATTGCAACAACAACAAGAACATTGCTAACATCAATGCCAAGTCACCAACACGGTTCATGATAAATGATTTTCTTCCTGCAAGGCTATTTAAAACACCTTTTTGCTCATCAGAATAATAGTAACCGATCAACAAATAAGAGCAAACCCCTACACCTTCCCAACCGAAGTACAATAGAAAATAATTGCTTCCAAGTACCAATACCAACATGGAGAAGATGAATAAGTTCAAGTAAGTAAAGAACTTGCTATATCCTTCATCATCGTGCATATACCCCATTGAGAAAAGGTGAATTAAAGCACCTACACCTGTAATAATCAACGTCATCCACATCGATAAGTTATCCGCTAATAATTTAGCATCCAACGTTAAATCTGGAAGAGAAATAATTGAAAACAATTTTACTTCAACAGCGTCCTTCAAATTTAAGAAAATGGACAAAGCAATGAAGAACGATATTGCTACCAAAGCAGTAGCCAAACCGCCCGAAGCAATTTTTGGTAATTTCTTTCCTACTGTACCATTGATTAACGCCCCAATCAGAGGGAGTAACAACAGAAGCGGCAGTAATTGTTCCACAGACATATAGTTATCCTTTTAATTTGTTAAACATTCCAACATCTACTGTTTTTCTATTTCTATACAAAAGCACTAAAATAGAAAGACCAACTGCAGCTTCAGCAGCTGCAACAACCATAATAAAGAATACAAATATCTGTCCATCACCTTTACCATGATAGGTTGAGAAGGCTGCCAACAATAAGTTTACAGCATTTAACATCAACTCAACACACATAAGAACAATGATTGCATTTTTGCGAATCAAAACTCCTAAAACTCCAATCGAGAATAGAATGGTAGAGAGTATCATGTAATACTCCAACGAAATTCCCGAATTTAACATTGTCGCTAATATCATTTCTTAATCTATTAAATGTTTTTCTTTTTTAGACAATAGAACTGCTCCCACCATAGCTGCTATAAACAACACAGATGACAATTCAAAAGGTAAAACGTATTTGGTAAACAACAAGTTACCCAAATTTTCTACCAATCCCTCGCTATTTGCTCCAACAGCTGTCTTCATTTCCACCAAAGTCGTTTCTCTGAAAGCAGCTAAAAGCACCAATACCAAAACTCCAGCAGCAACCGAAGCAGCTAACTTCATCAAATTGGATGCTTTTGGTTCGTTGTCCTTACTTAAATTAAGCAACATCAATACGAACAAAAACAGCACCATTACAGCTCCTGCATACACCACTATATTAACTATTGCCAAAAATTGTGCATTTAATAAAATATAGTTTGCTGAAATTAAGAAGAATGTCAATATTAAATACAACACACTTCGAACAGGGTGCGTGCTCAACACTACCATCAAACCTGATGCTATTGTTAATGCCCCTAAAACCAATGCAATAATTTCAATTAAATTCATCTTTTTCCTCTTTTACCTGTATGTTGTCTTTTCGTTATATCAATACGATTGTTCATATCCTCAACTAACTTATCTTTTCCATAAACAAATGATTGACGTTCAAAGTTAGAAGGAACCAATCTGTCTGTCAAGAAAATAGCTTCTTTTGGACAAGCTTCTTCACACAAACCACAGAAAATACATCTCAACATGTTGATTTCATAGATAGAAGCATATTTTTCTTCTCTATACAAATGTTCTTCTCCTGGTTTTCTTTCCGAAGCAACCATTGTAATAGCTTCAGCTGGACAAGCCACAGCACACAATCCACAAGCAGTACAGTTTTCTCTACCTTCTTCATCACGTTTTAACACGTGCATACCCCTGTAATAAGGTGAAAATTCTCGTTTCTGTTCTGGCGATCTGTACGTAGCCGCTTTTTGAAACATGTGTTTAAAAGTTAGCCCCATACCTGCTGCAATTACAGGAATATAAAGACTTTCAATAAAAGTCATTTTTTTATTGGAAACTACTTTTTTTCTATTCGATAAACTTTCCATAATAATATCTCTAGTACTTATCGTTTTATTTATTCAAATTAGTTGTTTGAGAACTACTTCCTTCCACACTTTCAATTTGTGCAGTTGATGTTGAATTCTCATTCGTTGTATTACCACTAAACCAACCAGATGTTGCTGCAATAACAATTGCTGTAATCATCAAGTTAACAAGTGACAATGGGATTAATCTTTTCCATCCTAAATCCATCAATTGATCGTATCTGAAACGTGGTAATGTCCAGCGAATCCACATAATTACAAAGATGAAGAAAGCTATTTTCACAAAGAAAGCTACAACTCCTAAAATTGCCAATGTATTTCCTGAGAAATAATCCATTCCAGGGAAGTTGTATCCACCAAAATACAGAATAGAAACAATTGCTGAGCCAATGAATAAGTGTGTATATTCAGCAAACAAATAAAATCCCATTTTCATAGCGCCATATTCTGTGTGGTGACCTGTAATCAACTCAGATTCACACTCAGCCATATCAAATGGTGCTCTATTTAATTCTGCTATTAAACAAACAAAATAAATAATGAATCCTAATGGTTGGTACCAAATGTTCCAATTCATTCCATGTTGCGATTCAACAATGTCTTTTATACTTAAACTTCCAGACAGCATGACAACTGTAATGATAGAAACTCCCAAAGCCAATTCATAAGAAATCATCTGAGAAGAAGCACGAATAGCAGAAAACAATGAATATTTATTGTTAGAAGCCCACGCACCAATCATGATTCCATAAACCGCAACAGAAGAAATAGCCATCACAAACAAAATTCCAACGTTGATATCGGTAACTTGTAATGCTATTTGTTTTCCAAACATATAAATATCTGGCCCCCAAGGAATAACCACAGAACTCATCAATGCAAATCCCATTGACAAACCAGGCCCGATAATGAATAAGAATCGGTCAGCATTTGTTGGAATAAAGTCTTCTTTAAAGAACAATTTACCACCATCTGCTAATGGTTGCAACAATCCCCACTTCCCTGCTCTATCTGGTCCGATACGATTTTGCATCCAAGCAGCAACCTTTCTTTCTAATAATGTTAAATACGCAGCTGCACCGAGTGACACTGCAAACAAAATAACAATTAAAATACTTTTTTCAATTATAATTCCTGTATCCATTATTGTAATTTTTTAGGGTCTTTTTTAGCATCCAACGGATTCTCATTTGTGTAATGATTGGTTGAAATCACAGAATAACGATTGATTATTCTTGGTCCTTCAATCACCCATTTAGCTACATCTTTGGTTTCAAAACGACAGGTATCGCAAATCCATGCTGTTTTACCATTGTGTCTTTCAATTTCGCTATACTTATCTTTTCTACCTGTAACACGGTAAATTTCATTTCCAAACATCCAAACAGTAGCAATACCTTGACATGTAGGACAATCTCTATGTGCATTCATAGGTTTCAAGAACCAAACACGGCTTTTGAATCTAAATGTTTTGTCTGTCAACGCTCCAACTGGGCAAACATCAATCACATTGCCAATAAAATCACTATCAAGAGCTTGTTCGATGTACGTACTAATTTCAGAACGATCTCCTCTATTCAACACACCGTGAACACGTTTGTTGGTTAACTGTTGCGCAACAAATACACAACGGTAACACATGATACAACGATTCATGTGCAACTTAATCTTGTCGCCAATATCACGTGGAGCAAATGTTCTCTTTTCTTCTTCAAAACGCGACCATTCAACACCGTGTTTAAACGATAAATCTTGCAGATCACATTCACCAGCTTGGTCACAAATAGGGCAATCCAACGGGTGGTTGATTAATAAAAATTCTGTAACACCTTCACGAGCATCTATAACACGTTCACTTGTTTTGTTTTTAACAACCATACCGTGTTGAACTTCTGTGCGACAAGAAGCCATCAATTTTGGCATTGGGCGTGGATCTCTTTCAGAACCAGCAGCAACCTCTACCAAACATGAGCGACATTTACCACCACTACCTTCTAATCCGGTATAGTAGCACATTGCAGGAGGCACGATATCACCTCCAGCTTGACGAGCAGCGTTGAGAATTGTTGTTCCCTCTTCTACTTCTATTTCTACTCCATCAATGGTTACTTTGACCATATCTTTTATTTTTTATTTCAAAAATTCAATTATTCTTAGCTAAATGTCACTTCTCTTGATAACCCAAAATTATGCTTTTGAGCTTCTTCTGGGTTTGAAACGTGCCATTCAAATTCTTCTCTAAAGTGACGAATAGCGGCAGCAACTGGCCATGCAGCGGCATCTCCAAGAGGACAAATGGTATTTCCTTCTATTCGTTTATTCACTTTTTCAAGCATATCAATATCTCTCAAAGTTCCTTTTCCATGTTCCAATCGATGTAAAACTTTGTCCATCCATCCAGTACCTTCACGACATGGAGAACATTGTCCACATGATTCATGTGCATAGAAACGGGCAAAATTCCACGTATTTCTTACTATACATTGATCTTCATCAAATGCAATAAACCCACCTGAGCCTAGCATAGAACCTGTAGCAAAACCACCATCAGACAATGATTCGTAACTCATGTTACGCACTTCACCTTTAGCTGTTTTGGTAATCAAGTAATGCGGCAAAATTGGAACGGATGAACCTCCAGGAATTAACGCTTTTAATTTTTTTCCGTTTTTAATTCCTCTACACCAATCGTCTCCGTATATAAATTCTTCAACGGTCATTCCCAATTCAATTTCATAAACACCTGGGCGTTCTAAGTTACCACAAGCTGAAATTAATTTTGTTCCATGGCTTTGTTCTGTACCTATTTTTCCATATTCATCTGCTCCCATGTTAATAATAGGAACTACAGTTGCAATAGATTCTACATTATTTACCACTGTTGGTCTTCCCCACAAGCCTTTCACAGCTGGGAATGGAGGTTTAATTCTTGGATTACCTCTCTTACCTTCCAACGATTCAATTAATGCCGTTTCCTCACCACAAATATAAGCACCTGCTCCTGGCGTAACTCTTAAATCCAAGTCGTAACCAGAACCTAAGATGTTTTTACCTAAAAATCCTTTTTCATACGCTTCGGCAATAGCTTTTTCTAGAATATCTAATACAAACATGTATTCGCCACGAATATAAATGTAAGATAGATTTGCGCCTAAGGCATAGCTAGATACAATCATTCCTTCAATCAACAAGTGAGGAATGTATTGCATCAAATATCTATCTTTAAATGTTCCTGGCTCTGATTCATCAGCATTACACAATAGGTGTCTTTCAACGCCTTCTGGTTTTGCAATGAACGACCATTTTAATCCAGTAGGGAAACCAGCTCCACCACGACCTCTCAATCCTGATTTTTTAACTTCTTCCACTACATCTTCAGGAGACATTGTCTTTAATGCTTTTTCAACAGCCGAATAACCACCATGTTTGCGGTAAACATCGAAAGTTTCAATTCCTGGAACGTTTATATGTTCTAATAATAATTTTCTTCCCATGACAAATTAATTGGTTTTAACTTCTCCCCTTCTACAAGCTTCGATTAATTCATCCACTTTTTCAGGTGTTAAATGTTCATGATAGTATTTTCCACACTGCAACATTGGTCCGTATCCACAAGCTCCCAAACATTCAGCTTCTTTCAAAGTAAACATTCCATCTGGAGTTGTTTCACCCATTTTAATACCCAATTTTTCTTCGGTATATTTGATTATTTGATCACTTCCAACCAACATACATGGTCCTGTATGACAGAACTCCAATACGTATTGTCCAACAGGATCCAAATTAAACATGGTATAGAATGTAGCCACTTCATATACTTCAATTGGTTCAATTTCCAATATCTCAGCTACCATATCCATTGTGTCTGGACTTAACCAACCTCCTGCTTCTCTTTGAACAATAAACAATGTACGAAGAATAGCACTTTTTTTCTTTCCTTCTGGATAATTTTGAATTACCTTTTGGATTTCTACTTTTGCTTCTTCGCTTAGAACTGGTCGTTCTTTATGTACGATTTTTCTTTCTACTCTCATAACTTATGCATCCAATTCACCTGCAATAACATTTAAACTACTCAATGTTACAACAGCATCAGACAACATTTGTCCAGAAATCATTTCTGGATATGCCTGATAATAAATAAAACAAGGTCTTCTAAATTGCAATCTATATGGGCTTCGTCCACCATCACTAATTAAATAGTATCCCAACTCACCATTTCCACCTTCCACACTGTGATACACTTCTCCTACTGGATAAGGCATTTCGCCATATACTTGTTTGAAGTGATAAATCATCCCTTCAATGGTATTATAGACATTTTCTTTTCGTGGTAAGTAAAACATCGGAGCATCGGCATGATAACCACCTTCTGTAGGTAAATTTTGATATGCTTGTTTAATAATTCTTAAACTTTGACGAATTTCTTCTTGACGAACTTGGAAACGGTCATACGTATCACCTTCTGTTCCAACTGGAATATCAAATTCAAAATCTTGATAAGAAGAATATGGTGAATGCACACGCACATCATAGTCAACACCCACCGCACGTAAATTTGGTCCAACAAAACCATAATTCAACGCTCTTTCTGCAGAAATTTTTCCAACTCCAATTGTACGATCCATAAAGATTCTATTCCTATCCAATAATGCATTGAACTCGTTGAAACGTTTTTCAAAACCGTCAATAAAATCCTTTAATAAGGTATGGAATTTTTCGTTGATGTCTCTTTCAAAACCACCAATACGTCCAATGTTAGTTGTTAAACGAGTACCACAAATTTGTTCGTACATATCATAGATACGCTCACGTTCGATAAACATCCATGTAAATCCTGTTAACGCACCTGAGTCAACTCCAATAACGGAATTACACACCAAGTGGTCAGAAATACGAGCCAATTCCATAATGATCACACGCAAGTATTGAACACGTTTAGGAATTTCAATGCCACACAATTTTTCTACTGTCATTTGCCAACCAATATTATTAATTGGAGAAGAACAGTAATTCAAACGGTCTGTTAGAGGTGTTATCTGTTGATAAGACTTTCTTTCAGCCATTTTTTCAAATGCACGATGGATGTAACCAACAGTTTGTTCAGAAGACAACACTTTTTCACCATCAACCTTCAAGACATTTTGGAAAATACCATGAGTTGCAGGGTGTGTTGGTCCCAAATTCAATGTTGCAATTTGGCCATCCATTGTTTCATCAGAAAGTGCTTTACTCAAAACACTCTCTTTATTATTCATTCTATATTTTTCTAAGATATCACTCATATCATCACATTCTATCTTCCGAAGAAGCGGTCGTCTTTATCTTGTCTTGTTCCATCTTCCACACGGTATTCTTTTCTCATTGGGAAATAATCCATCGAATCTTCGTTTAAAATACGTTTTAAATTCGGGTGGTTTTTAAATACAATTCCAAAGAAGTCGTATGTTTCTCTTTCAATCCAATTGGCTGCAGAATAAATATCCTCAATTGAATCAATTTCTGGTTTATCAATTGGAAGAAATGCTTTCAAACGAATTCTAAAATTGTTTTCCAAGCTATGTAAGTGATACACAACCATTAATTCTTTACCTTTCTCATTATCAGGATAATGCACACCTGTGATATTGGTTAAAAAACGTACTCTAAATCCATCATGGATAAAAAGCCATTTCACCATTTCGTGTACACTTTTAGGATCCACATAAACAGTTAGATAGTTATCAATTGTTTGTTCTTCCTCACCAATAGCGTTTGCAAATTGAGCTCTAAGAGCTTCTAACACTTGCTCATTTGTCAATTTACTCTCCATCAATATCGTGTTCAATGTTATAATTATCTAATAAATGCTTGTATTCAGCTGAATAACGTCTTCTCAACGATTCGTGCTTCGCCAAAGCTTGAATATTCATAATTCCGTCAATGATTTGCTCTGGACGAGGTGCGCAACCAGGCACATAAACATCAACAGGAATGATTCTATCCACACCTTGTAATACTGAATAAGTATCAAAAATACCTCCTGAAGAAGCACATGCTCCTACTGCCATTACCCATTTTGGCTCTGCCATTTGCTCATAAGCTTGACGCAATACAGGTGCTAATTTCTTAGAAATCGTTCCTGCAATAATCAACAAATCAGCTTGACGAGGTGAGAAAGACATTCTCTCCATACCAAAACGTGCAATATCGTAGTTTGGCGCCATTGATGCCATGTACTCAATACCACAACAAGATGTAGCAAAAGGCAAAGGCCATAATGAATTAGCTCTTGCTACACCAATTACTGTATCCAATTTGGTTAATTGAAAGCCTTCGTAATTAATCGCTTCCAATTGACCTTCGGCTGTTACTTTTCCCATTCTAAAGCTCCTTTTTTAAGCACGTATATAAATCCTGTTAAGAAGAAGCCAACGAACACCAACACAGCTAACAACCCTTCTAATTGAAGTGCATGAAAGTTGACTGCGTAAGGATAGAAAAAGATGACTTCAACATCAAAAAGTACAAATAAAATTGCAACGACGAAATAGCGTACTGAAATTGGGAAGCGTGCGTTTCCATCAGACTCAATACCACATTCCCAATTGGAATTTTTCTTTTTTGAATTTAACTTCGGTCCTAATTTTGGCACCAAAAACAATGTTGCTAAAACAAAACCTAAAACAACTATCGATTGAATGACGATAGGTATATAATCATGAACGTTCGACATAACTTTTAAAAATTATCCGAGCAAATTTAATGTTTCTAAATACACTATGCAAGACATTTTGACCAACCCAAAAGAGACAACCCTTATTTTATAAAAAACTCAACTCATCAAAAAAGACAAACTAGCTTATTTATCAATAGATTAGAGCTCATAACGTGGTTTAATAAGAATAATTCTAAATAGCAAAAATGTAAAAAGGAGAGACAAAATCTCTCCTTTTTCATTAAAATTTCACAAATTATTTATCGAATAATATTCACGTGTCCAACAAAAGTTTTACGTTCATCATTCGCAGTTGTTTTCACATCAATTTTCCAAGTGTAAGTACCATCTTGACAAATTTTACCATTTACTCCATAAGTACCGTCCCAACCTACTTCTGTGTCATGTGATTCAAACACCATTTCACCCCATCTATTAAAAATGTACAATGAATAATTATACGGATCATAACCATAAGTAAAGATTGGTTTAAACACCTCATTGTATTGGTCTTTATCTGGTGTAAAAGTATTTGGTACGTAGAAAATCAATTCTTCTTGGATAGTTACATACGCATAAGCTGTATCAACACAACCACCTTGAGAAGTTGCAACCAACATTACGTTGTACCAATTTGGTTCATCACTATATGTATAAGTAGGATTCACTTCTGTTGATGTACCAATTCCATCTCCAAATTCCCAATAGTATGAAACAGCACCATAAGAACCATTTATAAACGAAATTTGGTTGTTAATTTGAGTTCCAATTTGTGGAGATGGTGTAAAGTGAGCAATTGGTCTTGCATCAGCTATAATTAAGTTGGGTTGATACAATGTACTTTGACATCCTGCTAAATCTGTTGTTACTTGTAAAGTAGCACCATAAACTCCTGGTGAAGAAAACAAATGAGTTATCGTTCCACATCCTGTAGATGTTGTTCCATCATCAAAATACCACACACAAGAATAGTTGTCAGGATATACAGTTGTATTTGTAAACGTTGCTGATACAGGCGCACAATTTTGGTCTTGTACTCCTACAAAGCTAATTTGTGGGAAAGATTGAATTTTTGCAGCTAATGAGTCTTGCCCAATACAGCCATTTGCATCTGTTCCTGTTACATAGAATATCTGATTTCCAGCTTGTGGCACATAAGGCACTCCATTTGTAATCCCGTTACTCCAAACATAAGTTCCACCTTGTCCTGCTCCAGACGCAGTGAAGACAAACGCATCACCTTCGCAACCAGAAATATTTGTACCAGCTTCAATGATTGGCAATGAATTTACAACAACATCCACATTATCATTTGATATACATCCATTTCCATCAGTCGCTGTTACTGTATATGTTGACGATTGATTTGGTATAAATGACACTCCATTCTGAATATTATTATTCCACACATAAGTAGAAGCAGGATCTGACGATGTTGCATTTAACACAACACTTGCTCCTTTACAAATCGTTTGATTTGGTCCTGCATCCACTCCATTAGGAGTATTTATTGTTACAACAACATCATCCGTATTTTGACACCCATGATTATCGGTACCAGTTACTGTATAAGTTGTCGTTACTGTTGGGGAAACCGTTTTTGAAGCACCTGCTCCTAAGTTATTGTTCCAAGCATAAGTACCACCCATTCCAGCTCCGCTTGCCACAATTGTAGTAGAACCTCCAATACAGATAGAAGCATCATTTCCAGCATTGATAACTGGCAAGTCATAAACTGTAACAATTGCAGATCCAGTAACATTAGCTGTACAACCATTTCCACCTTCTACCACATTCACTAAGTTGTAATTAAATACACCTGAAGCTGTTGTAGGTGCTGTAACCGTTGCATTTGCTCCAGTAATATTTATCGTTTGCGTAGCTCCGTTAATGTTGTAGGTGACAGTATATGGTGCTACGCCTGTATTTGCTGTAAAAGTGATGATTGGAGCAGTACCACCGATACAAACTTGTGCATCACTTGCAATTGTTGCTTTTGGTGATGGTTTAATTGTAATCGTAAAAGTCATTGTTGCACCAACACAACCATTAGGTGAGGTCGGTGTTACTACAATTGTTCCAACGTTATCACTATTTGTTGTATTTGTTGCGTTAAATGTTAGTATATCACCATTTCCAGCAGAAGCCAATCCTATTGTAGGGTTTGAATTTGTCCAAGAATAAGTTGTTCCAGCAATATCACTCACAAAATTGACTGTTGTTGTTGTCGTTCCATTACAATACACCAAATTCGGTTGTTGCGTCAATACTGGTAAAGGATTAACCGTAACTTGAACTTGACCGGTACCAACACAACCATTGGCATCTGTACCTGTCGCTGTATATGTTGTTGTTCCAATAGTTGGTGTAAACGGCACATTATTCGTTACAACTGGATTCCAGACAATTGAAGGTGCTCCTGTTGCATTTAATGTAACTTGTGAGCCAACACAAATCACTTGATTAATTCCTGCGCTAATAACAGGTAAATTATTGACAACTAAAGTTACATTTGAAACACTGTCACAACCTGTTCCTGAAACAACTGTATTCGAATAAACTCCAGGTGCTGTTTGCGTTACACCATGAATAACAGCACTCTCACCTTGACAAATTGTCACAGTAGAATTGGTTGTAACTACACTTCCTTCGGTAACTAGGTAGTTTGGAGATGTTCCAGAACAACCTTGTGCATTAGTTACGGTTACGGTAATTGGGTTATTTGCTTGTGTTACTTGAGCAGTAGCAGTTGCTTGTCCATTTGACCAGCTATAACTTGTGTATGTTTGCGTTGTTTGAATAGTAGCTGTAGTACCTGTACAATATTCTAAATCACCTGTAATTACTGGCGTAGGGTTTGGATTAATTGTTACGTTTACATTACCTGTTCCAATACATCCAGTTGCAGCATTTGTACCAGTTATTGTATAAGATTGGTTTGCTGACAATATTGCCGTTACTGTTGCCCCAGTTGTTGCACTTAACCCTGTTGCTGGTGACCAAGAGTAAGTATCTGCTCCACTTGCCGTTAATGTTGCTACTTGACCATCACACACAGCTACATCTGTTGCAGTTACAACAGGTAAAGGATTTATCGTAACTATAAATGTAGTAGAAGAATTACAAGGCGCACCAGGTGAAGTATAAGTTACTGTATAAGTCCCTGTAGGTGTTGATGCAATATTGATAACACCTGTTGATGAATTAATCACCAAACCTGCTGTTCCAGAGAAAACACCACCAGTTGCACCTGTGATTGTTGGTGTAGGGTTTGCCTCATCCTTACAGTAGGCAGCTTGTGGATAAGTAAAATCCGAAGCTGTTACTCCTGTAAATGTTCCTGTTATAGTAATTGGACATCCATTTGCATCCGCTATATCAAATGAGTAATTATCTCCATCTTGTAAACCAGAAATAGTTATAACACCATTGTTTCCAACATTATTGGTTGCAAAAGATGCTGTAGATGGAGTTAAGTTAGAAGCTGTAAAATGAGATCCATTCACAGCAGGAGCACCACCTTGAACAGTTGTAGAAACCGTTCCAGCTTGACAATCTTGAGTTGTTGTTTGAGTAATTTCAGGTAAATATGTAATTGCTATCGGTGATCCTGTTTGGTAACATGGTAACGAAGTATTAACATACGAATAATACCCCTCAGTAACATTGTACATTGTAATTGGAACAAAGTAAACTGTATTATTACTAAACAATCCAGGATAATTATCCATCCATGATTGATCATTTAGATCAAACAAATCTTCACTTGAAATAATTCCTAAGATACATGGATCATCTGGAATTCCTGTTGTAGCGTTAGGTATCAATCCAATTGTTGGTGGACAAGAATAAACCAACCATGAAATACCTGGTTCATACCCTTCTGCTAATGGAGGAGCTGTTGCTTCAGGAGCGGGTGTATAATCTCCATTTGCCTCTATAAGAATTCCGTCACCATAACAAAGTACATGATGTGTATTTGATAATTGATTTCCATCTGTTGTAGTAGTAAAAGTACCAATATTGGCACCACAATCACAAGGTGTTGTATTGGTATAGTTAATTGAAATATTACAAGAAGGACTTGCGGTAAAACTTGCTGTTATATTACAAGCAGCACCGTTAGCTACGATGTTATTTAATGCAAAATTGGTTGGACTTGTAAAAGGCGCATTAAATGTTTGTTGATTACCATTACAATCTTGAACAATCATTTGGCCGGTAGAAGGAGCATTCACAAATTGCACAGAACCAGTTATATCGAACAAACTACCAGGTTCACACGCACCTATGGACACATTAATATCTGTAAAATTACAAGGTGTTGGACAAGTTGGAGCTGTATAATTTAGCACTTGCGAACAAGAACCATCAGTAAATGTTGCAGTTACATTACAAGCAGAACCGTTTGAGTTTAATCCATTTATTGTATAAGGATAAGAAGATGCATTAAATGGTGCCGAAGCAACAACCACTTGTGTGCCATCACAAGCTGTAATCACTAAGTTACCAGCGTCTGGTGGATTTTGAACACCAATATTACCAGTAACAGAATACTGGTTAGTTGCAGGATCGCATGCAGAAACTGTAGCAGTTAAGTTATTGATTAAACAAGGATCAACGATACTACAATCGGCAGAGCCAGTACCACCTGTTTGGTTAAAGGAAAGATACCCAGGAGTTCCATTACCATCAGATCCATAATTTGTTAATAAAACAATATAAACCTGACCAACTTGTGCTACTGGTGGAGTTGTTGCCCCATCTCCAAAGTAAAATAAGTCGCATAATGAATTACTTCCACCTGACATACCAATACCTATAGTTTCTGTTGATGACATTGAATAACTAGATTGAATTGGATTCGCACCTGACATAATACTTGCACAGCCAGAAGTCAAATCAGAAAAAGGCCCCCACATAGCAAAATCTACATCAATATTTGGTGATCCACCAGCTGTTGTAGATTGATTAATTGTTATTTGAATCGTACCAGCTGTCCCAATTTCCATATAATACCATACTGGATTAGGCTGAGAGGTCATACATCCATAATTAGGACCTGACGGAGCCATCGTACCCACTTCATTCGGGAATTGATAACTTTGACTTGAACAAAAAGGATTTGCGTCAGAACAGGGAATCACTTGAGAAAGTGATAACTGCGATATCATTAAAGAAAGAATAAGTAAAATCTTTTTCATAATCTATTACTATTTGTCTAGTTAAATGATTTAATTTTTTCAATAATACTATCTCTTTTTTTTTCTACCTCATTCTTGTTTGATTTCATCTGTTCAAACCATCCATTTTCAATAGCTTCCTCTCTCATGTTTTGATCAGAATTAACATATTCAACTTTTTGATCAATTGCATTGATTAAATACTCAACTGATTTTAGTTGGTTTTCATAATACGCTTTATTCAACTCAACTTGTTCACCCGACGCATTGACACTGTATGTCACAGGATAATTTGCATCTTGCGGTGTACTTTCAACATTTGATGAAGGAGATGATACTGTGTGAGTTGTGCTGTTTTGTACAGATTTCAAATTTTGTTTTTCAATGAAAACGGGCTTTGGAGAGGCCTTTTCTTCTTGACTAAATGCAACAAAATTAATTACATAAAGCAATGAGAATAAGTAATACTTTTTCATGGTTATTTAAAGTTTATTCATAATCTTCTAACAATATTACGAATTAATTTAAAATCGGTTGCCTAAATTTTTAGAAAAAATTAACAATTGCTGTTATATAACACTAAACCCATTTAGCTAAATCACATCTTTTTCCGTCAAAAACCAAGTAAGTTTGGTAATGAATCCACTCCCCTAAATTGAAGTATGTTGATTGCTCATTAAGTGGCATTTGGAGTGGCAAATGCCTATGACCAAACACAAAATAGTCAATGTGTTCTTTTTGCAAATACTCTTTGGAATAGATATACAACCATTCGTTTTCTTCGCCCAAAAACTTTTCATCTGTAGTTCCAGTTGCAGCCCTACTTTTTCGTGAAAAATAATCCGCTAAACCAATACCAAAATTAGGGTGTAGTCGCGCAAACAACCATTGTGAAACTGGTGAGGCAAAAACTTTTTTGATGAATTTATACCCTTTATCTCCCGGTCCCAATCCATCTCCGTGACCAATGTAAAATTTCTTTCCATTCCATTCACGAATAATTGGTTCTCTATAAAGTTTTACTCCTAATTCTTTTGGTAAATAGTCAAAAATCCACATATCGTGATTTCCTGTAAATACATGAATTGGGATACCTGAATCGGTAATTTCTGCAATTTTTCCTTGTAAACGTGCAAAACCTCTCGGAATTGCTTTTTTGTATTCAAACCAAAAATCAAAGATATCGCCTACTAAAAAAATTTCAGTAGCATCTTTTCTGACTTCTTCCAACCACGCAACAATTTTCTTTTCGCGCTCCAAACTCTTTTCATAATTAGGTGCACCTAGATGAAAATCAGAGGCAAAATAGATTTTTATTGGTTGATTAGTTACTGACATTATTAATCCAATAAACGTGAAACGGCTTCTTCCAAAGCTGGTCCTCGCAAGTTTGTATCAATGATTTTCCCTTCTTTGTCAATCAATACAGCAAAAGGAATAGAATTTACTTGATAAATACGACCTACAGCACTGTTCCATTTATTCAAATCAGAAACGTGATTAGGCCAAATCAAGCCATCTTGCTCAATTGCTCTTTTCCAATTATCTAAATTATCATCCAAAGAAACATTCATCACTGTAAATCCTTTGTCTTTGTACTTTTTATAAACCGCTACAACATTCGGATTTTCTCTTCTACATGGTCCGCACCACGATGCCCAGAAGTCTAACAAAACAACTTTACCTCTTAAATCAGATAATTTCATTTTTGTTTTGCGATCGACCATCAACTCTTCAAAGTCTGGAGCAAGTTTTCCTGGAGCAAACATATTTGCAGCATCTTTTTGTTCCTTTAATTGCGCATACATCTTACTGATTTCTTGCACTTTCTTACTTTGACCAAAATTGGCAATCAACGAATTTACAATCACTTCAAAGGAGGCAAAATCTTGACTCGCATCAATAACGTTCAACGTAGCAATTACAGCTGGTGAATTTTGATTACGTTTATAAAACTCCATAAATTCACTTTGAAAAGCTTGAAAAGCAGTTTGCATTTCTTGGTTTACTTGTGCCGCTAATTCTGGATTGGCTTTAATTTTTTGTTCGGCTTCTGCTCGTTTTTTAATCCATTCAGCTGTTTTATGAACAAAACTATTCAGTTCGGCACTTTCATCAGAGTTTACAAAATTGGTAAACTGACCAAAATCTTTAGCATCACCATACACTTTAATATCTGATTTATCTCTCAAAATCAAATTGATAACCCCCTCGTCAACACGCAATACATAGTAATCACTTTGAGGAACTTTCGTACTCATTTCAAACTTTCCTTCTTTGTCTAAGCTTGCATCTCCAAAATCATCAAATGTTCCATCCGATTTCGCATAAGATAATTTTATGTTTTTACTATTGGAATTAAAGATACTACCTTCAATTTTTACCATTATCGTTTGAGCGTAACTCATTGTTACCATCAGACTACATATTACAGCTATTATTGTCTTCATTTTTATTCATTTAATTAATTTAACAGCTCGGCCAATCGGTCTTCGAGTGCCTTGCCCCTTAATCCTATATCAAGAATGTTGCCATCTTTTCCAACTAGCACTGTATGCGGTATTGCATCGAAGCTGTAAAGCTTAACCACAAAGGATTTCCAGCCAGTTAAATCAGAAACATGATTGGGCCAAATCAAGCCATCTTGTTCAATAGCACTCACCCAACTTGATTTATCCGTATCCAATGAAACCGAATAAATTGTAAAACCTTTGTTTTTATATTTATTGTACAAACGAACCACATTCGGATTTTCTCTTCGACATGGAGCGCACCATGAAGCCCAGAAATCAATCAACACTACTTTTCCTTTCAAAGAAGACAATTTAATTTCAACACCTTCTGGTGATTTCAACAAAATATCCGGAGCAGCTTTTTTACCAGATTTCATTTCAACATACTCCTTGTAACCAGATTCCAATTGAAGAACTTGTGTATTCAACGATTGAGTAATCGGAGAATCCGCATACTTTTCCATGTAACTATCTGCCATTTTTCGAAGAATTTGGATATTCTCCTCTGGATAATCAATAAAACCTTGCAATGGCATCAAAGAATTGGACAACACCATATTAAACGGACTTGATGGGTTTTTGTCAATTTGTTTTCTGGCATAATCATCCATCGGTTTTTTCAATTCCAAATAACGTTTTACCAACTCTTCTTGTGTTACTTTTCCTTGCAAAGCCATTAATTCATTTTGTGCTTTACTAAATTCTGCTCCCAATTGCATGAATTCTTTGTACTCTTGTGACCAATCTACACCAGAAATTTTTGCTTCCAATGCAATAGTTGATAAATCTCCGCTAATTTTAATTTTATCACCTTCTTTTGCTGTAATTATTATCGCATTTTCTGGTTGTTCGCCAAAACGCAATTGATAAACACCTAAACCAGGTATATTGGTTGCTAAATCAAATTTATTGCTTTTCACAACAGATTGTGCAACGTTTATGACACCATTTTGCGATGCAGCTTCTAAATACACGGTTTGCCCTTCTGCTCCACCGATTTCTCCCGAAATAAATAAATTATTTTCTTTTCCGTCCTCCTCATTGTTAGGCTCATTTGAAGCATTACAAGCTACCACTATTACCGCTAATAGAGCGATTGAGAATTTACTAAAAATGGTGTTCTTAAAAAATTGCATATAAGTCTATAAATATCAAAAATAAGTAAAAAAAACGATGAATCACATAGATTCACAAATCGTTAACAATTATTGTTCCAACATTTCACGCAACAATTGATTTGCTTGTTTAGGATCTGCTTTTCCTTGCGAAACCTTCATCAACTGCCCCATAAAAAATCCTGTCAACTGTTTTTCACCACCTTTGTAACGAGCAACTTCATTTGGATTCAACTCTATCACTTTCAAAATATATTCTTTAATTGAATCTGAATTTGATTCTTGAATAACATTCAATCGTTCAGCAATTTTCAATGGACTTTCTGTAGGATTTTCTGTTAATTCAGGGAATATTTTTTGCGAAGCGATAGAAGTTGACACTTTCCCATCGTCAATCAACTGAATCATTGCTGCTAATTGATTTGCAGGAACAGGGAAATCAGTTATTTCCAATCCTCTATGATTGATGTATGATTTTACATCTCCCATTACCCAGTTGGCTGCTGCTTTAAAATTTTTAGTGTGTTCAATAACAGCTTCATAATACAGTGCCACTTCTTTTGTATCTGTTAATACATACGCATCGTATTCGGAAAGACCTAATTCTTTCGTATATTTAGCAAACAACTCTCTTGGCAATGGAGGCATTTCTCCTTTTACAGCTTCAATTTGTTCTTTTCCTACAAATACAGGTTGCAAATCAGGCTCTGGAAAATAACGGTAATCATTTGCCGCCTCTTTTGAACGCATGGAAATAGTAATTCCTTTCAACGCATCAAAAGAACGTGTTTCTTGTGCTATTTCTTCTCCTTTTTCAATGGCTTCAATCTGGCGTTCTATTTCAAATTCAATTGCACGTTGAACGTTACGAATCGAGTTCATATTCTTCACCTCTACTTTTGTTCCATAAACCTTAGAACCTTTTAACATCACAGAAATATTGGCATCGCAACGCAATGATCCTTCCTCCATGTTTCCGTCGCAAATATCTAAGTAACGCACCAATTTCCGAACTTCTGTCAAATAATTATAGGCTTCTTGCGATGTTTTAATATCCGGCTCAGAAACAATTTCCAACAAAGGAACCCCTGCTCTATTCAAATCCACCAATGTATCAAACACATCCACATCGTGAATGCTTTTACCAGCATCTTCCTCCATGTGAATACGTGTCAAATGAATGGATTTATCATTGCCATTTTCATCTTTGATGACAATTTCTCCACCTGTACAAATAGGCGTTTTATCTTGCGTAATTTGATACCCTTTTGGTAAATCTGGATAGAAATAGTTTTTTCTTGCAAAATATTGGTAATCGGCAATGTTGCAATGACAAGCTAAACCTAAACGAATGGCATACTCTATCGTTTTTTTGTTCATCATTGGCAAAGTACCAGGATGCCCCAACGTAATTACACTGACATTTGTGTTCGGCTGGGAACCGTATTCATTAATATCATTTGAATAAGCCTTTGTTTTGGTTAGCATTTGAGCATGAACCTCTAAACCAATTACTGCTTCGTATTTTTCGTTCATCTTATATACGCGTTATCAATTCTTTCATAATCAAAGTCATTTTAGGTTCTTGACGACTTGCAACTTCGATTACATCTTGTAAACTTACTTCTTTAATTTTTCCAGGAACGCCCAAATCTGTGATAATAGAAATGGCAAAACATGGAATATTCATGTGACGTGCCACAATTACTTCTGGCACTGTTGACATACCTACGGCATCTGCTCCAATTACACGCACATATTTATATTCTGCTGGAGTTTCCAATGTTGGACCTGTTAAGCCTAAATATGTTCCAACAGAAACACGAATACTATTTTCAGCAGCAATATTTTTTGCTAATTGTATCATTTCTTTGTCGTATGGTTGCGACATATCTGGAAAACGAGGTCCCAATTCATCAAAATTCTTTCCTACTAATGGATGTTCAGGAAATAAATTGATGTGGTCATCCATAATCATGATTTCACCTACTTCAAAATCAGGATTCACACCTCCAGAAGCATTGGAAACAAATAAACGTTGAACTCCTAATAATTTCATTACACGTACTGGAAACGTAACTTGCTTCATCGTATAACCTTCGTAATAATGAAAACGACCTTGCATTGCCACAACTTGTTTTCCTCCCAATGTACCAAAAATCAACTTCCCTTGATGGCTTTCAACTGTTGAAACAGGGAAATTTGGAATATCTTTGTATTCAATTACATCTACAACGTCAATTTCTTTTACCAATCCACCCAATCCTGTACCTAAAATAATACCAATTGTTGGACGAATCGCTGTTTTTGATTGAATGTAATCTACTGCTTGATTAAATTGTGTCAACATAATTTTTTATTCGTTCGTTAAATGTTTCTTTTTTATCAATTTTTACTGTTATCGTTTGGTAATACCACGGATAATTTTGTTTTTCCTCTTCTGTCAATATTGACGTTAGGCGTACAAAATCTTTTTCCGTAGTCACGATAATTGTATTTTGACGTGCAAAAGTATCAAATTTTGCGTGAATTTTTGCAATATCTTTTGAAGTAAAATGATAGTGATCTGGAAACACCATTGATTCCACTTTGTATTGATGACTCAAATATTCTTTCAATGGTTCTGGGTTTGCTATACCTGTCACCAATAACACTGTTGAAAATGAGGAATGCTCTTTTCCAAACGACACCAATTCATCGTACACAATTTCGGAGAAAAACACTTGGTTATTTTTAAATTTCAATTGCTTTTTAAACCCCTCTTTTTGTTGCTCGGTTAAATCAGCAGGACATTTCGTTACGATCAAGCAATCGGCTCTATTTCGACCTATTTTACACTCTCTTAAATTTCCAGAAGGGACAATGCAATCAGAAAAATAAGGGCGGTTAAATTCTGTCAACAAAATTGAAAAGCCAGCTTTTACTTTTCGGTGTTGAAATGCATCATCTAATAAAATAACTGATTGCGTAGATTGGTTTCGAATAAATTTGACACCTTCTTTTCGTTCTTCTGCCACTACAACCAAAGATACATTGCCAACTCGGTGCTTAAACATTAACGGTTCATCACCAACATCGACTGACGAATGCTCTAATTTCACTTCTAACAGTCCTTTTGTTTTTCGACCATAACCGCGACTTAACAACGCCACGGAATGATTACTTTTCAACAAATCCCAAAGGTATAAAGTATGTGGGCTTTTACCCGTTCCCCCCATACTTAAATTACCGATAACAATTGATTTATTAGGTATGCTGTATGAACGACTAATTCCGTTATTGTACATAAAATTGCGGATGGTTGTAACTCCACCGTAAACAATAGAAAAAGGAAAAAGAAGTATTCTTCTAAGCATCATAGTGTAAAGATACGTTTTTTCTAAAACAAATTAACTTGAGTTCAATATAAAATCCCATACAAATTATAAATTTTAGTTTTGATCTTTAGACGAACCTCGTAATACCAATGTATTAAATTGTCTAAATCAATATTTTGGAGGTAAAAAAGCACATATTCTTCATTAAATAACTACTTACCCCCCCTGTGCATTTAGATAAAAAACAATTGTTGTAATTTAAAAAAAAATTCCTCAAAAACCTTAGCGGTTTTATCGGAATGACTATGTTTATTGGTTTTAAGAGGAGAAAGTAGGCGGCTTTGTCGCCCCCTCTCTACCATCTCCCTGATTGTTGTCTTTCCGAACCAACAAAAATTGGTAAAGAATCTTTTGTATTTGTAAGCAGATAATTCTATTTCTGATTATAAATTGTTTATAGAATCATTTTTATATTTCCATATATCAGCAAATGCACAATGGGTTACTTAAAGTAATCAATTGCATCTTTCATGTAATCAAAAAAAGTTTGTTCAATTACCTCATAATTTTCTTCCAACACCCTTCTTCCAAAAACCATATCATTTTGAAATGAGAGTTTCTTTGACAAGAAAATACATGCCTTATCAATAGCTCCTAATTTCGAGTATTGATTCATCCACCGATACTCTTTCATTTGATGTATAAGTTGGATAAATAGTGGGTTATTGTATTGATTTGTATTAAGTGGATAGTCGTAAAATTTTTCTAAAAATGCATCCAATGTTTCTTTGTGAAATTGTTCCCAATTGATAGCCAAAAAATGATCAAAATAAATATCGATGGCAATTGGAGCTACTTTGGGTAAAAAAGGAGAAAGATGTTTTGATAATTGTTTTACACCTTGATGATTCCCCATAAAATCATCAATTTTTCGATGAAGCAAGATACCTTCTTTGATTATTGGTGTGTATTCATCTAATTTAGATCCTTTAACAAAATCGCCAAAGAGATTTGCATGCATCAACTCAAAATCTTCTTTTGAGAAATAAATATGACCAAGGTAATTCATAGTAATAAAAAAATCCCTCAAAAGAGGGATTTTTTAATATTCATCTTCGTTAAATAGAAAATCGTCTTTAGATGGATAATCTGGCCAAATCTCTTCAATACTTTCATATATTTCGCCTTCATCTTCTAAGTCTTGCAAATTTTCTACCACTTCTAATGGTGCACCTGTACGAATTGCATAATCTATCAACTCATCTTTGGCTGCAGGCCATGGTGCATCTTCTAAATACGATGCTAATTCTAATGTCCAGTACATATCTTCTATTAATTTTGTGGCTAATAAAGTCGCAAAAATAGATTTAATTTAATTACAACCAAGAAAACTCAAAAAAAGATTTATTAACAGTTTCAAAATACTGTTAATAAATAATGATTAGACATATTTTACTTTCACATAAACGCTGACCTCCCCCTTCAAATAAAATTTAAAATCATCAAATTTGGGTTTTCTCAAAGCAGACAAATAATAATTGGAAAAACCAAACCCTTCTTTAGGTAACATAATGAACGACCAGTCCATTTCTCTATTATTATTTTCATCATCTAAGATAGCAATACCATACGTACCCTCAGGTAAATTATCGATTCGAAAACTCAACGTTTTATCTTTCACCCCTTCTTTATCTGCATAATATACCTTCCAAGGCGTTTCTTTCGCAAACGTAGTTTGATCTTTATAAACTTGAATCTGTATCTTTCCTTTGTTGTTTCGAATATTCGAAAACTTTATCAAAATTGATGTGTCTGGATTTGACGAACTGCTCAAAAATGAAAACGAAACAAGAATAAAAAATAAGACTTTAAAAAATTTCATATTTTATTGATTAAAATCACAAAAAATATATTATTGTTTAATTTGTTAATAAATAAGTAGTTACAAATTTTTATAATTACAAAAATAGCCATATATTTGACACAACATTGCTACTTAACATAAAATTAATGAAAACTTTTATATTATTAACATTTTTATCTCAGCTTTTATTATCTGTAATGTATGCACAAACAGCAATCACTGGTGTATATACTGATTTTGGAGGTTTTTGGCACAGTAAAGCGGGTTCGATTAGTTCAACTCAACCAAATAACTCACACCATTTATTAGGGTTTACATCAAACGGTACAACCTATTCTACAGGTGTTAGTGATAATACTTTAACAACAAATGGAGTCTCGTTCAATCCACAAGTTTTTTATTCTATGCCGGCAACGATAACTGGTACTGTTCAATATTTTGGTGTCGGTCCATACTATGGTGGTTTTTGCAATATATCACCAGTTCCAATAACATCAAATAAAAGTGCTTTAATGGTAGATGGCATTCACGGTCTTGACTTAGGAACGGCTATTTTCAACACTTCTAGCAATTCTTTTTATACCGTAGCATCTATCGAACCTTCTGCAATAGGTGATGGAATACCCGATATTATTGTCACTCAAGTTGGCGATCCATCTACAACCTTGGATAACTTTAGATTCTTGAATGCTTCCAATAATACTGTTGGAAATGTCATTAATGTAAATTTTAGTACCGTGACTTATATAGCTAATTGTGAATGGAAATTTTACAATTCAAGTGCTCAATATGTAAGTGGCTCCCCAAATACAGCCAATTGTGTTAACAACACACGTCAGTTGAGAATGATTGCATTTGATTTTGCTGATTTTGGAATCACTGCTTCTAATTACAGTTCTATCACACAATTAAGGCACACGTTATCGGGTAGTAGCGACCAAGCATTTGTGGCTTACAATCAAACTTCTATTATTTTATTACCCATAACACTTTCTAAATTTGAAGTTCTAAAAAATGGTTCTATTGCTGAAATAAATTGGGCAACAGAAACCGAAAAAAACAATGATTATTTTACCATTGAAAGAAGTATTGATGGGAAAGAATGGTCGTTCTTAGAAAAGATAAAAGGTGCGGGGAATTCATTAAAGCCAATCAGTTATTCTGCTTTTGATAAAAGCCCTTTAAACGGTACTTCATATTATCGTTTGGTACAAACAGATTTTGATGGCAATCAAACTACTTCACCTATTGCAACCATCACTTTTGATGGAGCGAAGGGCAGATTGTACCCAAATCCGGCAACTGATTTCTTAACATTAGAAACCAACTCCATTACTGATCTCCGCTTGTTTCATGTATCTGGAAAAGAGTTAACATCTAACATCACCATTGTTAAAGAAGATAAGAACAAACTACTAATTGATGTTAGCATGCTCAATAAAGGCTTTTACATTCTCAAAAATGGTGAAAATGCATATCCTATAGAAATTAGTAAATAGTTCTTACTTTCTAGCAACCCAAGGCTTTTCTACGGCTTTCAAATCTTTTGCTTGCTTTCTACTCAATGTATAGATGTAGTCGCTCAAACGATTTAAATACTTAATGATAATTGGTTCAACTTCTTCTGTTTGACTTAAATCAACACAAACTCTTTCTGCTCTACGACAGATACATCGTGCTATATGACAATGTGAAACCACAGGGTGACCACCAGGCAATACAAACATTCGCAATGGTTCAAACTCTTCAAATAATTTATCAATCCATTTTTCAAGTAACTCTACATCATCAGTCGTAATTTCTGGCAATTTCATCACCGAATGATTGGGATCTGAAGCTAAATGCGACCCAATTGTAAATAAACGATCTTGTATTTCCAATATTTGTTCAACCAATTCTTCGTTGTCAATCAAATCTCTTAAAAGCCCCATGTATGAATTTAATTCATCTACCGTTCCATACGATTCTAAACGCAATGAACTTTTTAAAACTCTGGTACCACCTATTAATTGAGTTGTTCCTTGGTCACCTCTTTTTGTATATACTTTCATCTTTATTTTTTTAATGTTTCCAATAAATTCTTCAATTCTTGTATTCTGGCATTTTTACCATTATTACGAATATTTTTAGCCGTTTCGGTATAATAACAATGCTTATTAACTAAGTAATTTAATTGATACTCTACCCATTCTTTTTCATTCATGAATGTTTCTGTCATTACTTCCAATTCACCTCTTAATCGGGAGGAAATAACACGATAATCTACACGTCCGAGGTAATCATGATCGGCATCACATAGAATTTTCTCAAGCAATGTCACTGGTTCAACACTAGATTTTGTTGCATTAATCATTCCCCTAATAATGGCTATTTCATCTTTGTTATATCCAAACGTTGGCAAAGTTCCTTCAGCTAACTCAATAGCAAAATCCTCATTATCATTATACTTCAATATAAATCCAGCATCGTGATATAGAACAGCTGTTCGCAAGAGCAACATTTCGTTGTGTGAAATTCCTTCCAATTTCCCATACCTCATTGCAGCTTTTTCAACATTTAAAGAGTGTTGCACATCGTGATACATTAATGCCTCTGGTAATAATGCTTTTAGCTTGTTGATTATATCATAACGCATATTATAGAAGTCAATAGATGTTAAATCACAGGCTTCCCTTAGTTCCCGACCTGCAACTCTACTCTGCTTATTGAGCATGTATTCTTCTTTTAAACCATCCAAGAAATACATCATTACTTTTCCTCCACGTTTTTGAATATCTACTTCTCCTCTTTTTGTAGCATTAAAATATGGACCAATAGCATCGTAAACAGAGTCGGTAATCGTTATACATCCAGGTTTACTTGCTCGTTCGGCTCTTGAAGCAATATTAACACTATCACCCCATACGTCAAAATTGAATTTTGTTTTACCTATAATACCAGCTACAAGCGGTCCCATGTGGATACCAATACGAATCTGCCAATAATCTTGTCCAAACGCCTTGGATAATTCTGCTTCACTTTCGATGTATTGTTGAATTTCCAAAGCAGCTAAACAAGCACGTATGGCAGGGTTTGCCTTGTTTTCAGTCACACCACCTAAGGCCATATACGCATCACCTATTGTTTTAATTTTTTCCAATCGATAACGATTAATAATCTCATCAAATGCTGTAAAGTACTTTTCTAACTGACGAAGTAATTGGATTGGTTCTAATTTTGTTGACATCATAGAAAAATCAACAAAATCGGTAAATAAGACTACCCCATTTTCAATACGTTTTGGAGAAAATTTACCGTAAGTATTAAAATCTTCCAACACATTCATTGGAAAAATATTTTGGAGCAATTGAACAATGCGTTGATCTTTATAAAAAAGTGTTTTGTAAACTTCAATTTTCGCTTTAACAAGATTGGGGCTAAATGGTGCTGATATGAAATCAACGGCTCCACTGTTTAACCCACGAACCATTTTAGCTGCAGATGTAGAGCTTTGAGTAATAAGGATTTTATATGTATTTGTTGTAATACTCTCATTTTTAAGCTCTTGGAGTATCTCCATTCCAGAAAAAGACTTACTATCCAAATTAATAAGGATAATTCCAACTTCACGCTTTCGAATGATTGGTATAGCTTCTTTGTAATCGTTAACGGCAAGCACATTATTCCCAGATCCAGAAAGAATTTCCTTTAAACCAGATGTCAATTTCTGGTCATCGTTAATAATTAAAATATTTATAAAATGCTCTATCGCCATATCAATCTATAACAGATCTTAACCAGTAATCTCTTAATTTCACTTCGTTTTCACCAAATCCTGCTGAGAATCTATAAGAAGGTCGTTCAATTTCTGAAACACCAACGTTTAAATTCATCAACACATCATCTCTTGAAATTAGGAGTTCTATTACATCATTAACGTCCATTTCGTCAATAATATTTTGCAACACTTCTTTATTTATTCTCATTCCATTGCATCCAATGATTTCATCATTCACACTCAGTCCAGCTTGCTCGGCAGCAGAACCTGTTCGAACTGATTTAACAATTAAATTACCTCCAGATTGGCTAAGTGAAACACCTAAAGATGTACTTTTTGCACCTGTATATTCAACATTTATTCCCACCTTACTAAAAATAGCATTGTAATCTGGTGTCTTTGTTCCATAGATATAATTTTTAAAGAAATAGGACATATCTTCTCCTATGAATTGAGAAAATTCTTGTTCAAATTCTTTAGCCGAAAAACCTCTTTTTAATTTTTCATAGTATTTAGCATACAACAATTGTAAAAAGTGATCCAAACTTTTTTTACCATTGAATTTATCAATAATCATAGCGTCAAAAAGTGCGCCAATAATTCCTCCTTTTGAATAATACGAAATAGTCGTATTTGAACTGTTTTCATTCGGTCTATAAGCTTTTATCCAAGCATCAAAACTGGCATCTGCAACAGGCTGAACTTTATTTCCAAGTGTTCCTTCTACGTAATTAATTCCGCTTTGCAATTTGTTGATGTATTGGTTTTTATCATAAATACCAGCTCGCAAAAGAATTAATTTCTCATAATAAGAAGTAAATCCTTCCATAACCCAAAGCAAAGAAGTATAAACTTCTTGATCGTAATTAAACGGACCTAACTCAATGGCTCTTAATCGTTTCACATTCCACAAATGAAAATATTCATGCGCTACCAACTGTAAAAATCCCGGATATTCTTCTCCTTGATAAGTATAACGATTGACCGATAATGTGGTAGAATTGCAATGTTCCAAACCACCTTGTCCATCTGTTACGTTGTGAATGATAAATGTATAGTTTTTATTTGGGTTTTGTCCAAATATTGCCGTAGAAGCTTCTACTACTTTTGCCATATCCACCTTCAGTTGCTCCACATCGTAATTACCCCATCCATACATGGCTACAGTGTGTTCTACGCCAGCAGCATCAAAAGAAAAAACTTCTTGATTACCAATTTCTAAAGGACTGTCTGCTAAATTATCGTAATCATCAAAACGGTATTCTTTTGCACCACTATCATTAACAACTCCTTCTCCCGCATTAAGTGGCATTGCTGTTGATATTTTAGAAAAAGAAGCATGAGGAATAACTTTTAATTTTCCAGGTTTATTGCGGGTTTCTTCGGTGTACATAAAAACACCTGTTCCACTAACAAATCCATGTGTCATATCTAAGAAACTTGTTCTAACAGTTAATTCAAAGGCATAAACTTCATAACTAACTTTCACTTCTTTTGCTGCGCCTCGATTAATGGTCCATGCGTTTTTTGTTTTTTTCACAACTGACAACTCATTCCCGCGTTCATCAACTGCTTTGACCTGATTAATGTTTTTTGAGAACTCCCTTACCAAGTATGAACCAGGTGCCCATACAGGTAATTTAACTTCTATTTCCTTGGACTTATAATCTTTTAGATACATATCCACTTGAAAATAATGATTTGCTGGATTTTCCATCCTTAGTTCATAATGAACTGTTTGAGAATAACTTAAAGCTACAAAAAAAACGGTGCTAAAAAAAACAATTAATGACTTCATTCTTAAAATTGATGTTATAAAAGGCTAAAATAATAAAATTAATGTTTGCTAGAAAATATTAAATCCCTTTCTTTTCAAACATTTTTCTAACTTTGTCTAAATTACTTTACAAATTAGAACATGAAAAAAATTACTATTGTTTTAGCAATTGCAATTTCTTTAATTAAATTTTCTCATGCCGAAGAGGGAATGTTAATCCCTTCTGTTATAACTGCATTTGAATCAGATATGCAAGCCATGGGAATGAAATTAACTGCTGAAGAAATATACAGTATCAATCATTCGAGTTTAAAAGATGCCATTATACATTTTGGTGGTGGTTGTACTGCTGAATTAGTGTCTAATCAAGGATTATTGTTAACCAATCACCATTGTGGGTATTCGCAAATTCAAGCACATTCTTCATTGGAAAAGGATTATTTAAAATATGGTTTTTGGGCAAAAAACAAATCAGAAGAATTGCCCAACAAAGGCTTGGTTGCTTCACGAATGGTGCGCATTCAAGATGTGACAAAAGAAGTTTTAGCCGGAACAAATGGTATAACTGACAAAGCAGAACTTCAAAAAATTCTAACTAAAAATACCAAAGCTTTAATTACCGAAGCAACAAATGGTAATCATTACAAAGCTGAAATTAAACCTTTTAACCAAGGAAATGAATTTTACATGATCGTTAAGGAAACTTTTTTAGATATTCGATTGGTTGGAACTCCTCCTAATTCAATTGGAAAATTTGGTGGCGATACAGACAATTGGGTTTGGCCTCGTCATACAGGAGATTTTTCTGTATTTAGAATTTATGCAGGCACTGATAACAAACCAGCTGAATACAATGCATCAAATGTACCTTACCAACCAGTTCAATTCCTAAAAATTGCTTTCAATGATAGAAAAGTTGGAGATTTCACCATGATTTATGGTTTTCCAGGAGAAACAGAGCAACATGTTGTTTCTGATTATTTAAAATTCATCATGGAAAAAGAACGTCCAGCTCAAATTCACATGAGAGAACTATCGTTAAGCGTTATCAATCAAGCAATGCGTCAATCCGATGAGTTGAGAATTAAATATGCTTCAAAACAAGCAAGAATTGCCAATGCTTACAAAAAATGGATTGGACAAATTGATGGTTTACGCAGAATGGATGCTGTGTCGGTAAAAAAATCAAGAGAATTGGAATACCTTCAAAAAGCGGAATCAAACTCTGATTGGAAAGCACAATACGGTTCTATTATCAACGACATGAATCAGTTGGTAGCTTCTTCGATTACTTATGAATTTGAATATTCCATGTTAATTGAATACTTTTTTGTAGGACCTGAATTTTTAAAACTTGCCAGAAGTGTTGATCAACTTCGAAAAGTTGCTGAAACAAATCCAAGTGGTTTAGAAGATGCTAAAAAACGTTTAATCAATGGAGCGGATGATTTTTTCAAAGATTACGATGCCAATGTGGATCAAAAAATATTTGAATTAATGACGGCTGCTTACAATAATTACATTCAAACTCCTTCCACATCAAAGATTAATAACTCAGCAAACAATTATAACTCAACAACTATTTTTACCAAGTCATTTTTAACAAGCAAACAACGCTACATTGATTTTATTACAAAATTCTCTGTAAAATCATTGAAAAAACTTCAAAAAGACCCTGGTTTTGCACACTTCAATCTTCTATTTTATCATTTCATTGACAATCATTACGATAAATACGAGCAATACGAATCCAATATGGAGGATTTGCTAAAAACGTATGTAAAAGGAAAGTTAGAGATGTTTCCAGAGCAAAAACACTGGGCCGATGCCAACAGTACACTGCGTATTACCTATGGTAAAATAGAAGGTTCTGAACCTCAAGATGGGGTGCAATACCTAGAACACACAACTTTAGATGGTGTTATCGATAAATATTATTCAGGAAATGAAGATTTTGAGTTGTTACCAAGAATGCTGGATCTGTATAAAAAGAAAGAATACGGCCGGTATGCACAAGATGGTAAACTTTGGGTTTGCTTTACAGGTTCAAATCACACTACTGGTGGAAATTCAGGTTCACCTGTACTCGATGCTCGTGGTAACTTAATGGGATTAAACTTTGATAGAACGTGGGAAAGCACGATGAGTGATTATATGTTTGACCCTTCTCGCTGTCGAAATATTACGGTTGATATTCGCTATGTTTTGTGGGTAATGGATATTTATTCTGGAGCAAAACATTTGGTGGATGAGATGGTATTAGTTACTAATTAAGAATTAAGAATTAAGAATTAAGAGTGCAGAGTGTAGAGTTCAGATCTTCGATGAGATTGGTTTGAAAATACAAGATTAATATCCTCCCAGATATTCTTGTAAAATGATTGTGGCACTGATTTTATCGATCATTGCTTTGTTTTGACGTTGCTTTTTCTTCAAACCTCCTTCAATCATTGTATTAAAAGCCATTTTTGAAGTAAAACGTTCATCTTGCAACACAACTGGAACACCTGGAAATTGTTTTTCCAATGCTTCTTTTAACAGATATACGTTTTGAGTAACATGGGCATCAGAACCGTCCATTCTTTTGGGTTCACCCAATACAATAGTGTCAATTTTTTCGGCTTTAAACAATGTAATCAAGTAGTCCATCAATTTTTTGGATTCAACTGTTTCCAAACCAAAAGCAATCATTTTTGATTCATCTGTAATGGCTAAACCTGTTCGTTTGAGTCCAAAATCTATAGCAACAACTTTTCCCATTATTTGAATGTTTTCATGGCTCTATCCATGTCACGTTTATCGTCTTTCTCTTTTAAATCTTGGCGTTTATCGTGTAGTTTTTTACCTTGAGCAAGAGCAATTTCTACTTTTGCCCATCCTTTTTCAGAGATAAACATTTTAAGAGGGATAATGGTATTTCCTTTATCTTTTAGAAATTTTTCAATTTTATTAATTTCCTTTTTATTGAGGAGCAATTTTCTATCCGCACGAGGTGAATGATTGTAATAACTACCATTTTCATACTCCGTAATGTGCATATTTCTAATATATACTTCTCCATTGACAAACACGCAATAAGCCTCCAGAATACTCGCTTTATTACGTCGAATACTCTTTATTTCAGTGCCTTTCAATTGAATACCCGCGATAAAGGTATCCAACAAGTGGTACTCAAATTTAGCTCGTTTGTTTTTAATATTTATTGCGTCTTGTGCCATAGTTGCTGCAAAAGTAAGGATTTAATGCCAATTATAGCTATTCCTTTATAAATTCTATCATCTTAGCAAAAGCACGTGCTCGGTGACTTTGTTTGTTTTTTTCTTCACGTGACATCTCGGCAAAAGTGATGGAATTTCCTTCGGGTTCGAAAATAGGATCGTAGCCAAAACCTCCAGTTCCTGCTTTTTCAAAACGAATTGAACCTTTGACAATACCTTCAAAAAAATGAGTTTGGTCGTCTTTTACTAAGCAAATTACCGTTCTAAACTGTGCATTGCGATTGGTATAATTTTTCAATTCCATTAAAACCTTTTGCAAATTCGCTTCATCGTCTTTATTTTCTCCTGCATATCGAGCAGAATACACGCCTGGTTGCATATTCAACGCTTCTACTTCCAAGCCTGAATCATCTGAGAAACAAGCTACGTGGTATTTTTGAGCAACATATTTTGCCTTGAGTTCAGCATTTCCAGCAAACGTATCAGCAGTTTCTGGAATATCTTCAAAACAACCAATATCTTCTAGCGTTTGAATGGTTATTCCAGCTGGCATTAACGCCTGAATTTCGAGCGCTTTATTTTTATTGTGAGTGGCAAAAACTAAGTTCATATCAAATATCAAAACGATCTAATTCACGCAACATCTCATTGTTTTTGATGGTGCAATCCAAATCGTTTACAAGTCCCGTTGTTAATGAATAAGCCCAACCATGAATATGCACTGGAACACCTTCACTCCATGCTTTTTGAATGATAAACGTTTCGGCTAAATTCAATACTTGTTCTTTCACATTTAATTCAACAAAGCGATCGTATCTAGCTTGGTAATCTTCAATAGCATCCAATTCTTTTTTATGAAATCGATAGGAGTCTTTGATGTGTGAAATCCAATTATCAACAATTCCAACATGTTTATTGGACATTGCAGTTGCAACACCTCCACATCCATAATGGCCACAAACAACAACATGTTTTACTTTTAAAACCGTTACTGCATAGTCCAAAACGCTAAGCATATTCATATCGGAATGAACCACCATATTGGCAATATTACGGTGAACAAATACGTCTCCAGGTTTTGCTCCAACAATTTGGTTGGCAGGAACACGAGAATCGGCACAACCAATCCAAAAAACTGGCGGATTTTGAATTTTTGATAATTCTTCAAAAAAAGTTGGGTCTTTTTCAACTGTCGCTCTTGCCCATTCTTTATTATTCTCTAATAATTGGCTATAAAATTTTTCCATTTATTGTTTTTTTAAAATCTTTCAAAGATACTACTCATTAATAAAAAAACTAAAAAAAACGGCAAATAGTTATGAACTAATTAATCAACTATTAGGTTTTTTGCTTTTTCTTTTTGGCAGCTGGAAATAAAATATTATTCAAAATCAACCGATAACCAGGTGAATTTGGATACAAACTCAAATCTGTATGAGGGTCCCCCACTCGATGTTCATAATCTTCTGGATCATGTCCACCATAAAACGTCCACGTTCCTTGCCCCAATTCCCCATGGATATAGCGAGCCGTACCAAGCGCTTTGTTCTCACCCATTACAAGCACATTCGGTTTAATGTATTCTCTTACAAAATCAGTTGTTTGTCCCATAAAACCATTGATAATTGTTTGATGATTTTGGGTTAAAATGGTTGGAACAATGTCCCATTTAGCTGAAAATTCAAACAATGTAAATTTATCGGTCGTTTCTCTTACGCCTTTAGTTCTTCTTAATTCCGTGCCATCAATAGAGGAATATTCGTATTTCAAAGGATCTCGTTCTAATTGAAAATCTTTAAATGCAAATGTCTGATCAAAATCCAATTTTTTCTGACAATTTGGATCGGCAGGATCGCCATCGTACATAGATTCACAAATATCGGTATTTTGAGCTGCCAAGGCTATGTCAAAACTATCTGTTCCACTACACATTGTAAATAAAAATCCTCCTTCCAAAACAAAGTTTTTAATACTTTGAGCAACTGCTAATTTTAACTGAGAAACTTTTGCAAATCCTAAACGAGCGGCCAATGCTTCTGCATCTGCCACTTGTTGTTTGTACCAAGGATAGGAACGATAAGCTGAGTAAAATTTACCATATTGTCCAGTAAAATCTTCGTGGTGCAAATGTAGCCAATCGTATTGATGCAATTTTCCATTTACAATTGCCGAGTCATAAATTTTATCGTAGGGAATTTCTGCATATTCCAAAACAAGCGTCACAGCGTCGTCCCAAGGCATTTTACCATCAGGTGTATAAACAGCTATTTTGGGTGCTTTTTCCAATTGAACAATTTCCATATTTTCTTCCGGATTGGAAATCTTGTTGCGTATGGCATTAGCTTGACCATCTGCTATAACTTCGTATTTCACACCCCGCATGATCAATTCTTCTTCGACAGCTTTCAGGTGTGGAAATAAAAACGAGCCCCCTCTGTAATTGAGTAACCATTCTATCACCACATCGTGTTGCAATGCCCAGTATGAAACACCATAAGCCTTGAGGTGATTCGATTGAGCATCATCCATAGGAACGAGCAATTGAGAAGCATTCAGTTGCAGTCCAAAGAGCAAGAAAAATAAGAATAATACGTTCTTCATTTTAAAATGGCGTTTCATCATCAAAAGACCTATCAAAATCCGAGCCATCTTCTTCAAAAGAGTTCATTTTGGATTGAACGATGATGGTATTTTCCGCATGATTTGAGGCTCCGATAGCACTTAACTTACTGTCACCATCACTACCAAAACTACTGAAACTATCTAAATTTTCAAATCGAGCAAATTCACTAATAAATCGTAAACGAACAGTTGCCAAACCACCATTTCTGTGTTTAGCCACAATAAATTCTCCGATTCCAGCATTGGACGAACCATCTTCAGCTTGATTGAATCCATAATACTCAGGTCGGTAAATAAACGAAACGATATCGGCATCTTGCTCAATCGCTCCAGATTCACGCAAATCTGATAAAACTGGTTTTTTATCTCCACCACGTGTTTCAACAGAACGACTTAACTGAGATAAAGCAATAATTGGTACGTTGATTTCCTTTGCAATTTCTTTGATGGAACGAGAAATAGTTGATATTTCTTGCTCTCTATTTCCACTTCCTTTGCTACCACCAACCGACATCAATTGTAAGTAGTCGATGATAACCATATCAATATTGTGTTGCATTTTCAAACGGCGACATTTTGCACGTAAATCAAATACAGAAAGCCCTGGTGTGTCGTCAATATAAATTGGAGCTGTTGCTAATTTTGAAATACGTGAATGCAATTGTTGAAATTCATGTTCTTTTAAGTCACCTTTTCTCAATTTTTCGGCATTTAATTGAGCTTCTCCTGATATTAAACGTTTTACTAACTGAACGGAGGACATCTCTAAGGAAAATATCGCAACACCTTTGCCATATTCAACGGCTGTATTTCTGGCCATCGATAATACAAAAGCTGTTTTTCCCATTGCAGGACGTGCCGCAATGACAATCATATCCGAGCGTTGCCAACCAGCAGTGAGTTTATCCAATTCATAAAATCCTGTTGGAATACCAGAAATACCACTCCCTTGTTTTGATGCTTCTTCAATTTCCTCTATTGCTTGTCGCACAACGTTTTGCATGGAATCAACTGATTTACCAAAGTTATTTTCTGCTATTTTAAACAACTCTTCTTCGGCTTTGCCAAGCACATCAAAGACGTCATTTGTATCATCGTATGCATGTTTTATAACGTCAGAACTCATGCGAATCAATTCACGTTTGATGGATTTTTCTGAAATAATTCGTGCATGGTATTCTACATTGGCAGTGGACGAAACTTTATTGGTTAGTGAAGAAACATAAGCAGCACCACCAGCAGCTGTCAACTCTCCTTTCTTCTTTAAATGATTGATGACTGTTAATAAATCAATGGGGCTGGACGAACCAAATAGATCACGGATAGCCGCATAAATATATTGATGTTTAGGATCGTAAAAACTACTTATTTTTAAAATATCAATCGTATCTGTAACCGCATTTTTTTCCAACATCATTGCCCCCAACACAGCCTGTTCTAAGTCCAAAGCTTGAGGTGGAACTTTACCTAATTCACTCACAACGTTTGAATTAGACACTATTCTTGTTCCTTTCTTTTGCTTGTTATCCGATTGATTATTTTCCATAACACAAATATACACAATTGAAAGCCGAGTAAAAAATGAAATTGAAAAAAGTCTGCTAAAAGATATTAAAAGCAGTTATTAACAATTGTTAATAGACGACTATAATTATTCAAAACTAGTTGACAATGAATAAATTTTAAGAGTAAAGACCTTCGATGAATTCAGGTTGAATTAGAATTATCCTCCAATTAATTTTTTAATTTCATTCAATTTCATCAATGCTTCTACAGGGGTTAACGTGTTGATGTCAATGGAAATCAATTGATCATGTATTTGTTCTAAAACAGGATCGTTGAGTTGGAAAAAACTCAATTGCATTGTATCTTCCACTCCAACATTTTTGACAGTTTTACCAGTGGATTTTGATGTTTTTGTTTCTAAATCATGCGTTTTTTCCAATGTTTTTAGAATACTTTCAGCTCTGTTCAACACAACTGGTGGCATACCTGCTAAACGGGCAACATGGATACCAAATGAATGTTCACTTCCTCCTTCTACTAATTTTCTGAGAAATAAAATTTTGTTTCCAATTTCTTTTACCGAAACGTTGTAATTTTTGATTCGTGAAAATTGATTGGTCATTTCATTCAACTCATGATAATGTGTAGCAAACAACGTTTTTGCTTTAAATTTTGGATGTTCATGCAAATATTCAGCAATTGCCCATGCGATGGAAATACCATCATACGTACTTGTTCCTCTACCAATTTCATCTAATAGAACCAAACTTCTATCCGAAAGGTTATTTAAAATACTTGCCGTTTCATTCATTTCTACCATGAATGTTGACTCACCACTCGAGATATTATCAGAAGCGCCAACACGCGTAAACACCTTATCTACAATACCTAAATGAGCAGAGGAAGCAGGAACAAAACTCCCCATTTGCGCCATCAAACAAATCAATGCCGTTTGACGCAAAATGGCACTTTTACCACTCATATTTGGTCCAGTAATCATGATAATTTGCTGTGTTTTATTGTCCAAATAAACATCGTTAGCAATATAACTCTCACCGATAGCTAATTTTTGTTCAATTACTGGGTGTCGCCCTTCTTTGATATCAATTACAAACGTATCGTTAATACATGGTTCTACGTAATTATTTAGTCGAGCAATTTCAGCAAAAGAGGTCAAACAATCCAATTGAGCTATTAAAAAGGCATTGTGTTGAACTGTTTTAATAAAATCGGATAGTGAAAACAATAAATCTTGGTAAATCTTAGATTCTAAATTAAAAATCTTCTCTTCAGCACCCAATATTTTTCCTTCGTATTCTTTTAATTCTTCCGTGATATATCTTTCGGCACTTGTCAATGTTTGCTTACGAATCCACTCAGAAGGCACTTTATCTTTGTGTGTATTTCTTACCTCTAAATAATAGCCAAAAACATTGTTGAAAGCAATTTTCAAACTTGGAATTCCTGTTTTTTCACTTTCCCGATCTTGAATATCCTCCAAATATTCTTTACTTGAGTTGAGCATGAAGCGCAATTCATCCAATTCGGCATTTACACCATCGGCAACAACTCGACCTTTTCCAATCATTGTTGCAGGTTCATCAACCAACGTGTTTTCAATCAATTCCAACAGTTTTACACAAGGGTTCAACTGATCGGCTATTTTATCAATTAAAGCAATTTTTGAATCGGTCAACAATTCTTTAATGGGATTGATTTGAAGCATTGTGCGTTTTAGTTGAATCACCTCTTTTGGATTCACTTTACCAACTGCAACTTTAGAGATAAGACGTTCTAAATCACCAATTTCGTTAAAATGACGTACCAATTGATCTATTTTTTCCTCATTTTCTTTAAGGTAACCAACGGCGTTCAAGCGTTCATTGACACTGGATGCATTTTTTAACGGTAAAACAATCCAGCGTTTCATCATACGCCCTCCCATAGCGGTGCTTGTTTTGTCCAACACATCACTCAAAGTAGTAGCTTCGGGATGTGGCGACGAAATCAACTCTAAGTTGCGCATTGTGAATTGATCCAACCACACATACTTATCTTCTTCTATTCGAGCAACAGAAGTGATATGTCCCAACTTATCATTTTGTGTTTCAGATAAATAATGCAAAATAGCACCAGCAGCCACGATTCCAAGGTTTAAGTTTTCCACCCCAAAACCTTTTAACGATTTGGTATTGAACTGTTTGTTTAAATTTTCGTTAGCAAAATCAGTAGTAAACACCCAATCATCTAATCGAAAGTGATAAAATTTTGTACCAAACAATTCATCGTATTCTTTGGATTTGTTTTTCTGAAAAATGATTTCTTTAGGTTCAAATCCTTGAATTAGTTTATCGATGTATTCATTGTTTCCTTGTGCAATTAAAAACTCGCCAGTAGAAACGTCTATAAACGCAATTCCATGAATTTCTTTAGAAAAATGAATGGCACACAGGAAATTATTTTTTTTCTGTTCCAACACTTGATCACTAAAGGAAATACCGGGTGTTACTAACTCAGTAACGCCACGTTTCACAATTCCTTTCGCCATTTTAGGATCTTCCAATTGATCGCAAATAGCCACACGTTGACCAGCCCTAACCAATTTCGGTAAATATGTTTCTAAAGAGTGGTGAGGAAAACCAGCCAATGCTGTTTCCGATTCGCTGCCAGCACCTCTTTTAGTTAAAACGATACCCAAAATTTTTGAGGCCTTCACAGCATCTTCACCAAAAGTTTCATAGAAATCACCTACACGAAACAGCAACAAAGCACCCGGATGTTTGGCCTTGATACTATTGTATTGTTTCATTAGAGGTGTTACACTAGCAGTTTTCTTATTTTCAATTTCGCTCACTCTTTCAACTTCATTTTTCAGTTTGTAAAAATAAACAAAGCAACAGTAAACAAAGAACATCCAAGTAAGTTCTTATCAACAAAAACAGGAAGTAATTAACGAAAACGCCAAATCGACACAAATTTTGATTTTATTTATTGAATATTTTCCTTATATTTGGTTATAGGTAAACAAAGAGGTGATTGTTGTATTTTAAGAATGAGAAAATAATAAACTTCTATCATATTTAACTTAGCAACTCAACTTTCTCAAAAAAACACTGATTAAAATTCAAAGATATTAAAATGAAATACTACAACCCTAATATTCATCACCGCCGTTCCATTCGCCTCAAAGATTATGATTATTCACAGGAAGGACTGTATTTTATTACAATTTGTTGTCAAGATAGAGCAAATTTGTTTGGAAGCGTAGAAAATGGAGAGATGATTTTAAATACCTACGGAGCAATTGCATTGGAGCAGTGGAGAGCATCGGAATTTATCAGAGATAATTGCAAAATACATGAAACCATCGTAATGCCGAATCATATTCATGGAATTATTGAAATCGTATTTAAAAAGGAGGAGAATAATAAGGAAATGGGAAGCAAAATACAAACTACCTCCACAGAAATCGGAAAATTCAAATCACCATCACAGACAATAGGAGCCATCATCCGAGGATTTAAAATAGCTACTATTAAGAGAATTAAAGATTCAATTTTGGAAGAAGAAACAAAGAATTTTGAGAACTTAAATATAGAAGATACACTACAGATGGAAGAATTGAATAACCGAGATTCGCACGGGCCAATTGAATTAAAAGAACAAGATTTGCAAGAGCGAATTGATTTAAAAGAACGAGATTCGTACGGGCGAATTGCAATTCGCCCCGACACTAAAAAAATCAAAGAATTAAATTTCAAAATCTGGCAACGAAATTATTACGAACACATCATCAGAGATGAAAAAGCATATCAAAACATTTCAAATTACATCATCAACAACCCTAAGAAATGGGATAAAAAAAATTCTTAATCCCGTACGGGCGAATTGCAATTCGCCCCAATATACCCCAATATACCCCAATTTCTCTTCAATCAATCCTCCTCAATCAATCCTCTCAATCAATCCTCTCAATCAATCCTCCTCAATCAATCCTCTCAATCAATCCCCAAAAAAATTACATCTTCATTTTAAGCTGAAACTTTGCTTTGGCTTTGACACCCAAATAAGCATTAACAGGAATTGCAACCATTTGATTGGTTGCTGATACAGGATCTGGCGTACTAAAACTTGCTTCAATTACAATTTGCTTTGATTCACTTAATTTTTCAACAGAAGCTATTGATAATGGCACTTCCATCGTGCCTACTTTATGCCATAAACCTTGACTATTTTGCTCTCCATACAATGCTGAAATAATCGGCTGACTGGCATTGACTGTTTCAATCACCACATCATTTTCATTTAAAAACAACAATTTAATTTTTCCTTCAAAAGGAAAGGCATTATCCAAATCCAGTTGCAAAACACCACTTTCAATATGTGATTTATCTTTTTTCTGATTCAAATTAAACGCAAAAGTATCACGAATGGTCAATTCGTCCAATTTGATGGTCAATGGCATTTGTGCTTCGAGCGTAAGTCTTAAACGACTTTGAGGAAAGACTTCATTCCAACCACCCGATACATTGCCCCAAGGGTTGATTTTTATAGCATAACCCAATTCATTTTTCACTCCAAGATTTTCTAAAAATGCTTCAATATTGCTATTTCCTGAATTAAAAATTATTTCACGCATCGAAGGTTGCAAGGTTGCGAAACTTCCTGTAGGTTGATCAATGGTAAAGGTTGTTCCTACTTGTCCCCCGCTTAAATTCACAACAGTTCCTTGCTTATTCGTACTTTTCAAGTATTTTATCAAACCGGTACCATCCATTTTAATACCATTTTCCATTTTCAATTTAACAACTGTATTTGGGATATCAATGGTACCCCCGGCTATTTTATTAAATAAATCCACATTAAACGCAGCTGTATCTGCTAATTCTTTCTTACCAAAGTAGCCACGTGCATAATAAAGTTCCACATTTCTAAATTTGGATTTAACATGAAATAAATCCTGACTAGTAACAGAAACAGCAACCCCATCTGGGTCTGATTTTATCTTCACAAGCGATTGCAAACGGTTGTAGGAATCACCATTTATACCTCTTAAATCAATCTGATGATCAGCAATACTGATAGATTCTTTTATTCTTCCTGGATTTGTTTGCGTTCCCGCTTTGATAAAAAACGTTTTTGACAATGTTACTCCATATTTTGTAACACCTGGAAGCTCCACCGTGATATACACCCCTGTTCCAACTGGATTTTCCAATTCAAAATCAATGTATCCTTCTTGAATTTGGATTAATTTCAGTTGCGCATCCTTTAATTGCAACTCGTGCTCTTCAACTGAATTGTAGAATGTAAATCCTGGACTAACAGATATTGAACCCGAATTAAGGTGAACTGCTCGATCAATGGTTGTATCAGGAATGGCTATAATATCAGTTAAACTAAAATTATACAGTGTTCGCTTTAAATCCAACACATAATTAACACCACTACCATCAATGGTTGAATCATTTACAAATTTACTCAAGTCTAATTTATCGTTTACTAAAGGAACTACCCACGATGAATTCCACGAAGTATCTTTTTTACATGCTGTCATTAAAAGCAACAACATCAAACATCCTACACTAGTTTTCAATAATTTAGACATACAATCAGTATTTAAAGTATTCTACAAAACAACATCGAAAGTTTGCTAAACACGCTCAATAATAGCGGCATAGCCTTGCCCAACACCTATACACATTGTCACCAGAGCATAGCGTTTATTTCTACGTTGCAATTCTTTAGCTGCTGTTAACGTTGTTCTTGCTCCCGTCATTCCAAGTGGATGCCCCAATGAAATCGCACCACCATTTGGATTAATACGAGGATCATTGTCAGCAATACCCATTTTACGAGTACAAGCAAGTACTTGCGCAGCAAATGCTTCGTTTAATTCAATCACATCCATTTGATTTAGGGTTAAACCAGATCTTTTTAATACTTTTTCAGTGGCAAAAACTGGACCAATTCCCATGATTCGTGGTTCTACACCTGCCACAGCACCCGCCACAATGCGAGCAATTGGTTTTAAATTTTGTTCTTTCACAGCTTTTTCTGATGCCAGCAACAAAGCCGCAGCCCCATCGTTTAAGCCAGAAGCGTTACCAGCTGTAACACTTCCATCCTTTTTGAAAGCAGGACGCAATTGAGACAACCCTTCCAATGTTGTAGATGGTTTTGCAAATTCATCCACTGTAAAAATGATTGGATCTTTTTTGCGTTGCGGAATCTCTACTGGAATAATTTCTTCGGCAAGAATACCATTATTCAAAGCAATTCCTGTTTTTTGCTGTGACCAAAAAGCAAATTGATCTTGGTCTTCACGGCTAATTTTATACAATTCGGCTAAATTCTCAGCGGTATTCCCCATTGAATCTGTTCCGTATAACTCTTGTAACTTTGGATTGATGAAACGCCAACCAAAAGAAGTATCGTGCATTTCAGAATCACGTCCAAAAGGAGTGGATGCTTTGGAAATAACCCATGGTCCACGTGTCATATTCTCAACTCCACCAGCAATATAAATATCCCCTGCTCCATCTTTGATGGCACGTGTAGCATTCATCACAGAAGCCAGCCCTGATGAACAAAGACGATTAACTGTTTCACCGGCAACTTGAAAAGGTAATCCAGCAATCAACCCAGCCATTCGAGCTACATTTCTATTATCTTCACCTGCTTGATTGGCACAGCCCAAAATAACATCCTCAATCAATAAAGGATCTAAATTTGGTAGTTTTTTCATTAATCCGCTAATTGCGATAGCTGCTAAATCATCTGTTCTAACTGCTGAAAGTGTTCCACCAAAACGACCAATAGCCGTACGAACACCTTCTACTAAATAAACTTCTTGTGCCATTTCTAATTTTAGTTGTTAATTAATCAACGGCTAAAATACAATTTTTTCATCTTTATCGTGCACAAAAAAATACGATTGTTTGAATTTTAACAAAAGTTATTTTACACATTGTTGAAAACTTAATTTAGAAACTTCGTAATAAAATTATATATTTAAACCTCAAAACTAAATTTTAGAAAATGAATAAACGTAAATTACTGCTTAGCTTTTGTTTGGGTTTAACGGTATCTGCAACTTTTGCTCAAGTCGAAGAACTGACACCACAAGAACAAAAGTACAGAGATTCAATTACTGCATTAAACATGCAAAATCAAACAATTGCGAATAGTCAAAATGCCTACAATGAAGGCATTCAGTTATTTGGAGAAGGTAAATTTGACAAATCCAGAGAACGCTTTAAACAATCAATAAGTTTCGACCCTAATTTTACAGCAGCCTATTACAATTTGGGTATTGTAGAAAACGAAATGGGAAAATTTGACGATGCTTCTAAAACATTATCAACACTGATTGAGAAGAATCCAACGTATTCCAAAGCTTATTTCCAACGAGGAAAGGCCTATCAAGGTTTGAATGAATATTTAAAAGCAGAGCAAGATTATGACAAATCCATTGCTTTAGACCCTTCTAATCCGAAGGCATATTACAATTATGGAACGTTGCGTTTCTTACAACAAGATTACAAAACAGCCATTACCTATTTTACCAAAGCAATCGATTTGGATAAGAACTTTGCATTTGCATACAACGATAGGGGTAGTTGCTACCGTATGATGGGAGAATACGCAAAAGCTTTAACGGACTATCAAGAAGCGGAAAGAAAAAATCCAAAATTGGCTTTTGTTTTAAACAATATTGGAACCACTAATATGAAAATGAAAAATTTTCAAGGTGCAATGGCAGCATTTAATAGAGCAATATCTATAGATGCTAATTTCTTTCTTGCATACAACAATCGTGGAGTTGCAGAAATGGATAACAACAAAATGGACGATGCGAAAAAAGATTTTGAAAAAGCACTGTCTATCAATTCAAAATATGCGCCTGCTGCAGCAAATTTAAGCGGCTGGTATTTCAAACAAAAAGACTATCAAAAAGCGTTGGATTACGCTAACAGAGCAATCGAAATGGATAAAAACCATGCTGGTGCTTATGTGAATAGAGCAAACGCTAAAGAAATGCTTAGAGACATGGTTGGAGCTTGTGAAGATTGGGAAAAAGCAAATGAATTAGGAGATGGAAATGGTAAAATTTATTATTCTTCAAACTGTCAATAAAGAAATTATGAAAAAAATAGTAGTATTACTTACGATTTTATTGAGCTACACTGCATTAGCTCAGAACATTGATTTTAAAGCAACCAATTTCAAAGATGATAAAGATGGTTTGAAAAAGGCTACGGATGCTATTAAAGCAGGTGATGGATTCTTTAAAACAGCAAACGATGCTTTGTTTGCTACGCAAAGCCCGGGATTAAATTTCAAAAAAGCGCTTGAACAATTTCAAGTAGCACAAAAATTCAATCCAAACAATGCTTTGAACAATTTTAAAATTGGTGCTTGTTACATGAATTCTACCGACCCAGGAAAAGGAATTTCCTACATCAAAAAAGCGCATGAATTAGACAATGCATGTGATCCCTTTATGGATTACTATTATGGGTATGCCCTTCAATTGGAAGGTAAATTTGACGAAGCAACAAAGGCCTATACAGCTTTTGAAAACAATTACAAAAAAGCCGACAACTTCAGCAAGTTTGTAACCATGCACAAAAATGAGTGTAAAAATGCAAAAGCGTCAATAGCAACACCAATTAGAGCTTGGGTAGATAATTTAACAGACTTAAACAGTGAATTTGATGATTTTGCTCCTTCCATTTCAACCGATGGTGGTGAAATTATTTTCTCATCCAATCGTCCAAACGGACATACAGCAAACGAAGTTGGTGATTACGATTACGACATTTACACCTCCTCCTCATCTGATTTAAAATGGGGAAAACCACAAGCTATAAAAGGAGGTGTTAACACCACAGCCGACGATGTTTCAAACAATTTAAGTTTTGATGGAACAAGAATGCTATTGCACCGTGAAGACAATGGTCAAATGGATATTTACGAAAGTGAATTGAAAGGATTGAATTGGAGTGACCCTAAAAAATTGCACTTCCAAATTTCATCTCCACGTGCCAATGAAGTATATGGAGCTTATTCAAACGATGGATGGAGTATCTATTTTTCAAGAGATAACGCAACAAGAAGTACTGGATTTGATGTCATGTTCTCACAAATGCAAAGTAAAATAGCAAAAGATTACATGGCTGCACAAATGCTTGCGGATGTTAACACTGGCTTCAATGACGGTCCAATTTACCTACACATCGACGGAGAAACCATGTATATTGCATCCCAAGGTCGCGCTTCTTTAGGTGGTTACGACATCTTTGTATCGAAAAAAGTACAAGGAAAATGGACTACTCCGCAAAACATGGGATATCCAATTAACACGCCTTACGACGATTTCTTTTTTGCTCCAACAGCGAACGGTAAATTTGCCTACATTGCCTCTAATAGAGATGGCGGAAAAGGTGGTTATGATTTGTACAAAGTAACGTTCTGGGGCGAAGAAAAAACTCCTTCTATTCAAACAGAAGACTACCTACTTGCTTCACTCATCATGCCTATTAAAGACAATCAAGTGGAAGCAAAAGTGGATGTAAATAAAAAATCATTTACCGTATTCAAAGGGAAAACTATTGATCATTTGACAAAAAAACCAGTTGAAGCACAAATTGAAATTACCGACAACACAACTGGTAAAATCATTGAAACGTTTACATCAAACAGTGCAACAGGTAAATTTATCATCACATTGGCCTCTGGTAAAAACTACGGTATAGCAGTAAAAGCAGATGGATATCTATTTCATTCAGAAAATTTTGATATTCCAAAAGGTGCTGCCGACAATTTAGTGGACAAAACAATTGAATTGAAAAATATCAAAATTGGAAGTACGATTGCTTTGAGAAACATCTTCTTTGATACAGGAAAATCAACATTAAGGCCTGAATCAAATGCCGAATTGGATCGCTTGGTTCAATTGTTAAAAGATGTTCCAAATCTTAAAATAGAACTTTCTGGACACACTGACAATACAGGCTCTGCTACATTGAACAATGAATTATCGAAAGCAAGAGCTGAAGCTGTTGTTACTTATGTAAAAGGAAAAGGCATTGCTGCTAATCGTCTAACTGCTGAGGGTTATGGTTCATCACAACCAATTGCCTCAAACAATACAGCAGACGGAAGACAAGAAAACAGAAGAACTGAGTTTAAAATCACAGGGAATTAATAAATCAAAAAGGAGTAATCAACACAAACAACGATTGCTCCTTTTTTCAATTCCTCGCTTTTTTGTTAATGATTACTTAAATTTTAGCCATTAATTTTAATTCTTTGTACCTTTATAACAATAAAACCATTTACAATGAAATTTTTAATTTTAATCCTATCAATTGCTATGAGTACTATAGAAATTAACAACTCCAAATCCATACATCAATTTAAAGTAACTGATATTCGTGGTAATGAATTTGATTTAGCTACATTAAAAGGCAAAAAAGTGATGATTGTTAACACAGCTTCTAAATGCGGATTTACACCACAATACGAGCAATTGGAGCAAGTCTATGAAAAATACAAAGGCAATGATTTTGTAATTATTGGATTTCCAGCAAACAACTTCATGAGTCAAGAACCTGGTAGCAACGACGATATCGCTTCTTTTTGTCAGGTAAATTACGGTGTTACTTTTCCCATGATGGCTAAAATTTCGGTCAAAGGAAAAGATCAACATCCATTGTATAAATTTTTGACACAGAAGCTATACAATGGTTTGGAAGACAATAGTGTGAAATGGAATTTTCAAAAGTATTTAATTAATAAAGACGGGCAATTGGAAAAAGTTGTTGCACCAAATGTGAAACCAGATGACAAAGAAATTATTGCTTGGATTGAAAAATAATTATAACTTTAACCAAAAGTTAAGTAAATAGTGAACGACTCAGACTTATATCCTCAAAAGCCTGAATTAGTAGAAAAAGAAAACAAAACCAATTGGGCTGCAACAGTATTTTCTATAGTACTGTTCATTTTGGTATTTCTATTTCTTTTTTCCAACGAAATTAATTTCATACTCTCATTGGTATTGGTACTTATCATTCATGAATTGGGTCACTTTTCGATGATGAAATTGTTTCGTTATAAAAACGTAAAAATGTTTTTCATCCCATTAATGGGTGCTTTTGTTCATGGGAAAAAGGACGAATATTCACAAAAAGAAGGGCTTTTGGTGGTATCTGCTGGTCCATTTCCTGGTATTATTATTGGTTTTGTCCTTATGTTAATCTCTCAACATTGGAATTCTCCCTTTACATTTCAATTTGGTGCGTTGTTTTTTATTCTCAACATCATCAATTTGGTTCCATTAGATCCACTTGATGGAGGTTTGCTTTTTAAATTACTTGTAAGCAAAAATCAAGAACGATTTTTGATGATTTTTTCGTTTATTTCATCGTTATTAATCATTGGAGCTGGATTTATGTTTAATAGCTTTTTAATGATGTTGTTTGGATTTTTTATGGGCTTCCGAGTTAGAGCTTTGCAAAAAAATGTGCAACTTCACAAAGAATTGAAGGATGAAAACATTCATTACAACACTACTTACAAAGCACTTTCTAACAAAGATTTCTGGAGAATTAAGCAAATCATTGTAGAAAATACACCGACATTAAAAAAATACATTGAATATGCCGAACAAGAAGAAGCGGATTCTTTATTGGCGTCTCAAGTCAATTCAATATTGATAACTCCAGTGAAACAAGATGCCAATTGGTTTCAAAAAACAGCAGTTGTTCTTCTTTGGATTGCAGCACTAGCAAGTCCTTTTCTTTTTTATTACCTCATCGATTTAAATTGGGTACAATATGCTGTTTCAAATTGGTGAAAAAGTTGTTTTTCTCAATGAAGCTGGTGGTGGGATTGTAACTGCTATACAAGGCTCAACTATTTTTGTGCAAGATGAAACAGGTTTTGATCGCCCATTCAAAATTAAAGACTTAGGAAAAGTTCACAGCACCAATTACTCAAAAGAAATTGAATCGCAAAAAACTATTGATCTAAAAACCTCATCGAAGAAGGAGCAGTTATTTATAATCAAAAAAGATTTTTGGGAAATTGATTTACACCTTGATAACCTCGTTGATTTTTATGGTGAAAAGCTATTAACTTCTGATGATCAAGCACTAATTAAGCAATTAGCTGTATTTAAAGATGTTTTTCACAAAGCAAAAGCAAAGAAAATTCGCAAAATAATTGTTATACATGGATTTGGTAAGGGAGTTTTGCGACAAGCTTTACAAGACTATCTTCGTGGACAAGAAGGGGTTGATTTTTTTGATGCTCCATACATAGAATACGGTCATGGCGCTATTCAAGTAGAAGTGAAATACCGGTATTAATACTACTTAAACCTGAATTCAATATAAAATTCCATTCAGGTTACTTTATTATTTTTTCTCACTACTGACAGATTCAAATTTTAGAGATTCATTTTTAATTTACCATTGAATAAATAAATTCAGAAAATTGTGTTACTATTCTATTGTTTTGAATAATTAACTATCGTTGCCCCACATTTTGGTTTCACATTGTGAATGAAAAGGGAATCTTGTGAAAATCAAGAACTGTTCCCGCAACTGTAAAAGCTTATATTTAATAAAAATACCACTGTATCATCAGATATGGGAAGGTTGATTAAAGAGCTAAGTCAGGAGACCTGCCAAATTGTAATATTTAATTCACTTTCGGAAAAAAGTAGAATGATGCTCTTAGTTTTCTAAGTTAATTTTCTTACGCTTTCTCATTTTATTAATTTTTTAAATCATTTAAATAAAATGAAAACAAAATTTACTTTATTATTTTCGATGTTTGTAGCAACTTTTAGCTATTCACAAACATTTTACAAAGTTGAAGTAGCTGCTGAAGGTAACTTCGGAACACCTAATGGAGATTTATTCTATATTAGCAATAGTAGTGGAGGAAATGTTGCAACTACAGGATTGTACCAAACCGCTAACAATACAACGGGTTTCGATGTTCTTCAAGATTACGCTGTATTTGGCAATAAAATTGTATTGGGAGAAAAACCTTCTGGATCAGGAAGGCTTGTTGTTGCAAACTATCCTGATTTAACAACAATCCACACTTTTACAGTTTCTGGAGTATAAACAATTGCAATGGCGAGTGAAAACAAAGCTTATGCCTATGCTGGAAACTATGTCTATTTAGATTTGCAAAACAACACTATGAGTACTATTATTGACCCTAACAATGATTTGGGTACTACTTCTACCAACCACATGCTATGCGCCAATGGATCTGTTTATATTGTAAGAGGTGCTAAAATTGTCGTTGTTGATACCATAACTCAAACTGTTTCTAACACAATAACATCCACTATTGGATCAATTACAGGGATTGCTTATGATGAAAATGCTCAATTATTATGGGCAATGAATAGCACTGGAAAATTGATTAATATTGACATTGTTAATGGAAGCACAATAAGTTCCGAAATAGTTACTGGTGTGAGTAGTCCTGCATTACTAAGAGAACACAATGGAAAGTTATATTTTTGGAATTTAAGTTCAAAAAATTTATACATCTATGATCCTGCAAATGCTACTTTACCTTTATCAGCAGTTTACACAAGTTCTTTAGTTGGTGGTTCTTGGTCATTTGGATACGGGAGATCTTTTGCAATTGAAAAAAGTACTGGTAATTTTGTTATCTGTTCAGCTGATGGATTTGTTGCACCTTCAAAATTTGAAGTAGTAAACGGAGCTGATTTTTCGGTTATTGGTTCAGGTATCAAATTTACCAATTGGTGTTTATTTTATTCAAATTGTCAACAATGATGGAATGAAAACAGAAAAAATAATCATTCAATAAGATAGATAGCATGTTTTCTATAAGAGGTAGGTACAAAAAGCTACCTCTTATAACAAAACAACAATATCTGATTAATAAAACAACTTTCATTTCCGTATCACTATACTTTTTCGTATCTTTGCAAAAATTTAAAACCAAATAGTTATGTATCCAGCAGAGGTAGTTGAACCAATGATAGAGCAGTTAACTTCAGTAGGATTTGAATCAATCACTACGCCAGAAGGAGTTGACCAATTGATTAGCAATACAAGTGGTAGTATATTATTAGTTGTAAATTCAGTTTGTGGATGTGCAGCAGGTAATATGCGTCCTGGAGTTGTTGCATCGTTAAAAAATGATGTAAAACCTACAAAATTAGCAACAGTTTTTGCAGGTGTTGACAACGATGCTACAGCACAAGCAAGAAAATATTTTCTTCCTTATCCTCCATCTTCTCCATCTATTGCTTTGTTCAAAGATGGTAAGTTGGTGCATTTCTTAGAACGTCACCACATAGAAGGTGCTTCTCCCGAAATGGTTGCAGGAAATTTATCTGAAGCATACAATCAATTTTGCTAAATCATTTTAAGATTTAAATTGAATTAAAGAAGGAAGGTGTCATTTTTGGCACCTTTTTTTTGTGTCCAATGTCCCGTCCTAACATAGCGTTACACTAAAAAAGTAATGTTATGGAAAGTTTTGAGAATGGGCGCTAAACGTACACAGAGGGATTACAGTACGCCTTTAAGTTAGCTGTTATTAAAGAAGTTCAATCAGGAGAGATTGGCATTAACGCTGCTATACCAAGTATGGTATTCAAGGTCGTGATACTATTCGTACTTGGATAAGAAAATATAGTATATTTGATGATGATAACACATCAAAGTTAAATTCTATGAAGACTCGCAACAACGCATAAAAGAGCCTTGAGCAACAAGTAATGTCGTTTAAAGCATGAGAAAGAGTTTTTAGAGGGGAAGCCTTTACTGAGACAGAAGACAAAGCCGCCATCCTAGACAAGCAATTGGAGTTAGCTGAAAAAGAATATTTAATTCCAATAAGAAAAACTCCTTACCCGATCAGTCCAAAAAATTAGCAAAGAAAGGAAAACCAATAAATTATCTTTGTGATTTGGTTTGGGATAAACAGACAGTATTATTACTGTAGTTTTTGGATTAAAAAAGAAAACAGCAGAAAGTAAACCAAGTTATATCGCTTACTAATGACGTTCGCAGTAAGATGCCTCGCATAGGAACTCGCAAGCCTTACTTCCTATTAAGAGAGCCTTTACAAGAGATGCACATCGGTAGAGATAAAATGTTTAAAATTTAAAAGCAAACAACACGCTTATACAACCAAAAAGAAGTTATCGAATAACAAACTCGCATCATCGTTTTTATAAACACAAGAACTTAGTTGAAGACCTTGTTATAAAACGACCTGAGCAAGTCTGGGTATCTGATATAACTTACCTTAAAGTGATAAAACTGTTACTTAGCATTGATAACAGATGCTTACTCTAAGAAGATAATGGGATATGATGTCTCTAATAGTCTTGCAACCACCGTACGTTAAGTACTAAAAATTGTTGTTAAAAAAGTAGAATGTATAAAGATAAACTAATACACCATTCTGATAGGGGAATACAATATTGTAGTGATAACTATCATGTTCTTTTAAGTAAAGCAAATATAACACCCAGTATGATCAGAAGTACGATCCTTATGCGAATGTGGTTGTTGAACGAATAAACGGTATTCTAAAGCAAGAGTTTTTTCTTGAAGAATACAATATAGACTTGTCTATGATGAAGAAGGTGGTTAAAGATGCAGTGAGTAGCTATAATGATTATAGACCTCATTATTCACGTCATAGTGAACACACCAAATAAGATGCATAGACAAAGAAAAATAAATATGAGAACGTATAAAAAAATTAAGCTGGAGGAACTAGTTCCTCCAGCTTAATAAAAATGTTTAAATTTGTAGTATAAACTTGTAACGCTTATTTAGGACTACACACAATCAATGCCTTAATCGATAATTTTTTATGATTTTGTCATCTGAAATAGATAAAAAGTACATCCCTTTTTTTAGTTCTTCTATGAGTAATAATTGATTATTGATAAGTTGAAACGCTATCGAACGCCCTAATTCGTCATATAATTGAATGGATTCTGTACCTTTTAAATTTGAAATGTGAATGCTTGTATTAAATGGATTCGGTGAAACATCCCAATATTCATTAGCGAGTGATTCAATATTTGCCGAACATCCCAAACGATTCATATACATCCATAGCGTATCGTTGTAGGTTATTGCAACCAAATTTTCACCCATTGATTTTCCCATTCGAATCAAAACAATGTTTTGAGAAGGAACAACATTGATTATTTGTCCGTTTTTTCCTTCTGCAGCAAATAAATCAGCTGGAGCATTTGGAAAAAGTTGTCCATTAAAAACAAATTGCATTTGTGGCAGCATAAAAGAGGTTTTTCCATTTAACCAGGTAAGATACCCATACGAATTATTCATGTTTTGAGATGAATTTATCATTTCATTGAGGTAAGTTGGATCTGGTAAAACTGGTGTGTTGTTCCAATACCCATTTTGTAAAAGCAATAAGCCAAATCGTGCCATTGAGCGAGCTTTGGAAACATAGATTCGATTGTAGCCTACCTTTACAAACATTCCTGACATTCCAATTTTATTCCCAATCTTTTGCTGTGTCCATGTATTCAATTGTTGTCCTGTTGCTACTTGAATAACAGAATCCAACAATGTATATGGTCCATTGTGGTATGCCCAACGAGTACCAGCATCTGCTTTATACAACAAACAATTGGCATCGGTGCAGTAAATATCCCCTGTTCCATCATCTAACCCTGTCGTCATTGATAATTGATGCTTAATGGTGATTGCATTTTCTTGTGTAGGAGTTAAACCTGTCCACCCTACCCCTAAATAGTCGCTTGTTTTATCATTGATAGTTAAAAAACCTTCGTGCTGTGCAATTCCAACAGAATATGCCGTGAGTGTTTTTCCTGCTGAATTCCAAACATAAAAGCTATCAGCTGTAAACGAACCAAAATATTTTTCAAGAACTATTTTTCCATTTTTAAGGACAATAAAAGCTTTTGACTCTGTTGCTTCAAGCCAATTATACATTTTTTGAATGGAATCCTCACACCAGCCTAAGTCTTGGGGGCTTGTTGTTTCCCACGTTGAACCAATAAGTGGAGGGAAATACATTTGTGCCTTTAGTGAAAAAGAATAAATGATGAGTAATAGCGTTAATAAACTTCTCATAATCAAGAATTTTTCTTAAAATAATTAGATAAAGTTAAATGAAAAAATTCAACTTTACAAAAATTGTTTTTAATTCTTTGAAATAGATTATTAATTCAAAAAGACACTCCTATTCTTCACTATTTTCTCGCTCATATTCAGCAATAGCATCATCGTCATTCACTTGTTTCAAACGTTCTGCGTAATCTTTTGGCAAGAATTCAAAGAATGTATCACCTCTTAAACCAAGGCGTAGGCATTCTAAAGGAATAACATCATTTGGTGCAATATTTCCAAGATTTACATTTGCTCCGAACAATTTAATAAACCAAACTTGTTGATTTTTAATAGGAGCTTCCCATAAAATATCCTCTGGTTTTACTTTTGCTGTAATTTTATTGATTAACATCGTATGAGCTGTTCCATTTGGTCGAAAAACACCAACATTTCCAGCCTCACGTCCTTCTGCTATTACTTTCCATGAGCCAGCTTCTAACTCCGTTTTCATCATTTTTATCCAACGATTTGGAGCAATCAATATTCCAGCATCTTTTGATCCAACTTCAGAAAGAACCGTTCTTTCTTTTGATAATTTATGAATAATCTCACATTTTTCATCGTGGTTGATGATAATAGAACCGTCAGAAACTTCTACTAAATCCATTTTGTATTTATCCAACAAACGAAGGTAGTCATCTTGTTTTCCTCTAGCATAGAAGACTTCAAACAATGTTCCTCCAAAATATGGGCGAATTCCCGCCTCTCTATACAACGCTAATTTCTTTTCTAAATCATTTGTTACATAGGCTGTTCCAAAACCAAATTTCACAACATCTGTTAAGTTACCATTTGCCTGAATAAAAGAAGTAGCCTCTTGAAGACTCAATCCTTTATCCATCATCATGGTTATTCCATTTTTTCTTGGTTTTTCTGCTCGTTCGGGAATGTAAGGTAATTCAAAATTCATGTTATCTATTTTTCGATTAAGTATAAAAACTCACTAATTGTGCTTAGCTCCTTGTTTATTTCAAATAATTCTTTTGCTTTCTCTCTATCTTTTTCTACACACTTGCCAAACAAGGTCAATGCTTCACTTTTTCGATCTACCAACCACAATTGGTTAACCATTAAAACATCCAGAATATCATTTACACCGTATTCTATTGTAAATGTTTCTAAAAACCCCAATACATTGATGCGTGTTTCTGTTTTATTCAACAATTCCACAAATCCTTTTAAACAATCTTCATCAGTACTGTCTATACTCAGTGCAGTATCATATAAATCGAACGCTTTTTCGTAATTTTCAATTTTTTCATAGGCGCCTGCCAAAACATGATAAATCCCTGCGTTGTTTGGGTCTAACTCAGATGCTTTTTCTATCAGTGTAATTCCCGCCAATGTATCACCTTTTAAATCTTCAACGATTCCCATTCCCAACCAAGCATCTGGCAATAATGGTGCTAAATCCAAGCTTTTTCGATAATAATTTTCTGCTTGTAGCAAGTCGCCCAATTGCTCGTAAGCTTCACCAATATAACAATAGGCCATTGGATCATTTCCTTCTAATTCAATACATTTATGAAACGATTCGATGGCATCACCAAAACGATCTTTCTCCATGTATGCATTTCCTAAGTTAAAATAAACCGGACCAAATTCGTCATTGATAACAATACAATAGTCATACGCTTCAATTGCTTTGTCGTAATCATCCAGTTTTGAATAAGCATTTCCTAAATTATACCATGCGGTAAATGAATACGGATTCTCATCTATAAAATCCAAATAGCACTTTATAGCATTTGCAAAATCTCCTAATTGATCGTAACAAAAGGCTATTTCATAGATAGCACCTTCATTCGAAGGATTGACACGTATCGCTTCTTTTAAGACGGTAATAGCACCTTTAAAATCTCGCAACGCCTGATATTCCATTGCCAAATCCAAGAAAATCTCATCACGGTCATCCTGTTCTTCTGTCACACGGATAGCTTCTTGAAAATATTTGATAGCCTGTTTGTGATCTCGAAGTTGGCTAAAAATAGATGCTTTTGTTAAAAACAATTCGGGCATGTCAAACTCTGTTTTTTCAACACTTGAAATAAGGTTTAACGCTTCTTTCAATTGCCCTAAAGCAGAAATAGCTTGCGCCTTTTTCACAGTAAAATTAGCATTGTACGGAAATTGAGTCAATGCAAAATCTGCTGCTAAATTCGCTTTAGTATATTGACTATTCATTAGGTAATGGTCAATTAAAAACTCCAATCGATCACTATCCATAAATCCTAATGAATCTCCGTTGAGGTACTTTTCAAACTTTGAAATGTCTTCTCTTAGATTTTCATCAAAAAATTCTTCATCATTACTATCAAACATAGAACTCTATAATGAACCATAAAGTTACAAAAAAAACAGCACTTTACAGCAATTCTACAATTAATTATTAACAAAAAATGAACAGTCCCATAAATGGAACTGTTCATTTATCAATTACTTATATACAATATTAAGCCTTACCTGCTCGCTTTCTATCATTCTCTTTTAACAAAATCTTACGCATACGTAAATTTTGTGGTGTCACTTCTACATATTCATCGTCTTGAATGTATTCCAAACATTCTTCCAATGAAAATACTCGTGCTGGCGCAATTTTAACTTTATCATCAGAACCAGAAGCACGCATATTTGTTAGTTTTTTTGTTTTTGTAACGTTTACTACCAAATCATTTGAACGTGTATGCTCTCCAATTACTTGTCCTTCATAAACTGCTTCGTTCGGGTCAACAAAGAACGTACCTCTTTCTTGTAAATTTGACAATGAAAAAGGAATTGCAGAACCTTGCTCCATTGAAATCAACGAACCATTTTGACGTCCTGGAATTTCTCCTTTATATGGTTGGTATTCTAAGAAACGGTGAGTGACAACTGCTTCACCTGCTGTTGCTGTCAACAAGTAATTTCTCAAACCGATAATACCTCGAGATGGAATTTCGAATTGGATAATCATACGATCTCCTTTTGCTTCCATATTTTTCATCTCTCCTTTTCGTTTAGAAACGGTTTCTACAGCTGTTCCAGAATTGTTTTCAGGTATATCAATTGTCAACTCTTCTACTGGCTCACATTTCACTCCATCAATTTCTTTGATGATAACTTGTGGCTGACCAACTTGCAATTCATATCCTTCTCTTCTCATGGTTTCAATCAAAACAGAGATGTGCATGACACCACGCCCAAAAACTATCCATTTATCTGCTTTATCTGTACTCATCAAACGCATTGCTAAGTTTTTTTCCAACTCTTTATTCAAACGTTCTTCGATGTGACGAGATGTTACAAATTTTCCTTCTTTACCAAAAAATGGTGAGTCATTGATGGAAAACAACATACTCATTGTTGGTTCATCAATCGTAATTGTTGGTAACGGTTCTGGATTTTCAATATCACAAACACAGTCACCAATTTCAAAACCTTCAATACCTGTAATGGCACAAATATCTCCTGCAGTAGTGTTTTCTACTTTAATACGGTTCAATCCTTCAAACACAAACACTTCTTTGATACGGTGTTTTTGAATTGATCCATCACGTTTCACAACAGAAACAGGCATATTTGGTTTTAAACCACCTCTATTTAAACGACCAATAGCAATACGACCAACAAACGTTGAATAATCCAACGAAGTAATTAACATTTGTGTAGTACCTTCCTCAATTTCTTTTGGTGGGAAGTATTCCAAAATTTTATCCAAAAGTGGTTCGATAGAAGTCGTTGGTTTTCTCCAATCTTCTGCCATCCAACCATTTTTTGCAGAACCATAAATAGCAGGAAAATCCAACTGTTCTTCATTGGCATCCAATTCAAACATCAAATCGAACACTTTTTCATGCACCTCATCTGGTGTACAGTTTTCTTTATCTACTTTATTGATTACAACCAACGGTTTAATACCCATTGACAACGCTTTTCCTAATACAAAACGTGTCTGTGGCATTGGTCCTTCAAAAGCATCTACCAATAAACATACTCCATCAGCCATGTTTAATACACGCTCTACCTCACCACCAAAATCGGCGTGCCCTGGAGTGTCAATTACATTGATTTTTGTACCTTTATAAAGTACTGAAACATTTTTAGAAACGATTGTAATTCCACGCTCTCGCTCCAGATCATTGTTGTCCATTATCAATGTTCCTGGTTGACGATCTCTGTCATCAACAGCGTGTCCTGCTTCAATCATTTTATCCACCAACGTTGTCTTACCATGGTCAACGTGTGCTATGATTGCTATATTTCTGATTTCCATAAACTTTATTAGTTGTAATTATCTTCTTCTATCTCCACTTCTTCCTGAACGAGAGTCGTTTCTTCCTGAACGAGAGTCATTTCTTCCTGAACGAGAATCGCTTCTACCTTTGAAGCCACCGCTTCTTCCACCTCTGTCTCCTCCACGATCTCCTTCTCTACGTCTTTCACCTCCTCTATCAGAGCGATTACCTCCAAAACTTCTTCCTTCAGAACGACGTCCTCCACCATTGCGGCTACCTCCTCCTTCTTTACGTTTGCGGGTAACTTCTACTGAAACTTGGTGTCCCTCGTATTCTGTTCCATTGGCTTTGGTCAAAATTTGATCGACCAATTCATTATCTGCTTCAAAAAATGAGAATGAAGCCATAATGTCTATACGACCAATTTTATCAGAACGCAATCCTGTTGAATCACACAGTACGCGTAACAACCCACCCGGATTTAAACCATCTCTTCTACCTAAGTTAACAAAGAAACGTGTTTTATTGTTATCAAAATCGTCTCTATCCCTTCTTTCTCTCCCACCTCTTTCATCTTCTTTTGAAGCATTCAAGTTTCCTGAACGTTCGTAATAATCAAAAAAGCGGTTAAATTCAGCAGAAACAAATTTCTTAACAACGTCTTCTTTCGATAATCCTTCAAATTCTCGCATGATAATAGGCAAAAACTCTTGGATATCGTCTTCTTTTACTTCTGCAGAAATTACTTTATCAGCTAATTGCATCAACTGAACTTCACAAATTTCTTTTGCATCAGGCACTCGCCCCGCAGTAAAAGTTGTGCGTATTACACGCTCAATGTGTTTAATTTTCCCCATTTCGCGGGTATTAATCAACACCAATGATTCACCTTTTTTACCTGCTCTGGCTGTTCTACCTGAACGGTGAGTGTAATTTTCAATATCATCTGGTAAATTGTAATTGATTACGTGTGTGATATCACTTACGTCAATTCCACGAGCAGCTACATCTGTTGCAACCAACAATTGTAAAGAACGCTCTCTGAAACGCTTCATTACAGAGTCGCGTTGTGCTTGCGACAAATCACCATGCAATGGCGCTGCGTTGTAACCATCTTTTTCCAATTTTTCTGCCACCATCGCTGTTTCGTTACGTGTACGGCAGAAAATTAATCCATAAATAGAAGGGTTAAAATCAATTAATCGTTTTGTTGCAGCATATCTATCTCTTTCTTTAACCATGAAATAAATATGTTCAATGTTTTCGTTTGTTTGATTTTTATGACCAATACTCACTTCAAGTGGATTACTCATATAATTTCTTGCAATTTCTGCCACCTCTTTAGGCATTGTTGCAGAAAACAACCATACATTTTTAGTTTCTGGAGTTTTATCAAGAATTGTATCAATATCTTCTTTAAAACCCATGTTTAACATTTCGTCAGCCTCATCTAACACAACCCATTTCACTTCGTCTAATCGAAGCGCTTTGCGATCAGTTATATCGACTAAACGCCCTGGTGTTGCCACAATTATTGCGACTCCGTCTTTAATATCTTTCATTTGACGGCGGATATCAGTACCACCGTAAACAGCAACGATACTAATATTTAAATGCTTAGCGTAATTTTGTAAATCCTTTGTGATTTGAAGACATAATTCCCTTGTGGGGCAAATGATTAATCCCTGTGGGATTTTAATTCCTTCTTCAACTTTACTAACTAATGGAAGACCAAACGCTGCTGTCTTTCCTGTCCCTGTTTGAGCTAAACCGACGAAATCACTGTCTTCTTTTAACAAGTGTGGTATCGCTTCGGTTTGTATCGGAGTAGGTGTTTCAAAACCCAATTCTTCTAACGACTTCAACACCTCACTCTTTAGCCCGAGTTCTTTAAATGTCATCTAAATTTTTTTAAAATAGGGGGCAAAGGTACGGAGAATTTCTTGTTACACAATGAACTATGATAAATAAATTTAAAAAAAACGAATTAAAGTTTATTTTATAAACCAATAATCATCCATTTACTAACGATTTTATCTTTTTACGATTGAATGATGGATTTTTAATTAATCTAAATAACAATAACGTTTTTTTAGATTTTACGTTAAAATACCATTTTTGAGGTAGTAAACACAAATTAGATTGAACGCATTAATTAACCTACATCAATGTGAGAATATTTCAATTTGCCTAAATTTGTAAGAAGATATTCTACAATGGAGAGAAAAGAATTTATTAAAAAATCTTTATTAGCAGCATTAGCAATGAACACATTAGGAGGACTAAAAGCATTCACCGATAATTTACCTATACAAGGAAAAAGAATGCCTGTATTGTTTACCTCACACGGAAATCCAATGGATATTCCACTATCAAAAGATGAACGCCCATTTTGGAATACATTGTTTGAATTAGGAATTCAATTAAAAAATAGCTACGATGTTAAAGCAGCATTGGTTATTTCTGCACATTGGTGTACAAAAGGAACTTATATAAATATAGCTCCAGAACAAACACAAATATTTGATTACTATGGGTTTCCAAAACATTATTACAACGTTTACTACCATGCAAAAGGTGCACCACAAATAGCTCATGATGTTAAAAAAATAATTCCTTCCATTAACGAAACAACTGATTGGGGATTAGATCATGGTGCATGGCCGATGTTGATGCATTTATTTCCAGAAGCCGACGTTCCTGTATTTCAAATGAGCATTGATTATTATGCCAACCCATCCTATCATTTTGAATTGGGCAAACAATTAAAATCTCTTCGAGAAAAAGGTGTGCTAATCATTGGTAGCGGCTCTTTAATTCACAATTTACAATTAGCCAGTCAAAAAATGCGTAAAAACGATATGACTCCTTATGGTTGGGAAGAAGAATATGATGCTTGGTTAAAGAAACAACTGAATGAACGAAATTTCGAAGCATTAATTAACTACGAAAATAGCCACAGACTCGGAAAACTTGCTGCTCCTACCCCCGATCATTTCGTACCTATTCTCTATAGTTTAGGCATGACTGAAGCTTCTGATGAAATTGTTTATTTTTATGAAGAAAAACCGACTATTCCAGCTTTTAGTGAACGTAGTTTTATCATTCAATAGTTAAAAACAACGTTTTATCGCTTTAAACAACACCAATTGAATGTCGTTTGACAAATAATTACTTTTAACAGGTTCTTCCTTCATCAAATCGGTGCTTAAATATTTTTTATTACTATCGCTAAAAACAGTAACTACAACCGCATCATCTCCTAACCTATTTTGTAATTCAACAGCGCCCACAAAATTTGCTCCCGATGAAATTCCAACCGCCAACCCAAGTTCTTTGGATAATTTTTGAGCCATAATGATCGCATCTCCATCGGATGATTGAACCACCTCATCAAGTTCGTTTAATTGACAAATAGCAGGAATAAAATCATCGGAAATACCTTGAATACGATGAGAACCAACTTTATGTCCTGTTGACAATGTTGGCGACTCCGTTAGTTCTAAAGGATGCACACTAATTTGTGGGTTTTTATGCTTTAAAAATTTACCAACTCCCATCACTGTACCACCAGTTCCAACACCTGCAACAAAAGCATCAGGTGTTAAACCAACTGACAACAATTGATTCCAAATTTCTACAGCTGTGGTTTTTTCATGTGCTTCAACGTTGAATTTATTGGCAAATTGCTTCGGCAAAAACACGTTAGGGTCAATTGCAGCAATATCTTCTGATAATTTAATACTACCAACAAAACCACCTTCTTCTTTGCTAACCAAAATAATTTCTGCTCCTAAACTTGTAATGATATCTTTGCGCTCTTTGCTCATCCAATTGGGCATGATAATTTTCACATCGTGTCCCAATGCTTTTCCAATTGCACTAAATGCAATACCTGTATTTCCACTTGTTGCTTCAACAATCAAATCACCCTCTTTGATGGCACCTTCTTCGTATGCTTTTTGAAGAATGTACAACGTCATTCTGTCTTTTATACTTCCAGACAGATTGTAATGCTCACTTTTAGCATAAATTTTTCGTGGACTATCCTTATACAAATAGGAAATTTATAACAGCGGTGTATTTCCCACAACAGACCATAAATGTTCAAACTTATTTTTCAATTTTGAATCAAAATTAGCTGCTATAGAAAACTCCTCCGTTACAGCTTCTTTACTAAAAGTAGGGTTATTGGACATGAAATAAATGTTAATTTTTATCACAAAAATAGATGCTTTGTAGTAATAAGGTTGATTAAATTCGTTTAGATTATTGAAATCCTAACACTTAATTAAAATCAAGAAACGATTTAAAAGCCTTGTCAATTAAGCAAATTATATGATTTTTACAAAACTCATTTTCATTAACCTAAAGGAAAAATTGTTTTTCTTAACATAGATCAATTAGCAGAAGTTTTATTACTTGTAATTTTGTATCAATATTAATTTAAAACTGAAATTAACATGAAAAAAGTATTTTTATTATTTATTGGTTTAGGGTTATTTGCAACTTCTTGTGTTAGCAATCCTGAAGGTGAAAAAGTAGAAGCTACAGACGAACAAAATGCTGCAGAATTAAATGGTGCAGAATATCAATTAAACGTTGGTGAATCTTCTTTAATTTGGACAGGAAGGAAAGTAAGCGCTACACACCATGGTACAGTTCAATTCAAATCTGGCAAAATACATGTTGAAAACAACGCTATTTCAGCAGGTAATTTTGTTGCAGATATGACATCAATTGTAAATGAAGACCTAACTGGCGATATGAATGCAAAAATAGTTGGCCATTTAAAATCTCCAGATTTCTTTTCTGTTGATGAATTTCCAGAATCTTCATTTGAAATTACAAGCGTAAAAGCTACAGACAATGCTAAACAAGTAGTTATTTCTGGTAATTTAAAAATTAAAGATATTTCAAAAAACATCACATTCAATGCTGATTTGGTAGAATTTACCGATTCAAAAGTACAATTCAAAGCTGATTTCAACATTGAAAGAGCTGATTGGGGCATCACATACGCAGGTATGGCAGATGATTTAATTGCTAAAGAAATCAATTATAAAGTGAACGTGGTAGCTTATAAATAATCGTTGGGATGAATTGCAATTCATCCCAACGAATGACTAAAAATAAAAAACCTTCCGATTTATGAGAAAGTTATTTTAGTCCCCAACTTTTTGACTTGATTCAATTATTGGGTAAAATACTGGGCAAGCACAAAATAAAAAACGCCTAATTCTTAAAGAATTAGGCGTTTACGCTTTTAATTTGCGGTCTGGACGGGACTCGAACCCGCGACCCCATGCGTGACAGGCATGTATTCTAACCAACTGAACTACCAAACCAATTTCTTTACCTTTTTTAAGGTGTTAGCATCAGCTAACTTTCGAATTGTGTAATGCTTTTCGTTAAAAGCGTGGGCAAAGATATATATTTAATTTAATTCCCAAACAAAAAAAATGAAAAAAAATGAAAAATATTTTTTTAGATACAAAAACTCATTGAAAATCATTACACTAATCCTACCCTAACTCAAATGATTCTACAACTTATTTTTATTGTTGCTACAATTTCAAGATTTTTATTATTAATTTTACAACTTAAAAGTAATAATTATGGGATGTACAAATTGTGGCGGTGGTGAAAGTTCATCACACGGATGTGAAGGGAATGGATCCTGTAATTCTAGCGGAAATAATAAATTTGAAGTATTTGATTGGTTGGGCAACATCTCTTTGCCAGCAAATCAAACTCCTTATGAAATATTTGAAATACGGTTTAAAAACAGTAGAAAAGGATTTTATCGCAACAACAAAGGTTTAACTCTAAATGTTGGAAACGTTGTGGTGGTTGAAGTCGGACCGGGATATGATGTCGGTGTTGTTTCTGCTGCTGGTGAATTAGCTAGAATACAGGTCAGTAAAAAAGAACCTAATTTTAAAGAATTAGAAGCTAAAAAAATTCTTCGCTTTGCTACGCAAGAAGATATCGACTTGTGGAGCAAAGGTCGTGCACTGGAAAAAGAAGTGATGATTTCTTCCAGAACATTGGCAGTCAATTTGGGATTGGAAATGAAAATTTCTGATGTTGAATACCAAGGTGATTTAACAAAGGCTACGTTTTACTACACAGCCGATGGTCGTGTTGACTTCCGTCAATTAATTAAAGATATGGCGGAAAAATTCAAAATTCGTATTGAAATGCGCCAAATTGGAGCTCGTCAAGAAGCTGCTCGTTTGGGTGGCATCAGCTCATGCGGTCGTGAATTGTGTTCTTCTACTTGGCTTACAGACTTTAGAACGGTTTCTACATCTGCAGCAAGGTATCAACAATTGTCTTTAAATCCGCAAAAATTGGCCGGACAATGTGGTAAATTAAAGTGCTGTCTAAATTATGAATTAGACATGTATGTGGAGGCATTGAAAGATTTTCCAAAACCTGAAACAAAACTTCATACAGAAAAAGGTATAGCTGTTCACATCAAAACCGATGTGTTTAAACGACAAATGTGGTATGCTTACACTGGTGAAGCTGGTATTGGTTCTGGATTAATTGCTCTTTCTCCAGAACGTGTAAAAGAAGTTATTTCGCTAAATAAAAATGGACAAAAACCAAAAGACATCGAAAGTTTTGTTGATTATGATGAAGTAGAGGAGAAAGTTGTTGATTACACCAATGTCGTTGGTCAAGATAGTTTGAATCGTTTTGAATCTGCTTTTAAATCGAAAAAGAAGAAAAAGAAGAAAAAACCATTTAATGCCAACGGAACAGCCGCAACTCCAAAAGTCGCTGCACCTCAAGCAAATCAAAACCCACAAAATCAACAAAAAAAGAACCCTAATTTTAACAAAAAAAGGAATCCACAAAGAAACAATAGACAAAACAATGACTCATCAAAAGAGAACAATCAATAAATGGCTACGTTATAGCTTTGCTATACTTGCGCTTTCTTTCGGCCTCATCAGCTGTTCTGAAAAACCGTTCTATGAAAAAGTATATAGTTTTAAAGGCAATGAATGGGATTTGAGTCAAAAACCTACGTTCAAAGTTACCATTGATGATACGACTGCAACTTACCGATTTGTTTTGTCGCTTCGTACCACCTCAAGTTATCAATACAATAACATTTGGTTGTTTTGGCATTCACAAACTCCAACGAAAGAAAAAGTAAGAGAACCGTTTGAAATTAAAATTCAAAATTCTGACGGTACGTGGATAGGAAAAAACTCTGGTACAATTATTGAAAATCAATTAACGTTTGCAGATCGAAAAATTACTGTTCCAGGACAGTACATTTTCACCATTGAGCAAGCCGTTACAGTTGAAAATCTTGACAATGTACTCGATTTAGGTTTGAGTATTTACAAAGCCAATTCAAATCAAAAAGAGTAACTTGACTTATAAATGGATGTGTTATATTTACAGAATAAAATCATAAAACAATGTATAATAATATTTTAGTAGAAAAAAATGGTCAAATTGTACAAATTACAATCAATAGACCTTCTCAATTAAATGCTTTAAATAAAGAAACCATCTCTGAATTGCACGAAGCAATTAAAACTGCTGGTAAAGACCAATCAACTGGTGTGATTATTCTTACTGGATCTGGCGAAAAAGCATTTGTAGCAGGAGCTGACATCAAAGAATTTGCTCATTTTTCAATTGCTGAAGGTGGTGAATTAGCACAACAAGGTCAACAATTGCTATTTGATTTAATAGAAAATCTATCTATTCCTGTTATTGCCGCTGTTAATGGTTTTGCATTAGGCGGAGGGTTGGAATTAGCAATGGCGTCACATATCCGTATCGCTTCATCAAATGCACGAATGGGATTACCTGAAGTGTCTTTGGGTGTAATACCAGGTTATGGAGGAACACAACGCTTAGCACAATTAGTAGGTAAAGGAAAAGCAAACGAAATGGTTTTCACTGCTGGAATGATTAAAGCAGACGAAGCATTGACTTGGGGATTGGTTAATTACGTTGTTGAACCAGAAGAATTACTAGCAAAAGCAAACGAAATTGCTACACAAATTTTAGCAAACTCTAGAACAGCTATTTCTTCTGCAATCAATGCAGTTAACGCTGGTTTTAAAAGCGGTGTAAATGGTTTTGAGGCAGAAATAGAAGAGTTTGGAAAATGCTTTGGAACAGCTGATTTCAAAGAAGGAACAACAGCATTTATTGAGAAAAGAAAAGCAAATTTTAGAAGCTAATACAATAGATGGAAAGCCCTATAAAGAGATTACTTGGACAAACTGCCGTTTACGGCTTAACTGTCATACTCGGTAGGGCTCTTAATTTTTTATTGGTTCCACTTTACGTTTACGTTTTTGCCGAACCAAAGGATTATGGCGTTGTCTCCATTCTCTACGCATGGGTTGCTTTTCTCATCGTTTTACTTCCTTTGGGAATGGAAACGGCTTTTTTCAAATTTATCAGTGACAATAAGGAAAAAAAGGAAGATCTCTTTCAAAATAGCTTTCTGACGGTTGGTCTATTCAATGCGCTATTCTTAATTTTTGCCATTGCAATGAGTCCGAAAATAGCCGAATGGATGCTGATGAAAGGCCACGCTGAATACATCATTCTTTTAGCTTCCATTGTCTGTATTGATGCTGTATCGGCACTTCCATTGGCTAAATTAAGGATAGAAAATCAAGCAAAACGGTTTGCTACGATTCAAATTACTGCTATTGCAGTCAATATCTTCTTCAATGTTGTGTTATTGCTGTTTTTCTTTGATAAATCACAACCCGAAATTGGTGTTCTCTACATACTTGTTGCCAATTTTCTTTCATCATTGGTAAAACCAATCATGGTGTACAAAGATTTTATGGGTATTCGATTCACATTCAATAAAGAATTGATAAAAACCATGTTGATCTACTCCTTCCCACTCGTTTTGGCAGGATTCGCAGGAATTATCAATGAAACAATTGACCGAATTTTATTGCAAAACATACTCTACAACATTAAACTCGATGAATTTGGCGATCCAAAACAAGCCATTGCCTACGCCGAAGGTCAAGTCGGAATTTACAGTGCTTGTTACAAATTAGCAATGCTCGTTACCATTTTCCTTCAAGCATACAAATACGCAGCTGAACCCTTTTTCTTTTCCAATGCACAACACGAAAACAGAAACAAACTGTACATTAAAGTAATGAACTATTTAATAGCACTTTTGTGTGTCGTTTTCCTTCTTGTTTCATTAAACCTTCAATTATTCAAGTATTTTATTCCTAATTCAGCTTATTGGGAAGGATTGAAAGTGGTACCTCTACTGTTATTGGCCAATGTTTTTTTAGGCATCTACTACAATCAAAGTATTTGGTACAAATTATCGGGACAAACAAAATTTGGTGCTTACATCGCTATTGGCGGTGCAGCACTCACTATTGGAATGAATTTCCTATTGATTCCAATGATTGGATATGAAGCCAGTGCTTGGACAACAATGGCGGTTTATGCCTGTCAAATGATTGCTTCGTATCTTTTGGGGCAGAAATACTATCCAATTAACTACAACATTCGAAAATTTATTCTCTATTTTGGATATGCATTGTTAGTGTTTTTTATCCTACGATTTTTCGCAATACCTGATGGTTGGGCACAATTTGTCATTCACAACACAGTCATTTTGCTATTTATAGGAAGTATCTATTTCATAGAGAAATCAACGAGCAAAGCACTCTAAAGCTTTACTCTTCTTCAAAAATTAAGAAATCATTGGTACTTGGTTGCACATGTTCAACAATAGCATCAATAACTTTCAACAAATTACCATCTGGAGCTAATTGTAAAAAATTTGTATAACGCTCTTGTAGATTTCCTTCTGGAAACAAACGATCTTTAATTTGTTTCAATGATTTCAATCCCTTTTCATGTTTCTTTTTAGATGATTTGTACAATTGATCTTGCATTTGTTGAAAATGCTTTTCCAATTTTACAGTTTCGGCAATCATGTACTTATCCAATGATGGATCGATTGCAGAACTGGTTTCCAAAAATATATTTTTTAGTTGCGCTAATTTTTCTTGAATTTCCGTAAAATCAATTTCATCAGCTGCATTTTTTTCTAAATATTCTTTGTTTAGTACATGCAATTCTTTGAATAAATCTTGGTAATCAAGTTCCAACTGATTGATTTTATCCGATGTTGCTTTATCAATCCATAAAATAGAATTCCTGGTTTTCAATAAAGGATAAGGAATTGAAACAGCGTCAAAAACACCTTTTAGTTGCAACCAATAATTGATCTCTCCAGCACCTCCTATGTAGCACAAATTGGGCAAAATCACTTCTTGATACAATGGACGCATTGATGCATTGGGCGAAAACAATTCGGGTGATTTTTCCATCCATTTCACTATCTCACCTGTTGAATAAGTTCCCTTTTGTGGAATCAAAATATCATTACCTTCAGCAATTAAGCGTTCACGCATTCCACTTTCTATGTAAAAAAGATTGTATTCACGAGGCATAACTTGTTGTTTTCCACCTTTTTTAATCAAATTTTCAGTTGTTGATTGAATGGCATTAAACGCAAATTGCTCGTTGATTTCTTTTTGCATCATCGGTACAAAAGCTTTTTTAAGAAGTGTATCATCGCCATCGATTATGACAATACCATGTTTTTCAAAAAGATAATTTACCAACTTTCTAAAAGCAATGGCATAATTATTACCTTCAAAGCATTTCAACCAGTCAAATAAATCACTCTCTGGATGATTTTGAAACAAATCTTTCAAAAGTACTACCACTTCATCCCAATCTTTCATTAAAAACTGACCAACAGCTCCCGTTTGTTGCGTTTCCCAAGAAATCGTTCGTCCAAATAAATGAAACGATTTAATTTCCTCATAATCATGATCCTCTGTTGCCATCCAATAAACTGGAACAAAATCATAAGTTGGATAATTTTGTTTCAATTCAGCACAAAGACGAATGGCATGAGCTATTTTGTAAATAAAATACAAAGGGCCAGTCATAGCTACCATTTGGTGACCTGTAGTAACCGTAAATGTAGTACCTTCACTTAATAACTCAATGTTTTTTGCAACACTTTTACTCAATTCAACACCTTGATATTGACGTTTTAAGGCAACTACCAAATCAGCTCTTTGCTCACTCGAAAACGAGTTTTGCTTGGCAATTAATTGAGATTGAAAAGCCTGTATAGAAAAAGGTTGTGTTATAAAATCAGAATAAACTTCCTGATTGTAACACAAATCCAGTTGTTGTTGCGAAAAATAACCAGTATTTGCCCGATTGAGTGTTGTAACTTTCATGTTACAAAGTTAGTGGTTTTTAATAGATGTTGTTTCTTTTGTTATTTATAATTATTCTAAATAACATAAGTTGTATCAACTTATTTATTAAATTTGCAGAAACAATTACAAAATGGCAGATTTCAAAAAATTCACAAAAAAGATCGCATTTACTGAGCATGCAGCTGCTGTTTACACCTTACAATTTGATGGTAGATACATCTACTCGGGAAGTGCCGATAAATATGTTGTAAGATGGGACATCCAAACAGGTAAGCAAGATAAATTTGCCATTCAACTACCGCTTACCCCCTATTGCATTCAATTAGTTGACAACAATACCAAGTTAGCTGTTGGATTAACAAATGGAGATGTTCACCTTTTTGATTTGAATGAACGCAAAGAAATAAAATACATTAAACTCCATACAAACGGCGTATTTTCGATGGCTGAAAACAAATCAAAACATCATTTGTACATTTCAGATGGTGAAGGATTGGTATCAGTCTGGAACAGCCAAAAATTAGAGCTTCTCATTCAACTACCATTTGACAGTGATAAAATCAGGAAAATAGTTGTTTCTGACGATGATACTCTGTTATATCTTTGTTGCAAAGACGGCTTCATTCGAATAATTGACACCGAATATTTCAACTTAAAAGAAGAATTTTACGCTCATGAAGACGGAGTTGGAACACTTATAGAATGGGACAAAGACACCTTAATTACAGGTGGCAAAGATGCAATGATACGCGTTTGGGATAAATCTACAAGAAAACAAATAAAAGCACTACCTGCACACAATTACATGATTTATAGTTTGATAAAATTAGACAATAACACACTGATTTCTTCAAGTCGCGATAAAAGCATTAAAATATGGAATTGGAAAGACAAATCTGTTCTTCAAAAAATTGAATACAAGCATGGTGGACATCGACACTCAGTCAACAACCTCACAAAATTAGATGATCACACGTTTGTTTCTGCTTCTGATGATTCGAATATTATCGTTTGGCAACGAGAAGGTTGATTTCAAAATAGAACACAAGTGACGCTGATTTTTTTTTGAAGTAGATACTTAAAAATGATAATTACTGATTTTGTGAGTACTTATAAATCTATTTATCTGTGTTAATCAGCGTGCTATCCAATTGCCAAAGGCAATCCTTAATCAAACCACTCCTTTTTCAATTCTGTTAAAGGTGTTAATTGATTACTATCTGCATCAATTTTGGCAAAAAAATGCTCCAAACCATTGGTTAGCACCAAATAATTCACTTGCAATTGTCGATTGTATTGAGCAATCTGATAAAAAACTTCTTGATTAATCGCTACAGAAGTTGCCTTACATTCCACAATCATTTTAGGATTTCCTTCTTTATTAAACACTACCAAATCACATCTTCTTGTGAGGTTATTAACCGTAATTCCATATTCAGAAGCAATACGTTCTATTGGAATTTGTATGGTAGCAGTCAAAAAATGAATAAAATGTTGCCGAACCCATTCTTCGGGAGTTAACAACAACTGTTTTTTACGAATAATACACCAAACGTAAAGTTCAGAATTCCTTTTTTTTAATTTAAGTTGAGCTAGAGGTAAATTTAATGCTTGAATAACACTCATTACTGATTGCGCTTTAATCCCATGATGAGCAATTCGATGTTTTTATATTTTAAATCAAAAACTTTACCCAACACTTCACTTGTTAAATAACCTTTGTAAATATATACACCACTTCTAAAACCAGGATCATTGGCAATTAACTTTTCACATCCTCCAATATTTCCCATATTCAATAAAATAGGAGAAAAAATATTAGACAATGCAAAAGATGCTGTACGTGATATACGAGATGCAATGTTAGGAACACAATAATGAATGACACCATATTCTATAAATGTAGGTTTTTTATGGTTAGTAATCCGAGAAGTCTCAAAACATCCACCTTGATCTATACTCACATCTACAATAACAGAACCAGTTTTCATTTCTTGTACCATTTCTTCGGTAACTACACACGGAGTTCTGCCAAGTGAAGCACGCAAAGCACCAATCACCACATCGGCTCTTTTAATAGCTTTTGCCAACACTTTAGGTTGAATCACAGATGTATTGACACGTTGACCAATATCATTTTGCAAACGTCTTAAACGTGACAATGAATTATCGAAAACACGAACATTTGCACCCAATCCCAAAGCAGCACGTGTAGCGTATTCACCAACAGAGCCTGCTCCAATCACAACTACTTCTGACGGTTGAACACCTGCAACACCACCCAACATCATTCCTTTACCTTCGTTGTAAGAAGAAAGCAATTCACCAGCAATCAAAATAGAAGTTGTACCAGCAATCTCTCCCATTGTACGCACAACAGGAAACACACCTTGATCGTCCTTTATATAATCCCATGCAATTGCGGTGATTTTTTTATTCATCAACTTTTGCAAGGTTTCTTTTGGTTGCGTTGTAATTTGTAAAGCAGAAATCAACGTTTGATGACCTGGCATCAAATCAATTTCTTTATCACTTGGTGGCGTAACCTTAAAAATGATGTTGCATTTAAATATTTCTTCTCTATCATAACAAATTTCGGCACCTGCTTCACTATAATCTCTATCGGTAAATTTAGATCCTTCTCCACTCTTTGTTTCTATTTTCACACGATGTCCATTTGAAACTAAAAGCGATACAGCTTCGGGCACAAGCGCTACACGATTCTCCTGAAAAGAAGTTTCCTTTGGGATACCAATGTACAAGTTACCTTTTTTATTGGCTACTTCCAACATTTCTTCTTGAGGCAACAAACTCCCTTGTTGCATCAAATGTTTTAATAATTCAGGATCGGTTTTCATATTATATGGGTTAATTCCTCACACGAATATACGACCAAAAAGCCATTATTTTACAATGTTTATTTAATTTTTTAACAATTAACTTTTTAATAACCCTAATTTGCTACTAAATCTATAATTTTTAATTTGCAATCAAATAAAAAAACACGTTAATCTATCAGCAATTTCAACTGTATAAATTTTTTCTATGGTATTATAAATATTTACAATAAAGAAACCCTTTTTTTCTCACTTATCTTTGTTGTGTAATTAAAACGCAAATAAAATGAGTATTGTAGGACAAAAATTTCCATCTATTGATGTTAATGCAATTGATAAAGCAAGTAGCACATATAAAATCAATATATTTGAAAAAGCTGTAAATGAAAAGAAAAAGATTGTTCTTTTTTGGTATCCTAAAGATTTTACATTTGTTTGCCCTACTGAATTACACGCTTTTCAAGCTGCTGTAGCTGAATTTGCAAAGAGAAATACATTGGTAATTGGCGCTTCTTGCGACAGTGCTGAAGTTCACTTTGCTTGGTTACACACTGAAAAAAACAAAGGTGGTATTCAAGGTGTTGAATATCCATTAATTGCTGACACAACAAGAGTACTTGCTGAAGAATTAGGTATCTTGGATTACGATCAGTTTGAAGAAGAATCAACTGGTGATAACGTAACGTACAGAGCTACTTACCTAATCGATGAAGAAGGAACTGTGTTTCATGAGTCTATCAATCACATGCCTCTTGGACGAAATGTTGATGAGTTTATCCGCTTAGTGGATGCTTATACACACGTTCAAAAGTATGGTGAAGTTTGCCCAGCTAACTGGCAAGAAGGAAAAGACGCTATGAAAGCAACTGCTCAGGGTACAGCAGAATATTTAAGCAACCATTGATCTTTTTCAACATAATAAATCAAATTTAGTTTTCTAAAAAGGCTTGCAAATAATTGCGAGCCTTTTGTTTTTTTTGTATGTCCCGTCCTGAAATAAGTTGAT
>JAMLHA010000006.1 GCA_023957475.1 Crocinitomicaceae bacterium | reverse complement strand
CTATTTTTAAATACATTAGTCTCAATACATTATGAAATTACTATGGAAAAACTACACTTAACATCTCGGTATACTTGGCTATACAAGGTTGTTCTTTGTGGAGTTTTTTACTGTAGCTTTTACTCTTTTTCGCAGCCTTCGGATTCTGTTTTTATCAGTAAAAACAAAAAACCAAAACAAGATTTTGATTTCAAACGCGTACTTCAAAAATTAACAGGTCTATCGGATTTCAAATTGCCAGAAGTTTCAGATACTATTTCTACTGCAACAAAATTAAAAAACCGCATAATTGATGATTTAAAAAGCACAACTGGTTCTATTGATCTGAATTATTCGTACGGAATGAATACTATTTTTATCGATACTTCCAGAAGCATAGGTTCTATTTTCACGACACGGGGAGACTTCTCTACAGGCGTTGCAGGACTTCCAATAAATGTGAGTTTCAATTATTCTACCTTGAAAGTTCCTTTGGGGGCAAACAATTATTTCAGAATCAGTTTGGATAAGGATAGATTGATCGAACAACAAAAAGAAAAGTTGACAGGATCTCTTACCAACCTTGAGGATCAGCAAGTAATACTTCAAAAAAAACAAGCTGACCTATCTGGATTAATGGGATATGTTGAGGTTTATCTGGATAAACTCAAACGTATGGCAGAACGAGAAGTCATGAAACAAAAAGACGCACTTTCCCAACGAATGCAGGATTCATTAGCAATTAAAAAAGATTCACTAAACAATTATAAACCTGATATTCCTGATAGTTTAAAAACAATCAACTACAACCCACCTAATTTGAGCAATCAAGTAGACTATCAGCTATACTACGATAGTATTATGAAGATATACAATCGAATAACCACGCTTAAAAATACGTATGACAGCCTTTCTAATACGCTCGAAAATTCCAAACAATTACTGAATTCATATAAAACACAATTAAACAGTCCTGATTTAGCAAATGAAGAATTGAAAAAAGTGAATTTTTTACAAAGTCTAAAAACATTGGATATAGGACTGACCTATCCAAAAACAACTGCCATGTCGAATCAGAATGTTCCCATAAAAGGATTACATGCGGAGTTCCAGTTCAATACTATTTATCTTTCTGTTGCAAGTGGCTTGACATTAAACAATTTGATGTTAAGTACCAATGAAATAACCAATCAGATGAATTACAGTCAGAATGTGTTCAATAATTTTGACTTTCAACAAATCATGAACAATGGATGGCTGACAGCTATACGCACAGGATATGGAACACCAGAAGGAACACACGCATTCATTGGATTCAATTACCTGACAAATACTCGTTTTTTGAGTGCTCAAGGCAACATTCCAGGACAAACAGCTTATGATCCAGCAGCATCTTTAGAGTTGGATTTGCGGTACGTTCCTATCTTTTACAAGGGAGGAGCAATTGATTTGGTTTATGGAAAAACATCCTTAAACAAATTGATGGATTCAACTACGTCAATGGGAGTTTTTGAATCTGTTTTCTCCAATTATCAATCTCACTTGTTGCTTGGAAAATATACACAGTCTGTTTCCAAACTTCGATCTGATTTTTCTGTTTCCTACAGACGAATAGATCCGTATGCAAATACAACTACGTTTGGAATCATGCAACCCAACAACCAACGTGTTGAAGTTAATACCACCCATAAGGTAGCAAAATTCATGAAAATAGGTTTATTGTATCGAATGGATGAAACAATCCGTGCAGTAAATGGAATGAATGATTTACGACTAAATATGACAGGAGTAAATTTGAGTGGAAATTACACCAGTTACTTCAATTATTCAGTAGTCCTCAATCATGTTCACCACCAAATAGCACAACCACTTTTGAATACAGTACAAAGAGGAAATAATTATTTGATTGGTGCGGTTTTAACTTCCAATTATAACCTAAAAGACCTTAAATCGAGTTCATCCATTTCCTATAATGATTACTTAATCACAGATACTTCGGGATTGAATAAGTACACACAATTTGGGCTTATTCAATCTATAAGTGAGCGAAAATATTCTGCTGCGCTTTCTTACGATTACTTTTTCCGAAGTGTTGATGGAGTTTCTTCTGGAACAAGTGTTTTTGGACTGCAAGGAAAATATGCGTTGGAAAGAGTAAAACTAGGCGTAGGGGCTAAATTAGCAAGTGATTTTTCTGGGTTAACCAGTATTGGAGGGCATTTTGAAGCCCTTTGGCAAGTATATAAATTTTTGGATGTAAGCATGCGTGCTGAGCGTTTCGTATTGGGTAATTTTTATCAAAACTATTACCGCACACAATACGAACAATTTCCTTATTTAATGTCCATTCAAACAAGATTTAAATTATGATAAAACAAACTCTTTTACTCATTCTTTTTAGCATCAGTTTTCTGGCAAGAAGTCAGAACAATGTGTTTTTGGTCAGTCTTCCCGATAAGGATACGATTGATCATAAATATCCTGTGTTCAATTGGTATTACACCCAACAAAATCAAGGTCGCGATGATATTCGTTACAATTATGTATTGGTGGAATTGAAGAAAAACCAAAGTGCCACATCTGGAGTAACGGTTAATCAACCCAAGCTCCGTATAAATGGCGTACAAGGATTTCAGTTGGTGTATCCGTATGATGCGCCAGAATTGGAATACAACAAACGTTATGGATGGCAGTTGGAAAAGACCTTTAACGGAATAATTGTCGAAAAGTCTGAGGCATGGGAGTTTATTTTGTATAAGCCGATCAAAGAACCTTATAAATATGCAACATTGAATGTTACACCAGATGCAACAGTTTACGAAACGAGTGAAGGCAAATTGTTCTTTAAGCTTGATGAGCGTTATAAATCAACTGGGACTAAATTTTATATCTACGACAGTAAGAATACTTCTACTCAAGCTACACTTTACGACGATAACAATTCACAAGAGGACAAAAAACAAGTGGTTCAGGTTGTCAAGACAGGTGCTAATTTCTTTGAACTCGATGTTCGGAATCTATCTACCGGATCTTACAAATTAATTGTTGTAAACACCAAAGGAATGAACTATCAACTTAACTTTTTAGTAAAATGATTAGTAAGACAAAAAACACATCAAATCAGACACAAATTGGAGCATTGTTTCTTGCCGGATGTATGTTGTTTCAAACAATTGCACCAGGTATGTTACATGCCTCTTTATTCCTGAAAGACCATAATTCCATTAACGATGACGCTTCACCATGGGGAATAACTTTTGATACAGAAGAGACTCCTAGTACGGAAGAATCTCGCACTATTCTTCACATACCAGGTGGTCCTGACCAACCTGAAGTTCAAAGTTTCAGTCCTGTCGGGATGGACAATATGGTTGATCCGTTTACAGGAGATTTTTCATACAACATTCCACTGATGGATGTGGATGGCTATCCGATTAATATTTCTTATTCGGCAGGTGCAACGATGGATCAGGAAGCAACCTGGGTTGGATTGGGTTGGAACCTGAATCCGGGAGTTATCAACCGACATTTGAGAGGAATACCTGATGATTTCAATGGAGATGTTGTTACAAAGGAGTTCAACATGAAAAAAAACTGGACTGCAGGAGTGAATGTGGGAGTAAGCTTGGAAACCTTTGCTTTTGATTTTATGGGATTATCAGCTTCTTTGGGAGTTAATTATAATAATTACAATGGATTTGGTGCGGAGTTTTCAGTAACCCCATCTTTTTCTATTAGTGGACAAAGTGGTGGTAACTTTGGTGCAAGTTTGGGTATTTCTGGAAATAGTCAGTCGGGGGCTACCATTTCACCTAATCTTAGCTTCTCAAAATCGAAACAAATTAATAGTGAATCATCTTATTCAAAAGGAATAAATCTTGGGACTTCTATCAACTCAAGGGGAGGTGTATCTAATTTAACAATTGGTTATTCTGAAACTTTAAGAACAAAAACGGGGGAAAAAAACAAAAAAGGAAAAGAAATTTCAAGATCAAATGGAGTTAGTAGAAGCTCTTCATTCAATTTTGGAATGTCAACACATACACCTAATATAACAATGCCACTGACTTCCTATTCCTTTTCAGGAAGATTCAATTTAGGACCAGATGCTGTTGGATTTGATGGAACAGTAAGTTTAAGTGGATATTTTTCTTCCCAATGGCTTAAAGAAAAAACAAAAACAGAGCGTAGTTTTGGTTATATGAATCTCCAGAACGGGCAAAATAATCCCTATGCTATGCTTGATTTCAATAGAGAAAATGATGGAACATATACAAAAAACACCCCTGCTTTACCTGTTCCGTCTTTAACTTATGATATTTATTCTGTAAGTGGTCATGGTGTATCAGGTAGTTATCGTATTTCTCGATTGGACATAGGTCATGTTTTTGACCCTCAAATGGCAAACAACAGTGTTAGTACAAGTGTTGGGGCAGAAATTGGTTTGGGAGCGACATTTAAAGCAGGAGTTGATGTTTCAGGAACCCATACATCATCTAAAACTGACCCATGGAATGATTATACAAATGCAGCTTCCGCAAAAATGCGTTATAATTCTTCAGAATTGTTTTTTAGGGAAGCAAATGAACTTTCAGTTGAAACAGATGTACAGCATTTTGAAAAAATAGGAGCAGATAATGCTGTGCGTTTCAGAAACGTAGGAACAAGAGGTTTGGTAAATTCATTTGAAAAAGCCAATGGTGCAGTACTACCTTCCTATTCCAGTTATCAAAAATCAGGGCAAGACAGACGCAATCAAGTATTGTATACATTGACGAATACAGAACTGCATCAGGGAATGGGAGTTGAACAGGTACATTCACAAGCATATTCCAACTCTAATTCAAATGTAGGACATCACCTTGGACAATTTACAACACTTACAACAGAAGGAGCACGTTATGTTTATGGAATAGCTGCTTACAGCCACAGTCAGGAAAATGTTTCATTTGCAACTGAATCAGCTCCTGATTGTACAACAGGAAGGGTTGGGCATTCGGCTACAGATGCTTCCGTTTCCAATTCGAAAGGGATTGACAACCATTATAATTCACAAAAATTACCTCCTTTTGCCCACTCTTATTTACTAACTTCTGTATTGGATGCAGATTATGTGGATACCGATGAGATAAAAGGACCAAGTAAAGGCGATTTGGGAGGTTACATACGATTTGAATATAAAAAAATAGATAATTACCAGTGGCGAAATCCTGTTAATCAAAATGAAGCTTTTTTTGATGAAGGATTGAATGCTGATAAAGCAGATGACAAGGGACATTTTATATACGGTAGTAAAGAATTGTGGTATGTTGAAAAAATTTACTCCAAAAATCATGTTGCTGTTTTTTATACAAGCCCAAGAAGTGATGCAAGAGGTGTTAATGGTAGACAAGGTGGAGTATCCATGGGGAATCCTGCAATGCAACAACTGGATAGTATAAAACTCTATTCGCTACCCGATTATGAAACGAATCCTGTAACAGCTATTCCGATCAAAACCGTTGTTTTTGACTACGATTATTCATTGTGTCAGGGATATGATCAAAATATTGATACTGGTACCGAAGGTGGAAAATTAACTTTAAAAAAGGTTTATTTCACCTATGAAAACTCGAAAAAAGGACGTTACAATGCCTATTCATTTGATTATGGATTTAATCCAGATTATGACTTGAAAAGTGTAGACCGTTGGGGAACATACATGGAAAAGCCATCTGCTTGTTCTAATGATATTCAGACAGGGGATTTGAGACCAAGTGATTTTCCATATACAGGATTCAATAAAACACAGACAGATCAATGGGCAGGAGCCTGGGCATTATCAACCATCCATTTACCATCAGGAGGTAGAATTGAAGTTGATTACGAATCAGACGATTATGCGTATGTACAGCATAAACGTGCGCATCAGATGTTTAAAATCATTGGTGTAGAAGGTCAAACTCCGGCGAGTGAACTTAATATAAGTAGTAATTCTCAAAAGAACAAAGCAATTTATTTTGAAATGATACCGGGTACATCAATTAGTGATTATGGAAAGTATGGGGATATGGTTTATTTCCGAGCACTGATGAAATTTGATGATAATCGCTATGATTTTGTTCCCGGATGGGCAAAAATCAGTGAGATAACAACAGGTACTTATGATGGTGTTGCTTGTGGTAAATTAATATTACAAGCCGCTCGAATGATGGATAACGGAAGTTCAGAATATAATCCAATCAGTGTTGCTGCTGTTCAATTTGGACGTTTACACCTTTCAAGAATGTTACCACCTTCCAATCAAAATAGCATTGATGGAGAAGGTCCTACTTTTTTAGATATTGCTAATGCATTGGCAGGCGCTTTTACTTCGTTTGAGGAGTTGTTTACGGGACCTAATTTACCTTTGTGGAGAAAAGATGTTGGAACACATTTAATTAGAAATAAAAGTTGGGTACGTCTTCAAAATCCCGATAAGAAAAAATTAGGTGGCGGATACCGTGTGAAAGAGGTACGAATTTATGATGCATGGAACGATCTAAGTGGTTCAGGACAGGAAATGCATTATGGACAACAATACACTTACACACTTCAAGATGGAAGTTCCAGCGGTGTAGCATCTTACGAACCTCAACTGGGAGGAGATGAGAATGTGTGGCGAACTCCAATAGCAAACAACAGTGAATACATGCTTGCTCCGGATATTCGCAACTATCAGGAAACGCCTTTTGGTGAACAGTTTTTCCCATCACCATCTGTGGGTTATTCTCATGTTACAGTTAAAAATCTTCCTCGTGAAGGAGTAACACGAACAGCAACAGGAAAAGTGGTACATGATTTTTATACCGCTAAAGATTTTCCAACAATTGCAAAGCGAACAGGGATTTCTTCCAAGACTGTAAAATTCCCTCTTTTTGCCATTTTCTTCAGTATGAATATTGATGAAGCTTCGGCTAGTCAGGGATTTGTTGTGGAGAATAATGACATGCATGGAAAACCAAAGTCACAACAAGTGTATGCTGAAGGTAAAAATGATCCGATTTCCAAAGTAGAGTATTTTTATCAGGATGAGCCTATCGTTGTTGATGGAATTGCCGCACGACACCTGGTAAATGATGTGAAATCAATCCGTAAGAATGGAACAGTAACTACAAGCATTGTAGGACGGACTTACGAAGCAGTTGCAGATTTCAGGAGCTCTTCCAGTAGAATGAGTTCAGGAAGTGTGGATATTAATCTGAACTATACACTACCTTTCATTTTGGTCCCTATGATTTTAGGTTCAGGAAGCCTTGAAGCTACCGAATTCAGAAGTGCTGTTTTTGTCAAAACAATCGAGCGCAAAGGAATTATGAGCCGTACGGTGGCAACTGACCTAGGTTCTGTTGTTGAAACCAATAACCTGGCTTATGATGCAGAAACGGGAGAAATCTTATTAACTCAGACAACAACTGATTTCAATGATAAAGTGTTTAATTTCACTTACCCAGCCCACTGGTATTATGAGGGAATGGGGCAAGCATATAAAAATGTAGGATTTACTCGTACAGGTAACATTAATTTTGCAAGTGGTGTTACAACAATTCTGAATGCATCCAATTGCTTTACAGGAGATGAAGTAGGAGTCATTCAGTCAGGTGTGCTCAAACAAGCCTGGGTTACAGCTGTAAATGGTTCTTCTGCCAAGTTATTATTAAAAGATGGAACACCAGTTACAGGAGTTGCTACTAAAATAAAAATACTTCGTTCGGGACGTAAAAATCTTCAAAATACACCAATAGGAAGTATTGTTCTTAGGGAAAATCCACTGGGAGGACTAGGAGCTAATGTGTTTGAAAAAATACTACAGGCAGGTTCTGTTGAGTATGTGGACGAATGGGGAACTTTTTGTGAATGCTTTACAGATGAAGAATTGGAAAATGCCACGACAAACCCTTATGTATTAGGATTAAAAGGTAACTGGCGACCTAAAGCATCCTATGTTCATTTGAGCGGCAGAACTCAAACCTATGAAAATGCCAATTCAAACATTCGACAAGACGGTGTTTTTACTTCATTCACACCATTTTATAAATTAACTGGAGGAAACTGGGGGATTGATCGCCAGAACTGGACATATACATCATCTGTTACTGAATTTAGTCCATTTGGACAACCTTTAGAAACAATTGATGCACTTGACAGACATTCTGCCACCCAATACGGTTATAACCAATCCCTACAAATGGCAGCATCCGCAAATACTCGCTATAGGCAATTAGGATTTGACGGATTTGAAGATTATGATTTCGAAAATTGCTCAGACAATCATTTCAAGGTCGGGTTTGAAGCTGAAATTGTATCAACAGAATCTCATTCAGGGAGACGAAGCATGAAAGTGTCAGCTGGAACTCCAGTCGTTTATTCGACTCAAATTGTAGAAGATTGTGATGAAACAGCATGTAATTTGTCTGTAAATAGAATTGATGGAGATGCTAAAAGGTACCAAATTCTTTCAGGAGTTGCTCCATACGAATTTGAAGTAGAAATGATTAATGGTTTTGTCACATATACTATTGATGGAAATGAAATATCTATAAGAAGCGTCCCTCCAAGCCCTGTAACATATAAATTAATTATCAGAGATGCTAATGGTTGTGTATACATTTCAGAAAAAACAATTTAAGATGAAAAGATACTTATATATTTTAATACTTGTGCAACTCAGTTATAGCACGATATATTCACAAATCATTCCCAATCAATCTTGCGCTACGGCTATTCCGTTGTGTAAAAATATTACAGAGATTTATGATGTGTCTGATAGTGAAGAAGATTGTAATAAACCCTTGTATTATTATTTTTATTCTTCTTCTGTAGTAACAGATTTATTTTCATTTGATCCAGGCCATTCGGGAATATTTACTTTGTATCGAATATCAACCGAAAATGAATTTACATTTGATGCATGTAGCCAGTTTGAAAATGGTTTAGCAGTTATTGAACATTCACAATCGTTTTCTTCTAGTTTTAATTTTGGAGTCAGTCAATCAGGGCTATATGTGATTCGATTAGTTTTTAATGACTGTTATATTTCTCCTTCTACAGGAGCACGAGAACTGAATTTTTCTTTCAACTTAATAAATGGCAGAACTCTTTCCTGTCCCACAGAAACACCTTCTTTTGAATGTAAGGACTGTATCACTTCTTTTTCTCCAACAGCAGGACAATACATGGTTTCTGCCTGGGTAAAGGAAAGTGGTGCAACAATGGCAACTACAAGTTATTCAAATGCTTCTATTGGGATCAGTTTTTCAGGTAGCGCCAGTACATTCAGTTTATCTCCTTCAGGTAGAATTATTGATGGATGGCAACGTATCGAAGGAGTTGTGGATATTCCTTCTGCAGCAACAGATATCCATTTGTCTTTTGAAACTAATTCGGGAGATGCTTATTTTGACGATATCCGTTTTTATCCATTGGATGGAAGCATAATCAGTTACGTTTACGATCCTATTAACTTAAGATTAATGGCACAATTGGATGAACGCAATTTTGCTACTTTCTATGAGTATGATGAAGAAGGAAAGCTTGTTCGTGTCAAAAAAGAGACAGAACGAGGTGTTATGACAATACAAGAAAACAGAGACAATATCATCAAGCAATGAGAAAAATATACACAATCATAGTAACTGTTTTTGCAGCACAAACACTAATGGCTCAAACCAGTTGGGAGCAGGTGACTTTAGAGGAGTTTTCAACGGCAATTATATCTATTGAACAAACAATTCCTGAAAATTCTGCTTACAGTTATGAAACAGAGTACAAGTTTTATGAAGATTTGGAAGGGAAAATTCCTGTTTTAACAGATAAAGCCTCATTGATTTACAATGACAAAAACGAACTATACATGGTGCAGTTCGGAAAAATGATTTTGCAAAACCAACAAATCAATTTAGTGTGTGATACCACTACAAAAACCATCACTATTACAAACGCGGTAGGAGATTTTACAAAGAGAAAATCCTTTTCAGATTTTTCAGTACTTCAAAAATCAGGATCTGTGATACAACGAAAATCGGAAAATGGAAAAATCAAGTATTACATCCAATTTCCAAGTGGTTTTCAATATGCCGGAGCCGAGTTGACTTTAGGAGGAACTTTAGGAGTCGAAAAATATGTGCTTTATTCAAAAGAGACCCGATTTGAGAATATGGCTGGAAATGAGGTGGTTTCTCAACCCCGAATGGAAATTACTTACAAGAATTTTGTAACTGATAAAAAAGTTAATTATCAATTGATGAAAAAAATTACAGATTTTATCTCACTTAAAGACGAAGAATATGTGCTTACTACGCACTATTCAGATTACGAATTAATTGATTTAAGATAGAACGAATAAATACAAAGCTTATGTACTACATTATGAGAGTTTTATTTTTGGGAATAACCATTTTATTTTGCTTTAATACACATGCGGGTATCATCGAATGGACCAATCGGATTCACACGCCTAATGGGGGCACACCTGTTGAAATAGGTTACCCTGAAGCAATAGATTCGGTGAGGGCTGATATTCCTATGGGAGTTTACAATGATGCTAAAGTATTGAACCGAATCAGTTTGGGTGTTAACCTTCATTACCCTCAGTATTTTGGAAATGCGATGAACATTGAAGTAGAAGTCAGAGTAAACCGTTGGGACGTAGCTATGAATCCGCTTTCAGATACCACCTTTTGGTTGAAAGTAATGTATTCACCATCGGATACCCTTCAGATGATTGCATTAAACAAAGTAGAGTTCCACAATGCCTATAAAATGGTTTTCTCAATCAGAGATATAAAAGTGAACGGATCAAATGAAAGTATTCTTCCTGCGAATATTTATGTTCAGGGAGATATCTTCATTGAGCGTTATTTAGAGCTAGGAAGTTCTCCTGTGTCATCTTCATTCACAAAAGTTGATAAAGATTGTAATGGTACTGATGATGCCGTTACTATTTCATGGACACATATATCAGGTGCAGAGGAATATCAGTTGGAATGGGCTTATATCAATGATTATTCCAATTCGATTGCAGGAGTGCTTTCTCCAAGTGTATTGGGATATGATTTTAAGTTTAATTCAACACGAATAACGACCTCAGATAACAATTATACAATTTCACTTGTATTTGATAAAGGATGGCTGGTATATCGTCTACGTTCTGTAGGGGTTTTACCCGCTACTCCTGATCAATTTGTTTTTGGTAACTGGAGCGAACCTGAAAAAGGATTTGTGAGCAGTATCAATGCATTGCGAAAAATTCAGATTACAGGGATGGAACAACACGAGGGTAATTTGAACTGGCAATATTCGGCAACTTATGCAGAACAAGGAAAGAAAAAAGAAGTTGTCAGTTATTTTGACGGAACACTTAGAAATCGCCAAAGTGTAACACGTGTGAATTCGGACAATAATATCATAGTAGGAGAAACCATCTATGATTATCAAGGAAGGCCTACGGTTACTGTTCTCCCTGTTCCCGTGGCAGACACCGTTTGTAGCAATGATCCGTTGAAAGGTCAAAGTCTTCATTTGTATCGTGATTTCAATGTAAATTTAGCAGATAAACCCTATTCTGCTTCTGATTTTGATATCAGCGATACAAGTGCTTTGTGTGCAGTGGGTGCTGCTGAAATGAAAACAACTACCGGAGCATCCAATTATTATTCTACAGACAACCCTAATCAGTTATTTGAACAGGGGTATGTTCCTGATGCAAACGGCTATCCTTTTGTACAGGTTGAATATACTCCCGACAACACGGGACGTATTCGTCGTCAGGGAGGTGTTGGTCCTGAATTTCAGATCGGTTCAGGCAAAGAAACCCGATACCTTTACGGTCAACCAGATCAGGTGGAATTAGACCGCTTGTTTGGCTCGGAAGTAGGATATAAATCACATTATCAGAAGAATGCTGTAATTGATGCCCATGGACAGGCTAGTATTTCTTACCTTGATCAGCAGGGAAGAGTGATTGCTACTGCACTGGCAGGAGATAGTCCTGAAAACTTATTGGGAATTGACAGTGAAAGTGAAAACGCTGTAGCATTAGAAATAGATGCTTTTGCTTCTGGAACCAACCAGCTTGATATTGACAACCGATCATTGGTGTTTTCCACCGAATTGTTGGTTGCCTATCAATCTGCTCATACCTTTTCCTATGATTTTGACATAACCCCTGTCGACATGGATTGTCTGGATAGTATTTGTGTTGATTGTGTGTACGATTTATCGATTGATTTGATTGATGAATGTGGAATTAATTTAGCTCCTTCCAACTTACAAAACAGGTTGGTTGGAAAATTTACTGCAACGGAGTCCGGATACAATTTCCATTCGGCATGTGTTTCTCCTGTAAATGGAGAATTAGACACCACTTTTACCGTATCACTTGCTCCCGGAACATACAGTTTAACTAAAAAACTGACAGTTAGCCAACAGGCGTTGGATTCATTGGTGGCAATCTATTTGCGTTCTTCCTGTGCAATGACACTTCAGGATTTTGAAGATATTACACTTGCCAATATTGATACTTCCGGTTGTGAGGTAACCTGTGACAATTGCTTTGAGCAACTGGGAAGTTTAGAAGACTTCATTGCTTCCGGGCAAGGAAATTCAAATGATTATTATCTGAGAATTGAGCAATGTCAAAAATTATGTAATGGCGGAAGTTCTCACTGCGAGATAATGGAAACGTTGCTTCGATTAGATATGTCTCCTGGTGGACAATATGGAGAATATCTGAATCAAACGACAGGAACAATTGATTTGATGAATTTTCCATTAAGTGTTTACAACCCATTGAATCATCTTCCAAAAGTGAATGCATATTGGAAGACCCCGGTTTTAATTACTCCTTTGGGACAGCAAAACATGTATGTAAATGAAAACGGGGAGCGCAGTAGAGTTTATTTAACCGAAGACCCTATGAACCCAGGCGTTTGGTTGCCGGCACCATATAGCTTAGGAGTCATGAAAACGGATCCGCAAACACAAGCGGTATATATTTATCCTGAAGAGTTGGAGCATGTTGAGGATTTCATAGATCTGTTCGAGCAGTCCTGGGGTAAATCGCTCATCTATTACCATCCTGAATATTGTTACTATGAAACGTGCTTGATTTATGATGATGCGATTGAATCGGATGATGTATTTACAAGTACATCTTTCGATAAATTATTGCAGCAAACTACAACTATGCTTGCAGCACTTGATAACGGCTTCGTGGAGTTAAACAGCACATCCTATGATTTGTTAAACTGGTTTGCTCCTTTGGGAGGGGACAATACAGAAGATGCAGTGGCATGGGATCCCTTTGTTTATTATTCTTCGGATTTTAATACAGCTATCTGTAATGGTAACTACGGCACGGAATTGGAAAATAAGTTCAATCATTATCAATACATTGGCGGAGCTTGGCGGTCGATGCCGGAAGTAGCTGCGCTAACTGCACGTTGCGGAACAAATTATGCAACCTCCTATCCTGCTCCTTGTTACAACTTTGGACATACCGTAATGGGCGTGTGGGATAATGAGGTGCTGGACGAGGAATGGGTGATACTAAAATCACTGTATTTGAGTGAGAAACAAAAAATACAACGCAAACTGGCGGATTGCAGAGCGGTAAAAGAATGTGAAGCATATAACGGATGTATTGGAAACGATGAATTCAATCCATTCACTTTAATGGGACCTTTCAATTTTTCCAATTCGTGGATTCTTCCCTTGTTGATAAGTCAGCAACCGTGTAAATTAACCACTTATCATTTATATCTGAACAAAGTACGCAGATTTTCAGACGAAACAGATCTTCCTCACCAGGATGCAAACGGCGTAGCTTATGAAGTGTATTTGCAAACAGGACAGTGTCCTGTAGAATTTGCTATACAAGGCTTATTTTCTGCAATGGTACAAAACAACGAATTGCTAGCGCCAAATGTGAATTTGAATAGTTATCCGCAGCTATCTGCGTTATTTCAGGCGAACAATAATTTCAATATGCCGGGAACAATCCCGATGATAGAGCATCAGGGAAGTGTTTCAGGGAGTGTTTTAACAATTGATTGGGTAGCTGTTCCTTCTACACCTGCATCAACTATTACGATGACTTTGGGAGGGACTGCAGACTGGAATGATGTAACAAATATTATCAATGTATATGTTACAGGTACTTTTAGTTTTACAGCAGAAGCTGTTATAACAGAAATTGATACCGTTTACATTGAATCCATTACAGGAACAATGACCTCCGGGTTGCCTACATCCTGTGATTTTGCGCCAGAATGTTCATCCAATGAACTGGCAAAAAAAATAACAGTACTGTTCAACAGCCTTCATCTGGATAACAACATTTTATCCGCTTCTCCTCTGGCTATCAACCCTTATGTTTCAACAACATATGGAACATTTTCAGGTTTAACAAACTTGTATATTGAAAATGCCGCAGCAGTTGGATCTAATTTACATTGGGAATCTATATCAGGAAGTTTGTTTAAAATTTATGATCCGGCAGGAAATCCAAACGATGGATTGTACATTCATTTCAATGCGACAATAACGGCAGGCGCATTAGCTACGGTATCCTACTTTGGAAATATGACATCTATTGGTGAGAATTCCTTTGAAATGGAAGCCTTTTTCACTGCAGGAGGAAGTGCAATGGTAATTGGTACATTGTATCGGGAAATCGCGGGTGAACGTATTGGAATTAAATCAGGAGACTGTGGTCTTCCTACACCTGTTGCTTGTCAGACAACTGCTCACCAAAACTTCATTTCCTTAGAGGCATTGCTTAATGACGTCTTAATTGTACAGGATTATGATGGAATCACTTCAATTAACCTCTTTACAAGTGTTGAAATGACACCTTCCATCATAAGTAGTCTTCCTTTTGGAATTGACTCAACCTCAAGTGTTTTATCTTCGGGCGGTGACACATTGATTATTGAAGCTGGTGACTGTGAATTGATACTGGCATCACAAAGTCCTAATCTGCTTATCAATCTGATAGAAATTCAAAACTTTCAATTACAAGGAAACGATATTGATAATTATGGTAATTTTCATAATTTCGAATTCACAGGTGTTTTCTTTGATGGTATTGATACAACAGAGCATACAGTATACGGAACTTCTTGTATTTCAATTAAAGACTGTAATCCATGTATCACCCCTCAGGAATATGAAGAACTATCCGGATTCATGTTTGAAGAAGGAGAATATTTAGCTTCTTATGATGCTCACTTAGAATCATTAACAGATTATGACAGTATTGTGAGTTACCTGCACGCTACTTATATGAGCACTTCTTCCTGCCCTGCTTATGATGGTTATCTTACATGTCTTTCATTTTATAACGATTCTGTTCTTGCAATGGGTCCGGGATCTGGTTTCTTCTTAATTCAGGATACTATACCTCTCCATATTTTTGAAGAAAACGGGATGTGTACAAGAAAGTGTGATCAGGAATTTTGTAACCGAATTAATTCTATTCTAAAAGGTGCCGTATCCATTTCAAGTCCAAATATGCTGAGCATGTACTTAGATTTTGGAAGTTTTTGTGAAATGAAACCGATTAATCCTGAAGACCCATGTGAAATACCCTACGAACAATACCTGAATTGCATTGCCTATTATAATTCCGCTATTGATTCAACACAATATCCGGTTACGGCAATTTACACATACGAACAGTTTTTACGACATGAGATGTGTTATTGTGCAGATCATATTTGTGCGCGTCTGAGTAATATACTCGCTGGATTATATGTCATCAACAATGGGGCAGAATTAAATGAGTACCTGAGTCCCAAAGAATGTTCCAGCTACTCTACTCCATGTGCTCCCAATCCTGTTTCAGGTACACCTTCCATTATGCCGGACGTAACCTTGAACAATAACTGTGCGGAAATGCAGATCAATCAGGCGATGTTTGAAGCACAAGTACTTTACCAAAATTATGTAGACAGTGTCAGTAATGCCCTTGTCAATGAATACCTTGCTCATTGTTTATCAATCGGAGAGAATTTGAAGTATACCTACAGCAATAAATTGTATCATTTTACATTGTATTACTACGATCAGGCTGGAAATTTGATTAAAACGATTCCACCTGCAGGAGTTGAACCACTCGACATTACCTCTTCTTCGGATGCCTTGTCTTTACAGATTAAATCTGACAGAGATAACAAGACAAAAACAGTCTTTACCTCCCATCGTCTGGCAACACGCTATGAATACAACAGTTTGAATCAATTAGTGTATCAGTCAACTCCTGATACCGATCCGATGAATATTTTTGAGCAGACACTTCCCAACGGACTTCACAAAGACCTGATTACGTATAAAATTCAGATGGTCAATGAAAACATCGGTTATCTGGGAGGTGAAATAGATGGAAAAGGATTTATTTTCCGTACAAATGACGGAGGGACAACCTGGACAAGAGTACAAGATCTTGTTGGTGCCGATATCAGAAAAACAGTGATGTACAACAATGGAAACAACGGTATTGCCATCGGAGAAAAAGGAACTGTACTGACAACAGATAATGGAGGAATTACATGGAATCTTTATCCACAGATATGGCAGGTTCCTTCTCTTGAAGTCATTCATGATTTGAATGGTATTGCACACATCGATTTAGGAAGTGGTGATCATACTTTTGTGATTGTTGGAGAAAATCGGACAATTGTGAAAGCAGATATTACAAGCTCCGGACAAGTTGTTTCAATGGTAACTGCCGGTATTACAGAACCATCTTCTGCTTCTGTGACAAGTGTCACAACAGATGGTACTGACTTCTTTATCACCGTAAATGACAATGTGGCAAATACATCTTCCATTTACCGTCTTCCGACAGGTACTACAACATGGGTTGCTGAAAATAGCTTTACAACCAGAGAAATGAAAGATATTCACAGTTATAACGGAATCGGTGCTTATGCTGCCGGTGAAGATGGACGTATTTACAAAAAGGAAGACGTTATTTCAACGGTTGAGCGCTGGAAACTGATAAAGAGTGATCTTACCAATAATGTACATGCTATCCGTTTCTTTAATGAACAAAACGGAGTTGCATTAGTAGAACTGCAACCTGGAGAAAATTACCTCATGCGCACTTTTGACGGAGGGGTCAATTGGCAACAACTATCCCAGCATACATTCAATCATTTATCTATTTCTAACAACGGAAGTCATATCCTTGCGGTTGGAAATGAAGGAAGAATAGAGATTGTTGTACCAGGGATGACACTCGAAACCATTCCAGTTGCCATCAATACAACAGATGATTTACATGCAGGATGGATGGATCATGAACCTGGAACACCTGCAAAAGCACATATTATTGTCGCAACAGCAACTGGTAAAGTAAGCTATACAGCCAACGGATTTATGAATAGCCCTTCATGGCTACACAATGATGTTGTTGCCGTAACAGGAGCAGACCCCGTTACAGATATCCGTGCAGCGCGTGGATCAGGGTTGAACCAAACCATTTATGGCGCTGTAATAACGGCAGCAGGAAGTATGTATCGGGTAGACAAACAAGCAGGATCAAATACAGTTAATCTGTTTGCCATCACTGGATCAGGAACAGCACACAAAGGACTAACAACGATGGGAACAAAAATATTCTCAGTTGATAAAACAGCTGATGAACTGGTTTCTGTTTCCATGTCTGCATCATTGGTAGATTATGACGTAATTGCTAATTTGAATGTAGATGTAGCTGCCATTATCGGAGTATCTGGTCGCATTATCGGAGTTGGTAATGGCATACTTTTGGCGACGCTTGATGGTACATATACTTCCATTTCTTCTCAGCAGGATGAATCGTTGAAAAATAATCCAAATAAATTACATTCCATTGTTCACAATGACGGACATACGATTGCTTCGGGTGAAGATGGTACGATTTATCTGCGTAAAACAACTCCTGTAATACATTGGGAACGGATCAATACGGGGATTAATCAGACGATTTATAAGTCAGTTTATTATCCTCCGGCAACAGCAATTGTAGCCGCAGGACAAGACGGATTACTTGCTTCCGGAATTATCCCAGGTCTGGATGTAACAAGCTGGCATTCATTCCTGACACCTTCCGGTGCAACAGTTACTTCACAATTGGCAGGAGCCGATTTATATGATTTTACGGTATTAAACGGAAGCGAATTTTATGCGGTAGGGCAAAACGGGAAAGTAGTGCACAGCCCTGTGATTACTGCCAACTCGTTTAGCGTTTATACGACTGCAGGACAAAAAACACTGTATGGAGTTTCTAATTTTACTACAACTTCGGTACTTATCTGTGGTGAAGGTGCGTATATGGAAGCACGTACAGGGGCTAACAAAATGGTGAATAAATACCTGCTACCACCACCTGTCAGAGATTTACATTTTACCAATGCCCAAACAGGAACATATCTTGCTGACAATTTTGTGATTCGTACAACCGTTACCGGAGGAAATGGCTGGAATGTGGTGTATCCGAACACACCTCAGGCACCAACAGATACTTATCGTAAAGTCTGGACGAAAAACGCATCAGAGAGCTACATTTTTGGAGACAATGCACAGTACAAAACAGCCACTTCAGGAATCGCTTCACCTATTGCGGTAACAGGCTATACTGTCAACAACGTAAGAGCCATTGCACAGGGAGCCAACACCAACGAACTACATTTGGTAAACAATGAAAATGTGGTGAAATTGAACCTTACAACCAGTGCCGCAACAAATCTGATTTCGCTTGGTTCGGGAGCACAGGCAAATGCCTTACATGTCTTTAACAACGGTGATTACGTAGCTGTTGGAGAAAACGGATTGTACAAACACTACAGTGCAGCAAATACATTACTGCAAAGCAATCCAACGGAACTTGCCTGGCAGCACTACAATGCTATTGTATTTACGGATAACATTACCGGAACACTCGTTGGAGATGACGGTGCGTATTTCAGCACCACCAACCCAACCATCAGTACATCGGGTTATCTGACAAGTACCAACTGGGTACAACGAAATGTAGTTGGTTCCAACGACCTCCTCGGAGCAACAAACATGCACCTCTACACCATTGCTTTTGCTACACCAACGAGTGGCATCTTTGGAGGAACGTATTTATCAGGAAGCTATACACACGCTTACGTACGCAAGGTATTTGATGCCAATGCCCGTTATTCCAACCGTTTCTTCTACGACAAGCTGGGACGCTTGGTGGTGAGCCAGAACTCGCGCCAGTACAACGGAGCAGAACGCAAATTCAGTTATACCCTGTACGACGCACTCGGACGTGTCGTGGAAGCAGGAGAAAAAACCGAAAACGATGGTTCAAACCCACGTTTTACGAGCGTGTTTGGTACAAGTGTTTCTAATTTCTTCAACCCTTCGGTGATTGATGACACACAGCTTGCTACCTGGATTTTTGCACCGGGAGCACGCAAGGAAGTAACGAAAAGCTATTACGATCACAACCACATCATAGGACTTCCAACGGAATTTGATACCGACTATACGACACAAAACAAACGCATTGTGCACGTAACTTATGAAGAAACTTACGATGCAAACGACCAGACTTACGACCATGCAACGCACTATAAGTACGACATACATGGTAATGTAAAAACACTGGTACAGGACAATAGAAAAATGGCAGAAAGCTTCCCGAGTATTGCTTCCCAGCGTTTCAAACGCATGGATTATGCCTACGACCTGGTAAGCGGAAACGTACACCGCATGAGTGTACAAAACGGACAAGCAGATCAGTGGCACCATGCCTTTATTTACGATGCCGACAATCGCATTACACAGGTGTACACCAGCACCACCACTCCGATTGTGGGAATCAATGCACTGGCTCAAGACCTGCAAAACGAACTGGCACACAACAGCGACTGGCAAAACGATGCACGCTATTTTTATTACGACCACGGACCACTGGCACGTGTAGAAATCGGGCAAAATAACTTGCAAGGAGTGGATTATTATTACAACCTGCAAGGCTGGCTCAAAGGCGTAAACTCGTCCGTATTGGATGCGGAGCACGATCCGGGTAAAGACAGCGACCAAGCTGAGGCAAACGCCTTGTTTGCAAAAGACATATTCGGATTCGGATTGCACTATTACCAGGGAGATTATACTGCTATTGGAGGAGCAACTCCACAAGCAAGTGTGAGTTCAGGTAGTAATGCGGCAAACAGTAGTAGTAACTTATACAACGGAAATATCCGCTACATGCAAACAGCTATCACCAACCCTGAAACAAAGCTAGCAATGCCGATGCTGAATGCCTATAGGTATGATCAGTTGAATAGGCTCGTTGAGAGTAAAAGTTATGAAACAGACCTTGCATCCAATAGTTGGAACCCGACATCTTATAATCAAAGCTATTACAACTATTTCAATTACGATGCTAACGGAAACATTCTTAAACAAGAGCGTCACAAACGAGACGGAACAATTATTGAAAAGCTGGAATATAAGTACCACAGTACAGGTGGTAATCTCCTTAGCAACCGTTTGTATCATGTCAATGATAATATTGCAAGTAATATTGATAGTACGGATATTGACGATATGGGTCACTTCTATTCAAGTACAGATTCCATTAACATCTATAACAATTATGTCTACGATGCAGAAGGGCGCTTGGTAAAAGACCGTCAAGAAGAAATAGACACCATCATCTGGCGTGTGGACGGAAAAGTCAAAGAAATAAGAAGAAGTTTGTCTAGCAACAAAAAAAATCTTATTTTTGATTACAATGCTTTTGGACAACGGATTGCGAAGCATCAATACAATAGACAAACCCTCATGTTAGAAAAGAGCACATACTACATATTTGACGCACAAGGGAACCAGATGAGTATGTATGAACATCAGGTGACACCAGCCAACAATGCAACGAGGTATTATCTAACAGAGCGCAACATCTACGGCTCGGATCGACTGGGAACAACGCACGATACCGTAAATATGTTTATTCCAACTAATTTACCAAGCTATGGCGTGTTTGGCAACAGAAATTACGAACTCAACAACCACCTTGGCAATGTGTTGACCGTCGTTAATGACCACGTTTATCCGATTAGTACCGATAATACAACTATTGCCGGTTACCGCGTGGGAATAGACCATGTATTCGATTACTCACCCTTTGGAGTGCAGTTGGACGGTAGAACGATGGAGAAGAAATTTGTTGGATCACCAGCAGATACGCTCTATGTAACAGACACTTTATTCATTCACCAGACAGATTTTGAAAACTCAGTGATTCAAAATTTTGGAACATATATTATAGTGGATGGTTGGATTCCCAACAGCCAAACAACTATTTCAATTGATAGTTCCCCTTTAAACAAACGCTTAAAAGTAGTATCCACCAAAGCGGCACACGGAATTTGTCAAAGTTTTGCCATAGAAAACGGAAAAACGTATACTTTCTCAATTGACATCCAAAAAGTAAACGTATCCAACAACGAGATAAACGTGTTGATTTGGAAAAGCGCCACACAAACAGGCTCCTACACCTTACATGTACTTTCCAACAATGGAACAAATACCTTCAGTTACACTGCCACAAGTTCCAATGTTTTTGTGCAAATCCGCCAATACGGAACCTATTACTTGGATAATATCAAGTTTTACAGAACATACGAAGATACACTAATCGTACCCGAAGGAATTGCAAAGAATGGGTATAGGTATGGGTTTCAAAATCAAGAGAAGGATGACGAGGTTTCTGGTAAAGGAAACAGCTACACAGCAGAGTTCTGGCAATACGACAGTCGCTTAGGTAGAAGATGGAATATTGACCCAGTTGTGAAACATCATGAAAGTCCGTATGCGACTTTTGCAAATAATCCTATTTGGTTTATTGACCCGAGTGGTGCTGATACAAGTTTTACTGATAGTCAAGGTAATCACGACCAACAAGCAAAAAAAGATTTTGATAAGGCTTATAATACTGTAAAAAACAAGATTACTGAACTTCGAAATAACATTACAGTAATACAGAATGAGATTAATGAAAGACAAGTTGTAGGTAAGAAAACGAAAAAACAAGAGCAAAAACTTGAAAAGACAAAAGAAATATTAAAAGATTGGCAAAAACTGGAAACCGATTTTGATAAAATTATTTCAAGCTCAACATTATTTGTTTACACTTCCCAAAGAGGAAATATTAACTCAAAATTTGACGGTATGACAGGTTCTGATAAAGATATATGGAACTCTAAAGAGGGAAGATGGGATAAAGTGCATATTTTTGTGGAGGGAGGTAGAGATGACATTGTAGTACACGAAAACAGACACGCAAATCAAAAGCTCCAAAAAGTTAACTGGAATCAGTTAGTTAGAGAAATGGACGCATATACTTACCAAAAAATATACAATGCTAAAAGTGTTGAGGAGTTTAGACAAAAAGAATATAATAAAAAGTATGGACATTTAGATGAAGTACATCGTCCTCCTTTTCATCAATTTACATTAGAGAAAGCAATCAAAAGTTTGTACGAATTAGGGAATTAAAACAACGATAATGAAACTACCCTTTGTGTTATTAATCATCAATTTTGTTCTTTGCAATTTTGGCAACTCACAAGCTCCTTCCATAGACGAAATGGAAAGGTTTTGGGAGGAAGGTTTGCATTATGAAGTTACTATACTAAGTTCGTCAGGCACTTCATACTCAAGTAAAATTCAACTTCAAAAAGAAGGATTATTAATTTCAAGATGGGACAGAAAAAAATCTAATTGGAAAATAAAATTCATTAAAAGAAAAAGACTTAATAAACTTTTAGAATTTAGAGGCTTTGAGATAGAGCGTTTATTTTTCCACATTAAAGACGAAAAAATAATGGATATGTCCGATATAGAAGCCCCTGATTTGATAGATACAATTGGTATAGTAGCAGACAGCAATAAAACTTATGCAAATTATGTAAATAAGTCGTATAGAGAAGATAGAGGCTATATGTCTATTCAAATTTCTGATTTAGTGGAAGATAGATGTTTATATCTTAAATATGGTTATTATGATGAACGTATTGATAAACTAATAGACATGGTAAATGAATTAGTTCCAAAAAAATACAGGAAAGAGTTTCAAATAAACAAATGGGTTAGTATTTCACACGGCACTTTTGATGAAAAATAATAGTAAACTTTGGTAGTGTGTCAAATGGTGCTTTTGATGGTTTTGCTTAGTTATATACCTGTAAACCCGCAAAATATAACCAAACTAACAATTATCAATATGACCAAGAAGGTAGATTGACTCGCGACAACCAAGAAGAGATAGAAAAAATTGTATGGCGTGTAGATGGAAAAGTGAAGGAAATTCAGCGAACTACAGGATCTACCAAGAAAAATCTAACTTTTGATTATGACCCAATGGGAGAAAAAGCTTTGCTTTTGAAGACCAAACGGTAGTGCAGGGAAAGAACAGCAAAACACGTGCTCACTTCAAGCAATGACTTGCTTTCTTCAACCTATTACATTCTAGACGCTCAAGGAAATGTCATGTCAACATACAACCTAAACGTAGATACCGTAAATACATCGCTCACCTATTTTCAGGCTGAGAAGTACATTTATGGAAGTTCACGTTTAGGAATGTTGAAAGATTCTGTGAACGTGCTCGGTTCGGCTTACACCAATACAGACACATCAAACTTTGTACATACGCTTGGAAACAAGCGATATGAATTGAGTAACCATTTAGGTAATGTGCTTACGGTAATTTCTGATAAACCTATTCCCCATAATAATGGCGGAACAGTCGATTATTTCATGGCAGATATTAAATCTGCGTATGATTATTCTCCATTTGGTGTGATGCTCACAGGCAGAACATTTGAAGGAAGAGAAACGGTTTGTCATGACTCAACCATTCAAGCAACACAAAACGCTCTGGAAGAAAGCTTTGGCACTTGGGGTAGTTGGACAGCAATGGCTGATGGATTGGTAACCTACGTTGCTGATGAAATGCAAGTTTCAAATCCAAGTACCTCTAAAAAGAATATTGGAGCTTCCAAAACGTTTACAACAGGAGAAGGATTACATTCGGTTTCTTTTAAAGTAATTGGGAATATGTGCTCCAACATCGTGTTTTGGCCACCGAGCAATACTCCGATACCGATTCAAGTAATTGTAAGAGATAACGCTAATAATATAGTTGCAAGTGGGAATTATACTGCGGCTGGTAGCTATAATCTTTCGTTTACTCCTGTGAGTTCAGGGGCAACCTACAAAATAGAATTTTACATGGCGAATGCGAGCGCACTCTGCTTTTTTAGAGTGGATGATGTGTTGGTTAGTTATGAAGATGAATCTGTTTTGACGGTTTGTAAGGAGGTTGATGGGTTTTATCCATATTCTTTTCAAGGTCAACTTAGGGATGATGAGATTAAAGGAAAGGGGAACTCGTATGATTTTGGAGCGAGGATGTATGATTCTAGATTGGGTAGATTTTTGAGTATTGATCCAGCCTTTGATCTGCAACCGTCAGAGGGAGTGTACAATTTTGCAGGAAATTCTCCAATATTTTACATAGATTGTCAAGGTAACTTTAAATGGCCGGGCACAGCTCAAGAACAAAAAGCATTAGAAAACAAATATCCAAAGTTTACTAAAATTATGATGAATATTCATAAGATGCCTGAGTTATATCCAAATCTCATTGATGAGTTGTCAAAATCTACAGGACTAAAACCCGATCAAATTATTGAAAATTTAAAATATGGAAATGGAGCTACGATAATTGTTTCTAGTGAAGAGGGAGCGAACACTCCAAATAAATCAGAAATACATATATCGGAGAAGATGCTGACTAAATTTGAGTCATTAAGTGGTGATGATTTAGAGTCAGGAGTTGTTTTAATGGGGATTCTTTTATTACACGAAGAAACTCATCGAGGAGACAGAATCACAAATGACGGAAAAATTTCAGGGCAATATACATATAAAACTGTTAATGGGTTAGTTAAAGACAGCCCAGAAACATTAGATGAGGGAAAACAAGAATATAAAAAGAGTTTAACAGGTCATCGAGGTACAGACTTGGAAATAAAAGTCTTTGGTGCTCCTGGGGGGGATTTAAAATGGAGATCATTCGGAGAACCTGGAAAATTAAGCAAATTGCCAAATGCTGGGTATTCTGTTGATATAGACATTTGGGGTGAACCTGAAGGGTTGCAAGGAGGATTTGACATCAAAAAAACAGAAAAAGATGCTCTAAAAACAGGGCTTGGAAGCGAAAAAATAAAGCAAACTTTTAAACTACTTAATCCATGAATTTCCAATTAATGTTCATTTTATTTTTTAGCTTATCTACCTATTCTCAAAACAATATGGATATATATGGAGTGTGTGAGAAAATAAAAGAGGACATATATCCAAATTCAAAGGTGATTTTTTTAAAAGATTTTAGAGTAGGGTTTTCAAAAGAATCATTGATTAAAGAATTTCCAACAAAAGTAAAATCAGATTTTGAAGAGATCGAGTTTTTGGGAGTACCTAGCATAGGAGATTCGATAATTGCCCCAACACTTCTATTTTATGAATACCACGCAAAATTATTGGATTCGATTTTTCAAAAAAAATTATCTGAATATATGAGAGATAATAAAATTCCAAGTAACGAAGATATGGTTACCAATCATTTCAAAGAATGGCAAGCAATATTCGATAGCGTTAAATTTTCAAATTATCCATTCGATGTGATTTGTTCTATCATCAAAATTAGGAGTGTTAGCATTAACAGTAAAGGACAAATACTTGTCATAGTAGCGGAATCAAGCACGTATAATATCTTAGGAAACATGGCGTATCGTCTAATTCTTTTAGAAAAAAGACGTAAAAAAATGAAAGTCATTGATACTTTGCTCTGTGGTGGTAGGTAGAGGTGCTACGGTTAGGTAATGTTCCAGATGTGTTGATTAAAAGCAAGATGTTTCAATCAACTCAACACAAACAAGCAAAACATAATAAAAAAGCGCGTCAGTTGTCGCGCTTTTTTATTATGTTTTGCTTTAGCACCTACACTTTATATGAGATTAGTCGTAATGATACACTAATGAAAAGTTTTCAGAAGTTTTTTTCTTCTTTTCCATGTGCAATTACAATTTCTTACTTCCCTTTAGGACTTCGTGAAATAGATTTCATTTCAGGGGATGTGTCTTCTGTTGACCCTATACTTTTATCTCCTCAGGGAATAAGAGTAGACGGAAAAGTAAAAGAAATAAGAAGAAGTTTGTCTAGCAACAAAAAAAATCTTATTTTTGATTACAATGCTTTTGGACAACGGATTGCGAAGCATCAATACAATAGACAAACCCTCATGTTAGAAAAGAGTACATACTACATATTAGACGCACAAGGTAACCAGATGAGTATGTATGAACATCAGGTGACACCAGCCAACAATGCAACGAGGTATTATCTAACAGAGCGCAACATCTACGGCTCGGATCGACTGGGAACAACACACGATAGCAATATGTTTATTCCAACTAATTCAAGCATGCGCGTGTTTGGAACAGAAATTACGAACTCAACAACCACCTTGGCAATGGTATGACCGTCGTTAATGACCACGTTTATCCGATTAGCAAATAATCAACTATTGCCGGTTACCCGTGGAATATGTAGGAATAGACCATGTATTCGATAGGCCCTTTGGGTGCTTGGACGGTAGAACGATGAGAAGAAATTTGGATCACCAGCAGATACGCTCTATGTAACAGACACTTTATTCATTCACCAGACTTAGATTTTGAAAACTCAGTGATTTTCAAAATTTTGGAACATATAGGATTTGGATTCCGAACTGACACTATTTTCATTGTTGGTTTGAAACAACCTTAAAGTATTCCACCAAATCGAATTTATCAAGTTTTGCCAAAACGAAAGTTACTTTCTCAATTGACATCCAAAAAGTAAACGTATCCAACAACGAGATAAACGTGTTGATTTGGAAAAGCGCCACACAAACAGGCTCCTACACCTTACATGTACTTTCCAACAATGGAACAAATACCTTCAGTTACACTGCCACAAGTTCCAATGTTTTTGTGCAAATCCGCAATGGAAACCTTGGATATCAAGTTTTACAGAACATACGAAGATACACTAATCGTACCCGAAGGAATTGCAAAGAATGGGTATAGGTATCAATTTAATGGAATGGAGGTCGATAATGAGGTTAAAGGAAACGGTAACAGCTATACAACAGAATACCGCCAATATGACCCACGTCTAGGACGTTGGCTAAGTATTGACCCATTATTTCAAAATTTCCCTTGGCAAAGTCCGTATGTTGCTTTTGATAATAACCCTATTCTTTTAGTTGACCCAAATGGTCTGGCTGCAGGAAATGGGAATGATGACGATTCTGGATTACCAAAGAATATGCCTGAAAATCCCAATGAAGGAGATATGTTCAAAGATGATAACGGTTACTTATGGGAATATATGAGAAATGATGAAGGCGGTACGGAATGGGCGAGGTCTGGAGGAAGTTTCGATGACTTAGTCGTTTATCCTGAGGAAGTAAAAGAAGGTTTTCGGAAAGATTATGAAAGAATACAGAGAAATAGGACAAGTATCATGGGACAATTTATTGGAGATGGTACAGCTTGGCAAGGTGCTATTCCTGAGGGACGTTCTATTTTTTATGACCCTCTTATAGATAACCCAAACCATCCGATGAGCGCTTCTTGGACAAAGGCAAGAGCAAATCATAAAGCATTAGAAGACTTTGTACAAATGTACATAGCAATAGGAACTTCTCCTCTTGGTGGGGGAATAGGAGGTGTTAGGTCACTTGTTGCTTCTATTGGACTTGGTGCAACTGTTAATTTTGGTTCTCAAATGTACGCAAATCAAGGTAACATAGGTTCAGTTGATTGGGTAGGAGTTGGTGCTGGAGGATTATCAGGAGCATTTAAAAGTCCTTGGATAGGAGCAACTGTTGGTGGTTTTGTTGATGCAGGGTTTGATTATACCACTAATACAGGTAGGCTTAAAACTCCAAAAGATAAAGAAATAGGAAATATGGCAAATGATTTATTCTGGGGAAGCTTAGGTAATTATGGTTCCGCAAGCTTTGCTAAACATCCAAGATTTTTCAGTACAGTAGGTTCTACAATTACAACTGTTCCTACTACAACAATAAATACAATAACAAATCATGAATTGGGATATTAATATTTGGAGTTGGATAAAAAAGAATCCAAGTGTTCTTTTGATACCGTTTTTATTTGTGTTAATCTTTTTTTGGGGACCAATAGTTCATAGTAAAGTTGAAACTACCTGCGGTAAATATATAGGAGAGGATGAAGTGAAAGGGGTAGAAGATTTTGTTTTTGAATATTCAACTAAAAAAGGTAAAAAATACAGAATTGGAATAAGTAAAAAGCAGATTAAGTTAAGTGCAGATGAATTAAAAGAGCTGGAATGTATTGAGATGGAATATTCCGCGTATTTGAATTTCAGTGGAACCGTTACAGATAAAAGAGTGAGAAACAAATAAAATGAGTGAAAACTTAAAAAACAAAATTTGGATAATGCCTAAAGGTAGGGTTTTATCGCATATCGTTTTAATCGGTGTTGTTAATTTAGCTTCAATAGTTGTATTAATATTGTTCTGGGGTAATATTGAAAGTCATCATAAAGTACTTTTGTTGTTATTGCCCGTAATTGCTTTTATATATCTTTTAATGTTTGTTCAGTATATTGAATTAGGGGAAAATCAATTTTATATCAAGACATTATTTGAGTTTAAGCCTAACGACTACAAAAACATAACATCAATTGAGATAAAAGGTAATGACGAAAATAGTTATTTGAAACTTAAAATAAACAAACCTTTATATCTTAGAAAAGTATTGACTTTTTATGGTGTCGAAAGTCAAAATGATATAGTTAGATATGTCAACAGTAAAATGACTGTGGATGAAAAATAGAAATAATTTCGGTGGGTAATGTTATCAATTGTCAGATATAACTATCGTTATGGATTCGGCTCACAAGAACGTGACAATGAAATATCTGGAAAAGGGAACAGCTATACAGCGGAGTTTTGGCAGTATTCACCAAGAATAGTAAAACGCTGGAATGTTGACCCAATGACGGCAAAATATCCGTGGCAAAGTCCTTATTCCGTATTCAACAACAATCCTATTTATTATAACGACCCATTAGGCTTAGAGGGACAGGATTGGATTGGTAAAAAGGATGAAAAAGGTAGAACCCACTGGGAATGGGATGAAAATGTACAATCCAAAGACCAACTTCCTGACGGATATACAGAATATGCAAAACCCGGATATACATATCCGTCAAATGGACGAACTGTTCAACTTGGAAGCGGTAAAAATGATTGGTCATATATTGATAAAAATGCCAATGGCAACTACACCAACCAACAAGGAATGGATATTCAATGGTCTGGTGAGGATGAAGCCAATACAATGTTCAAAATGAAAATGAAAGGACTGGAACAGGCATTGGATAATCTTAAATTAGCAATGGGAGCGACTTTTTCAGCACCTTGGGTTGCAGGAGCTGCGATTGTGGGAGCTCCTGCAGCAATGTCTGTCGGAGGAAAAATGCTGTTTTCTACAACTTTCAAAGTAGGGCTAGTTAAAGGAATATTAAATAGTGCTTATAATTTTGGAAGTCAGTTGTATGCCAATAAAGGAGACTTTGGGGCAGTTGATAGAGCAAGTGTTGGTATAGCATTTGGTTCAGGATTCTTGCCTGGCGGTAATACTGCTCAAGCATTCAAAGGAATTGTAGCAACAAGTATTGCGGATGGTGTGTTTGATTATACTGGGAATGATGGTTTTACTATGACTGGATATGGGAAATCTGTTCTGAAAACCATATCAGATACAGGTTTTTCTGCTGCAGGTTCCTTGGGGAATAATGCTTTTGGTACAGTTCCTACAGCATTTACACCCGTTACTAATTTTGTAACAACACTGCCTACAACAACACTTGGTACGATTGTAGGGGAACATTTTCAAAAATAATAGCTATGCTAAGGACAAAGAATAAGACAGTAACAGGTTGGTTGAAATTTTCGCTGTGGTTTATTATCCCTATAACTTGTTGGATTATTTTTTTAAATGTAATTTATATAAATAGTGAAACAACTTGCGCAAAATTCTTTAAAGAAGGAAATACACGAGGTACAAAATATATGCATTATTCATATACTGTAGAAAGTAAAAAATATACTCACTTAGTTGATTTTATGTTCTTAAAAAATAAATCTCTTGAAGATATGAAAAAGGTGGAATGTGTTACGATTGAATATTCTGTATGGTTTCCTACTTTTAGCCGTGTTATTGATAAACGCATTGTAACGGATAAGTGTTGTTGGTAGCTCATTAAATAACTTTAAATTTAATTAAGTATGTTAAAACAAATTTTCTCTATTTTCTTTGTTTGTGTGATACAATCAATTGCTTTTTCACAAGGACCTCCCCCTCCTATGGATATGGCAACAGAAGAAAATCAGGTGCTTATTGATGAAATCATTAAAATAACTAAGATTAAAGAACATTATGCTCAAACTTGTACATATTTTATTGAACGTACAGCAAAAGAAAAAGGTTGGGATTCAAAAGAAGTAGAAAAGAGAATGCAGAGGATAAATATTGATAACTTCATTGAAATGAATTTCTATAATACTATGGCTACTTTTTCATCAGAAGAATTAAAGGAAATTATTACTTTCTTAAAGAAAGTAAATCAAAAAACACCTTATACCTCTTTCTTTTTAAGCGATTCTATATTAGTAAACAATTTGTTCAACCATATGCAACATATGATTGAATAACAGAACTGGATATTAGATAACAGGTAATTCAAATAACTATGAACAAAACAGAATTAGTAAAAGCGATAGCCGACAAAACAGAAGAAAAAGCACTGCTTTTGAAGACCAAACGTTAGTGCAGGGACAGCAAAAAGAAGCAAAAGCGTTTTTAGAAGCGTTTGAAAGTACGATAAAAGAAACATTAGCTAAAGGCGATAAAATTACGTTAATCGGCTTCGGTTCGTGGGATGTTCAAGACGTGCCAGCACGTACGGGAAGAAACCCACGCACAGGCGAACCGTTAAAAATACAGGCAAAGAAAAAAGTACGCTTTAAGGCAGGTTCTGAATTAACTGGAAAGGTTACGGTTAAGAAATAAAACAGAATAGAAATCTATATAAAGAAGCTCCGCATTTGTGGGGCTTCTTTTTTGTTCCAAATTGGCTTAAAGTGGTCGTTCCTGCCGGGCAACTTCTATGAAACTGTTACAAAAAACAGTTCGATGTATCGAAGTGTAATTGAAAAACAATTGATTACATACTTCTTAAGTTAGCATTTTAAACAAAAATACTAAATTTAAGATATATAAATCATAAAGAACCAAAGAGAGGAGTAAGGTTATTATATACACAGAAACCTAGATTTCGTCAACATTGATAATCCCCTCTCTTTTCTACTTTAAATTCGTTCAGTTCTATGAAGCATTTGACTTCGATTTCAAGTTGTTGAATTCACAGTAGATTGGCTCTTTACAATTATTTTTTGTTATGAATAAAGATAAGAATTATTTTGGAATAGACATTAGTAAAGATGTCTTTGATGTGTGCGATAATAATCGTACTTATTATCAATTTACCAACAGTGTGTCGGGCTTTAAAAAGCTTCTAAAATTACTAGACTCAAACACGATATGTGTTATGGAAGCGACAGGATATTATCATTTACGATTGGCCTACTTTTTATTAGAGCATGATCAAGGTGTATGTATTGTAAACCCATTGAAAATTAAGCGATATATCCAGATGCAATTATCAAAAATAAAGACCGATAAGAGCGATTCAAAAATGATACAAGCTTATGCAACAGATCTTAATCCAAGTTTGTGGTTTGGGCAATCTAAGAGTCAACAAGACAGCTTGCAATTATCGCGATTACTTAGTATTTATACAAAGCAGAGCACACAATTAAAAAACAAAATACATGGCGAAGAAGTTCTGGGAAACCCGTCAAAAGAAGTTGTTAGATCTTTAAAGCGTCAACTAAAAAGCTTAAAAAAAGAGATGGGAATTTTAGAAGAACAATTGCTTAATAATGTTAAATTAGAGCATCAAGAATCGTTAACACTGTTAAAGACCATCCCAGGTATTGGAGATAAAACAGCTTTAATGTTATTGGTTTTTACCGATGGTTTTACCCGTTTTGAAAGCTCGAAGGAGTTATGTAGTTACGCAGGTATTACACCAGTAATAAAGCAATCAGGAAGTAGTGTTAAGGGACGCCCAAGGATAAGTAAAATGGGAAACCCAAAGCTAAGAAATTTACTGTTTTTATGTAGCTTTAATGCTTGTAAATATAATGTAGCTTGCAAAGCCCTTTTTGATAGACTTGTAGCTAAAGGGAAAAGCAAAAAGCTAGCATTAATAGCCGTATGTAATAAGTTATTAAAACAAGCTTTTTCTATTGTAAAAAACAGATTGCCATACGATGTAAATTTTAGAAGTGTTCTAGTAGAAAATTAATCGGTTTTTATTTGTTTTTTACCTCAGTTCTTCTTAATACTTCATAAACTCTCATTTTTTCATTTTCTTTAATGAAATTTTTTGGAAACACTTTTTTAAGATTTAAAAAATAATAGAAGTCTTCTTCATTTGATTTTTCAAATTGATGGTCATTGCATAATTTATATATTTTGATTGCTGTGCTCATAGAGATGTACCGTTCATCGGAATCTTCAATGAAGCTATACTTACTTTCACAGTTTTTGAGTTCAAATTCTGCTATTTCTCTAATATTTACATCATAGTTGAGTTTATTCGCACTTAATAAATTAAGATATGCGTTAATCAAATTTCGTTTGTGTATTAATTGTGTTAGAGTTTTAGTCGAATCATTAAACCAATATTTTATTCTTTCAGACATAATGTGATTAAACACTTTATGAGGAAAAAATATATCTAATACAATAGATCTTATGGACTTATATGTAGGAATTGGAGCATATGGAGAAGCTTTGCTTTGTTTAAATTTTTGATATCTATTAGGAAATGAAGTATCAATTAGTTGATCTATACTATAATTATAAGTTGATTCAAATTCTAAATCAAATTTTCTAATGAACTCTGCTATATCAGCATATCCCAATTCTTTACAAAAAAAACAAACTTTATCTAATGAATTTACATCCAATATATTAGAAACAAATTGTTCTTCTTTAGTTAATAATTTTGGTTCTTCAACGATTTTCATCATGATTAAATTATTTCAATTGATTAAACTTATTCATTGCATTTACTTTAATGTCATCAGCAATATCTATATATGGTTTCATAGCTTTGTAATCGCTGTGTCCCGTCCATTTCATTACTACGTGTGGAGGGATTCCCAGTGAAAGGGCATTGCAGATAAATGTTCTTCTTCCTGCATGTGTTCCGAGAAGAGAATATTTCGGTGTTACGACATCAATTCTTTCGTTTCCTTTGAAGTAGGTTTCTCTTACAGGGTCATTAATTTCTGCCAGTTCTGCTAATTCTTTCAGATAGTCATTCATTTTTTGATTTGTAATAACTGGTAACACTTTGTCTTTTTCGAAATGAATATCCTTATACTTCTCAAGGATTTTTCTACTAAAATCATTCAGCTCGATAACTAAACTGTCGGCTGTCTTAACTGTTGTTACCTCAATATAATTTTCTTTAACGTCTGTTCGCTTGAGATTAAATACATCAGAATATCTTAATCCTGTAAAACATTGAAATAAAAATACGTCACGTACTCTGTCAAGATATTTCTTTTGCTCAGGAATTTCAAAATCTCTTAATTGAGTTAATTCTTCCCATGTAAGAAAAATTACTTTTTTTTGTGTGGTCTTGAGTTTCGGTTTGTATGTTTCAAAATCAGTATGTTCATTGTATCCTTTCTTTTTTGCCCATTTGAGAAACCATTTTAAAAATCCCATTTGTTTTCCAATAGTACTGTTACGCATATTTCTGACGTCTCTCAAGAAGTTAACGTATTCTGATAATTTGGAGTCATTCAATACTTCGAAATTGAGATTAGAATCAAAATTCCATAAATGATTTCTTGTTGCTGCAAATTTCTCATATGTAGCTGCTGTCCAATTACTCTGAATACCACATTCACGAACAAATTCATCAAAGATTTTGAAAAACGATATTGTTATTTGTTTACTTGTTGGATCTATTCCTAATCCTTGTATGGAAATGTTATTAAAACAACTTCTGAATTCTTCTATTGTTGGTGTTTTACTATGGACCTCAAATGCTTTAAAAGTATCATTCGAAATATCTTCTAACCGTTGAATTTCTCTGTTTATTTCAGTTGCTACAATCTTTTTTACACCGTGAGAAGTTCCTGGTTTGCACCGTTGCATTTCAAGATTCCATTTATCAATATCAACACGATATCCTACATTAAAGTCAACCTTATTCTTATTGTATCGTATTCTGAGACGTAGCTTCCCATCAGGTTTATATCCTTTTTCTTTTGTACCCTCTTTATCGATGAAAAACAGTAAATTTCTTTTGATATTCATATTAATTTTAGTCCCTTATTTTATTTTAAAAGCTAAAAATAGGGACTAAAAATGTGATATGCAATAATAATTAATGATATTCTATGATTGCTTTAAAACTACTATTTAATTGATAATAAGAATTTTGATTGTTTAATATGATTTAATAAGGTTATAGAGAAAGAGCCTCTCTCTCCGCAAACAAAACAATAAGAGACTGCGCCAGCAGTCTTTTTTTGTTACCAGAAAGATCGTTGAAAATTCATTTTCATAAGAGTTTTCTGATAACAAAAAACGGCTTTAGCCACTTATTGTTTTGTTTGATGTCTTCCCCAAAACGGGATCATGAAATAATCCCTCTTACAAATCAATCGTTGAAAATTCATTTTCATAAGAGTTTTCTGATAACAAAAAATGGCTTTAGCCACTGATTGTTTTGTTTGATGTTCTCCCCAAAATGGGATCATGAAATAATCCCTCTTATAAGTTCTGGCATAAAAAAAGGAGCCAAATGGCTCCTTTCCTAACTCTAACACAAAATTTATTATTCTTTTATCAATCTTCTTTCAACCGCCCCGCTTTCAGTTTGTATTCTTACGATATAGACTCCTCGTGATACATCTTCAAAATGCAGCACAGCTTCTTTATTGGTGATATTCGAATCAATTGCAATACTTTGACCCAAAGCGTTAAACACCTGTATTGACTGAATAATCGTTGGGCTCTTAATAGTTGCTGATGCATTAACCGGGTTTGGTGCAATTTGCACAGATTTCAACGATACATCCTTAATTCCTAAATTATTCGTGTATTTCACTAAATCACAGAAGATACAACCACCAGTTTGAAGAATTGACATAATGCAAACATCAAATTTGTCAGTTGTTGGGTTTGGTCCTGGATTATAAGTAATAACGGTTCCTGGACCCAAATATGGAGCTGATTGACTCGTATTATCTCCATCTGTCCAAGTAATAATCTGATTTAAGATTAAAAATGGTGGAATATCACTCACAAGCGTTAATGAAACTTGATTTGTACCAACTATACTTGTGTTAAACTGAGAAAAGCAAGGAAAACTTACATCTACTAAAGATGTGTCTTGCACACACGTTTGACAACCAGAGTTATCAGTCATACAAAGAGAATAAGATACGCAACCATAAGCATTTTGCAATACGCTCATATCAATTTTAACAGAATCATGATCGGAACTTTCCCAGTGAGGAAGAGGTTGGTTGTTTCCATCAACAATAATCCAAGTGAAAGTGAATGGAGCTACGCCAATTGGATCTTTTACATTCAAAACAAATTCTCCATTGGCATGTAGGCTATCTTTTACGGACACACTACATTGTGCATTAACATCTGAAAGATGTGCGATACCTACAAATAAAACGATTGTTAAAAATAGTGTTTTCATAATAGTTCGATTTTTCTTAATAGACGATTAAAAATTTTATGAGTTGCTTTTTTATTCTAAATATCTATTTTTACAACTATAAATTGATATCATGCGAATTTTATTAGCCTATTTTCTTAGATGGATTTTTCGATTTAACTTTTTTAAACCCAAGTTTTTTGGGGTTTATCATCGTATAATTGTACCCCTCAATTTGTTTAAAAATGTTCAAATAACTGTAAAATTCAATGATGTTCAGCTAAAGCTTTTCTTAGATGATTGGATTCAGGCTAATATCTTTTTTTTACGAACCTATGAATCGGCAGAACTAAAAGCAATGAGTCATTTTCTTAAATCGGATAGTGTTGTAATAGATATAGGTGGGAATATTGGGCTTTTTTCACTTTTTTCGGCAAAAACCATTCAAAAAGAAGGGAAAATCATCAGTTTTGAACCGTTTTCTGTCAATTTTGAGCGTTTTCAAGAAAATATTGCTCTCAATTCTTTTTCAACTATAGTATTAGAAAAACAAGCTGTTGGTGATAGTGTTGGTTCTATCCGCTTGTATTATGACTTTTCAGAGGGAAATTTAGGGATGGTTTCAACAAAGAAAATTGACAACGCAACAAGTGAAGAAGTGCCAGTAAACACCATTGATAATTACTTGAAAACAAAACCGTTGACGAAGATTGATTTTATTAAAATAGACGTTGAAGGACATGAATTGTCTGTTTTAAATGGAATGGTTGACACGATTAAGCAGTATCATCCTACTATTTTGTTGGAGGTATTGGACAACGATGAAAATGCAATGAAAGTACTTGATTTTATGCAAAAAATGCAGTATCAAAAGAGTTATATCAATGATGATGGTACACTTTCTGCTATTGAAACCAATTCAAAACGCAAAAATTATATTTTTACATATAATAACGAGTTGAAATGAGCTACATAAAGGGTGTCTTTTATTTCGTTTATAAGCTCTATGTGATGATATTGTTTATTGTTACGGCCATTTTGCTTTTCCCTTTTTTAACCTTAACAACGGCAAAAAAACCGTTACACAAAATAGCGTTCTATTTATTTGCTTCGTGGAGTGTAGTCTTTCGAATATTGGTAATTTGGCCACCAAAAGTTATCTATAGAGAAAAAATACCCAAAAGAGGTTACATCATCGTAGCCAATCATTCTTCTTATGGTGATATTTTCTTATCCCCCTCTGTTCTTGGGCGATTTCCACATGTGTTTTTAGGTAAAAGTGAGATACTTTCTTATCCAATCATAAAGTATTACTTTTTAAATTACAACATTCCGGTTTACAGGGGAAATAAATCCAAAACAAAAATAACCATGGAACTTGCCAAACAAAAAATTGAAGAAGGTTGGTCTATTGTTGTTTTTCCCGAAGGAGGTATTCCCGATCACGAACGCCCTCTGATGTTGCCATTCAAAGACGGAGCTTTTCGATTGGCCAAAGAAACAGGCACACCCATTTTACCCATTACTTTTGTAAATCATTTTCAATTGTTTTCTGATCCAACAAATTGGTTAGGCTCTTGTCGCCCAGGATTTGCTAAAGAAGTATTTCACCCCATTATCACCGTTGATGAGGTGCAAGAAAAATCAGTTGAAGAATTAAGAGAGAAATGTTTTGAGTTGATAAAAGGTGAGTTGGAGATTTATCAAAAAAGTCAATCACGTTGATAGTACATACACTTCAAGTATTCTGCCTCTTTGATTACTATTGGGTGATCGATATCATGGGTAGTCATGTCGGTTAATTCAAAAGTCGTTTTAGTGGCTGCAAAAGCTTGTTGATGGATTTCCGTTAACTCGTCTTTTGAAACCCTCGAAGAACAAGATGCCAAAACCAAAATGCCTTTTTTTGCTGTTAATTGAATGCCCAATAAAGCTAAATCGTAGTATTTTTTCAACGCTGTTTTAACTTCAGCGGTACTTTTGGCAAACGAAGGCGGATCGATGATGATTAAATCAAAAGTTTGTTTTTGTCTAACCAAATCACCAAGAACCTCAAAAGCATCGCCTGCAAGGGTGTGGTGTTTGCCAGAAAAAGTATTGATTTTTGCATTTTCTTTGGCAACGTCCAGTGCTTGCTGACTAATATCCACACTTGTTACCTCTTTTGCGCCACCAACAAGTGCATGTACAGAAAATCCACCAACATAAGAAAACACATCCAACACTTTTTTATTTTTTGCCAACTCACCGATTCTTTTTCTATTCGGTCTGTGATCTAAAAAGAAACCTGTTTTATGTCCTTTGATAACATTTGTAGTGAAATGCACATTGTTTTCTAAAAAACGCACATTTTCATCGTCCAGCAAACCAGTAATGATGGAGCCGTCCGTTAAATGAGCACATTCCTTTTGAATATTTCTGCTAAAACGCAAAACAATTGCTTTTGTATTCAACGTTTCGTTAATTGCAGTCGTAATATTTTCGATAAACGGCAACCAAATGGCAGAATAAAGTTTCAACACAGCTACTTGATGATAAACATCTACAATTACCCCTGGTAAATAATCGTTTTCCCCATAAACCAATCTAAAACTATTAGTGCTTTCGCTGATGAGTGGTTGTCTTAAATCATAAGCAGTAACAATGCGTGAATTAAAAAACGCTTGATCCAACTTTGTAGAAACCCTGCTGATGATTTTAATACGGATAGGAGAGTTTTTATCATACAACCCCAAAGCATAAAATTTATTATCCCTATTGGAAAACAACACGCAAATGGCACCAGTTTTTACTTCAGCATTAATTTTTTGAATACTGTCAGAAAACACCCAAGGATGGCCTTTTTTGACAAGTTTTTCTGCCTTTTCACTTAATTTTACAGCAACCGTTTTGGATTGTATTTGATTTTCTCCTTTCAATTGTATTATGGATTGAAGTGGATAAAATTACGAAATAATTTGGTATTCGATTACTCCTGTTCTTTTGTTTAACCCCTATTCAAATCGAAAATTATTAGTGTTTTTTGAAGATTTAACGGCAAAAAACTGCAAAACTCATCCATTTTTACCACCTTTACAGCAGAAATAGAAAAATATGAAAAATAATCAGTGGTTTACTTCTTTGGGGTTTTATTTTGTGTTCTACTTCACAATCCTGACGCTAATATTTACAACATCGCATCAAAATCAGTTTGATGTTATGGCGGGAGTTCGAATGGCGGGAATTTTATTTTTATTTTTTATTTCCTATAAACGCAAAAAATTATCGCTGTGGATATTTACAGCTATGCTGCTAGGAATTGAAGTAGGAATCACTTTTCCAGCTTTTGGATTGGAAATGGAGCGATTGGGAACGATTTTCCTTCGCTTGGTAAAATCACTTGTTGCACCGTTGATTTTAGCCACGTTAATAGTTGGTATTGCTGGACATAGCAACTTGAAACAATTGGGTCGAATTGGATTAAAAAGCATTATTTACTTTGAAGTTGTTACAACATTTGCTCTGGTGATTGGATTGGTAGCCATCAATGTATCAAAAGCTGGTGAGGGAGTGCATATTGAAGCCCGACAAGCAGATTTGGCAAAGTCAGAAGCGTTGATGCAACAAACGGAATCAACCAACCAACGTGATCATATCGTAGAAATATTTCCAGAAAACATTGCCAAAGCAATATCCAACAATGAAGTGCTACAAGTGGTTGTTTTTTCTATCATTTTTGCCATTGCCATTGGCATGATTCAAAAAGCAAAACCAAAGGAAACGATGCTAAACTTCTTCGAAGGGTTGAGCGAAGTCATGTTTAAATTTACCGATATTGTGATGTACTTTGCTCCGTTTGCTGTTTTCGGGGCATTGGCTGCCACAGTTGCCAAATCAGGATTAGATATTTTGATGAATTTATTGCAATTAGTACTCACCCTATATGTGGCTTTAATTGCTTTTGTATTGCTTGTTTTATTGCCAATAGCACTGATTAGTAAAATCAACATAAAAGACTTCATTGCTGCTGTTCAAGAACCTATAAGTTTGGCATTTGCAACAGCAAGTAGTGAGGCTGCATTGCCAAAAGCAATGGAAAATTTAGAAAAATTGGGCGTTTCTAAAAAAGTCGTCGGTTTTGTCCTTCCCACCGGTTATAGTTTTAATTTAGATGGAACCACTTTATACCTCTCATTGGCAGTTGTTTTTATTGCACAAATGTGCGGTGTTAACATGACGTTGGGCGAGCAGATAGGTATTTGTTTGGTGTTGATGCTTACCTCCAAAGGAGTGGCAGGAGTTAGAGGTGCTTCTTTTGTTATTTTGGCTGGAGCAGCAACCACTATTGAAGGCGTTACGATTGACAAGGTGAGTGTTATCTTAGCAGTTGATGCACTGATGGATATGGCACGCACAAGTGTCAATGTTTTGGGCAATTGTTTGGCTACTGTTGTTATTGCAAAATCAGAGGGAGAATATCAGCCAAATGCCATCAACGAAGTGAATTAATTCATAAAAATATAAAAATTTTCAAAGCGAAATTTTTATTTATCAAATCTACTAATTATATTCGCACCCTTGTAATTACAAATATCTTATGGCAATAATTGGAAAAATTCGTGAGAAATCATGGTTACTGGTTGGTATTGTTGGACTTGCTATGTTTGCGTTTATTCTAACGGACTATAACAAAGGAATCTTTGGTGGACAAAAACAAATTGGTTATGGAACAATTGATGGAGAGGTAATCAATCCACAATTGTATGAAGAAGCTACTAAAAATTATCAACAAGCAGATCAACAAGAATATGCTCAACAAGGGCGTGAATACACCTTGAGAGATCAAGTTCAATCAGAAAACAAAGCTTGGAATGCGATCGTTGACTCTATGATTTTACAAAAAGAGTTTAATTCTTTAGGAATTTCTGTGAGTGATAGAGAGTTTGACGCTTTTTTATATGGTCATGATGGGTTTACTGTTATGGCTAGTATCGCAGAAAGCTTCAAAGATCCTGCAACTGGTTTATACAGTGAAAAATTACTTCGCAAGCGTGTGGATGAATTAAAAAGCTCATCTAAAGCTGAAGAACAACAAGCTTGGAATCAAACTAAAATTTCGTTGACGTTACAACGTTTACAAGAAAAATACTTCCAATTGTTGAATCAAGGTGTTTACACAACTGATTTAGAAGCAAAAGAACAATACGTAGCTCAAAAGAGAATAAAAGACATTTCTTTTGTTATCAAACGTTTTTCTGAAATTCCAGATGCTGACATTAAAATATCAGACGATGAGTTGAGAAAATACTACGATAAAAACAAAGAAGATGTAAAATACCGTGTAAAATCAAATGCACGTGACATCAAATATTTTACAGTTGATATTGTTGCATCAAAAGAAGACTCAACAACATTCTTTAAAGACTTAAATACATTAAAAACAAATTTTGCTGCACAAACAACAGCTAAAAACGATTCTATTTTTGTTGTGAAAAACAGTGAATGGCCATACTATGTGCCTAAAGCAGGATTCCGTTCAGAAAATGCACCAAAAGTGAATCCAAACTTTACATACCCAGCTCAAATGGACTCTGTATTTGAAAGAGCTGCTGTTGGTACAATTGTTGGTCCGTATTTAGACAAAGGAAAATACCGCATTGCAAAAGTATTGGACGTTGACAACACTATTTACTCTGTTCGACACATTTTGTTGAGTGCTCAAAAAACAGATACATTAGGGTCATTGGCAAAGCAAAAAATGGCCGATTCATTGTTGCATGTAATCAACAAAGATAATTTTGATGCATTTGTTGCTCAATACAGTGAAGATCCAGGATCAAAACAAGAAGGAGGTAAAATTGAAAACTTTATCTACAGTGAAATGGTTCCAGAATTTAGTGATTTTGCTAAAAACAATCCAGTAGGAAAAATTGGATGGGTAAAATCTGATTTTGGTATTCACATCATTGAAGTGTTGGAGAAAAAAGCAGGTAGAGTTCCTAGTTTAGCAATCATTGAGAAAACATTGAAACCAAGTTCAAATACATTAGACGATATTAACTTATTGGCAAATGATTTGGTATCAGAAGTAGTTGATGAATTGGATAAAAAATCATCATTAAAAGATAAAGCAGATGCGTTTGATACTTTAGCAATTAAAAAAGGATTTGCTCCACTTGGAATGACAATTGATGAGAAAAACATTCAAGTTTATGGAATGAAGACAACATTTGCAGAAGATCGTTTAATTTCATTGGCATTCAACGATAAGAGCGAAGCTGGTCAAGTAAACTTATCTCCAATTAAAGATGAAGATAGATACATTATTGCGATGCTTTCTGTAATTAGAGATAAAGGTGTTCCTTCTTTTGATGCTGCTGAAGCTGCAATGAGAAGAGAATTGATGAACGAAAAGAAAGCTGCTATCTTTAAAAGCAAGATGAATGGTAAAACATTAGAAGAAGTTGCTTCTAAAAACAACGTTGAAATTCAAAAAGCAGAAGTAACATTTGCAAATCCTTCTATCATGGGTGGTGGTTACGACCCAGAAATCGTTGGTGCAATTTTCTCAAAAGGATTGAAAGATGGAATGACCACTTTGCCTTTAAAAGGAAGAAATGCAGTTTATGTTATACGTGTTGACAAAACAATTGCAGAACCTGCAACAAAAACGTATGAAATTGAAAAACAACAATTACAAGGTCAAGCTAGATCTTCTATTCAAAATGATGCCATTACAGGTCTTAGAGAAAAGGCTGAGGTGGTTGACAACAGAAGATTCTTAAAGATCGGTATTCGTCGTTAAAATCGCTTTAAATAAAGAAAGTAAAGGTTGTCTGTTTAGGCAACCTTTTCTTTTTTATGACCTTTTATTATAGACTTAGCCCTGACATATGCTGTATTCAACGTGTAATGAGGGGATAATGTGGGCAACTATTTATATCAACGTGGTTATTATAAAAGATACAAATAAAGAATTTTGGTGAGTGATTTTTACCCAATCTCTAGAAAATATAACAGCACCGCAATGAGGAAATTTTAGGTACAATCAAACTATCAGTCAATAAAAAAGGTCGCTATTAGCGACCTTTAAGAATTAAAATCATAAAGTTATTTAACTAGATGTTTTCTGTTTGCGTTGTATAACAATAAAAAAACAATGTTGATAACAATAGAGAAAATTACTCCTGACCAAATAGCAGCACTTGCTAATGAACCTACAGCATTTGCCGCTTGACCAAATTCATCATCTAGTCCTTCAATGCTACCAATTCCTGAGCTTACTGTTGAAGTAAACATAACAGCACCAACTACAGCACCAACAATTGATAATACAATTCCTAATAAATAGAATGTAAATCCTTGTTTGTACAATCCCCACATTTTAATTGCCCCAAACAAACAAAGTCCAGCAGCTAATAAACCAATAATTTGTGAGATCATTGTTCCTTGAGGTGCGAAATAAGAAAGTGCAGCACTTCCCATTAATCCCATTAATCCTCCAAGCACCCCTAATCCAGAACCAATAAAGGTTAGGATGCATAAAACTGTTAAAAACGTTGGTCTTTGATTTCCTCCATTTACAGAGTCTAATGTTTCTTCCATAGTATAAAATTTATAGTTAATAATTTCAAATATAGATTTTATTTTTAATAAACCAATACTTTGTGGAAAAATTTTAAAATCAATGTGTTATCTTTTTTATAATGGAAGTCGTTGAAAACCCCTCCAAAAACGGCAGTGCAACAACTTTTCCACCCTTTGAATCCATGATGTCAGCACCAACAATGTATTTTTTTGAAGACTTATCTCTTTCTATTGGATCATAATCATTGCCTTTTGCTACAATATCAGGCTGTAAGTCTTTTATTAATTCAAGTGGAGTATCTTCGTCAAACAATACAACTAAATCTACAGCCGAAAGACCTGCGAGCACAGTAGCACGTGCATCTTCGCTATTAATTGGTCGCTCTGGAGATTTTCCTTGTCGTTTAACAGAATTGTCTGTATTAAGTCCAACAACCAAACGGTTTGCTAAATCAGCTGCTTGTGTCAAATAAGTAACGTGACCTTTGTGTAAAATATCAAAACAACCATTCGTAAATGTTACTTTCAACCCTGCATTTTTCCAAATCAGCAGTTGTTTTCTTGCTTGTTCGATGGTTGCAATTTTATTTTGTAGATTCTCTAGACGTGTCATCTTCGTTTGAATAATTATTGGGCAATAAAAATAAGGAAATTAAACCTAAAAGTATCATGATAAATGTATTTCCCAACCAAATGATCATGCCTAATGCATTACCTATTCCAACGGAATCTGTTGGATAGTCATCTTTCAAATAAAAAGACACAACCATTCCAATTAATAATGGATAAATACCAATTCCGCCATTTGTGAGTGACATTCCTAAGGATCCAACAACAAAGCCAATTAACATACCTGTAAATGGAAATTCTGCAGTTTCTTTAAGTGAGTAAAAAGGAACAATGAACATCAATAACCAACTGATCCAAATAATAAAAGTGTGTAGTACAAAACTCCATGGTTTTTCTGTTTTGAAAATAGCAAAAACACCACTCAACAAACCTTGAATAAATTGATTTAACTTGTTTCTTATAGATTTATTTAAAATGTAAACAATAACACCTAAAAATAACAATCCTCCAACTATAAAATACACCAATTGTTTGAAGTCAACCCCCGTAGTTTCGGCAGATTTTCCTCCTAATTGTTCTTCAATAGAAGAAAAAATAGCTTTTAGATCGCTGTAACCAAACGACATGGTTATCAACACAAATAATCCCAACATAATTACATCGATAGCTCGTTCGGCAATAATTGTCCCGAATGACTTGGCAAAGGGCACACCATCTGAACGGTATAACATAGCAGAACGAGTTGGTTCGCCAGCCCTTGGTAATGTGTAATTAGCCAAATAACCCACCATAAGCGCATGGTATCGGTGCTTCCAAGGTGTTTTAAACCCTATTGGTTCTAATAGGTATTTCCATCGCAAAGCTCTTGACCAAAGCGATACAAACTCGAGTAACATAGCTAAAACAATCCAAAAATAATTGGCTTCTCGGAGCGCTTTTTTAAAACTAGTGATATGCGCATCTGTCATCTTAGAAAAAAACAACCAAAAAAGATAGACACCAATTGCTAAAGGCAAAACTGTCTTTACTACCTTTAAAATTGTTTCTTTAGACATCGATTAATCCAACAGATTTGTTTCTTCATTCGGAAAAACGAAAGAAGGCTTGAAAGATTTTGCTTCTTCAAAATCCATCATTCCATAGCCAATGATGATGACAACATCATTAACAGCAACCTTTCGAGCTGCTGGGCCATTTAAACAGATAGTGCCAGAATTTCTTTCTCCTTTTATGATATACGTTTCCAATCGTTCACCATTGTTGAGGTTAACGATTTGAACACGTTCTCCTTCAATAAAATTAGCCGCTTCCATCAAAGCTTCATCAATTGTTATACTCCCAATATAATTCAAATCGGCTTGTGTAACTTTAACTCTATGGATTTTTGACTTAACTACTTGTACTAACATAATTTTTTATTGCGGTGCAAAGTTATGTAAATTAATTTTATGAAATAATTTTTATTGAATTATCTCATTTAAAAAAAAAGTTGTATCTTTACTAAGATATTAATTATTTAATTTATTTGTTATGAAAAAAAGTTTACTTACGATTATCTCTATTGGGATAATGATGCTCTCATTTGGACAGAGCGTAGTTGTTGTTGGGGTTAGCCCAGCTGCTATTCAAGGAAGCTATACGTTTGCTGTGCAAACAGATCAAAACTGGCCACGTTATGCTGAATCACAATTTGCACCAGAAAGTGAAAACTGGGGCTTGTCAATGAATTTTGCTGTGCCTGGAACCTTTATTAAGGACACATTGGTTTTGGTGAATGATGGTACTCCAGGTAACAATACTACCAATGTTGGTAATCCACTTTCAGAAGAAGGGTGTAACCCATCTCCAGCCAATGCTTATGCAGGTAAAATTGCTATTTTAAGAAGAAATACTTGTGCTTTTACTGCAAAAGCAAAATATGCACAAGATGCAGGAGCTATTGCAGTGATTGTTGTTGACAATATCGATGATGATAACTTGGAAAACAACTACATGAGTGCTGCTGCTGATGATGTGAATGGACCACTTGTTACAATACCAGTAGTAAGAATTTCCTTGACTGATGGAAATCGTTTAATTGATGAAATGGCAAACGGGCCAGTTGTAATGTTCATTGGAAACAAAACTGCTGCATTCCCTTATGATTTGGCAATGACAACAGATTTAGTTGCTACACCTTTGTATTCAGGAGTTCATTCATTGTTGTCTCAAAATGCATCAGAATTTAATTTTGATTTAGGATTACGAGTTTATAACTATGGTTCAGCAGATATAGTTGGTGGTACGGCAAATGTAAAAATAACAGGCCCTAGTACTGTTGTTTATGATGAAACTGTTTCATTTGATTTGACTGGTGCAACAAGTGCTGCGATTGATAGCGTGGATATTTTCCCTGGTGAAACACTTTCTTTCCCTAATTTCTCATTAGCTACTTATCCTGAAGGTGAGTATTTGTTAGAATACACATTGGATCCAGGTGCTACTGATCAATTTCCAAGTGACAACTATTTCTCTGTGAAATTTAATATCAATAGTTCTAAAATTGCTCATGGACAATTAGATCCTACGACATTAAAACCAATTGTTAACTCTTATGTAATGCCTTCAGAAAGCAATGGGGCTACAGAAGAAGTTAGATATTGTTCTGCTTTTGAAAATCCAAACGCAAGTAGATTAGGGGTTGTTGGTGTTGAAGCAAGTGTGGCATTGGCAACAACTGCTACACCAGGCACATTGAGCGATCATAGTATTTTCTTTGATGTATATGAATGGAATGATGTGTTCACATACCCTTCAGCAACGTTTGCACAAACAGATATAAACCCTACTTATAGTGGTGAATACGCATTTACAGGTGTTGCTGATACAGAGGCTGTGTATATTCAATTCCCTACTCCTTTGTATTTGGTTGATAATCAAAAATACTTGTTCTGTTTCAGTCATTTTGGTTTACCATTGCGATTTGGTTACGACAGAAGTGTTAACTTAAATGTTGCTTCTCAATTGTTAGAACAACTTCCAAACCCTGTATATGTTACACCTGGAAACGGTTGGTATGCTTCTGGTTTTGGATTTGATTTAACTCCTGCTATCGGTCTCCATGCAGTAGATGCAGACATTGCTAAATTGGAAAACTTGGTTAGCATGAATGCAGGTGCTTTCCCGAATCCAGCAAGTGACAATGTTACTATTTCTATTCCAAACGATGGAAAGGCAACAATCTCAATCAATGATTTGACTGGTAGAACAGTTGCTAATCACAATGTTGAGTTTGTAAGCAACAATACAACAATCAATATTGCTGATTTAACTCCTGGAATATACGTATTTAATGTTGTTTATGACAATGGAGCAAAATCAACATTCAACGTTGTTAAAAAATAATTTGCTTTAAAATTTAGTTAAGAGAGGCTGTCCGAAAGGGATGGCCTCTTTTTTATTGATAATTTACATAACGTATCAAGTTTTTTGTATATTTGTTAATATGTTAATAGAAATAAACCCATACAATATTGACGATCGAATTATTCGCCAAATCATTGATGAATTAAAGCATGGAGGTGTCATTATCTTTCCAACGGATACCGTTTATGCAATGGGGTGTGACTTGTATAGTAAAAAAGGGTTGCAAGAATTGGCTCGACTAAAAGAAATAAAATTGGAGAAATCAAATTTTTCTATTATTTGCAAAGATTTTAGCGATATTTCTAATTATGTGAAGCATATACCAAGACCGATATTTAAAGTTCTAAAACAAAATTTACCGGGTCCGTTTACATTTATTTTATCGGCCACAAATGAAATTCCAAAGTTGTTTGGAAACAATAAAAAGGAAGTCGGTATTCGTATCCCAAACAATCCAATTATTCAAAGAATTGTAGAAGAATTAGGAAATCCTATTGCAGTGACCTCACTTCACAATGACGATGATATTATTCAAGATTATTTTGTTGATCCGTATGCCATTTATGAACGTTACGAAGAAGATGTTGCAATTATTATTGACGGTGGGTACGGTAATTTGGAAGCTTCTACAGTAGTCGATTGTACATCAGATACACCTGAAATAATTCGACAAGGAATCGGCATACTTGATATTTGATAAAAATAATACGTCATTTAACACCTTATTTCCATCCTATTTTTCTATTTTTGCACCATGCAAGATAAGATTTTAATTATAGACTTTGGATCGCAATACACACAGTTGATTGCGCGTAGAATTAGAGAAATTAACGTTTACTGTGAAATATACCCATGGGACAAAATCCCAACTATTGATTCATCAATAAAAGGGGTGATTTTATCAGGAAGTCCATTTTCTGTGAATGATTCCAATGCTCCAGCTCCCGATTTGACTCAAATAAAAGGGAAATTGCCGTTGCTGGGAATTTGCTACGGTGCACAGTTTTTAGCTGGTAAATTTGGTGGTGAAGTAGGAACGTCCACAACACGTGAATATGGTAGAGCAAATTTATCGTCTGTAAACAACGAATGTATTCTAACAAAAGGTATAAATACTGGTTCTCAAGTGTGGATGTCACATGGAGATACAATTAAAAAAGTACCGTCAAATTATAAAATTATTGCCAGCACTTCAGATGTTGAAATAGCTGGTTATGTGGTAGATGGTGAACAAACGTATGGTATTCAATTTCACCCTGAAGTTTACCACTCCCTTGATGGTTCTACATTGATTAAGAACTTTATTGTAGAAATCTGCAAATGCAATCAATCTTGGACACCTCAATCATTTGTGGAAACAACTGTTGACGATTTAAAAGAAAAATTAAAAGATGACAAAGTAATTCTTGCATTGTCTGGCGGGGTTGATTCCTCTGTTACAGCAGTGTTATTACACAAGGCAATTGGAAGTAACTTACATTGTATTTTTGTCAATCATGGATTGCTGCGAAAAAATGAATTTCAAGAAGTATTGGATTCATACCAACACATGGGCTTAAATGTTAAAGGTGTAGATGCTTCACAACGCTTTTTTACTGCGTTAAAGGGTTTAACTGACCCAGAAGCAAAACGAAAAGCTATTGGTAAAACGTTTATCGATGTGTTTGACGAAGAATCTAAATTAATTGAAGGAGCTAAATGGTTGGGTCAAGGTACAATTTACCCAGATGTAATAGAGTCTGTTTCTGTAAATGGTGGGCCATCTAAGACAATCAAATCGCATCACAACGTTGGTGGTTTGCCTGATTACATGAAATTGCAAGTAGTAGAACCATTGCGTTTATTATTTAAAGATGAGGTGCGTAGAGTAGGAAAATCTTTAGCAATGGACGAAGCAATTCTTCAACGTCATCCATTCCCTGGACCAGGTTTAGGAATTCGTATTCTTGGAGAAGTAACCGAAGATAAAGTTAAAATTCTACAAGAAGTTGATGCTATCTTCATTTCAAGCTTAAAAGAAGATAGGTTGTATGGAGATGTATGGCAAGCAGGAGCAATTTTCTTACCAGTACAATCGGTAGGCGTAATGGGAGATGAAAGAACCTATGAAAATGCAGTCGCATTAAGAGCGGTGTCTTCAACAGATGGAATGACAGCTGATTGGGTACATTTGCCGTATGAATTTTTGGCAAAAGTTTCAAATAAAATCATCAATCAAGTGAAGGGAGTTAATAGAGTTACCTACGATATCAGCTCAAAACCACCAGCAACAATTGAGTGGGAATAACTTTTGGCACGCTGATTGTTGTATGGTAGTATAAAAAGAATAAAAATGAGACTATTTCTATTTACTGTTACTTTTCTTTTTTTCACGCTAAATTCATTTGGCCAATTGGGTGAGGTGAAGGTAGAAGTGAAAGATGGAGAAAAGATGTATGTCCATACTGTTCAAAAAGGAAACACGCTTTGGGGGCTTTACAAACAGTACGATGTTGCTGTAGAAAAGATTATTGAAAAAAACCCTGGAATTGAAAATGGTTTGAAAGAAGGTCAAGTCGTTTATATTCCTGTTCCAATTATTACAGAAACCAAAGTACACGTTGTTGAGGCAGGTGAAACGTTGTATTCAATTGCAAGAAAATACGATGTCACTACAAATGATATTGAAAGTTGGAATCCGTCTCTATCTGCAGAATTAAAGATTGGTCAACAAGTAAAAATTTTGGTTGCGACGTATGCTACTGGTGATAAAGCATTACCTGTAACTCCTCAAGAAAATAAAGCTAAAGAAGTTACTCCTCCTATTCGTGTTACGTTCAATGATTCAATTGTTGAACATCAAGTAACGGATGGAGAAACGCTTTATAGTATTTCCAAAAGATACATGGTTTCTATTGATAAAATTGTTGCGTTTAACAATAAGAAATCAACTGTTGTCAAACCTGGAGAAATAATAAAAATACCGTTAAAAAAAGAACGCATTACAAACGTTGCTGTAAGAGAAGTACCTCAAAAAGATGTTGGTCCATCTCAAAACAAGCCGGTTTATTCATCAAAGGGAGAGTATAAAATTGCCATCCTGCTTCCTTTTATGCTGAATAGGGGTGCTGGTTATTCTGATCGTATTGCAACAATGTCAACTGAGTTTTTAATGGGTGCTCAAATGGCTTTAGATAGTCTTGAAAGCTTAGGTTTAAAGGCGAAAGTATTTGTTTATGACATCGAAAACAATGAAAGCAAAGTGAAAGAAGTATTGGCAAAACCTGAGTTAGCCACAATGGATATGGTTATCGGCCCTCTGAACAAGGCTTTTGCTTCATTAGTAGCTGATTGGTGTTTGAGAAATAAGATTCGAATGGTTTGCCCTGTAAATGTGGATACAAAAATTTTGCAAAACAATCCGTATGTGTATGCATCAATGGGAAGTGATATTACGTTGGAAAAAGGACTAGCACGATTTGTTGCGCAAAAGTTCAATGGCGACAATGTCATTCTTATCAAACCTACCAATGCAAAAGACTCTGCTTTATACCAAGCTTTTCGTTCGGAATATAAGCAGTTTACTGGTGCAGGAAAAGGTAAATTGATTGAAACAACACTTGATAATTTTTCAACATTTGTTGCCAGAAACATGAAGTTGGCGATTGTATTTCCAACCAATGATGCTAAATCTGCTATCAAATTTATGGGAGAAATTAGCAAGTTGGGTAATAAATTTGGTAGTGATTCTTATATCTTTGGCACGGATGCATGGTTGGATATGGACGGTATTAATGCCTTATACAGAAACAATTACCGTGTGTCTGTCCCTTCCTCTATGGATTTGAATTATACGTATGACAGAACAAAATTCTACCATAGAAAATACCGCACACTTTATGGATCTGATTTTACAAAAGTTGCTATTCAAGGTTATGATGTTATATTCAATTACGTTTACGAATTGTTAATGGGTAAAAATGCGGGGCAGTTGATTATGAACAACTTTGATTCAAAACAAATCGGAGGAAATCATGGATATGAGAATAAAAACGTTGAAATTCTAACGCACGAAAACTTCGATTTAATCAATATCAGTAAAGGGCTTTAAACAAGTAAGTTTAGCGTTTTATAAGCCTCATTTAAACTTGTAACACTCTCAGAAATAATCCTCAATCGATCATTTTTTTCACTCATCCTAAAATGAGCAGCATTGGCTTGAATTGATTTTAACACATGCGTAAACAATGGTGATTCGTAATAAGCACTTTGTGGATTGGCAATAAAACTTCCAATCATTTTACCACCTTTGATAACTAATTTCTCCAATCCCAAATCTTGTGCCAACCAACGCAATTCAAACGATTGAAACAAATCAATGACTTCTTGTGGAGTTGGACCAAATCGATCAACCAGCTGTTTTTCAAATGCTTTCAACTCAGTTTGGTTTTTCAGATTACTCATTTCTTGGTAAAGACTCAATCGCTCTGCTACGTTGTTTACGTATGTATCGGGAATGCGAATCTCTAAATCTGTTTCTAAAACGGTATCTTGAACAAATTGCAACGGGTTGTCTGTATTTCTACTTTCAAAGAGTTCTTTAAATTCGGTTTCTTTTAATTCTTCAATGGCTTCGTTTAAGATTTTTTGATACATTTCAAAGCCTATTTCGGCAATAAATCCACTTTGTTCTCCTCCTAAAAGGTTTCCTGCGCCACGAATATCCAAATCTTTCATGGCAATATTGAATCCCGACCCTAAATCGGAGAATTGTACCAATGCTTCTAATCGTTTTCGTGCTTCTGTTGTTAGCAATGTTGTTTTTTGTGAGATAAGGTAGCAAAAAGCACGTTTATTGGAACGTCCAACACGCCCTCTTAATTGGTGTAAATCACTCAACCCAAAATTGTGTGCATTATTAATAATGATGGTGTTAGCATTTGGAATATCAATACCTGATTCAATGATGGTTGTTGCCAACAATACATCGTATTCATAATTGATGAATCCCATCATGATTTTTTCCAATTCTTTACCGTCCATTTGACCGTGACCAATAGCGATGCGAATTCCTGGGCAAAGACGTTGCAACATTCCTGCTACTTCTTTGATGTTTGCCAAACGGTTGTGTACAAAATAAACCTGTCCGCCACGACTAATTTCGTAAGCTACAGCATCTCTTATTCGCTCTTCACTGAAAGGAATGATTTCTGTTAAAATTGGTTGCCTGTTTGGTGGTGGTGTGTTGATGATGCTCAAATCACGAGCACCCATCAAGGAGAATTGGAGTGTACGTGGTATTGGTGTTGCGGTTAATGTGAGTGTGTCAACCGTTGCACGCATTGTTTTTAATTTATCTTTTACCGAAACCCCAAATTTTTGCTCCTCATCAATGATGATTAAGCCCAAATCTTTGAATTTCACTCTGTCAGAAGCAATGGCATGTGTACCAATCAGAATATCAATTTTACCGTCTTTCAAATCTTTTAAGGTCTCTGTGATTTGTTTTGCAGATTTAAACCGATTGATGTAATCAACTCGACAAGGAAAGTCACTCAAACGCTCTTGAAAGCTTCTGTAATGTTGCAATGAAAGAATCGTGGTTGGAACTAACACAGCCACTTGTTTGTTGTCAGAAACAGCCTTAAATGCTGCCCTGATTGCAACTTCAGTTTTTCCAAAACCAACATCTCCACAAATCAAGCGATCCATAGGGATTGGTTTTTCCATGTCTTCCTTAACAGCTATTGTTGCTTTTAATTGGTCGGGTGTGTCTTCATACATGAATGACACTTCTAATTCATTTTGTAGGTAAGTATCAGGGTTAAATTGAAAGCCGGGTTTACTTTTTCGCTCGGCATATAATTGAATTAAATCAAAAGCCAATTCCTTGATTTTCTTTTTGGTCTTGTTTTTTAATGTTGCCCAAGCTTGTGTTCCTAATTTATTGATTTTAGGCACAGAACCTTCTTTTCCAGTAAATTTAGAAATGCGGTGCAACGAGTGAATACCCACGTACAAAACATCTCCATCTTTATAGACTAAGCGGATGGCTTCTTGTGGTTTACCATTAACATCAATCGTTTCCAATCCCGAAAATTGTCCAATACCGTGGTCAATATGGGTAATGTAATCTCCTTTTTGAAGGTTGTAGATTTCTTTTAGCGTTATTGCTTGTTGTGTTTGCTTGAAGCCTTCTTTTAATTTAAAACGGTGATAACGTTCAAATAATTGATGGTCTGTGTAACAAACAATTTTATTTTTTGGAGAGATAAATCCTTCACTCAAAGCAAAAGACATTGCGGTAAAAGTTGCTTTTTCGCTATCTTCGACACCAATATCTGCTAAAATTTGCTCCAATCGTTCCAATTGCTTTGGTTGATTGGAGAAAACGAGCACTTGAAATCCATTTTTCTTACGCGCTAAAATATCATCTCGCAACAATTCAAAGTTTTTGTTGAATGAAGGCTGTGGTTGAAAATCAAATTGACAGGTTAAATCAAACTGAAAATAGCTATCCATTCCAAATTCAATGGTAGAGAATGGCGTGATTTCTGTAAGAAAAGTGGTGCCATCAACATACAAGTCACTTGGCAGAGTGTGTTTGACTGTATCGGGCAATTGTGAGTGAATTCCAACGGCTTTGGTGTATTCCCGTTTGAGTGTTTCTTTCACTTTATCAATTGATTCCACCCAAATCGTGCTATTTTTTCCTATAAACTCTAAAAAACTACCATTTCCTTCGCTAACCATTCTCCCTTGAATATTGGGAACAATGGTAAAATGCTTGTGTGTACTGATTGAAAGTTGTGTAGAAGCATCAAACGTACGAATGGACTCTACTTCATCACCAAAGAATTCTATTCTAAATGGAAAATCGTTGGAATAAGAAAAAACATCAACAATTCCACCTCTGATTGAAAATTGACCAGGTTCATATACAAAATCAACGTAATCAAAATGATTTTCTAATAATACTTCTTTGATAAAGTCGATGGTATATTCTTTACCAACTTCAACCTTGTAAGAATTTTTAGAAAGATTTTTTTGAGTTGGTACCTTTTCAAATAGTGCTTCGGGGTAAGTAATTATCCAAGCATTTTTTCCAGCATTAATTTTATCCAATACTTCGGCTCTTGCCACAACGTTGGCATTGTCAACTTCTTCTAACTGATAAGGTGTTTTAAATGAAGCTGGATAAAATAGAATGTTTTTGCTTTCTGCAAATAAACCTTCAAAATTGTTGAGGAAGTAGGCGGCTTCTTCTTTATCATTAAGAATAAACAAATGATTTCCGGGAACTTGAGAACAAACAACCCCTGCACAAATGGATTTAGAACTACCTGCTAAGCCTTTCCAACAAATGTGTGTTTCACTATTCTTTAATTGAACGGCAGTTTGTTCAATTTGCTCCAATTGTTCGAAGTGATGAAGAAAATCTTTGTTATTCATTAATTAATGAGAATTACTCAAACGAGGAGCAAAGATAATGAACTCCTACAAAAAAAGAAAGGGATTCGCAATGAACCCCTTTCAAAACTATTTACTAATTTATTATTTGATGGAAATCATCTTAGCGTAAGATGCTCCGTTTTGAGCCACAGTCAACAAGTAATTACCTGCATTTAATTGATTTGTATTGATTTCAATTAATTGACTTCCATTCAAGTTTGAGTGTGTTTTAGAAAGAACAACACGACCTTGTAAATCTGTTAATTGAATCATATAGTCACCACCTTGAGCTTCAAAAGTAACGTTTAACTTATCAGAAGCTGGGTTAGGAAATGCTTCCAAACCAATCGTTTTGATTTCTGTAACACCAGCTGTAGCTAATGAAAACTTAGCAGCGTTTAAAATTTCTTTTGTTGTGTTGTCAATCAATAAAACTACAGCAGACATGTTGTTCTTATTTGAAGTTGAAGGCACATTGTAGTTAAATGTATAGTTAACCGCTTGTCCATCAACAACAGGAGCAGGGATAGATCCAGTTTGTCCATTGTAACCACCTAACAATGCTCTACCAACATGATTGTAAACCATTTGAGCTGCAGGAACTGTACCTGGTAAAGATTCAAATCCACCCATTGCACCGTAATTACCTCCAGCATAATAATTGGATTGGTTGTAACCACTTCCTGTACCTGTCACATTATCTTCAATGATAATAACACCCATTCTATAATCTTCTGTAGCACTATTTGTATAGATTACAGCAGATGCATTAATTTGTACAGCACTACCATTTGAACTAAACGTTCCTGAAATAGATCCTGGAGTTTTTGTGTTTTTGCGTGCATTGTAATTCGTAGAGAAATCACTGTTAGAAACATCTTGATCTTTCAAAGCTCTATCAACGTGTGAAGATGGATAACCACCAAAATCAGAAGCAGCATCGTAAGCACTTACCGTCATTGGGTCACCATTGTGTACTGCTATACCAATAAAATCAGGGTAGTTTTCGTACATGTAATCCATTGCAACAGCACCTCTTGGGCACCACCCACACCATGTTCCAGTACCTTCTTCAATTACAGGGAATTTTTCTGGAGATTGAGAAATAGTTGTGAAAATTGTAGAACCGTTATTATTTGACATAACTGGGTCAACATTCCCATTTACTTGAGTAATAGTTACAACAATATTTTCAGTTTTTGCTGTAGAATAATTAACTGGAGTTGTATGTGTAATTGTTGCTACCGCACCAACTGCAATGTTTGCATTGATAGTTGCAGCATGAGCAGTACCATCATTCCATTCTATATCCAAAGACGTGATAGGGTTTGAACCATCATTTTTTACTTTAATAGACAAATTGTTATTTGTATTTGTTAAAGAAAAACGATTGATAGAGGCAGAAATAAGTTGTGCATCATCTGCTTGTGGTTTGTCCACTTTAAAGTTATCAATAGCATATCCAAATAACCAACCGCCATTGTCTTTGTATAAGAATGAAATTTTTACATCTGATTGCCCTACATAAGAAGATAAATCAACCATTTCACTTCTCCAAGCAAATGAACTTTGAGAAGTTAATGTTTTAAGTACAGTCCAAGAAGTACCGCCATCTGTGGAAATTTCAATTGTTCCATCTTCTGTAGCTCCTTGATATGAACCTTTAGCAAATAGGTAATCCACTGATAAACGGACGTATCCAGTTTCAGAAGATAAATCAATAGATGGAGAGATTAATCTGTCTGAGCTTTTGTTACAATTACATCCATCATCATTTGTTGCCATTATCTTTGTTCCATTATATTCTGGAATAGAGAAAGATGAAGAAGACAAAGCTGTAGCTGTTCCATTTTTCCACCCGCCATCTGTTGCAGATGTTTGTTGTGTCCAAGTTGCAGGAAGACCTGAATTAAAGTCTTCGCTAGAAATTACTTGTGAAAACGATTGACTTGCTAGAAATAAAGAAGCAAAAAAAAGTATCTGTTTTTTCATAGAATTATAATTTTATTTGTGTTAAATTTATGTATTTATATACACTCCCGCTAATTTATACTAACAAAAAAACAGAACACTTTAAGATTGAAAAGAAAATAAAAGTGTTTTGAATTAATTTTATTTGTTATTCGCTTTATGCTGTAAGCTGCTGTTTATCAATTTGTTTTCTTTAAATTATTGATTGAAGTATTGAAAAACAAATAGGAGACGTGGTGTAATTGTTTGGAAAGCTAACACAAATATTGCCTGTGTCTTTTGAACTATTTCTTTTGATTTGGTAGGGTAAACGCTCTTAAATTTGGAGTCAGTTTGTTGTTCAAAGGATGGTCAGAAATCATTGAATGAAGAGTGAAAATGATTTCTTTCTCCTCCTAAAACCAATAAACACAGTTCATTCCTCAAAACCGTTAAGGTTTTTGAGGAATCTATTTTCTTTTTAATGTCCAAGAGCCTTCCAACAACTGAGGTTGTTCGCCAAAATCATTAGCATTGTACCAATAAATGGAAAACGAACCATCATTTACGATTACTTTCTTTCCTTTGCGCTCATATTTGCCATACATTTCAAGCAAACCATAAAGTCTAACATTTTGACCAGATGCAAAACTAGCATTGTTACAATTAATCCATACCCTGTCCAAACACGCTATAAATTTAGCTTCAGTTAAAACCAACTCCAATTTAATACTTTCTTCATTTAGGTTGTCATTTCTTAAATAGATATATGTAGCTATACTAGACATGTGAACATCACTACTATTCGTACTATACTTCCCGCCCTTTTCATAGAGAAAACAGCTGATTTCTTTAACAAAACCCGAATCAAAGTGTAAACTCAATACATATTCTTTTTTAGCATTTTCTTTGCCACAACCAAATAGAATAAGTAATCCTATAATAAGTATCTTTTTCATTATTCAATGTATTGAAATGTTATTAAACTCGTTAAAACAGTGTCTTTAGCAACTCTTTCAACATATAATTTTTCAGGTGTAATTGAAAAGTTTAATATTTTGAAATTAACTGTCTCACTAAAATAATATAAATATTGAATACCTGTTTGACTATTTTTTTCCACTAAACTAAAATTATTGCCATATAAACGATTGTTAAGATTGCCCTTGAATGAATAATAGTCACCTTTTGGTTTATATAATGATCCAACTGCTTTGAAGTTTAATGTATCTTTATTCCCATTTTCATCTATCAAGACTTCTGTAACATCATAATATCCTGTTTTCATTTTTGGGTATTTTTCTTTTAAACAAGAGTAACAAACCAAAAATAAAACTAATAACAGATTAATTCTTACTAATTTCAACCACATAACGCTCGTTTTTTATTGTTACTACTTCTATTAAATACTACTCTATATACTTAAAATGGATTTTTGATATAATGGAATCGGTAACTTCTCTACGTGTTACTATGAGTTCCGTTGGAGTGATTTTAAAATCTTTAATGTTATATCTTCTAATTTTATTTTCAAAATCAATTTTAGTACTTTTTGACTCCATTTTTTTAAAATCAAAAGTAACATTAACCGTTCTTCCATTTTCCATATAATTAAAGGAATACTCCTTTCTATTTTTTACTTTTCTATAATTTCCTAATGCTTTATATGTTAAAATTGACGAGTCTGAATTTAAGTTGATTTCAATGTCTTTCACATTATAATAGCCTGTTTTCATTTTAGGAAATTCGTTTTTTTGACATGCAACTATGGTTAATAGTAAAAAAACAAAAAATAATTGAAATTCTTTTCTCATAGTTTTTTATTTTTAGTATTTATTTGGAGTTAAAGTCCATGTTCCAAGTAAAGTGTTTGTTTGGACACTATCTTTCCAAGAAATAGTAAATGTACCATCATTCACAATAATAGACCTACCTTTTCTTTTATATTTACCATACATTTCAATATTTCCCATTACCATTTTGGTATAATAAGAACCACAACATGCTAAAAAGTCAGTATCCGTTTTTAAGAAAACAAATCTACGAGATCCCATTCCTGTGTCAACAAGTAAACCATTTGTATATGACTTATTATTAACCATGTTTCCATATCGATCAATATGATTTCTTCTTTGTTCATAAAGTAAAGTATTCTCATATTTTTCAATAATTCCATTATCATAATAAAAAATCAAGCTATACTCATTCTTTCCATTTTCTTTTTGACACGTGTAACAAACGAATATTAACAAAAAAAACAAACTAATTCTTACTAATTTCAACCACATAATGCTCGTTTTTTATTGTTACTACTTCTATTAAATAAATGCCTCTGCTTAATTCACCAAGAGAGTAATTGTCTGAAATGCCGTCAATTGTTTTTATAGGCTGTCCTAAAGTCGTTAAAATGGTAATTTTAACCAATTCATCTTCGCAATAAATGCTAAATAAATCGTCTATAGCAACCAATACTTAATACAGCCTTTGTTGTTTTTACTAAAAATCGCTTGGAATCGCTTGGAAGTAGTGTTTTGTTTTCATAAGAAAAATTTTGTAGTTAATATGTCAAATTTACAAAAAATAAATTGAAAAAATAAAAAAAATGATGGTAAAAATTTGGCAAACCCATTTGAAAAATTGAAATCTGTTTGTTATTCAAAGTAAATGGTGTGTCATCTTTATGATGAAGTAAGATAGGTTTATGGAGACTAATTCTAAATCTGTTTATCTCAGTTTTAATTCATTCCAGTGTAGGGTGTAAAATATTTTATCTATCTTTCCGTTCTTTTTTGAAAATGAAGGTGTTTTTTGTTATACTAATTTGTGTTTTTGGACTAAATTTCTCTTCTATAGCCCAATTTCAAACTGCATTATCTCGCTCTGAGCTTGGTGTGATGTTGGGTGGTTCTTATTATATTGGAGATTTGAACCGATTCAAACACTTTAAAGGAACACTTCCAGCTGCAGGGCTTATTTATCGTTATGACATTCATTCCAGATTGTCGTTTAGAGCAAATTTTTCTTATGGAATGGTGCAAGGAAACGATGAATGGTCTAAAGAAGCTTCAATAAACAATCGAAATTTAAATTTTCAATCATCCATTTTTGAGTTGGGAGCAGGTGTAGAATTTCACTATGTGCCTTTTCAACTTGGGAGTAAAAGGTATAAAGGAACTGCTTATCTATTGGCTGAATTGGCTGTGTTTAGAATGAATCCTAAAACGAAATACAACGATGAATGGGTGTTTTTACGTCCATTGGGAACAGAAGGTCAAGGCTCTGATTTAAGTACTAAAAAGCCATATAGTTTGTTTCAATTATCTGTGCCGCTTGGTTTAGGGGTGAAATTATCATTGGGTAAACGCGTTGCTTTAGGTTTGGAATATGGAATTCGTTTAACGTTTACAGATTATTTAGACGATGTTAAGTCTGATACGTATGTTGACCCAATAGCCTTATCAGAAGCAAATGGACCAACAGCAGCTGCATTGTCAAATAGAAGCAAAGATGGCTCCGTATTTGGAAAGAGAGGAACATCCACAACAAAAGATTGGTATTCCTTTTTTGGGGTTACACTTACATTTCGATTGGGTGATCCTCAAAAATGTGCTTTTATGGAGTAACTTGCCGATTGTTTTTGATCTTTTCCATTCCTTGCAAATAACCATAGATAGTGGTTACTACTAAAATAACTATCAATAACACAAGGTCAGAAAGCGAATATACATGTGCAATCAATAGCAAAATAGCTGTAAACGCAAGGATTAAAAACCGCTCTTTTAAATGATCCTTCCAAATGTCTTTTTCTCGTAATCGTAAATAAAGTTGAGGTGCTAAAAACTCCATTTTATATGAAGAGAACGCCATTAAACCCACCATAGGGAGTAACACAATCCATTGCTGAATACCCATTTCTTCATAGAGTAAGAAGTTCAATAGTTCTAACTTAAAGTCAATTGTTGGATGCAATACTGCTATTCCAACATGAAATTCGGTAATAATTAAAAAGAGAAACAACAGTGAAACAATGATAAATGAAGAAGTTGGTGATTTTAATTGTTCGTCTGTCTTCAATTGCTTTACTTTTTTCACTTTTAAATAGGTTACTATCTCTGCCGCGATTAAATCCAATAAGTAAAACAATAGAATAAAATAGAGCGACCAATTCCACAGCCAAAAACCACATGCGGGAATGATCAAATTGCCAAGTAATTGGATATATAATTGTTGCTTTTGCATCTTCTATTTGTTCAATTTATTAAATGCATCAATTGAAAGTTGGAATTTATCGTCGTATTTTAACGCTTCTAAATATTCTTGTTTTGCTTCTTGTTTCATGCCTTTCCTTTCGTAGCACATTCCTCTGTTGTGGTAAGCTTCTACATAGCCTTTCAAGTTGTTAATGGCTTGTGTGTAGAAATAAATAGCACTATCTATATCCTTTTCTTCGTTTTGTTTTAAATAACCCAAATGAAAATACCCTCTTGCACGATAGTATTTTTCTTTTTCGTGTTCCATTTTTCTATAAAGGACTTTTGCTTCATCAAATTTTTGAAAATAATCCAATGCATACGCATAAGAATATAAAAATTCCGGGTCGGATTGGTTCAATTCATAAGCTGTTTGGTAATATTCCAAACAAATAGGGTTATCTTCTCGGTGGTACAAAGCCGCTAAATGAAAATAGGCTTCGTAAAAATTAGGATCTTGTTGAATAGCCGTTTCATAAGAAGATTTTGCAAGAGCATAATTTTCCATATCTAAATACAAAGAACCTTTTAAAGCATAAGCTTCACGTTTTTTAGCATCAACTTTTAACGCTTCATTGACGTATTTAAAAGCGTTGTCAACATCTTGCATATAACGATAAGTAGCTGCGGTTGCAACCAAGGCGTCTGTGTTTTTGGGTTCTTTAAATAAAACGTATTTAAAATGTCGCTGTGCAGTTAAAACCTCTTCTACTGTTCTGTTCTCTTTGTTGTTTAACGCTTGTGCATACAGCATTCTCGTTTGGGTATTCATACTATCCAATCGAAAAGCTTTTGCTCCATCTGCCAATGCATCAAAAAAACGGTATTGTTTTAAGGCTTCGTTTCCTCTAAAAACAATTAAAGGCACACTGTCTGGATATAGGTTCAATAAACTATCAATATTATTAGCAGTTGGCTGCACAGCTTTTTCTTTAGGGCTTTTTTCGCCACAAGCAACGGCTATAGCAACTATAAAAATAAATACGAAATATTTTTTTATCATCGGGTTTATTCTAATTATGAAAGCTCAAAACTACAATTTATTTGTCTTAGCTCAAAAGCACTTGTGATTTTTATATAGTAAAAAGATGAATTTATAAATTCTGTTGTATGAAATTAAAATTATGGTTGAAAAGTTAAAACCACATAAATTAAAAATTAATACAGGTGAAAAAACTAAAAAATTAATTGTAAATTTATTATGATTTCAATTAAATCAGCGTAAAAAACAGCCTCGACAAATTGAAAAAATTAAATAAATCAATAAAAATTTCATTCAAAAATCGTTCATTCTTGGATTCCTATCTTAGTGTTTTACTTGTTAAGATTTAAACAAACCAGTTAAAAATGGTTGTTAAACCGTTTAGTTGTTGAGTTATATTCTAAACTTAGTCCGAAAAAATATCGTTTATTTTTAATTTCCTATAAAACACCGTTTTTTGAGTGAGGTGCAAAACATGTTTTTCAACACAGTTTTTGACTTACCTTTGTCTCAAGTAGTAGTAGTAGTAGGTTAGGTTGATTAGTGTGGCAAGAGCTTTAGAATAATCTGAGGCTCTTGTTTTTTTATAGGAAAATCTATTTTATCTGAAAAAAATCAAAATTCTTTCTGTTTTCCGCTTATAAACTATTACCTTAGCATAAAGTATTGAGCTATGATTCCAAAAATATTATTAGTTGAAGACGATACAAGTCTAGGTTTTGTGATTGCTGACCAGTTGAAAAGAGATGGTTATAAAGTTACGCTTTGTATTGATGGTGCTGAAGGATTTAAGCGTTTCAACGAGGAATCTTTTCACCTTTGCATCTTTGATGTGATGATGCCCAAAATGGATGGTTTCACCTTAGCAAGAGAGGTTCGAAAGATTAATAAAGAGGTGCCTATTTTGTTTTTAACTGCAAAAGCAATGACGGAGGATAAAATAGAAGGATTTAAAGCTGGAGCTGATGATTATCTAACCAAACCGTTTTCTGTGGAGGAACTCCAATTACGTGTCATTGCTCTTTTAAAAAGAGTGAATATCAATGTTGAGGAAGAAGTTGATAAAATTATCACAATTGGTAGCTATCAATTTGATTCTGAAAACTATACCTTAAGTAATAAAGATACTTCTCGAACATTGACTCGTAAAGAAGCACATATTTTGCGAATCTTGACGAAGTTTAAAAACCAGGTCACTCCAAGAGAAATGATTTTAAATGCTGTTTGGGGTCAGGATGATTATTTTGTTGGCCGAAGTTTAGATGTTTTCATTACCAAATTGCGCAAGTATTTTAAAGACGATGAACACATTTCTATCAGTAATATTCATGGAGTAGGATTTAAATTGGAAATTACTGATTAATGGACATCTATATCTTGCATCTTGAAACAGCTACAAAGGTTTGTTCTGTCGCCTTGTCCAAAAACGGTCAACTTGTTGCTTTAAAAGAAAGTGATGATTCTGACTATGTGCATGGCGAAGTTATAACGTTGTATATACAAGATGTTTTAGAAAATGCAGGTATTCAACCCAATCAATTGAATGCAGTATCGATTGCTTCTGGCCCAGGTTCTTATACGGGACTTAGAATTGGTGTTTCTACTGCAAAAGGGCTTTGTTATGCATTAGACATTCCGCTTATTGCAATTGATGCTTTGACCAGTTTGGTTGTTTTGGCGCAACAAAAGCACTCCAATTCATCCATTTGTGCTATGATTGATGCACGAAGAATGGAGGTTTTTTCGGTGATATACACTGGTGATTTTAAACTAGTTAAACCCATTTCTGCTGATGTTCTAACCGAAGATTCATACAGTTCTTTTGAACCTTTTGTTGTAGTAGGAGATGGTGCTTCGAAGATGACTGAAAGTTGGACCAGTCGCAATCTTTCATTTGATTTGGCAATAAAATCATCGGCTTTGGGTCAATTGCCAATCGCTTTCGAAAAATACAACCAACAACAATTTGAAGACGTAGCCTACTTTGAACCTTTTTATTTAAAAGATTTTGTAAGTACAGCCAAAAAATGAATTTAATACCCATCATACAATCCCATCGTCCTTTTGTTATTGCGGGACCATGTAGTGCAGAAACGCAAGAACAGTTGATTGAAACAGCTGTCCAAATTGCAAAAAACAAAGCTGTTCATGGACTTCGAGCAGGTGTATGGAAACCTCGCACTCGCCCCGATTCTTTTGAAGGAGTTGGAGAAGAGGCCTTGCCTTGGTTAGTAGAAGCAGGTAGAATAACCGGACTTCCAACCACAACAGAAGTGGCAAACAAACAACATGTAGAAAAAGCGTTAAAAGCTGGAATCGATATCTTGTGGATTGGAGCAAGAACTACGGTCAATCCTTTTGCTGTGCAAGAAATTGCCGATGCATTGAAAGATGTCTCCATTCCTGTTATGATTAAAAATCCTGTTAACCCAGATGTAGAGCTTTGGTTGGGTGCTTTTGAACGATTAGAAAAGGCTGGAATTAAGGAATTGGTTGCTATACATCGTGGTTTTTCGGTGTATAATCACGAAAAATATAGAAATGAACCCAGTTGGGAAATTCCTATTGCGTTGAAGGAAAGATTGCCAGATTTACCAATGCTCTGCGATCCTAGCCATATTGCGGGTAAAAGGGATTTGATTTTTGAAATTTCTCAAAAAGCAATGGATCTCAATTTTAATGGGTTGATGATTGAAACTCATTTGAACCCTGAAATGGCTTGGTCGGATGCACAACAACAGGTAACAGTTGGTCAACTAACCACCATTTTAAGCAATTTGGTGTTGCGTTCCAAAGACATTCAAGGTGACATTGCTGGCGATTTGGATAAGTTGAGAACAATGACAGCAGCTTTAGATGAGCGAATTTTTTCATTATTGGTTGAACGTATGAAAGTTAGCGAAGAAGTCGGTATATTTAAACGTGAGAACAACATCACTATTTTGCAACAAGAACATTGGGCAAAAATGATAGCCAACCGACTAAAAAATGCCAATGAACAAGAATTGTCTGCTACATTCATTCGCCAATTTATGGATGCCATTCACCAAGAATCAATTCGACACCAAGAGAAAGTGATGAATAAATGATGGATTACACGGTCAAAAAAGGAAATTATAGTGGTTGTATTCACATTCCGCCATCCAAAAGCGATAGCCAACGAGCGCTGTTAATTGCTTCATTAGGAACGGGAAAATCGACACTAAAAAACACTGGAAAAAGCAACGATGAATTGGCCATGTTGAACAATTGTCAGCAACTCGGAGTAGCCATCGAATGGTTGGATGAAAAATCTATTTTAGTCACTGGAAACGGCTTAAAATCGCAAAATTCAATTATAAATTGCGAAGAAAGCGGTTTGGGATTCAGGTTGTTGACTTCTATTGCAAGTTTAAAAAGTCATGAAATAACCATCACAGGAGTAGGTTCTTTGCTTCAACGCAACCATTCTTTTTTTGAAGAATTTTTACCAACAATGGGAGTCAAGGTGGAGTCAAACAATGGTTGTGCACCTATAAAAATTTGTGGCCCTCTAAAATCTGGAAATTACACGGTAGATGGTAGTGCTAGTTCTCAATACATTTCTGGTTTGTTGATTGCCTTTTCTCAAATAGAGGGAACAACCCAATTAAAAATTGACAACTGTAAAAGTAAGCCGTATATTGATATGACCATTCATACGCTTAGTTGCTTTGGAATCTCCATTTTAGAATTGAGTGGTGATGTGTATCAAATTGAAGGAAAACAACGTGTTCAGTTGGTTGAATACGTAGTGGATGGAGATTGGAGTTCGGCTTCTTATTGGTTGGTTGCAGCTGCTTTGGGTCAAAATATTGAAGTAGAGGGACTTTCTTTTTCTTCCAAACAGGCTGACAAGGCGTTGTTGGACATGTTGCTCAAAGCCAATTGCCGCATTGATCGGCAGAATGAAAAACTGAAAATAGATGGAAATCATCGAACAAATTTTGTGGTAGATGCAACAGATTGCCCAGATTTATTTCCAGCTTTGACGGTATTGGCAGTTTTTACAACAGGGATTTCTCGCATAAAAGGTGTTCATCGGTTGTTGAACAAAGAAAGCAACCGTGCAGCAACGCTTTTAGAAGAGTTTCAAAAAATTGGCGCAATAGTTAAAGTAGAAGGTGATGAATTGGTCATTGACGGAGGAAAAAAACTACATTTTGCAGAGGTTGATGCACACAACGACCATCGAATAGCTATGTCACTTGCTATTGCATCGATTGTTGGTAATTTGGGATTAACAATTACTGGAGCTGAATCAGTTAGCAAGAGTTACCCAGCGTTTTGGAAGGATTTAGAGTGCTTGAAGCAAAGGTAATTATAAAGAAAGAAGAAGATTTTTCCTGATTTTTTCAAAAAAAACTTGTCAGTTTAAAAATTAGCATTAAATTCGCACCACAAATAAGGCTGGTGCCTTAGCTCAGTTGGTAGAGCAAAGGACTGAAAATCCTTGTGTCCCTGGTTCGATTCCTGGAGGCACCACCAAAGCGGACAAATGGTTAAAATAATCATTTTGTCCGCTTTTTTGTTTTGTAAAACCCTTGGTATAGTTGAGAATCAGCGCGAATACTTCATTCAATTCAGTGGTTCGAACCTTGTTATTTTGAAAAACGAATTTTTCGGGAAAAATCGAACCAATTAATTTCTTTTTCTCCTGAACGTTACTGTTTCTGTATCTTTCAAGCAATTTGGGAATAATCAGTATTGCATTTTTGATTTGTTCCTTTAAACCGTCCTTTTGCTCTTTATTTTCGCTAATCTGTACTTTTAGTTCTGTAATACGCTCTTCTAATACTTGCTTTAACTCCGTGTAATCCTGTGCGCTGATTTCATCACTGAGGAACGTTTGTTGCAGTTTCTTTTTACGCTCCTCTAATTTGTTTAATTCCTGTTGCAGTTGTTTTGCATCCTGTTTGTTGTTTTCACTTGCTTGTTTAAACTCTTTCTCTACAATTTCAGTATAAAGCGTTTCTACTTCTTCGTTAATGTGAATGGTGCTTAACAGTTCCTCCATTTCCTGATTAACTGTTTCCGCTCTGAAACGTTCTTTTGAACAATGCAAGCAATGGTAGTAAAAATGACGTGTTCCGTTCCTGCTTTTGGATGCGCTTCCTGTAACGTGCTTTCCGCAATTGGAACAACTTAGAATACCCCGTAACGGAAGTTCATCCCTATCCCTAAATGAAACACGTTTGTTGATGCGTTTGTTTTTGTTATCCATTGTTAGCTGAACCTTATAAAACAACTCATCCGAAATAAGCGGTTGATGTATTCCGTTTGCAATTAACTGTGGTTCATCTTTGGAAGCGGGTACAATCACTTTTCCGATATATACAGAATTGCGGAGCAATAAGTAAAAACTCGATTTACAAACATTGATTCCTTTTTTTATAACTTCCATTCGTATTACATTGGGAGCTTGCTCTGCTTTTGCGACTTCTTCAAAAGCCCATTTTATAATAGATGCTTTTTCAGGGTGTGGAATAATGATTGGTTTGTTCTGGTCATCACGGGAGTTTTTATAACCAATTGGAGCGTTGGAAGTCCAACGCCCCAATTTTCGTGCTCCTCTGATTCCGTCCTTTATTTTCTGTGAACGAATATCGTTATCCACTTCGGGAAGTGATAAATAAATTGCAAGCATAATTTTACTTTGCGGAACGCTAAAATCCAGCGGTTGCATGATTGCTTGCGGTTCAATATTTAGTTTCTGCAAACGTCCGAGCATTTCATACGCATCGGGAGCGTTTCGGGAAAATCTGTCCCACGAAACAAACAGTAAATAATCAATGCTTTTGTGCTTTGTTTTAGCGTATGCTAACAGTTTGTTAAATTCTGGTCGGTTGAATGTTTTTGCACTATGATCGTCCACGAAATGATTATCAATTTCAATGTTGTTCATTTCACAGTACTTTACAAGCTGTTCGTATTGTACCCCTAAACTGTACCCGCTGTTTGCTTGCTCATCTGTACTAACACGGGTGTAGAGAATTGCACGCTTTTTCATCTTATTTTTTGTTTTTAATTGTAATTAACCGTTTTACATCCATTTTTGCGAACTCATATAAGAGCGCACGTATCATTTCAATTTGTTTATCTGTGCAGTGCTTATACTTGTTTCCAAGTATTTTTCTGCACTCTGCAATTGTTAACATTGTTTGAACGTTTGCAATTACGAAATTTTTTCAAACTTCGACCCCAGTATTTTCTCTTAAAATTTCACAAAAACGCTAAACTCCTTTATTTCAAAGGGATTCAGCATTATTTTAGAAATAATACGAAAAGCAATCATTCAAATAGCTAAAAAACTATTTGTTTAATGCTCGAATCCCAAAAATTCCCAGTCCAACAGCCATAAGTACAGAAACGATCGCTATTCCTGTTCCATCTCCGCCTGATTCTCCCACCATTTCAGTTTGCTGAGCTTCAGTTTCAGGTGTCGTGCTTTCAACAACTTCGGGAAGATAAACACGGTCTGTAATAGTTGAATGGTATTTGTTTACAAGCATTGTCAAAAAGAAGTTGTACAATGCTGAATTTGCCTGTACGCTATCCTCTGAAACCTTGTCGTGATCTCTAATAAAAACTTCTTCTTTCAATCCGAAAAATTCCTTATGATTTGCCACAAAAACAACTTCTTTGTTATCCATAATATTGAACCAGCAAAGCATTTCTTCCGTACCTTTTTCAGGGTCAATCTGATAGGCTGTGCAACAGATTTCGGAATTAACTTTTTCAAACATCAGTTTAAATACAGGATACAATTGATGTTCGGACTGTAACTGTACCTTAAATGAAGCCAATTCAAATTCATCGGTTAGACCTGTAACTAATAACCGAAGCAGTTTGAAATTATGCACATACAGGGTACGGTAAACAGAATTTTTCAAAAATTCATTTTCTTGTTTTAGCTCTTCATTTTTCTGTTGTAATTCTTCATTTTCTGCCTGTAAAGTTTCATTTTCATCTGAAAGTTCCTCCATGTCTTGTGAGAGTTTATAATAAAAATTACTTTCAAACGCTTCATTGGACTTTCTCAATGAACCTGAAAGAAATGATCTGCGAAATAATTGGTCAGATGTTTCTTTCTGCTGTTCGGACTGTTGTTGCGGTATTGGTTTTTCCTGTGCTACAACTCCAATAGTAGGAATTGATAGTTTGAAGTCGATAAGCCTTTTTAATTGCTTGTTCAAATGCCTGTTTTGTAGTTCCAACTGCTGAGGATTCATCATTTCACGGGTATGAGTGTCGTTGTAAACTTCAAACTTACTGCCGTTGCTTTCAAAGGAAAGTACCTGAACTTCTTTTGCCGTTGTATTTACATACAATAGAATACTTTGATTGGGTTTAGATGCTTCGTTGATGTCTAAGAGCAGATAGTACCCGTATTTGTCTTTTTCTACTGATTTAATAGAAGCAGAACCATAAATGTTGATGGCAGATTTTCCCGACAGAATCCCGTTTTCATTCAGTGTCTGCAATTCTTCTTCCAGTTCAGGAGCAAACTCCGTAAGCAGGCTGTAATTTTCTTCAAAAATGCCTGAATCCCGTTTACGTTTTTCTTCTGTGGGAATGATTACCGCAGGCTGAACCGATTCAGTAATTAATGCAGGTTGTTCAACTTGCAGGGGAACATTTACATCCTGTGTATAAATCCCCATACTTTTGCGCACCTCTTCCAAATATGCCAATGCTGCATTTGCCTTTGTTAGTTCGGATGCTTTGCGCTGTGCTTCATTCCATTTGATACCCTCCCGTTTCCAGATGATTTCGGCAAAACGAAAAGGGGTACCCAAAATTTGAAAATTGTTCATTAACAAAAGTTCTTCTAATGAACTTGTCTTATTACTGTCCATGACTTAAAAAATTAAAAAGTTTAACCTTGATTTTGTTTCGTGTGGTTTTCCCGTATGTACCATTTTTAGAATCGGGAAAAGGGTTATCAACCTTGTTATTTTGCTTTTGAAAGCAAGAGTGATTTTATTTTAACAACGTAAAATTTAAGGTATTGTTACTTTACCTGATTGGAGAATGGTCTGCCTTATTTCAGCAGGTAGTATCCTAAAAGGGGGCGCATTAGGATACCTGTCAGGGGGCTTAGGTGTCCTATATGGATACCATTTGGATACCTTTCAGGACACCCCGAAATATTCCGAAAGGTCAGTAAAACAGACCTATTGGAGGCTAACAGGTAGCCTTTTTAAAAGAAGTGACCTAAATAGGTAGGCTAACAATAATAAAAAAATAACCGCCCGCATAAAAGGGAAAAAAGGGGGCAGTTATTTTTTAATATGATTTAAAAAAATTCTTGATTTTCTTATAGTTGTTTGCGGTATTTCTTCCGTTCCGTTGAAAGCCAGTTGAAAATTTCCGTCGCAAGCCTTTGGAATGCTTCAGAATCATTGGAGGCAATTTCATTTACCTGATAGCTTCGGTCATAATACTCGTTGGTTAGGTGGTCTAAGCGTCTGTCATTTGTATTTAATTCCATTAAAGAAAAGACTATTTGGGAAATATCTAACTCGACACCGTTACTGCTGAATCCTAACATATTTAACCCCCAAACAATCTTTAAATGCCCTAAATCATCATAGATTAGGCTGATAATTATTTTTTCAGATACTTTTTTTCTCATAATTTGAAAATTTTTAAATACTCATATTTCGAGTATAAATATACAAAATAAATCTATATATGGAAATAATATTTCGTTATTGTGATTTTTAACATCCTTTAATAGACATTATATGAGTTCATAAGGGTATTTGTAACCGGATTTCTTTGCTTATCTTCGAGGCAATGAAAGACTTTAACCGCATAAAAGAAGTACTAGTAAGTAAAAAGAAAACACAGGTCTGGTTAGCTGAACAGCTTGAAAAAGATGTCAGAACAATTAGTGCGTGGTGTACAAATTCCAGACAGCCGAGCGTAGAACAGCTATACAGAATATCCCTGCTTCTGGAAGTTGATATTAAAGAGTTATTGAACTCGACGAAGTAAACGTTTTTTCTTTTAGATTGTATTTGGCAAAAAAGCGGCTAAAATGATTAGAATCATATAGGTATGTATATCAATGCTATCCTTTTTGATTTAATTTTGATTCCAGTTCTTTGATTATTTGGTCTTTTAGCTAATCAATCATCTCCTATCTAACTGCCTTCTATCTAATTTTTTATTCAAAAGAAAAATAGGAATAAAATAATTTTTTCAATATTTTCGTTACCTTTACATCTAATCTATATGAAAAATACTAAAAGAATACTTTGAAACATCAAATAAGATATACTTTTATTGCTTTAATATTGGTGTTACTATCAGTTACAACACTCAATACTTCATGTAAAAAAACTACTTTTTTCTCAAAAGGAAATTTGGCATTTTCGAAAGATACAGTTGTTTTCGATACCATTTTTACTACAATTGGCTCAACAACCAAACAATTAAAAATATACAACAAAGAAAATAATACTGTGTTGATCGAAGAAGTCGAGTTGATGGGAGGAAACGCTTCGTCTTTCCGTGTCAATTTGGATGGTTTACAAGGAACTCACTTTTCAAACCTCGAATTAGAATCAAAAGACAGTCTTTTTATGTTTATAGAAGTAACACTTGATCCCAATGGGGCTACTTTGCCTATAGTTGTTGAAGATTCGATACGATTTAGAACCAATGGAAAAGACCAATACGTGATTTTAGCTGCTTGGGGGCAAGATATGTATTATCATTATTCGGATTTGAGTGCTCCTTCAAGCGAATGGAATTTGAATGAAGGAACTTGGTCAAATGATAAACCGCATGTTATCTATGGAGCGGCATTTGTAGATGAGGGAAAGCATTTAATTATTCCAGCGGGAACAAAAATCTATATGCACAAAAATTCATTTCTCTACGTTTACAAAGGTACATTAACCATTGATGGAGATTTAGGTAATGAAGTTATGATACAAGGAGATCGTCTGGAAAGTAGTTATGATGATGTGAGTGGACAATATTACGGTGTGTATTTCAACCAAGCACTATCCTCCACAATTGACTATGCCATTATCAAAAACGGGACAACTGGAATTCACATTGAAAAAGATGGAGCAAACGGCTCCAATCCAACAGTGACAGTAACCAATACGATTATTCAAAATCATGCCCGATATGGAATCATGAATTTTGCGGGAGGAAAAGTCGTTGCTACGAATTGTGTTATTACCAACAATGGTTTTCATGCTTTTATTAATCTTGCTGGATCTGGATTTCATTTCAATCATTGTACATTAGGTGGTTATGCTACTGGGCAAACTCAGCTTCCTTGTATTGGGATAAGTGATTTTTACAACGATGGAAATGGGAATGTGTTAGTAACAGATATTAATGGTACGTTTATAAATTGTGTCATATATGGAAATCAGGAAGGAGAATTAGCGTTCAATTTGGATAATAACGGAACAAATACGTTCTCTGTAAAAAACTGTGCAATTAAGATGAACCCACAGGGAACTGAACCTTTTTACGAACAAAGTACAATGGTTTGGAACCAAAGTCCTGCGTTTAAAAATCCTCCTAAATTTGACTATGACATTTGGTCAACTTCTTCGCTGATAGATAAAGGTATAACAACAATTCCTATTGTTGATAAAGATATAAAAGGCAATTTCCGTGTTGGTGCTCCGGATATAGGTGCGTATGAGTTTCAGTAACCCTTTAATTTTATATATTTGAATATCAAAAATTTAGTCTTATGTGTATAAATATCAAAAAAATAACTAGTATGAAATTTTTATCTATTATTCTTGTTACTCTCAGTATTAGTTTTAATGTAAAATCTCAAACTATTAGTAGTGGTAGCTATTATTCTCTTTTTATATGTCCTGATGAAAAAGTTACTTCTACTGGGGCTAATAATTTTGGACAACTAGGAAATGGTACAAATAACCCTCAACTTTTACCAGTTATAGTTTCTGGACTATCTGATGTCATTGCTGTTTCGGCGGGGCAGAACCATTCCCTCTTTTTAAGAAATGACGGAACTGTTTGGGCGTGTGGATACAATGCTGGAGGACAGTTAGGAGATGGAACAAATATAAATAGAAATATACCTGTTCAGATAAATAGCTTATCTAATATAATTGCAATATCAGTAAGAGGAATGCATTCCTTATTTTTAAAGGATGACGGAACTGTTTGGGCTTGTGGAGTTAATGAATATGGTCAATTAGGAGATGGGACAAATATAAATAGAAATACACCCGTACAAATAAATGGTTTGTCTAATATAGTAGCAGTTGCCGGAGGTACGAGACATTCTCTGTTCATAAAAAGTGATGGAACTGTTTGGGCGTGTGGATACAATGTTGACTCACAACTGGGAAATGAGGCAATTGTTTATGCCTCCAATGTACCCGTTCAGGTAAGTGGTTTGTCTAATGTCATAGCTGCTGCTGGAGGTGGAGAACATTCTCTGTTTCTAAAAAGTGACGGAACTGTTTGGGCGTGTGGAAAGAATACTTATGAACAATTAGGAAATGATACAACTGCTTATAGCTATAAGGCTGATACACCAGTCCAAGTAGTAGGTTTGTCTAACATAAAAGAAATATCCGCTGGCGCATTACATTCCCTCTTTTTAAGAAATGATGGAACTGCTTGGGCTTGCGGAAGAAATTGGGAAGGGCAATTAGGGGATGGGACAACCATAAACAAATCTATACCTATCCAAGTAGCAGGACTGTCAAATATTGCTGCAATTGCTTCTGGGTATTGGTGTTCTTTATTTTTAAACGATGACAATAGTATTTGGGCGACTGGTAATAATACAGAAGGGCAATTTGGAAATGGCACAAATACAGGAAGTCTTTCTCCCATACAAGTGATATCTCAACTAAATTGTAGGGAACTTGGTATTTCTGAAATTACTTCCTCTAATTTTGAAATTGACGTTTTTCCAAACCCTTTTGAAGATGAAATTCGCATCAACTACTCCATTCAAAAAGAAGTAGTAACAATGGATATGTACATTACTGATATGCAAGGAAGAATTATTACTGAATACAGCCCAAAAACAGTTTTTCCGGGACAGCACCAGTCTGTTATTTCCCTCAAAGAATTTGCACCTGGCAATTATCTACTTTGGGGACATTTGAATGGAGAGGTTTATTACAAGAATATTGTTAAAAAATGAAGATAGAGATTGTATATATGTTTCATAGTTTAAAAGATGAAAACTGGTAGAAATGCCTTAAAATCAAAAAATATTAATTGGCTTTTGAAATGAACACGGGCGAAAAATATATACGGAGATTGGAGAAAGGAGAAGTAAATATTACAATTAAGAATTTATTAAAACTTTCCAATGCTTTACATGTTCCTTTAACCGAATTATTATCGGTTTAACATTATTTTCAAATTTCTATTGTCAAAACAAATTACCCTTTTGAGATAATTCTCAAAAGGGTAATTAAATTTATAGAACTGAATCAATGATTATTATTTATAAACTCTTCCTTTTGACTGTTTTGCGGTTCGAGTTTTGTCCGCTCTTCTCCACATAAAAAAGGGAAGTGAAAACTTCCCTTTTTTGTTTAATTTTTCATCTCTACTAAGTGAAATATGTCTTCCCCGATTAAAAAATGGTATCAATAATTGCATCATCGACCATTTCTGGGATGGTAACTTTTAAATTAGGCTCCATTTCCATAGCGCGTTTAATGGCAAAAACAGCACCTTCATTGCGTGCCCAACTTCTTCTTGAAATACCGTTGTTTACGTCCCAATGCAACATAGATTTTAATCTTCTTTCAGCATCAGCTGTTCCGTCCAACAACATACCAAAACCACCATTGATGACTTCGCCCCAACCAACACCACCGCCGTTGTGAATAGAAACCCAAGTTGCACCTCTAAATGAATCGCCAATCACGTTGTGAATCGCCATATCTGCTGTGTAACGTGAACCATCATATATGTTAGAAGTTTCTCTAAATGGTGAGTCTGTTCCAGATACATCGTGATGGTCTCTTCCCAATACAACCGGGCCAATCTTACCTTGTGCAATGGCATCGTTAAACGCTTTTGCAATTTCAATTCTTCCAATAGCATCTGCATAAAGAATGCGTGCTTGTGAGCCAACAACCAACTTGTTTGCTTGTGCACCTTCTATCCATTGGATGTTGTCTTTCATTTGTTGTTGAATTTCTGCCGGAGCTTCTTTCATTAAATTAAGGAGTACTTGTTTTGCCAATTCATCCGTTTGTTGCAAATCTTCTGGTTTCCCCGAAGCGCAAACCCATCTAAATGGACCAAAACCAAAGTCAAAACACATAGGCCCCATGATGTCTTGCACATAAGAAGGGTATTTAAAATCAATTCCATTTGCAGCCATGATATTGGCACCAGCACGAGACGACTCCAATAAGAAAGCGTTGCCATAATCAAAGAAATACGTACCTCTGGCAGTGTGTCCATTGATGGCATCAACTTGTCTTCTCAACGATTCCTGAACCTTTTCTTTAAATAAAGAAGGATTATTGGCCATCATTTCGTTAGACTCTTCATAGCTTAACCCAACAGGATAGTAACCACCAGCCCAAGGGTTGTGTAATGAAGTTTGATCAGAACCTAAGTCAATTTGAATATTTTCCTTTAAAAAATGCTCCCAAATAGCTACAACATTTCCCACATAAGCAAAAGAAACCGTTTCTTTGTTTGTTTGTGCTGTTCGAACTCTGTTTGTTAAAGCATCAAGATCGTCATACAATTCATCTACCCAACCTTGTGAATGTCTTTTTTCTGCAGCTGTTCTATTTACTTCAGCGGTCACTGAAATACAACCCGCAATGTTTCCTGCTTTTGGTTGTGCACCAGACATACCTCCCAATCCTGCGGTTACAAACAAACCACCTTTGGCCGATTTACCAATTTTTCTAAATCCATTCAACACTGTGATGGTTGTTCCATGTACAATTCCTTGTGGACCAATGTACATATATGAACCGGCTGTCATTTGTCCGTATTGCGTAACACCTAATGCATTAAACTTTTCCCAATCATCTGGTTTAGAGTAGTTTGGAATCATCATGCCATTGGTTACAACCACACGTGGTGCATCTTTGTGGGAAGGAAATAAACCCATTGGATGCCCAGAATACATCACCAACGTTTGTTCGTCCGTCATTTCTGATAAGTATTTCATTGCCAAACGATACTGTATCCAATTTTGAAATACAGCTCCATTTCCACCATAGGTAATTAACTCATGCGGATGTTGTGCAACAGCATAATCCAAGTTGTTTTGAATCATCAACATGATTGCCTTTGCTTGTTGACATTTTCCTGGATATTCATCTATGGAGCGTGCATACATTCTATAATCTGGGCGGTAACGCAACATGTATATACGTCCGTATGTCGTTAATTCTTCAGCAAAATCCTTTGCCAGTTCTTCGTGTTGATCTTTTGGAAAATAACGCAACGCATTGCGAATTGCCAATTTTTTTTCTTCTATACTGAGAATGTCTTTTCGCTTTGGAGCGTGGCTAACCGAATGGTCTAATGCTTTTTTAGAAGGAATTTCAGAAGGAACTCCTTGCGTTATATCGTTAAAAAATTCTTGTTGTGTCATTTTTTTTGATTTTTACAAAGATAAAATAAGTAAATAGATTCTCACATTCATCCGAAAGTTTTCTAATTTTAGACAATAATCTTCTGTATTCCTTTGTTTTCAATGAGCATTTTCACAAAGTCGAGAAACAAAGTCTCTTTTCTAGAATAAATGTAACTGTTTATAAAACATTAATTTTTGTTTTAAAATGACAGATAAACTGTCAACTAGAAGTTCCCTCACTCCGTTCGGGATGATCTGTGCTTAAAAACAAATATTTTGACTAAAATTTTCATTATAATATCGTTTATTTTTTCCTACTGAAAAAGCTTGCCTCAAAAGTTTATTAGCGATTGCTATTTTTATGACTCTTTCAGGTTTTCCTACTTTGTTCATCGAAGAAATCTTAAGTATTTCATTTTTTTACCCTTTTTCTCAAAAAATTTCGGATAGTTGTGATAGATTCTCAATTATATGTTAAAAAAACAAAATAATAAAAAGTTAATCCACTGAAGATGGTTATTTTTGTTGCACGTATTCTATTTTCAATTAAATAAAAACTGATATAAATGAAAAAAATAAGAAAGTTATACCAGTGGACAACTTCAATACCTTTACTCGCAACTCTACTCCATTTTTCGGGTTATTTAGATGAAAACATTGCATTGCAAATTTTTGCAGGCATACTATTGATTTTTTGTGTAATGTCTGCCGTTCACCACTCTGAAATTATAGCACATCGTGTTGGGGAGCCTTATGGAACTATTATTTTGGCTGTTTCAATCACCATTATTGAAGTTGCTATTATTATTTCCTTAATGATGTCTGGTGGAGAAGAATACGCCTCCTTTGCTAGAGATACCGTATATGCCGCCGTCATGCTGATACTTAATGGTATCGTTGGTTTAAGTTTATTTATTGGAGGTAGAAAATACCATACGCAGACCTTTTCGTCTCAATCCGTTCGTATTGCCTTGGTTGCATTGATCTCGATTGTGGTTTTTACCATGATTTTACCGTCCTATACAAAAGGTCACTCAGGACCCTATTATACAAAAGCTCAAATGTTGTTTGAAGTATTTGCTTGTTTAGTGATTTACATCACTTTTATCTCGGCTCAAACAATACGACACCGAGAATATTTTATTACAGAGGATAATGAAGAATCAGGTGACCCAAAACATCATTCGATTTCAAATCTTTCATTGGTTATCAGTTTGATTTTCTTGTTGATTAGTTTGACAATAGTTGTCTTATTAGCAAAAGAGCTTTCACTTCCACTTGAATCGATGATTCTTTATTATGGATTACCAAAGAGTCTTGTTGGTGTTGTAATTGCTGGAATAATCTTACTTCCAGAAGGAATTGCCGCTGTGAGTGCAGCAAAAAACAACCGACTTCAAACGAGTTTAAATTTGGCATTAGGATCATCTTTGGCAAGTATCGGGTTAACTATTCCTGCTGTGTCACTTGCTAGCTATATTTATGGCTTTCCACTAATTTTGGGGATAGATATTTTGTCAATAATTCTTTTAGTTATTTCCATCTTTACTGTTATGATTTCTCTTATTGGTGGTAGAAGTAATTATGTTTATGGTGTTGTGCTTTTAGTGAATCTTGTTGCTTATGTTTTTCTTACCATCAATCCATAATTTTACACTAAATTGCGCCAAAATTACCGATTTAAAAGCTTGGCACAAAGATTGAAATTATAAGAAGTAGAACGAGAATAACAACTTGACAGCAATGAAATATCAGATGCTGACAATTTGTCTATATACAATTATAAAATATGAACGATCAATTAAAAGAAGCTTTAATCCATTTGACAGATGCTATTGATGCAGATGCAGAATTCATCCCATTGATAACAGCTGATGAAGAAGAAACGATGAACAATGCCGTGTATCCGGATGTGTTACCTATTCTTCCTTTGCGCAATAATGTACTTTTTCCTGGAGTTGTTATCCCAATTACCGTAGGGAGAGATAAGAGTATTAAGTTGATTCAATCGGCGAATAAAGGCAATAAAACAGTAGGTGTTGTTTCTCAAAAAGACCAAGAGGAAGAGTCTCCTGAGTTTGATGATTTACATAAAATTGGCGTTGTTGCTCAAATCATTCGCCTACTAAAAATGCCGGATGGAAGTTCAACAGTTATCATTCAAGGTAAACGTCGTTTTGAGTTGGTTGAACCTGTTCAAAGTGAGCCGTTTATTAAAGCAAAAGTACATTATTTGGAAGAGCAAAATGTTGATTACAAATCAAAAGAGATGACACTTTTGATTGAATCAATTAAAGAATCTGCACTTCAAATCATTAAGGAAAGCCCAAATATCCCAACAGAAGCTTCTTTTGCATTAAAAAATATTGATTCTCCCTCTTTTTTAATAAATTTCATTAGTTCAAATATGAATGCAGATGTTGCCAAAAAACAAAGCATTTTGAATGAATTGGATTTAAAAAAACGAGTGTTATTGGTGTTGGAACAGTTGAGTTTAGAGGTTCAAATGTTGCAAATGCGCAATGAAATTCAATCAAAAGTAAAAAAGGACATCGATCGTCAGCAACGAGAATATTTTTTACACCAACAAATACGAACCATTCAAGATGAATTAGGTGGGAATCCGCAAGATTTGGATGTGGAAGAGCTACAGAAAAGAGCAAAGTTTAAAAAATGGGACGAAAAAACAGAAAAAGTATTTTACAAGGAACTAGAAAAATTAAAACGCTCCAATCCTCAAGGTGCCGAATATACAGTTTTGCTTAATTACCTCGACTTGTTGTTGGATTTGCCTTGGGGTGTTTATACCAAAGACATCCATGATTTAAAACGTGCAAGTAAGATTTTAGAGCGTGATCACTATGGTTTAAAAAAGGTAAAAGAACGTATTTTGGAACATTTGGCTGTTTTGAAATTAAAAGGTAACATGAAAGCACCAATTTTATGCTTTTACGGACCTCCAGGAGTTGGGAAAACATCTTTAGGGAAGTCAATTGCTGAAGCAATGGGAAGAAAATATGTTAGAATGTCACTTGGTGGTGTACACGATGAATCTGAGATCAGAGGCCACAGAAAAACATACATTGGTGCGATGCCTGGACGTGTTGTTCAAAACATCAAAAAAGCAGAAGCTGCCAATCCACTGTTTATTTTGGATGAAATTGATAAATTGGGTAGAAGTATGCACGGCGATCCTTCTTCCGCATTGTTGGAGGTTCTTGATCCTGAGCAAAATAGTGCGTTTTACGACAATTATGTGGAAACAGAATTTGACTTATCAAAAGTGATGTTTATTGCTACGGCAAATAATTTATCAGAAATTCAAGCCCCACTTCGTGATCGAATGGAATTAATTGAAGTAAATGGCTATACCATTGAAGAAAAAATTGAAATAGCAAAACAACATTTGTTGCCAAAACAGATAGAAGCGCATGGATTAGCAAAAAAAGACATCGCTATTGATAAATCCGTTTTGGAGAAATTGGTAGAAGAATATACCAATGAATCAGGGGTGCGTGGCTTGGAAAAAGTTGTTGCTAAATTGGTGCGCAATAGAGCACGCCAAATAGCAATGGAAGAGGAGTTTGTGACAAAAATTTCTCTCGATGATTTAAAAACAATTCTTGGCCCAGGTCGACAAAAAACCAAATACGACAACAACAACATTGCTGGTGTTGTAACAGGTTTGGCGTGGACAAGTGTAGGTGGTGATATACTATTTATAGAATCTTCTGTTACAAACGGAAAAGGAAAATTAACCCTTACTGGTAATTTAGGTGATGTAATGAAGGAATCAGCCGTTATTGCTTTAGAGTTTTTAAAAGCCCATAGTCATTGGTTGAACATTGATCAAGCGGTTTTTGAAAATTCAAATGTTCACATTCACGTGCCAGAAGGAGCAACACCAAAAGATGGACCAAGTGCTGGTATTACGATGTTAACCTCTCTTGCATCGTCATTTACACAGCGAAAAGTGAAGAAAAACGTAGCGATGACAGGTGAAATTACATTGCGTGGAGAAGTGTTGCCTGTAGGAGGAATAAAAGAAAAAATACTTGCTGCAAAGCGTGCACGAATTAAGGAAATTATTTTGTGCGAAAAAAACCGACAAGATATTGAAGAAATTGAGCCAGAATATTTAAAAGGATTAACGTTTCACTATGTCTCTCGCATGAAAGAGGTATTGGAAATCGCGCTAACAAAAGATAAGGCCAAATTAGATTAAAATTTTTTGCAATGAGTAAATTCAGAACCATTTGGACAACAGCCGATCGATTCGTAGAAGTGATTGATCAACGGTTATTGCCACATCAATTAGTAACGGTTAAGTTAACAACGTACAAAGATGCAGAAATAGCTATAAAGGACATGGCTGTTCGTGGAGCTCCTTTAATTGGTGCAACTGCAGCTTATGGTATTTATTTGGCAGTTAGAGAATTGATTGAAAAACAATTGGATGGTTCTTTTTTAGATACTGCTTTTTCTGATTTAAGAGCTTCTCGTCCAACTGCTGTTAACTTGTTTTGGGCATTGGATAAAATGCAACAAGCATTGGATAACTGTGAGGCAGATTTTTTAGATACAGCATGGAACATGGCCAACCAAATTGTGGAAGAAGACGTAGAAACTTGTCGCATGATTGGTGTTCATGGTTTGCCGTTTATCGAGGAAATTTCTAAGAAAAAGAAAGGTGAGGTTGTCAATATCTTGACACATTGCAACGCTGGTATGTTGGGGTGTATCGAATGGGGAACCATTACATCTCCCATTTATCAAGCGATAGAGAAAGGAATTAAAGTACACGTATGGGTTGATGAAACGCGTCCTCGTAATCAGGGAAGTAATTTAACGTGCTATGAACTAACTCGACACAATGTTCCTCATACGTTGATTGTGGACAATGCAGGCGGCCATTTAATGCAACACGGTATGGTGGACATGGTCATTGTTGGCACTGATCGAACAACGCGTAACGGCGATGTTGCCAATAAAATCGGAACGTACCTAAAAGCATTGGCTGCAAAAGATAACAACATTCCTTTTTATGTTGCCTTGCCATCTACAACATTGGATATGAACATGAAAAGTGGTTTTGATATACCAATTGAAGAGCGTAATCAGGATGAGGTAAAATACATGATTGGAAAATCTAAGGCTACTGGAGAAATGGATGCTGTATTGATTTGTCCGGAAACAACTAATGCGAGTAATTATGGTTTTGATGTCACACCAGCCAAATACGTTACTAAAATTATTACCGAAAGGGGGGCGTGTGATGCATCTGAAAATGGTTTGTTAGAGTTATTTCCTGAATATCGATAGTTATTTTACATAAACATTTTCGGCAAACTTTTGACTAACAGTTGAACGCTTGTTGTTAACTTCAATTTCAATGGAGCCATCAAAGTCAAATCGGTGTAAAACTTTAATTTGCGTACTTAAGCCTATTCCTAATTGTACCGCATATTGCAAAAATGAAGCACTGCTATCTTTAATTGCTACCAATTGACAAGTTTTACCTTCTTCAACTTGCACCAATGTGCTTCTTTGAATAAATTTTAATTGGCCCTTTGCATTTGGAATTGGATCTCCATGTGGATCTACTTCTGGAAAATTTAAAAATCGATCTAGCTGCTCAACTAATTTTTTTGATCTTATATGTTCCAGTTGTTCCGCAACTTCGTGGACTTCATCCCAACTAAACGCAAGTTTTTCATATAAAAAGGTTTCCCAAAGTCTATGTTTTCTTATAACTTCTACAGCATGAGCCTTGCCTTGTTGTGTTAAAGTAATCTTTCCATACTTTTCGTAGCTAACCAATTCTTTTTCTTTCAGTTTTTTGAGCATATCATTAACTGTAGCTGGTTTTACTGATAGGAAAGCCGCCAATTCATTGGTTCCAGCATCAATCTTACCGATTGTTTCATTCGTCAAATGAAACAATGCTTTTAAATAATTTTCCTCTGTTTGTGATACCATAATTGCAAATATAAAAAAGATTTCCTTAAAAATATTTGTTAGACTAACCTAACTATTTTAGTTTTGCAAATGAAATTAACATGAGAAAATATTTTTTATTTATAGTATTTATTACATTGACCATTAATTTGTCTGCACAAATTCGACAGATAAAAGGTTTTGTATATGATGCGTTGACAAATTTACCAATAGAATTTTGTGCAGTTGCTGATCATCAATCAAAAAATGAAACAGTTACAGATGACAAAGGTGCTTTTTCACTATCTGTAAATCAGAACACGCAACAAATAACCGTGTATTGCACTGGTTATAAAATTGATACGCTTAAAATAAATGAAAAACAAATTGTCTATTTTATTTACGTTCAACCACTCAATATCAACCTTGAAGAAATCGTTGTAACAGGTTCAAATAGAGCAACGCTTATTAATGAGAATCCTATTTCTATTAGTGCTATATCTACAAAACAGATTGAACTAACAGCAACGAACAATTTAATAGACGCACTGGTAAAGAACACTCCTGGGCTAACAGCAGTTAAAACAGGGCCTAACATTTCAAAACCATTTATTCATGGACTTGGATACAATAGGGTGTTGACTTTGTATGATGGTATTCGTCAAGAGGGGCAACAATATGGAGATGAACATGGATTAGAAATCGATGATTATGCAATTGAAAGAGCCGAAATTATCAAAGGTCCAGCAAGTTTACTATATGGTTCAGATGCCATCGCTGGCGTGATTAGTCTATTCCCTGCAATCCCCTCTACTACTACTGAAAATATTAATGGAAAATTAATAAGTGAATACCATTCTAACAATGGATTAATTGGAACAGGTTTGCGTGTAAATTATTCAAAAAAGGGATTTATTGCTTCCATTAAAGGTTCTTACCGCTTAGCAAAAAATTATAAAAACCCAATTGATGGTAGGGTTTACTTAACAAATTTCAATGTTGCTAATTTTTCTGCACTTTTAGGATACCAATCAAGTAAAGGTTATACACACCTCAATTTCACATTGTTTGACAATCATCAAGGAATACCTGATGGAAGCAGAGACTCTCTATCTAGGAAATTTACCAAACAAGTGTACGAAGAAGGGTTAGACGCCTTATCCACTCGCCCAATTGTTTCTGATAAGGAACTTAATACGTATAAACTACCTGATTTAGCACAGCATATTCAGCATTATCGGTTGTATTTACATAGTAATTATCGATTAAATAGGGGAGGTATTGATTTCTTATTGGGTGGTCAACAAAACATTCGTAGGGAATACACCCACCCAACTATGCCTAAGCAAGCAGGCATGTATATGCAATTAAACACATTAAATTATGGACTTCGATACAATGCTCCAACATTTTCAACTATAGAGATAGCTGTTGGGCTAAACGGAATGATTCAACAAAATAGACACAAAGAAGCTACTGATTTTCCTATACCGAACTACAATCTATATGATGGTGGTGTATATTATTATACCAAATGGAAATACAAAAAATGGAGTATAAGCGGTGGTGTTCGATACGATATTCGATATGTTTCTTGGGATAATTTTTATGTAACAACAAACTCCTTAACAGGAATGCAACAACAAGCGGATAATTCAATAAATTCTACACTACAATTTGAACAGTACCAAAAATTGTTTCAAGGGATAAGTGGTAGTATTGGCGCTACATTTAAAGCAACAAGGTACTTATCAATAAAAGCAAATATTGGTAGAGCATATCGTTCACCAAATATTACTGAAATAGGGAGTAATGGACTCGATCCAGGAGCACATATAATTTATTTAGGTAATCGAAATTTTAAACCCGAATTTTCATTGCAAGAGGATGTGGGATTTAATTTTTCATTTAAAGGATTGACAGTCGAATTAAGTTTGTTTAACAACACGATTCAAAATTATATCTATATGTCTGTTGTCGCTGACTCATCCAATGTTCCTCTTATCGATGCGCAAGGAAACAAAACCTATCAATACCAACAAGCAAAGGCTCATTTATTCGGATCTGAAATGGCTTTTGATTTACATCCTGAAAAAATGAAAGGTTTTAATTGGCGCAGTAGTTTGAGTTTTGTTTATGGATCCAATAAAAAGACAATCTATAAAGGAAAAGGAGTTGAAGGAGAATATTTGCCATTGATTCCACCGCTACGAATAGTGAGTAACATGACGTATGACATTAACATTCCGTCCAAAAAAGTAATTAGTTTATCACCTTATTTCGAAGTAGAATTTAACGGAAAGCAAAACCGTTATTTAGGATTAAATGATACCGAAAACTACACGGCTGACTATACATTGTTCAATGTGGGTGTCAATCTTTTATTTAACTATTCGAACAATAACACCATTCAAATTGTTGCACAGATGAACAATGTGTTCAACAAAGCTTATCAATCTCATTTGAATCGTCTTAAATATTTTGAATATTATGGTCAATCTAACAATAGTTACTCTGGAATTTACAATATGGGTAGAAACATTCAGGTAAAATTTATTCTGTCATTTTAAAAAGTTCTGTATTTTTGAAAAAAGGTGAAATGAATTATAAAATGAAGTTATCATGATGTTAAAATGGGTTTATATTTGTTTGTTTTTTTGTACCTTTATGAGTGTAAATGGCTTTTCACAATCGGAAACAGCATTTATTGAATTAAAAAAGGAGCAAAAAATGAAAATAGAGGTTTGGAGTGACATTATGTGCCCGTTTTGTTATATTGGTAAACGAAACTACGAAAAGGCTTTGTCTAAATTTAAATATGCCGAATCTGTGGAATTGGTATGGAAAAGCTTTCAATTGGATCCTTCTACACCTACAACGAAGGTAGAACAGAGTACGTATGAGTATTTAGCTGAGAGAAAAGGTTGGTCGATGAAGGAATGTAAAGAAATTCATCAATCGGTTACAAAAACAGCAAAACAAGCGGGCTTGATTTATGATTTTGACAATGTAAAGGTTGCTAATTCATTCAACGCTCATCGCATCATTCAATTGGCTAAAACAAAAGGATTGGGAGATCAAGCTGAAGAACAATTTTTTAAAGCACACTTCACCGATGGACGTGATTTAAATGATAAAAATGATATAGTAGCAATTGCAGAATTGATTGGTTTAACCAAAGATGATGTGGAAGAAGCGCTAACCAATTCAAAATACGAAGAAGCAGTATATGCTGATATTCAAGAAGCATCGCAGTTGGGTATTCAAGGCGTACCATTCTTTGTAATGAACCGAAAATATGCTGTGTCAGGTGCTCAATCTCCAGATTTATTTCTGCAAACGATTGAAAAAGCTTACGAAGAATGGAAAAAAGAGAATCCGGCTTCACCGTTTGAAGTAATTGAAGGTAAAACATGCACACCGAACGGGGAATGTAAATAAAATGGGACATTCACACGAACATGCACATAGCGATAACGAATGTTGTTCGAGTGAAAATAAACAGCACAATCACGATGTAAATAACAGCTCTTTTCAACTGTTTTTACCTGCAATCGTGTCATTTGTTTTATTGCTTGTTGCGATTGTTTTAGACTATTTTGTACAACCTTCGTGGTTTACAAGTTGGATTCGTATTGCATGGTATGTTGTTGCCTATCTTCCCGTTGGTTTTCCTGTTGTAAAAGAAGCTGTAGAAAGTATTCAATCTGGAGCTGTTTTTTCGGAGTTTTTTTTAATGACTATTGCAACAATTGGAGCATTTGGAATAGGAGAATACCCAGAGGCAGTTGCTGTAATGTTGTTCTATGCAGTTGGCGAAGCATTTCAAGATATTGCTGTTTCAAAAGTAAAAGGAAACATTCAGTCTTTATTGGATCAACGACCTGATGAGGTTACGGTTGTTGTCGATGGTCGTTTTGAGACGATGCACGCCAAAGATGTTGCGACTCATTCAATCATTCAATTAAAACCAGGTGAAAAAGTGGCATTGGATGGTGAGTTATTATCTCCGACAGCATCTTTCAACACCGCCGCTTTGACTGGTGAAAGTGTTCCTGATACTAAAAACACTGGCGATGAGATACTTGCGGGCATGTTAAATCTTGCTACCGCTTGTCAAATTCGGGTAACAAAAGCATACAACGATAGCAAATTGAGCAAAATCTTAGAATTGGTACAAAATGCCAGTTCCCAAAAAGCACCAACAGAATTGTTTATTCGTAAATTCTCTAGAATTTATACACCCATCGTTGTGCTTGCAGCTGTTTTAATCTGTTTAATACCTTTCTTTTTTGTTGACCATTATGTATTTAGCGAATGGCTGTACCGCTCGTTGATTTTCTTAGTCATTTCTTGCCCTTGTGCTTTGGTAATTTCTATTCCTTTGGGTTATTTTGGTGGAATTGGAGCGGCTAGTCGAGCTGGAATTTTAATTAAAGGAAGTAACTACCTTGATTTATTAGCAAAAGTTGATATTGTTGTGATGGACAAGACTGGTACACTAACAGAAGGTGTGTTTAAAGTGCAAGAAGTGGTGTTTAATCAAGTGTTTGATCAACAACAAATGCTTGCAATGGTAAATGCAGTTGAAAATTTAAGTTCTCATCCTATTGCAACGGCGATACATGAATATGTTGGTGTTGTTGACACAACTATTGCATTGATTGATACAGAAGAAATTGCCGGTCACGGAATAAAAACCACAATTAATGGGAAAGAATTATTGGTTGGTAATTTTAAATTGCTCCAAAAATTTGCTATTTTATTTGATACCGACCCTGCAACGATTGTTTACACCACAATTGCTGTTGCTTATGATGGACAATATGTTGGGTACATTACCATCGCTGATACCATTAAAGCAGATGCAGCTAATACGATTCAGCAATTAAGTCAGTTGGGCGTTGAATCGGTGATGTTGAGTGGTGATAAATCAACTGTTGTGAACCACGTTGCTACTACATTACATATCCACAAAGCTTATGGTGATTTACTACCCATAAACAAAGTAGATAAAGTTAAAGCACTTAAAACCGATCAGAAAACCATTGCTTTTGTTGGTGATGGTTTGAACGATGCTCCTGTAATTGCTTTGAGCGATATTGGAATAGCTATGGGAGGTTTGGGTAGCGACGTGTCTATTGAAGCAGCAGATGTGATCATTCAAGACGATAAACCATCAAAAATTCCTACAGCCATTCGAATTGGCAAGGCAACGAAAAACATCGTTTGGCAAAACATTGGTTTAGCATTTGGTGTTAAACTAATTGTATTGGCATTAGGTGCAGGTGGGATTGCCACCATGTGGGAAGCAGTATTTGCCGATGTAGGTGTAGCGTTATTAGCTATTTTAAATGCTGTAAGAATTCAACGAATGAGCTTTCATTAAAAAGCAATAACCACCCTAAAGCGGATGGTTATTGCTGTATTTATTTTGAGTTGATAGTGTGCTTATTGTACGCTAACTTTAATTACTTGATTGTTATCTCCAGATTGGATGTGTATCATATAGACACCACTTTGGTGCTGTGATAAATCAAAATTTGCAAAATTTGATTCTGCAGTAGTCTGACCAACAACTTCTCCAAGGAGTGAATAAACAGTTAACTGATCACCTTTGTTGATATTATAAACCATAAACTCACCTCTTGATGGATTTGGTGTTACCAAAGCAGTACCTTTTGCTTGACAATTGGAGGCGATTGTTTGTAAATACTCTTCAGTGCCATCAAAATCTACTTGTTTAAGGCGATAATAAACCGTTGATGAAGTTATGTTTCTATGCTTGAATGAATAATTTTGCTCCTCATGAGTTGTCCCGTGTCCTTTTATTTGAGCTATTTCCGCCCAATCAGTACCATTTTCACTGTAATCAATTATAAAATAATCATTGTTTTTCTCTGAAATAGTTGCCCATTCTAAATTGATATGTCCATCATCACATTGTGAGGTGAAGTTTTTAAATGAAACAGAGAGAGGATAAGCACCACAGAACACATTTGCTTTTCCTGTGTAAATAGCTAGATTGAATGGTTGAGATGCACTACCTGATATTGCACTAGCCCAGCTAGTATTTGACCATCTTTTTCCACAAAAATTTCCTGATCCAGCATCATTTGTTCTATCAAACCAAGGTTCTGCATCACTATAACCACCACTTGCAGCACCACCCCTGTTTTCTATTAATAATTCTAAATTCTTTGTCCCACTATAAATAAAAGGTGAAGATAACGTGAAAGTATATGTTACCCCATTTGTACCTGAATAAGTTACTGAACCACCATAGACTTGTGTAAAACCAGTAGTGCCAGGGTAACCAGGACTTGTTGCATAATTTGTTACAGTTGTTTCCCTCAAATAAACTCTAATATCAGAAAAAGTACCAGCATTACCATAAGTGTTATCAAGTCTATAGGATATTGAATTGATCGTTTGAGCACCACCAATTTGAGAAGGCATATACAATCCAGCGGACCAACTGTATATGTTTCCGTCATCTTTTGTATTTATAGGAAAATCTCGTGTATTTAATGGGCAATCAGTTGGTTGTGCAAGTAAACTTGAATCTGTCAAGCTAAAAAAACATCCTAGGAATAGTATAAAGTAGTAATTTTTCATACGGTTGATTAATTAAAAAGTATAGTACAATAATAAACCAAAGATAAAGATTTATAGACGTTTAACAACCAAATCTTTAAAATTTAAACACCTTTTACATGTCTTGTATTTGTTCTTAACAGCTAAATCGGTTAATCGCAAATTCGTCCTTTGCTTTTTTCTGAATGAACGTGATTTTCTAGCTCTTCAAATTCTTGTTTGAGCTCTAAACTGATGGGTTTATTGCGCAATTTTTCTAAATCTGGCTGACCGGCGTCAACCCATGCGGTGTACCAAATGGAACCAACCGAAACAACAGCCGCTTTCATTCTTCGCTCCACCATGCCGTTTAATTGTTGGTGATAGGCTTGTGAAAATTCAAAAGAATAAACTTTTGCTGTTGTTGTCCCTCGTTGCTCATAGCTGTACTTTTTATCTGTACCCATTGTTTGAGTCAACTCGCGCTCAATACGAAAAACGGAATCAACACACTTGTGTGAAGCAAAAACAACTTCCCAAGCATATTGAATGGGACTTTTAATGTATTTTGATTTTCCTACAAAATAATCGTAATTATCAGCGTTGATTTCAACCAATCTGCTCTCCCACAATCCGTGAATACCTTTTTGATTGGTCAGTTGTCCGTTATAATTTTCTGTTGTATGAAGTGGCACATGTGCATCACCCATGTAATGTCCCAAATCTGCACTGTATTTTAAAATTTTATCAACATTGCCTTCCTCAAATGCTTTTTGGAGATTGTATTTCATATTGGAAATAGTCCAAGATACAATTCCATACGCTTGTAAAGTATCTTCGGTGTACTTCGCAACAGCATCTTTCCAAAGTTGAGGAATAACTTTCGTATAATCTTCTCCGTTTTTGTAATAGTGATCCAAATCAATGTAATGACGTTGCGCTTCTCCATCAACGGCATATCTGCGTTTATCGGGGTTTGGTGCGTTTTCTGTTAAAAACTCAATGTGATCTTTGTAAAACCCAAACATGGGTGGAGGAAGTGTAAAAACAGCCATCCGATTGATACGTTTATGACCGTAAAAACCCCATTTTTTCACAATTGTTGCTTTCCCTTCACTTAAAGAGATGGAAAGCAGAAGCAATGGAACAACAATTACGATTAATTTCTTATAGTTTAACCAACTTACCATCTTTTAATATTGGGATGACATCCGTTTGATTGGGTGTTAAACAGTACTTAACATCCTCGTTTAAGTTTAGGTTTTTTAATCGCCTTCTATGAGAACTGGATTTTAAGTAGCCAAAATAGTTGTTTTTCACAGAAATGTACAAGTATTTTGCTGCAACAGATGAATCCTCGTCAGAAGTGAATTTTCCTGTTGCCAATAAGTATTCAGATATGGCACCCGCACAAATGGTGTCCTCCAAATTGAATTTATCTTGCCATCCAGAACAAAGACAAAGAATGTTTTTGTCTTGTGCTTCTAAAAATTTACACAATGCATCTAAATTTAGCAAGGAACCAACAATTACCATTTCGGCATCTCTGGCAATGTCTAATGCTTTGGTGCCGTTTGTTGTTGAAAGTACAATATCTTGTCCTTTAAATTCTTCTTTCATGTAAGAATAAGGTGAGTTTCCAAAATCAAATCCCTCTACAATCTGTCCTTTTCGCTCTGCTCCTACCAAATAGCCTTTTTTCTTGTATTCTAACGCTTCTTCGATGGTTGGTACAGGAATAATTGACCTGACGTCATTGTCAAAAGCTGCACATATTGCTGATGTGGCACGTAAAACATCTATTACAACGACAATTTCATAACCCGGCTGAAAGTAATCGTATTCTCCGGGTGTAAAACAAACTTCTATGTGTTTTCGGTTATCTTCCATTAAATTTTGTTAGAATATAGTACGAAATTACAATTTTTGAATAAAATGGAACAAATTTTTAACAAATACACTAATTTTTATTTTTAAATGCCATTTTTCTTACAGCTTTACGAATGTTTTTTTGTGCATCCAATAATACCCTCACAGAAATGTATTCTCCCTTACCCAATTGTGCTATTTCTTTCATTGAAACTCGCGCAATAGCATCGTCAAGGATACCAACAACCGATAGGCTAATGCCCATTTTTGTATATTTCTTAAACAGTTTTTTGTAATTGTATTGTTTTTGGTTAAAAGCACCATCTGTAATGATAAACACATGGTTCAATCCGTCTTTTATGAAACCATTTTTTGCTTGTTCCAATCCCAATCTTATTCCCTCACCACCTGCAGTCATACCACCTGCTTTTAGTAATTTCACTTGCTCTTTTACGGCTTCTTTATCCATTCCAGAGGTTGGTGGCAACAATACTTTTGCCTGTGAAGCATAAGTAACAAGGGAGATTCTATCTTCTTGACGAATCATCTCAGAAAGTTGATTGATAGAATACTTCATCAACTCCATTTTATTCGCTTGATTCATAGATGAGGAAACGTCCATGACAAAAACAACGTTTACAGGTTCAAATAGAGCACTATCAAAGTTTTCTTCACTAATTTCTTCAAGTGAATGAGGGACAGTTGTACTTGTTTCAACGACTTCTTTTTGAGGTGTTGTTTCTTCAATTTCAATAACGACTTCATTGGTTGTACTTGTTTCAACAACTGGCTCTGGTTCTGACACAATCACAGGTGTTTTTGTTGAATCTCTTTCCAATTCAATCAACACTTTGTTGCGCTCATTGCTCACAAAAGCTCCTTTTTCAGCTGGAAAATAACCTGCATGAGTAGCGTAAAAATAGGCTAACCCAACAATTCCCGATTTTTTAATTTTTCCGTTTTTATCTGTTTTTTCTGTCCAAAGAGCAAACCCGTCTTGAATCATGCTTACTTTTGATTGCTCTAATTCTTGACGTGTTGTTTTATCAATGGTGACAACCGTTAAATCAAACTGATTGGGGTTTTTGCCAATTGGATGCGAGTTGAAATCAGGACAAGCAGTTAAATATGAGTTAGAATTTTGCTCCATTTCCAAAAGATTACCGCTCAAGACTAATTTGTGTGCATCTGCTTTATCGCTTGTAAAAATCTCTACAGAATAACTAAATTTACCTTTTTGACGTGGGTTAACTTGAAAACGCAAGGTCAATGAGCTGTCTTTTTGGATAAATGCTCGATTTTGAATGTACACCACTTCACTTGGCTTTCGAACGCTTAAAATATAACCGTCTTTAATACCTTTATTTGTAATGGTAATATCTACAAAACGGTTGTCATAACTTTGTAAATCACCAAAATGATGCTTCAATGCAGAAAAAGTCATTTGCCCAAAAGAACAAAGAGAACTAAAAATTAAGAGTGTAATTATTAAATGACGCATAGTACAAATGAACGATAATTAGTTGAAAAATCATATTTTTTATTAAATAATGCTAAAATTGTGCCAAAAAAAATTAATATGCACGCATAATATAAGAAATAATTTTTATCTTTACATATTGAAACTAAAAAAATCAAAGATATGTCAGAAAAAAATGCAATAAAAGGAGGGGAGTTTTTAATAAAAGACACGTTACCAAATGAAATATTTACACCAGAGGAATGGAGTGAAGAGCAACGCATGATTGCTCAGATGTGTGATGATTTTATCAACCAAGAGGTTACACCTGTTTTGGATCGAATGGATGCCATGGAAGAGGGATTGATGGTCTCTTTAATGGAAAAGGCTGGCGAATTAGGCTTATTAGGCTTATCTGTTCCCGAAGATTTAGGTGGAATGGGGCAAGACTTCAAAACGTCGTTGTTGGCTACGGAATATTTAGGAAAAGGACACTCTTTTTCTGTTGCTTTTGGTGCGCATACTGGAATTGGAACATTGCCATTGCTTTATTACGGAAATGATGCTCAAAAAGCGAAATACATTCCTAAATTAGCATCAGGTGAATGGAAAGCATCTTATTGTTTAACCGAACCAAGTGCTGGATCTGATGCCAATTCTGGAAAAACAAAAGCCATATTGAGTGAAGATGGTAAGTATTACGTATTAAATGGACAAAAAATGTGGATTACCAATGGTGGTTTTGCGCATTTATATACTGTATTTGCTAAAATTGACAACGATGAAAAATTAACAGCGTTTTTAGTTGAAGCAGATTCTGAAGGTATCTCTTTGAATCCAGAAGAAAAGAAAATGGGAATCAAAGGTTCTTCAACACGTCAAATATTCTTTAACAATGTAAAAGTACCAGTTGAAAACATGCTTTCTGAGCGTGAAAATGGTTTCAAAATTGCTTTAAACATCTTAAACATTGGTCGTATTAAACTTGGCGCTGGTGTTTTAGGTGGTGCAAAAGGTGCAATCACTGAGTCGATTAAATATGCCAATGAACGTGAACAATTTGGCAGACCAATTTCAAAATACGGTGCTATTCGTTATAAATTAGCAGAACAAGCTATTCGTACATTTGTTTCTGAATCAGCTTTGTATCGTGCAGGTCAAAATATTGACGATGCTATTCAAGCATATATTGCAGGTGGTATGGATAAAGGTACAGCAACATTGAAAGGAATTGAATTGTTTGCTCCTGAATGTGCAATCATTAAAGTAGCGGGCTCCGAAACGTTGGATTACGTGGTGGACGAAGCGGTTCAAATATTTGGTGGAATGGGATATTCTGCAGAATCCTCTGTTGAACGTGCTTATAGAGATTCTAGAATTAACCGTATTTTTGAAGGTACGAACGAAATCAACCGTATGTTGACTGTAGAAATGGTCTTGCGTCGTGCAATGAAAGGTGAATTGGATTTGATGGGGCCAGCAATGGCTATTACAAACGAGTTGGTAAGTATTCCAAGCTTTGAGGATGCACCAGAAGGCGCATTAGGAAAAGAACAAGCAGCATTAAAAGGATTTAAAAAAGCAATTTTAATGACCGCTGGTTCTGCCGTTCAAAAATTAATGACAACTTTATCTAAAGAACAAGAAGTGTTGATGGGAATTGCTGACATGGCAATCATTACTTACTTGGCTGAGTCGGTATTGTTGCGTACACAAAAATTAATTGCTGCAAAAGGAGAAGAAGCGGCTGCGGTTCAAATTGCAATTGCTCAAACGTATTTCTACGATGCGGCTGATAAAATCAATAAATTGGCAAAAGACACATTGAATTCATTTGCAGAAGGCGATGAATTAAGAATGATGTTGATGGGCTTGAAACGCTTTACAAAGTTAGAAAGCATCAACCCTAAAGAAACACGCCAGTTGATTGCTCAAAAGTTAATCAATGACGGAGCTTATACGTTATAATAGCTATAAATAAATTTGAAAGAGAGGCTGTCCACAAGGGATGGCCTTTCTTGTTTTTGGAGCGCTTTAATGTTTTCTAAAACCTTTGAGCTTATTATTTTGCTACCGTTTTAGCTACTTGGCTCCGGCCACATTTAGCATAAATCTGTAATCGAAGGTACAAATTTTATTTTAGAGTAAATGCCAAACTCGAAGCATTTTATTTGGCTGACACCGAACCGAGTGTTATCTCATCGCCCTTTTGTTTGGAGTTAATTTTCTTTTTCATCCAATAACCAATCAATTACATTTGTTTTTTGAATACCCGCTATGTTAGTATTATCAAAGTCAAGAGTTAGGAGGAATTTAGGATAATTATCTTTTATGTGACTAAATGCCGAAACTTCTCGTTTAAATGTCTTTTCGTCATTAACAGTAAAAGCAACTTGATAATATTCTCTTTGATTATTGTGTTTTTGAACTACGAAGTCTATTTCCTTATTATCATTTTTGCCTACATATACTTTCCCACCGCGCCTTAGAAGTTCAAAATACACTACATTTTCAAGTTTGTGTCCTAAATCAGTTTCGTGTTTATTAGTTGTAGTAATATTTCTTAGCCCTAAGTCCACTACATAGTATTTTTCATTGGTAGTAAGTAACTCTTTACCTTTTATGTCATAACGAGGAGCAGGGTAAAGGATGTACGACTTAATAAGAAAATCCATGTATTTAATAACAGTATTGTGTGATATTTTCTTTTGTGAATTTTTGCTTAATTCATTTGCAATATTTGTTGGAGAAATATACGAACCAACGCTATCAAAAATAAAACTTATAACACGGTGAAGATTGTGTACATTACGCAATTTGTATCGTTGCGCAATGTCTTTAATCACAACAGTATCATATATTGATTGTAGATAGTCATTTACAAGACTTTCATTATACTGTGATAAGGTAACCGCCTCTGGAAAACTACTACTATTCATATATTTACGAAAAAGACGGTCAGTATTCTTTTCTTCGCTATATGCTAAAGTATATTCTTTAAAAGAATAAGGATGTACATTAATAGCAATGTATCTGCCTGTGAGCAATGTGGCTAATTCACTACTTAGTAAATAAGCATTAGAACCCGTAACATAAAGGTCAAGGTTTTTTTTAGTAAAAAGACTATTAATTAATTTCTCAAAATCATTAACCATTTGTACTTCATCCAGAAAAATGTAGTGTTTTTCATTTGATTTTATAGTTCTTATAATTTCATCATATAGATTAGTCCATTCGGTTAAATGTAGGTTTTCACGTTCTTCAAAATTTAGAAAAATGATGTTTTGTTTAGGTACACCTTTAAAAATAAGTTCATTTTTGAATGCTTCCAAAAGGGTGGATTTTCCACAACGTCTTATACCTGTTATTACTTTTATTATATTTTGGTCTCTTAGTTGACGAAGTTTTTGGAGGTATATTTCTCTAGTTATCATTTTTAATTATTTTATACAAACATAACTATTATTGACTAAAAATGCAATATTTGCAAAGTTTCGTCAATAACAAATAATTCGTCTTATAATTTTAAGTAAAAATAAATGCATGATTTTTAACGTTTTAGTTGGGTGTGAGATAACGTTTTTCTGCTTGGCGAAGACAGCACTTTTAGCACAAATCTTCAACCGAAGCACGAACCTCAAATTTAGCGAAAAAGTTTCAATTGAAGCACTTCACCCGCTCTCTTGCAAAACCGATGTTACAGGCTGGCGTTCTGTCTTTAGTGTTGTCAAGTCGTTGTCTGTAAAGGGTTTCGCTGTTGTGTCGGCTGTGAAATGGCAGTTTGAAATTTTTAGAAAGGGAAGAAAAAATAATTTTTTAGGGTAGGTAGTGTAAGCTCTTCTCGCATTTTGGCTTTAGCGTGGCTTTGTGCGAATGCGAGATGTGCTTACACGGTGTGTTGGATTACATATAAATCACTTTTACTTTAATTGTCTTATTTTGGGTTAATTCAAAACTTGCTTTTTTAAAATTCGGTCGGTTGGTTAATCCGATTGAAGTATAATTTGAAAATCCAATTCCTTCTTTTGGTAAAATTAATCCTTTATCAATCTTTCCGTTACTATTTTCATCGTGCAAAATGTTTACGGCATAATTGCCTTTTGGCAAGTTTGAAAATGTACATTGAGATTTTCCATTTGTGATACTTACTTTTCCCATTTTGAAGTGATTTTTATAATGTTCATCAGGAATAGAACCGTCTTTGTTGTATAATGTTATTTGAACAGTTCCTTTTGAATTTCTCAAGTTTTCAACTTCTACTGTTAAGTTGTAACTTTCATCCTTACTAGGTGAAATCACTGCCAAAATAGATGCTGAAATAATAGCTAGAATAATTGTTTTCATTTTACTTTTTTTCTTTAAAAAATTGTGCTTTGGCAAGGAGAAGAAATGAATAATAATCATAATATTCTATATTCTTACTCCTGCCAAAGACTTAATATTATTGGTTTTTTTTGCTAAACTTAGCTTTCAAACTATCCACAATATCATAAACCATTGGTACTAAATAAACAGTTAAAGCCAATGACGAAAGTAAACCGCCAATAATCACCCAAGCCAATCCGTTTTTCCATTCGGCTGATGTTCCTGTTGCTAATGCAATAGGTAACATTCCGATAGCCATTGATAAAGTCGTCATCAAAATAGGTCGCATTCTTCCTTTACTTGCCAATACAATGGCTTCTTTGTAGTGCTTTCCTTCTGCTTTCATTTGGTTAGTAAAGTCCACGATTAAAATGGAATTTTTGGTCACTAATCCCATCAGCATAATTAAACCTAACAGAGCAAATAAGCTAAGGTGGCTCAATGATAAATTAAGTGCTAAAAATGCTCCGATTGCCGCAACTGGAATAGCAAATAAGGCAACAAACGGATAAATATAGCTATCGTATAATGCAACCATAATCAGATAGATTAGCACAAAGGAAATCAACAAAACAGAACCTAATGCACCAAAGCTGTCGTTTTGCCTTTTAATATCACTTCCCCAAGTCATTTGTATGCCGTCCGGTAAAGGATTTTTGTTGATATAAGCCACCACATCATCGGCTACTGTTCCTGACGGACGACCTAAGGCATCGGCAGTCAATGTAACGGCAGGTTGACGGTCTTTACGTTCTAAAAGTGAGGGGGAATTGTCTTTTTCTATACTTGCAATTTGTGATACTTCAATGGGAACGCCCATTGGATTGATAATATTCAATTGCTTGATGTCATCCTCATTTTGGCGACTAAATTTATCTAACCATATACGAACGGGATATTCTGTTCCGCCTTCGGTTAAAGTGGCATCGTCATTTCCTGTAAATGCGGTTCGTAAATTGACACCCACATAAGCCGTATTTAATCCTAAGCGTTGCATTTTATCTTTGTCGGGGATAACTTTTAGTTCAGGACTTCCTGTTTCTACAGAAAGACGAACATTATCCGCTCCCGGGATTTTTTCGATAATGGTTTTTAAATCATTTCCTGCTTGCATTACCTTATTTAAATCGCTTCCACTTATTGTAATTTCAATCGGTGCAGTTCGTGGAATTAATCCCAATGCCATTATGGAATAATTTACTCCCGAAAAGTCATTTTGTAAATCATCACGTAGTTTTCGCATAAAAGCCTCCGTAGATACTTTTTTTATTCCTTTCATTTTTAATTCTTCATTCTTCATTTTTAATTGAATCGTGAATTCTGTTTTATTTGCAGAACCAACTCCCAAACTTCCAATTCCTGTACTCGGTCCGCCAACATTACTAAATACACTTTCTACTTCGGGTTGCTGTAAAATGTATGTTTCTATTTTTTCAGAAACTTTGTTGTTTTGTTCAAGGGAAATATTTTTATCAAATTCTAATGCTAAACGAAATTTTCCTTGGTCGCCTGTTGCAATTAATTCTTTGCCGATTATGCCCTGTTTCATCATCACGGCAGTTCCTACAAAAAGTAAAAGAACAAAGCCTGTAAAAATAAGTTTATGATTTAAAACCCATTTCAATGTACCGCTATACCAATTGATGAAACGGTCTAATTGTTTTTCAAACCACAATAAAAAACGATTGAAAAAGTTGCTTGGTTTTAAATTATCTTTTTCTCCAATTCGTGAAGCCAACCAAGGTGTTAAGGTAAAACCGACTAATAAACTCGTTAAAACGGTTACAATAATAACTACCGAAAATTGTTTGAGCATATCGGCTACAAATACTTGTAAAAATAGAATTGGTACAAAAACGACTACGTCCACCAAAGTAATTGAAACAGCAGAAAAACCAATCTCCATTCGTCCTTCTAATGACGCTTTTCGTTTTTCTTTGCCCATATCCAAATGACGTTGTATATTTTCTAAAACCACGGTGGCATCATCTACCAAAACTCCAATAACTAAAGACATTGCCAAAAGCGTCATTAGGTTGAGCGTGTAACCTAATAGCCACATTGTTCCAAAAGCTGTTATTAGAGAAGTTGGAATGGCAACGGCAACGATTAATGCGTTTCGGTAACTTCTAAGGAATAATAGCATTACAAAGGAAACTAAAATGACTGCCATTATTAAATCGACTACTACCGAATTAACGGCTGCAATGGTATTGTCCGTACTGTCGTCTGTTACAACAAATTTTACATCAGAATTGGCATTGTGTTCTTCAATAGATTGAAACTTTTCTTTAATCAAGGTAGAAACATCAATAGCATTCGCATCACCTTGTTTTTTGACCATTAAACCAATACCTGTCTTTCCGTTAAAACGGCTGTAGGAAGTAATTTCTTTAATACCGTCTGTTACTTTGGCAATATCTTTTACATAGACAGGACTTCCTGGAAAGGGCATTGCTATTTGTACGTTCTGTATATCTGCAATATCATTGTACTTTCCAACCAATCGTACAGCGTTGTTTTCTGTTTCAGTCTGAATTTTACCTGCTGGTAAATCAATGCCCGAACGGTTAATTGCTTCTACGACTTGATACAAGGAAATTTTATACAATTTTAGTTTTTCCTTATCTACTTTCACTTGTATTTCTCGTTCTTCTCCACCTAAAATGGTGATTTCTGCCACACCTTTTATTTGTTGAATTTGTGGCAAGAAATCATCTTTCATTTTTTGATAAAACTCGGTCGGTTTTAGATTGCTCGTTGCACTTACCGACATTATTGGTAAATCGTTGGGCGATACTTTGCTCATTTCAGGGCTTAAAATAGCTGCTGGCAAGTCCTTACGAATGTTATCAATATAGCGTTGAGCATCTTGCATCGTTTTATCTAAATCTGTTCCATATTTTAGATTGGCAATGATAACAGAAGCATTGGGTAATGATTTTGTAACCAAATAATCCACGCCTTCCAAATTGGAAAGTGCATCTTCTATTTTTCGGGAAACAGAAGTTTCAACTTCATTGGGTTCAGCACCGGGATAAACTGTTTTAATTACTACAACAGGTTGGTTAAAATCGGGCATTAATTCATAACTCAAATTCTTAAAGCCGATAATTCCCAAAAGGGCAAATACGCTGAAAAGAACAATAATCAGCGATGGTCGTTTTATTGATATTTCTGTAATATTCATTTTTTTTCAATTAAAAATTAAGAATGATGAATTAAGAATTGTTTTGCTTGGTGGTTAGCAAAATGGATGAAAGTATTTTACACAATTCTTCAACATCATCTAATAATGATTTTGATAATTTTTCGTCTTAATAATCAGTAGCAGTAAGAAGATTTAACCAATATTTTGTTTCTCTTGCTTCTTTATAGGAAATAGAAATTTTAGCGATAAAATCTTTTTTGGATTGTCCACCTGTTGCTTCTTCTACATTGGCACCAATACTCGTTCCCGAACGAAGTAATTGTTTAGAAAGCACAAACTCTTTCTTTTGTTCTGTGAGATATTTATAAGCATTCACAACTCTTATTGCAAACGCAAAACTCTTTTGCTGAACTACATTCTCTTTCATAATCTTAATTTTTAATTCTTAACTCTTAATTCTTAATTTTTAATTTTTAATTTTTAATTCTTAATTAACAAGTTTGCCCCGTCAAAAAGATTGATAAAGCCATTTGTTACGATAATGTCCCCAACATTTAAACCACTTGAAACAATCGTTCTATTGCCGATATTTTTAGAAATTGTAATCGTTTGTAAAACTGATTTTCCATTTTTCACGATATAAACTTGTGCTTGATTTTCACTATTTATAATGGCAGAAGACGGAATAATAATACCTTGTTTTACTTCGTTTTCGGATAGAGAAACCTTTCCAAACATTCCTGATTTTATAGTGGATTGCTTGGTGTTTTCTACTTGAAATTGTACAGGAAAACTATTTCCCATATTAGCCTTACTTCCAATCATAGATAATTTTCCATTCAATGTTAGTTCAGGGAAAACATCCGCTGAAATGTTATAATTTTGATGGGATTGAAATTGCTTTAGATTACTTTCGGGTACGTTTACCGTAAATTTAAGTGTGCTTATGTCGGTGATTTGCAACAAAGGAACTCCGGGTGCTGCAAAAGCTCCAACCTCACTCAATTTTGCTGTTACTATTCCGTTGAAAGGTGCTTTGATAGTCGTTTTGTTTATTTGCTCTTGCAATGTTGCTTTTTGAACTTTTGCAGATTTCAACCCCAACTTTGCTTTTTCCAATTGAACACCTTGCACGGCATCGGCTTCCGTTAAAATGGTATAACGATTTACATCATCTTGCAAACCTTCAATTTGCACTTCAACGGTTTGTAATTGTAGTTTTAAAAGTGAATTATCCAATTGAATGAGTGTTTGCCCTTGTTGAACATAGCTACCTACATCTACTAGAACAGCATTAATTTTACCTTGTGTTTCAGCACTGATTTTTACTTCTTTATTAGGTTCAAATGTTCCTGTATAAACGCCTTCTTCATTGATGTTTTTTAGTTGAATAGTGTCCACATCAACGGATATAGGTTTTTCTTTATCGAATTGGTAAACCTTACTTTCTGTCGTTTTTTTATTACTTGTCAATTTGAATATTACCAAACCAACAATTGCAATACCTGCTATTATCCAGATTATTTTTTTCATCTTACTTATTTTTAATTCTTCATTCTTCATTCTTCATTCTTCATTCTTCATTCTCCATTCTCTATTCTTCATTCTTCATTCTTCATTGAAATATTCCCCGTTAATTTTTTGAATTCCAAATCAGCTTTTAAATAATCTATGATAGCTGATAGATAATTTTGTTGAGCCTCTCTTAGCGCATTGTCTGCGAGTAAAACATCAGTAATTGTTGCAGTACCTTGTTTTTGTTGCAATACAGTTTGCTCATAAATTTTTCTAGCTTGTTCTATCTGATTTTCTGTGTTGACGATCACTTTTTTAGTTACCGTTAATTGATTGGATATATTACTTATTTCCATGTTGTTTTTATCAGTTACTAAACGTTCTTGAAGCTCATTGTTTTTTATTTCTAATTTCTTTTGGTTTATTTTACGTTGCAATACAGTTCCACTAAATAAAGGGTAAGAGAATTGGACTCCAACAAAACCAACTTGATAAAACTTTAAAAATTCGTGTGGTTTTTTGTCATAACCATAACCGTTTAATCCGTAAGAAGCAACAAAATTGAATGAAGGCAAATAACGTGATTGATTCAATGTTTTTAATTCAGAGTTCAATAGGCTATTTTGAGATTTAATAATTCGTACTTCAATGTTGTTATTGTTTTTTGCTTCACTTGAAATTTGGAATTGAATAGTAGGGTCTATAACAATTTCTTTGCCTAGTTCGATACCCATATTTAATTTTAAAGCATTTAATAACTGACTATATTTATTACTTACTAAATCACGTTGTGTTTCTAATTGATCTTTTTGTAACTTTATTTTATTGACATCTGTTCCCTTTACTAATAATTGCTCCTGCAATAATTGCATTGAAGAGAGCAATTTGTTAATATTGATTAAGTTACTATCTATAAATTTTAATTGATGTTGTACAATCTGAGCATTGTAGTAGAGGTTAGTAATATCATATTCTACTTGTTCTACAGATTTCTGATAGTTTAACTCCATCATTTCACCAGCCACTTGTGAGGTACGGATACCACCATAAATTTGTGGATTATAAATAGGTAACGTTAATTGTAAATTAGCGCCAATGTTATGTGGCACTCCAAATTGTAGTTCTCTAAACTGACCTTCTGGAACTTGTGGATTGAGTGCATTTAAAGGCATAAGTTGAGTTGGTAGTTCAACAAAATATTTGTAATCAGCATTCAATGTAAGTCTAGGTATCAAATTTGATTTAGCTTCCAATTCTCTTTGATTACTAATTTCTATTGAATTCTTATTGATTTGCAGTGTTTTATTATAAACATTTGCTACGCCAATACATTGTTTTAATGTCCAAACTTCTTGAGCTTGTACAGTATTCCACCCTAAAAATAGAATAAGTGACAATGCAAGTTTGTGAGTATTTACTAACATAATTAGATAAATTTTTTTGTTTTACTTTTCTTTAATTAAATTTCTCTTTTTTAAATTCAGCCAACCAATACCGGTCATTATCGCAGTAAATACAATTCTGAACATCATCGCTTTTACCGTTTTTTCTTCGTGTATTCCGCCATTGTGTATATAAAATTGAAAAGCAACAAATGCGATAATCAACAGGGATAATGAAAAGAGTAAAGATTTAAAACTTAGTTTGGGTTTTGTCCAAGTGGTATAAGCAGCCAACAAATACAGAATACCACATATCAAATTGGTGTAAACGATAAACAAGACATAGTTGCCTTCTTTTTCCCGAATACCGAATAAATCAAAAATGACAGACGAAGCCATAAATATGGTTAATAAGCCAAAGAAACTTAACAAAACAGTCTGTATTATTTTAAGTGCTTTCATTTATCAATGTTGTTTTTTGTTTTCATTTTTAAATTTAAAAAAGCTAATTCCGGCAATAAAAACAGAAGCTGTCATAGACAGTGCACCAATCAAAACAAAAATCGGAGGTAAGCCCAAATACAGTTCTGCCCAAATACCTATTGGCATCAGCAACCCGATTATAGCCAACCAAGAAATGGCTTTTGAATAGTGTAAATTCTCTTTGAAATACAAAAGCAAAAAGCCGATGACGATATTTAGAAAAGCAAATAAATTGCCGTGTACATGTGCCAATCGTGCCTCAAAATGCTTGCCGTTGCTATACGAATTTGCCCATTCCTCGGCATTGGGTGCAAAATCTCTGAGGTAAATTAGTAGAAAACCATAGAGCATAAATGCTCCCATAGTGATAAAACCGATTGCGATATTGTATTTTCCGTTCATTTTTACAGCATATTAATAGTTATTCGCCTTTAATCATCGTCAGCAACATTTTAAAACGCTCAGTTGCCATAAGAGAATGAGGCACATTGGCAGGCATAATAATAGAATTGCCTTTCACTAAGTGAAAAACTTCACCTCCAATTGTGATTTCAGCTTCGCCATCTAATAATTGCACAACGGCATCAAAAGGAGTTGTATGTTCTGAAAGCCCTTCTCCTTTATCGAAAGAAAACAGCGTGATGTTTCCCGCTTTACTTTTAGTTACTTGTTTGCTGATTACGCCACCATCGGAGTATTCGATTGCTAATTCCGGAGAGAAAATCTTCTTTTTATCAAATGTTGCCATACTGTTCACTTTTAGTTTATTTAATGTTAGTTAGTGTTCACTCGCAAAAGTAAATAAACTTTTTAATAGTGCAAGTATTTTTTTGAAAAAATTATTTTCTCCTCTTCAACCATTTATACCCTTCAAACCACAAAACAGACACGCTAGCAATCAAAAACGAAGTGCCTAATTCGTTTATATTCAAGCTATCCAAATGGAAAAACTGAGCAAATACAGGCACATACAATATTGCAAAAAGTAAAACTAAAGTTGCACCGATAACGATAGGGAAGAGTTTGTTTTTGTTTTTAGAGGTTTCTAAAATACTGTAGGTAAAAGAGCGATTGGTTAGGCTCAATAAGATGTTGGCAAAAATTAAAGTGGTAAAAACCATCGCTCTCGTGGTTTCTTCATCTCCGCCTTGCTGAACGGTCAATTGATAAGCAAATAACACCCCTGCGGTAATCATTAATCCCTGAATGATACTGATGCTTAATTCTTTCCAATTTAGGAAAGTATCGGTCATTTTCCGTGGTTTTTGGCTCATCGTTCCTTTTTCCATCGGCTCGTTTTCATATACAATAGAACAAGTAGGTCCCATAATTAATTCTAAGAAAATAACGTGAACAGGTGTAAAAATATGCGGAAAAATCCAACCTAAAAACAAAGGCAAGGAAACAGTTAGAATAATCGGTATATGAATGGAAATAATGTATTGAATTGCTTTTTTGATGTTGGTGTAAATTCTTCTTCCTGCTGCAATTCCAACGACCAATTTATCCAAATCATCATTGATAATCACCAAAGAAGCCGCTGCTTTGGCTATTTCCGTGCCTTTATTTCCCATCGCTACGCCAATATGTGCTACCTTGAGTGCGGGAGCATCGTTTACGCCATCGCCCAACATCGCTACCACTTCTTCGTCTTTCTTGAAAGCATTGACCATTTTTAATTTGGCTTCGGGAAACATTCGGGTAAACAAAGTAGTTTTTCTTGAAAGTTCAATCAATTCAGTCTCGGAATGATGGACGATTTCTGTACCGTTTACAGCAGGTGTATTGTTTTTAATTCCGGCTTGTAGTGCAATTGCGTTTGTGGTGTCTTCATTATCTCCAGTAATCACTTTTACCTTAATTCCTGCATCGTAAATATGTTGAAACACTTCTTGAATACCTTGTTTGGGTGGATCATAAAAAATAGTAAATCCTAGAAACTCAAAGTTGAAATCTTGTTGTTTTTCAGGGAAATCAGTTCCTTCAAAATGGGCTTTGGCAACACCCAATAAACGATAGCCTTGTTTTCCTAAATCTTTGATACGCTGCCGTAACTTTTCTTTCTCGTTTTCCGGTAAATTAGAAACTGCCAATATCGCTTCGGGTGCACCTTTGGCAGCAATAATTCGCTCTTTTTTTTCATTTTCAAAAAGATGGGTCATCATTGGTGGTTTTCCCTCCAGCGGATATTCGTGTATCATTGAAAACGCTTGTCGTTTGTCCTCTTTTTGGGTTTCTTCATATACTTTGTGCAATGTTTTTTCCATCGGGTCAAAAGGTACAGGTTCACTGCTCCACATTGCAAATTGTATCAATTCAGAAAGTGAATTATTCGTCAATTGTTCCTCTTCATAAAGTTGATTGGTTTTATAGTCAAAAAGTGCTTTTAACTGCATCGAATTTTCGGTAATTGTTCCGGTTTTATCGGTGCAAATCACGGTTGTACTTCCCAAGGTTTCTACTACGCTACTTCGTTTGATAATAATGCCTTCTTTCATCAATTTCCAAGCTCCCAATGCCATAAAAGTGGTAAAAGCAACTGGGATTTCTTCGGGTAAAATGGACATAGCCAAGGTTAGCCCTGCCAATAAACTTTCAATCCAATCTCCGGATTTCCAAAAACTATATCCCCAAACCATCAAGAAAACGACAATACCAATGACAGCCATCCATTTCACGAAGTTTGTGATTTGAATTTGCAAAGGAGAGCGTTCTTCTTGAATTTCTTGAATGGATTTCCCGATTTTCCCTAATTTCGTAGCATCGCCAATTTTTTCTACTTCAAAAACTGCCAAACCCGAAACGACCAAGGTCCCGCTATATACATTTCTATCCTCCGTTTCTTGACTTTTAAAAACCGAAAATGTTTCGCCCGTAAGTGATGCTTCATTGACAGAAAAGTCATTGCTGTGTACAATTTTTCCATCGGCATTGATCATTTTCCCTTCTTCAATAATACACAAATCACCCACCGCAATTTCGTGTGTTGTAATTTGGATTACTTTTGAATTTCGGATGACTGTACTCAAAGGTTCATTGAGTTTTTCCAATGCTTCCAACGCCTTTTTACTACGATTATCCTGATAAAAAGAAATTCCTGAAACGGCAACAATAGCCCCGAACATAAAAATAGCTTCGCCATAATCGCCTACAATTAAATAGATAATCGCAACGGCAATCAATAAAAGCAACATTGGTTCTTTTAAAATATCCAAAAGCAATGTTATCCAAGAACCTTTTTGGTCAGCATTTATTTTGTTAAAGCCGTTTTTCTTTTGAGAAGTTAAGACTTCTTCAGAACTAAGTCCTGTGAGATGTGGAGGAATGTTGAATGTCATAGAATTAAGAATTAAAAATGAAGAATTATGAATTAAGGTTTTTTTTAGAGCTTTGAGCTAAACTCTCCTATATTCTAATTATTTCTTCATCATTTCCTTTGCCCAATTCACCAAAAGTTTTTTATCAGCTGGACTAAGTTTAGCATTTTGATGTATCAAGGTATAGGAAGTCATTGGCATTTCGCCCTCTTCAATTTCTTCTGCTATTTCTTTGAATTTTTTCTGTTTTCTTTCGGCAGAATAGGTGTTAAATTCATCAAAATTCAGATGTTTTTTCCCATCACGGATATGGTCATCTAACCATAAAGCTACTGGTTGAACATTGCCATACCAAGGATAAACGGTGTTGTTGGAATGACAATCATAGCAACTGGTTCTTAGCAATTTATCAACGGGCTCTGGAACATTATAATGCTGTCCTATGGCATTAACAGAAACTTCTGTAGAAATATTTTTCGCAGGGCGATACAATTGAAGTAGTGCCAAAGCGACAATCAGCACGATAAGTACTTTTTTTAGGATTGATTTTACTGGATTTTTCATTGTTTTTATTTTTAAAATTTTTTAAACTAATATTTTTTGTTTCACTTTATTCTTCATCGGTGTTTTTCAGCACCATCAAAAGATGATATGCACCTTTAACAACGATGTTTTTATTGGCTAATTTTTCAGCAGACATAATTTCTGAAAACCCATTTTCTGCATTGCCGATTTGTACTTCCGTCATTTCAAACTGTCTGTTTCCTTTTTCGATAAACACATAGTTTTTATTTTCAAAACGAACAATGGCTTCATCGGGTAAAACAGTTGCATTGCCACCTGACAATTCAATTATTGCATTCATAAACATACCTGGCAATAATGTTTTGTCATATTGCTTAAAATGACAATGCACCTGTGTAGCGTTGTCGTTACTTAGGTTTTTGCTAATTAATATGATTTCACATTCATATTTTTTATCGGGATTACTGTTGGAAAACGCAATTACTTTTTGCCCGATAGCCAATTTGTTTACATCTTTATCAAACACGGTTAATGCCAAATGAATGTCATTTGGATTGACTAACTCAAACAGTACATCGCTTGGGGTTACATATTTACCGATATTCACATTTACGGCAGAAACAAAGCCATTGATAGGCGAATAGATGTTGATGCTTTTTGTAATCGTATTGGCAGTAACAGTATTTGGATTTAATCCGATTAATTTCAACTTTTGTTCCAATGATTTTATCAATATATTTTGTGTTTGATAAGTTGTTCTTGCCTGCTCAAATACTTTATCACTTACTGCTTTACTTTCGTTGAGTTCTTTTTGACGCAAATATTCACTTTCATTGTATGCAAATTGGGCTTTGGCAGTTAAATAATCTTGTTGTAATTGAATGTATTGAGGATCTTCCATTACAGCAATTACTTCTCCTTTGCTAATGTGCATACCGGGTAATAATTTTGTGGATTTCAGATAACCACCTAATGGCACGCTGATTGATACTATATTCTGTGGAGGAACATCAATCTTTCCATTCAATTTTAAAACAGAAAAAACATTTTGCATTTCTATTTTACCGATTTCTATTCCGGCATTTTTATATTGTGCACCGGTAAGATTGGCAACATTCCCTTGTGTTGGTACATTTACTTGTTCTTCGCTTGTTAGTTTATTGGTACAAGACGAAATAACAAGTAATAAACAATAGGCAATTAACAATTTGGGATAAATAGAATTAGCAATCTGCAATTTATAATTGGCAATTTGCAATTTCCAATTTGCAAAGAAAGTGTGCCGATTGCCGATTGCATATTGCCCATTGCTCATTGCCGACTGTTTATTGCCCATCGCCCATCGCCCTTTGCCTATTGTATATTTTTTATTTAACTTTTTCATTTTTTAAACTATTTATTTAGATAATAATTAATTTCTGCTACGGCATTATTCCTGTTTCGTATGGCTTCAATATAATCGCTTTGAATACTTATCGCTTGGTTCATTAGCAACACCCATTCTAAATAATTGATTTCACCATTTAGGAATTGTTTGTTTGCGGTTGTTTTTAGCGTTTCAGCATTTTCTAAAGCTGTATTTTCAAAATATAAAACAGCATCTTGATATTTCTGGTATTGCTTCATTGCTTGTGCAAAGTTAGTTTCGAGGTTTCTCAAATTCACTTTGTATTCATTCCCGGTTATTTGTTCATTTATTTTTGAAACATTTATTTTTGATTTTTGACTACCGTTGAAAATAGGAATGCCCAAACCAAACTGAACCGAATGAAAACGAAGACTACTGTTGTATTCCACATTGTTTGCACCCATACCTTTCATTCCCATTATATTATAGCCAAAAGTAATGTCTGGTAACAGTTTTGATTTTTCAACTTTTGTATTGGCAACAGCGATGTTTTGTTGTTGTTTCCAATACTGAACTAAAGGATGAGAAATAAACTCTGCGTTTTCCAATGAAGATATGTTTTGAGAAAAGACTTCACTTTCATCAGGGACAAAAATAGTACTTGTATTAAGTAAAAACTGAAACTGTAATTGTAAGATTTCCCAATCTTGTTCCAATTGTGAAAGTTGAAGTGCAATTTGTCCTTGTTGATTTTCGGCTGTTGTTTTTTCTAAAATATTGCTTTCTCCTTTTTTTAATCGAAGAATGGATTTACTTAGAAATTCTGAAAACAAGCTGTCATTTTCCAGTAACAACCTTCTCTTTTGTTGAATATAAAGCAGATTGAAATAAGCCTCTGTAACTAATTTTTTTAATTCAGTTTCTTTTATTCTTAAATTCAAAACACTGCTTTTCCATTCTTCAGTCAGCAAATCTTTTTGTCTTGAATAAACAGTTGGAAAACTGAGTGTTTGTGAAATACCTAAACTCAAATCAGGATAGAAACTATTGATTTGTCCGTACTGTCCGCCAATGTTTGTAGCCGGAATAGTCGCACCTGATTTGATGAGTTTTTGATGATACTCTGTTCGCAATTTTTCATTTTTAACGGTAAGATTATTGACTAAAGCGGTATCAATAGCTTGTTGAAGGGTGATTTTATCTTGTGCGTTTGAATAATTTGTAATAAGCAATAAGCAACTAGCAATAAGCAATTTGCGATATGTGATAGAATTGGTAATATGCAATATGCAATATGCAAAAATAGATTGTTCATTGCCAATTACCCTTTGCTTATTGCCAATTGCTCGTTGCCCAATGCCCATTGCCCATTGCTTATTGCCTATTACCCATTGTCTATTAAAAAACCTTTTCATATCAATACTTTTCAGGGTTATTAATAGCGTGACTAATCATTTTACCAACTTCATCATTTTGTGCTAATAAATCTTTATAAATCGTTTCGTCAATGTATTCACAAGCAAATGCAAATTCAATCCAAACACCTGTTTCAGAATTTTCAGCATCACAATCTGTAAGTTTAGAAATAAAATGTGCAGGATATCGCTTCTTTCTATATGCTTCCGCAAGATTAGCACACACACTTCTTGAAGATCTACGCACCTGATCGGTTAATGAATATTTTTCCTCTTTCGGAAATGATTTACTTATTTCAAAAATCTGCATTGCTTGGCTAAAAGCCTTTTTATACAGTTTTGTTTCTTTAAAATTATATGAAGCCATAATTTATTGTTTTTTAAATGTTACTTATTGTTTATTATCTATTACTTATTGCCCATTGCTCATTGCCCATTGCTCATTACCCATTACCCATTGCCCATTGCCCATTGCCCATTACCCATTACCCATTGCCCATTACCCATTACCCATTGCCCATTGCCCATTGCCTATTACTCATCGCTTATTACCTATTCTAGCTCTATTAAAAATGATGTACAAAATTGGAAGAACAAACAAGGTTAGAAATGTAGCAAGCAGTAAACCACCGATAACAACAGTAGCCAACGGTCTTTGCACTTCTGCACCTTCTCCGTGGCTTAATGCCATTGGCAAGAAACCTAACGAAGCTACAAACGCTGTCATTAGTACCGGACGTAAACGGGTTTTTGTTCCCATAATCACAATGCGTTTTAAGTCCGTATAATCTTCACTTTTCAAACGATTAAATTCTGCAATTAATACAATTCCATTCAACACTGCTACACCAAATAAAGCAATAAAACCAATTCCCGCACTCACGCTAAAAGGAATGCCACGAAGAGCCAAAGCGAATATCCCACCTATTGCAGATAGTGGAATGGCAGTGTAAATGAGTAGGCCTTGCTTAACAGAACCAAAGGCAAAGTAAAGTAGTAGGAATATCAAAACTAAGGATATAGGTACAGCAACAGCCAACCGATCTTTTGCAGCTTGTAAATTTTCAAATGCTCCTCCATAAGTTACAAAATATCCGGGAGGTAATTTAATTTGTTGTTCTACTTTTTGCTGCAATTCGTTTACTGTGCTTTGAATGTCACGGCCTCGAACATTGAAGCCTACAATAATTCTGCGTTGAGAATTTTCTCTTTGTATCTGATTAGGACCTTCTATAATATCCACATTTGCTACAGTGCTTAATGGTATTTGCGTACCTTGTGGTGTGGCTATCAGCAACCGTTGTACATCTTCCAAATTTTTTCTTTTATCACCTGAAAGACGAACTACTAAATCAAATCTTCTCTCATTTTCAAATACCATTCCGCTGCTTTCTCCTGCAAAAGCCGTATTGACAACACGATTAATATCGCTGATACTTAAACCGTATTGGGCAATTGCAGGTCGATTGTATTTAATTACAATTTGTGGCATTCCTGTTACAGCTTCAACATACAAAGCCTCTGTTCCTTTTATTCCGTTAGATAATTGCCCTAATTTACTAGCATAGTAAGCCAGAGTATCCAAATCTTCTCCGTAAATTTTGCATACTACATCTTGTCTTGCTCCGGTCATTAATTCATTAAATCGCATTGCTACCGGATATTGGAAACCGAAAGCCACTCCCGGAACATCTTCTAATGCTTTGCTCATTTTCGCTTCCAATTCAGGATAAGTTTTAGCAGAAGTCCATTCGCTTCGGTCTTTTAAAATAATCATTAAGTCAGAAGCATCCACTGGCATCGGGTCGGTAGGAACTTCACTACTTCCTGTTTTGCCCACTACTTGTTCTACTTCCGAAAAGTTTTCTAAAATGATTTTAGAAGCTTTAGAAACCGCTTCAACCGATGTGTTCAGGTTACTTCCTGGCAAAACTCTTGTTTCTACTGCAAAATCGCCTTCGGGAAGAGAAGGGATGAACTCTCCGCCTAATGTGGATAAAACAAACAAAGCTGTTACAAATAAGCCGATAACTGTAGCTAATATCTTTTTTTGATGACGAAATGCCTTAACTAAAAACCGCTGATAAAACCGCTCCAATCGGTTCATCATTTTGTCAGATAAAGTTTCTTTGTGTGAAATCTTTTTACTTAAAAACAATGAACTCATCATTGGAATATAAGTAAGTGAAAGCAGAAAAGCACCCAATAATGCAAAGGCAACCGTTTGTGCCATTGGTTTGAACATCTTGCCCTCAATTCCCTGTAAAGTGAAAATTGGCAAATACACTATCAAAATGATGATTTGCCCAAATACTGCACTATTCATCATTCGGGAAGCCGATGTTTTGACTTCGCTGTCCATTTCCTTTTGGGTAATTTGCAATCTGCAATCTGCAATCTGCAAATGAGACTTATTTTGCTCATTGCCTATTGCTAATTGCTCAATTCTAAACTTTTTGTGAAAACTATGCATTACCGCTTCCACAATAATTACTGCACCGTCCACAATTAAACCAAAATCTAAAGCTCCCAAACTCATTAAATTCCCACTTACACCAAAAGTGTTCATTAAAATAATTGCAAACAACATCGATAGCGGAATAACCGATGCCACCAATAAACCGGCACGAATATTCCCCAGAAATAGCACCAATACAAAAATGACTATTAATGCACCTTCCATAAGGTTCTTAGTAACCGTTCCGATAGCATTGTTCACCATTTTAGTTCTGTCTAAAAACGGCTCAATCACCACTCCTTCGGGCAAAGTTTTTTGTATTTTTTCAATTTGTGCTTTAATATCTTTGATGACCACATTGCTATTTGCACCTTTCAGCATCATTACAACTGCACCAGAAACTTCCTGTTCTCCATTGTAGGTCATAGCTCCGTATCTTGGTGCGTTACCTAATCGAACTTCACCCACATCTCGAATGAGTAGAGGCATTCCATTAGGTAAATTCTTTACAACAATATTTTGAATATCTTCCATTGTTCCAACCAAGCCTTCACTACGGATAAATAAAATGGTTGGACCTTTTTCAATATAAGAACCACCTGTATTTTGATTGTTTTTTTCAAGGGCGTTAAATACATCGTTGATGGTAATACCATAAGCCATTAATTTTTCGGGTACAACAGCTATTTCATATTGTTTCAGTAAACCTCCGAAACTGCTTACTTCGGCTACGCCTTTTACACCGAGCAACTGTCTGCGTACAATCCAATCCTGAATAGTACGAAGTTCCATAACATCGTACTTGTTTTCATAGCCTTTTTTGGGACGAACCGTATATTGATAAATCTCACCCAATCCGGTAGTAACTGGAGCTAAAACTGGAGTTCCAAATCCTTTTGGTATTTGTTCCTGTACTTGTTGCAGTCGTTCGCTCACTTGTTGTCTTGCCCAATAAATATCCGTTTTTTCATCAAATACAATAGTAACAACCGATAAACCAAACCGGGAAAAACTCCGTAATTCAATCAGTCCGGGGATATTATTATTTACTTGTTCTATGGGAAACGTAATCAACCGTTCCACATCAGGAGCTCCTAAAGCAGAAGCTACTGTGATTACTTGCACCTGATTATTCGTGATGTCAGGCACCGCATCAATTGGGAGTTTTTTTACCTCATAACTCCCATAGGCTATCAGTCCGAGGACAAAAAGACCTATGATGAGCTTGTTCTTTATCGAGAACTCTATTATTTTACTTAGCATTTCTTATTATTTCTTAGTTGGTATTAATGTGCAATTAGCAATATGCAATGTGCAATCCTTTCAGCCAATTGCATATTGCTAATTGCCTATTGCAAACTATGGAATACTAAGAAGCTTGTGGCGGTTGCCAAATGCTGTCGAGGTAAGCGTTAGAATAATTTTGTTGTTGAAGTATAGGAATCTTCAATTCTTTTTCAGCAATTTGTCTTGAAAACTTGATAAACAAAGGCTGAAAATATACTACTTGTATAGAATGTACATTAATTGTTTTAAACGGAAGATTATCGTGGTCGTGATGATTGTCATTATGGTGGTGATTGATGTCCTTTCCATAATGTTTTACCAAAAAATCTACAATCGAATTGTCCTTATCTTCTTGGGTATGTTCTATATAGTGGTGAATAAGTAAAGGCAATTTCAATACTTCCCCGAATGCCGTGTTGGCACTCAGAAAAGAAAAGAGAAAGAATATGGCAATTACCTTTTTCACACTACAAAATTACTTATTTATAATGGTTATTTTGTGGAATAAAATTTTACTTTTTTCATTATAACCTAAATCAGTATTTAGACTAATTAAAAAATTGATGATATACCTGATACGAATGTTGAATTTTGGAAACAATTTCATTTGCTTTTGTTGTATCTGTTTCATTTTCTAATTCTTTCACTAATTCTAGATGCGGATGAAGCCATTTATGCAATTCATCGTGGCTCTTTCCGTCCATTGTACAGCTTTTTATGAGTTGGCTGTTTTTGTCTTTTAGTTGTACCGCTAATTCTTTGTAGTCCGTTTTGTTAGCTTGAATATACTCATTTACTAATTCTTCTCCTTTTAATACAAAAGGTTTCATTTCTTCGTTTACAAGCCATTTCTCACCATTGTTGAGTTCAATAGCTTCTGAATTTTCATCGTGATGTTGTTCTGTGTGGCTTTCAGTTTCCTGATGCATTGTTGGTTTTTCAGTAGCATTATTACAACTCCACAACAACATAATGGCCATTCCGAATACAATTACTTTTTTCATTTCAATTTATTTAATTTATTTCTTTTCAATCATTTTTAAAATTCCTTCTAAAACAGCTTTTCCGTCTTTTATTAAGTCTGATTTATGCCCCGATAATTTCCATTTTAAAACAGTCATTCTGATAGCGCCAATTAATATTATCGTAAGTGTTGATGCTCCCATCAATTTGTTATATTGTCCGTTTTCTTGTCCTTGTTTGATATTGCTTTTTACATAGTTCTGCATCATATCCATTATTTCAGAAACTTTATTACTTAGATTTTCTTCATAATGAAAAATACTCTCTGCAAAAATAACACTGACAATAGCAGGTTTTTGAACGAAAGTTTGTAACTGAGAGTTGAAAATAGCTCTTAATTTATCAGCTTCGCTTGTTGTAGTTTTAAATGGGATAGATTGAATACGGTTTTCCATTTCTGTTTTGAAATACTCCAATAAACTCCAAAGAATTTGATTTTTACTTTTGAAATGGCGGTATAATGCAGGTTCTGAAAGTCCAATATCTTCAGCAAGTGTCTTTATAGTCAAATTCTGAATACCGAATATTGAAATTCTGTTGGTTGCGGCTTCCATTATCTCTATTTGTCTGTCTGTAAATTCTTGCATATTCAAATTAAACTACGTTAGTTATCGTTCACTTCCAAAAGTAAATAAACTTTTTCATTCTGCAAGAATTATTTAAAAAAAAGTTGAAATTGGTTTGTTGATGGGGGATAAATTACTCACAAATTTTTATATCTTTTTTTAGGTGTTCGTGAATCGCTCAGCATATTTGGCTCTTTTGGGTTTTTTAGAATTGGCGTTGAACGGTGGCAAAAAACCAAATGTGCCAATGTGTGTAGGCAAAATTATTTTTTCCGTGAGTGGGCAAAAATTTTAAAACCTTTTGTGTTGGTATAGTATTGGGCTACAGCAAAATTGTTTGTCGTGAATGTTGAGTCGGTACGGTTATTCTACGCTTGCCTATAACGGCAGTCTGTCTAAAAACCATCATTTTTAAACAAACTATTCACAATATTACGCAAATAAATCCATTTTAAGGCGCGTTGTGAAGGTAAATTTTCAAAAGAAATATATCTGTTTTTGTCGAAAAAGTTGCTGTAAAACGCTTCAAATAGCTTCTCAGAATTGAAAAAAAAAAGTCAAGTTCTCTTAGGAACTTTTTGAGCAGATTTTGGTCTAAAATAGTGAATATTCTACGCAGATTGAAAGCTGAAAAGATAAGACCAACATCAGCAGAGGCTCTTTCTTTGCCTCGTTTGGTGAGAATGTAGGAGAAATCCCACTGTCGTTTGATGATACCAAAAGGATGTTCTACAATAGCTTGTCGCTGCTGGTAGATGGCGTATTGTTCTTTTGCACGTTGTTTGTTTTCTTCCAAAAGATGTGCGTAAGCAGTGCGCTCAATGACTCGTCCTCTGTTTTTGGGAGCTTTGGTACATCTCTCGTAAACCGCACAGGTCTTACATGCCGAGGTTTTGTATTGTTGCATCGCAATGGATTCTTGCCTTTTTCTTCCATCGTGGTTTCTGCTTTTTTGATACCATTTTCCATTGGAAACAAGTGTTTCTCCTTGCGGACATGTAAAGGTATTGGACGCTTTGTTGTAAACGAAATTGGAAACATTGTAAGCAGGATCGGGTGCCATCGACGATGTTGGAATATCGGGAACGGCAACAATGACTTCAACGCCCAGTTCATCGGCTTTCACAAACTCTGAACCCGTGTGATAGCCCTTGTCAAACAAAGCGGTGAATTCATTGTGTCCGAGGACTTCTACCGCTTGTTCTAACATGTTACCCATGGCTTTAGAATCATTGTCATTGGTTACCTCAAAGTTTATTGGTAAATTGTGCTTGGCATCAACGGTTGATTGGACATTGTAGGCAACTTCGGTGATGTAATTGCGAATGATTAACTGTCGGCTATCAGGGTCGGAAGTAGAGATTTGAACTTCGCCAGATTCTTCCAACTGCTTTTCTAAATCGTGGTATTTCTGCTTATGAAGTAGGTGTTCTTCGATTTTCTTTTGCGCATTTGTTTTTTGCTCTGCATCACCATCTTCTTGAGCAAGAATAGCATTGTATTCTTCTAATTTCGCCTCAATATAAGCCAAATGTCGGTCGATTTTCTTCTGATTAAAATTGTTCTTTTTAGAATTTTGAGCACGTAATTTTGTACCGTCTCCAGCCAATAATTTTCCACCAATCAACTCAAAGTTTTTGGCTAGTTCAACGGTTGATCGGAACACTTTTTTAATGGCTCTTGGGTTATCTCTTCGAAAGTTGGAAATAGTATTGTGATCGGGAACCAACTCACGCATCAACCATTTCACCTCCAAGTTGCGAACACATTCTTTCTCGAGTTGCTTGGACGAACGTATGCGGTTCAAATACCCGTAAATAAACAACTTCAACAAATCCGAAGGGTGATATGCCGGTCTTCCACCTTGCTCGTTTTGTTTAGGTGCTTCAAAACCAAAATTGGAAAGCGGTAAGCTATCTACAAATAAATCGATTAGCCGTACCTCGTTGTCTTGACTAATTAGCTCTTCCAAACTGTAAAACTCCATCTGACTTCTATTTTTACCAACAATGTATTTCATAAGGTAAATATACTGAATATCAATTAATTAAACAATTTGATTAATGTTAATTTATTGACAATTAGAGTGTTAATAAGGATTGGAGGGTTTAGCTTCGCTGCTACTTCGTGGTTTAGACAGTTTGACGGTTTGGCACCTTGTGCAGGCTGGCTCTTTACGTTAAACTTAGACACGAAGATACAACTATTTTTCTTTCGATAAATGGTAAATCGAAGCGATTTACCCAGCTTGCACAAGATGACTTGTTATGCACTGGCTTATTATCTGTATTTAGTTATTGGAACGTTTATGTCTGTAACTTTGAATTCGTCTGACTCATTAATTTTTTTTCCTAAATAAGAAGGAGATATTGGTTCATTAATCTTTTGATATTGAGACATTATTGTACCGTTAATTATTTTGAAGTTCGGGAAATAATATTGATATTTTTCTACTTTTGGAGTTAGAACAATATTATTAGAATTTAAAATATAAAACTCTCCAAAGGGTTTGAAAAAAGACAAGCCAATAGTGTTATGAGTACCTATTTTACGTCGATTTGAAAATGGAATTTCTTCAATATTAAGATCCCCTATTTTAATATTTTCCATGCTAATATATGAAGTATCTTCAAGATAACTACTTGTTATAGTGAAATTATAGGTGTATGATTGAAGTATATTTGCTTGGTTGGTTTTGATTAAAGAATCAGGTTTATAGGCTGCTATAATTAAACTTGCACCTGTGTCAATAGTGTAAGAAGAAGTATCTCCATTATTTATTACATAAGTATCAATTACTCTAGTGCGTTCATTTTCGTAATGAGTGGGGATGGTAAATAAGCTATCAGAATTAGGTTTATCCTTTTTATCTATACGGATTACTTCCAATTTCTTTAAGTCAATTTTCCAATCATATTTGTTTATTAAATCAGCGCCAATAATACCGTCAATATTCAGATAATCCATAAAAGCAGGCTTATTATTCATAATTAGACAATAACCTTTATTTGCTGCCTTAATCGAAGGTATAGTGATTTTTTTTCTAATTATAGAAACATCAGAAGATTTACCATACACGTCAATAGCCTTCACGGTTCTTGATTTTGATAAGTCAATATTACTTTGATTGAAAATGACACTAATTTGTGCACCTGTATCAAAAATAAAACGATAGTTATTACCATCTAAATTTACTTTTAAAATAATCAGTGTTGTATCATTGTTAGTTTCAAAACTTGTTTTATACTTATTTTGACTAAAACTCAAAGAATAAGTAAATATTAGTAGGGTAAAAGATATAAAATATTTCATGATTATTCAAATAAAAAAGCACAACAATTTTGAGATTGTTGTGCTTTAATTAAAATTAATTACCATTCAAACCAGATTCTAATATAAAATCCACCATCCTTAGACCATCCCACATCTACACCGCCTTTTCTAACTCTTTGTGCTACTGGCAAAGTGTCATCAGTAACAGCAAGTTCTATAGGATACCTTTTTTCGATAGCTCTTGCTATCATTTGTCCGACTTCTTCAAGATAAGTTTCAGAAATACTTTCTAAACATCTTTTTTGTAAATCAGAGAAACAGAAGTTTTCCAGCGCCCATGCTTTCAGGTCAGTTCGAATCATCTGTGCTTGCTTTATTCTCTCACCATCGGAAAGAACATAAAGCTCATCTAGTTTTAATTTGGCATTCTCGCCATTCCAAATACGTCCCATAATGTTCGTTTTTTTATGTTTATTTTTCAAATATTACGAATTATTTTCATAAAATACAAATTTTTAATTGTTAAATTTGCTTGTGCATAACGTTTTAGGCGCTCGGAGCAGAAGCCATTCTTGCGAAGATTTCAAGCACAAAGCACGAACTCAAATTTAAACAAAAATCTTAAACACGAAGCGTTTTTTGGCTTTTGCTCTGAACGCCTTGTTAGTGGTTCGTTGGAAATTTCTTGTATTTATTTTGAATATATTCCCCTAATCTTTTTATAAATCACAGAAATTCAAGGAGCTTAATGATGCCCTAAGCTGGTAAGTTTTTTTCGAGATATATTTTTTATTATTCAAAATAAATCGTAAATTTGTTTCTAAAATCTAGTTGCTAAACAACAAAAACGTACGGCTATGTCAGATAAAAAAGTTCAACACTCTTATTACCCGCATTTAGTAGTTGGTAATATTGCTAAAGTTTCAACGGAAATTATACAAAAATTTCTCGTAAAATACGATGTCGAACCTGCGAGTACGCTCATAGAAGAACTAACTCAAGCAAGCGAAGAAAACGAATCGTTAACTGCTTTTGAAAGCATTGCCCAAGGTTATTTGGATAATAATGCAGATGCTATTCATGAAAAATCAGACTTGTTAGATTTATTTCCTGCTTTTGATGTAGCGATTGAAATACTCTCAAAAAATGACCCCGATGAAATTCCCGATATTGAACCCGATAATCCGTTATTTGATTTAATCGAGCATGAATCGATTTTTTGGGATAATACGATTGCACATTTTATTATACACAAAATTAATCCATTGACCAATGATTTAGTGTTGGTTACAAAATTTATTGGAATACTAAAGAAAATACAAGTAACAACTTTAGCGTCTAAACCTGAACCGATTAAAAAAGAAGAATTACTGGAATATTGGAACAAATCTCGGGTGATATTGCCCAAACCAATTTTTCCTTTACCGAAAAAAGCAACCAATGAGCCAACACCTCCGCCACCTGTTCCCGATACGCATTACGAGGAGCTCTTGGAGGAATTAAATTTATATCAGTCCGCAAAAGAAGAAATTCTTTCAACGTATGAATTTCAAACGCAACAACTCAAAAAAGCTAAAATGTCGGCTGATGAATATAAAACATCACTCAAAAATGCTATCGAAACAGAATTTTTAGGCAGGAACAACATTTCACCTAAAAATATTGATGAGGAGTTAAACTTAGCTTATGAAAGATACATTAATGAACCTTTTGCCGAAGAATTAACTGTTGCCTATTATGAAACCTTGTCACTCCCTACAAAAACGGTTTTCAGTAATCTCGGTATTCAAGGAAATAATATAAATGTTCTTTTTGCGGTAAAGAAAATTGACGCAAAAATTACGAGTATTTCCAAAGAATTGGCACTGTACGCTAAACGTGAAAAAGTTGTTTTAATCGGAAATACTTTAATTTCGATAAACAATGCTATACAAGAAGATGTAATTTGTAGACCGAAAGAAGAAGCTGTTTCGCATTGTCGTTTGTTGCACCAACTCATGGCGGATAATCCCGAAAAATCATACATACAGATTTTGGGAACTGGTTACGCCAATGTTATTCGTCAAGAATTAGTGCGTTATGAGGCAGATGAAATTGCACATATCGAAAATGTTTTAGCAGGCGAGAAAAAAGAAAAAACACACCGTAACAAAAAAACACAAGAAGAACTTTCTTTTTCAGAACACGAAACCAACCAAGAGACAGAAACGAACACTCGAACAAGTGACCGTTTTGAACTTTCCAAAGAAGTAAATAAACTAACCGCACAATCAACGCAGTTTGATGCAGGTGTTTCTGCCACAGGATTTTCAAACGTTGGTTCGGAAAAAGTATCTTCAACATATTCTTTTTCAGTACGTTGCTCTTCTTCCAAAATCGCCTCAACTGAAAATTCACCAATATTTTCCTGCATGATTTCGTGAATCGCTTTAGGCATTTCCACCTCAGGTTCTTCGGCGTGAATTTCCGCTAGCGGTTCTTCTTGCACAAACGTTTCTTCAACAACTTCGCCTGCAAAAAGATTTTGCGGTTCGTCTTCGATTGGCTGCTCAAATAAATCAAACGCAAAACCGTCTTCTTTGTCTTGCACCGAAAAAGAGGAAGTAAACTCCGACTTGTCTTCTACCACATCATTGGCAACTAAAATCGGGGTTTCGTCTTCGCTTGGCGTAAGCGGTTCTTCAATAATCAATTCTTCTGTTGCAAACGCTGGTGTTGCGTGTTCTATAACAGGCGCAACGGTTTCGTGAACGTCTTTTTCAAAGCTAACAGACTGATTTGCAACAAGTAATTCCAACGATTTATGACGAATGATAACCGTTCGCTCGTACAAATCACGTGCAGAATTTACCAATTCGTCCATCTGTTCCAAATTAATTGTTCCTTGGTTAATCGCCTCAAAACCGACTTCAATCGCTTTTAGTAATTCTTCTTTTGACTTAAATGTTGCCATAGTTATTATAATGAAGTTCAAAAATACATTTTTTTCTCTCGTTTCACAAACAGCAGTTAATTAATATTAAATTTGTATCATTACTTTATTCTTAAACAATACAGCTATGAAAATGCTTTTACGTAAATTAAGTTTATTAATTATATTATTTTTCATTTCATTATCAGCAGTTTCCCAAAGTTATGAATGGGCAAAATCTATGGGTGGAATAGAAAACGACCAAGGTTTTTCTACGACTATTGATGATTTGGGAAATGTTTACACCACAGGCTATTTTAATGAGTCAGGTGATTTTGACCCAAGCAGTACCGTAATGACGTTAACAAGTGCTGGTAATTACGATATTTTTATTCAAAAGCTAAATGCTTTTGGTAATTTGATTTGGGCGAAATCAATCGGAGGAGCAAGTTTTGACAGTGGGTATTCCATTAGTGTTGATGACAACCAGAATGTTTATATAACAGGCTCTTTCAGAACAGGGCCTGTTGATTTTGACCCAGGAGAAGGAGAGCTGTCAATAACTTCAAATGGTGGAGACGATATTTTTATTGTAAAACTAGACATTGACGGAAATTTCGTTTGGGTCAAAACGATGGGAGGAGGTAATAGTGATGTTGGGCAATCTATAAAGGTAATGAATAACAATATTTATGTAACGGGATATTTTTCGTTATCTGTTGACTTTGACCCTGGAATTGAAGAATCTGTACTAACTGCAGCAGGAGATAAAGATATTTTTATTTTGAACTTAGATACTGATGGACACTTTAAATGGGCAAGAAAATTTGGAGGAGGTTTCACTGATATGGGAAATGGTATAACGGCTGATAATAATGGCTTTGTTTATACAACAGGCTCCTTTCGTGGTACTGTTGATTTTGACCCAGGAGTAGGTGTTTTTGAATTAACTTCAGAAGGTAGTCAGGATGTGTTTATTGTAAAACTTGATACGAATGGGGATTTTGTATGGGCAAAAAGTTTTTATGGCAGGGGAACAGGTTCTGCCATAGCCGTTGATACTTTAGAAAATGTATTTATTTCTGGTTACTTTTGGAATACAGTGGACTTTAATCCTGGTATAGGAGGTAATATTCTGACAAGTACAGCAAGCTCCAGTGATGTTTTCGTTGCAAAACTTGATGAAAATGGTGATTATCTATGGGCTAAGAAAATAGGAAGTCATTTTGGTGATTATGGTTACGGAATTGCATTAGATGATTCGATTAATGTTTATGTAACAGGGACATTTAAAGGCGAGGTTGATTTTAATCCCGGAGTTGGAACTTCAATAATAAAGTCCAAACCTACACATGATAATGTAACTGTAACACAAGATGTTTTTGTGCTGAAACTAGATAGGAATGGAGAATATATATTTGCAAAAGCGATGGGCGGTGCATCAGACGATTATGGAAAAGCTATTGCAGTAACGGGAAGAGGAGATGTTGTTATAGCTGGTTATTATAGTGGAACAGCTGACTTCGACCCAGGAACAGCCGTAAAAAATTTAACCTCAAAAGCGTCATCGAATGATATTTTTGTTGTTAAACTAACATGTAATTCTGTCGGGACAGATGTCGTTTTTGCTTGCGATAGCCTCAAGTGGATAGATGGAATTACTTACACTTCTAGTAATAGCACAGCGTCTGTTATAATACCAAACGCAACAGGGTGTGACAGTACCGTCTATCTTGATTTAAGTCTGTCATATACGAGTTATGCAACAGATACAATTATAGTATGTAATAGTTTTACATGGATAGACGGAAATACTTACACAGCAGATAATGATACTGCACTATTTACAATCTCAAATCCAACAGGTTGTAATCTTGTAAAGTCTTTAAAATTAACCGTCAATTATTCCGACACCACAGTAATGACCGTTGTTGCCTGTGACAGTATGACATGGATAGACGGAAATAGCTATTATGCTGATAATTCATTAGCAACACATACTTTAACAAACATGAATGGTTGTGATAGTGTCGTCAAATTGGATTTAACAATTTTAAATTCATCTAGTTCCATTCAAACGGTAGCAGCGTGTGATAGTTTTACTTGGATAAATGGTGTTACCTATTATAACTCCATTATAGACACTTATTTACTTCCAAATGCTCTTGGTTGTGATAGTATAATTACATTAAATCTAACAATTGGAACAGCAGATAGTATTGTGCAGGAGGTAATTGCTTGTGATAGCTTTACTTGGATTAACGGAGAGACATATACTGAGAGCAATAATACTGCTTTGGTAAGTTTTCAGAACAATATTGGGTGTGACAGTATTATATTTTTGAAATTAGAAGTTAATTATTCCAATACAGGAATTGATAATATATCGGCTTGTAATTCATACACTTGGATTGACAACATTGAATACACTTCTGACAACACCACGGCTACATTTGCTTTAACAAATGTTAAGGGTTGTGACAGCATTGTTACACTAAATCTCAACATTGATTACATTGATATCTCCATTAATATAGATGATACAACAATAACATCTAATCAGACGGGAGCAAGTTATCAATGGATTAATTGCAATGGTAATAAACCAATTTCAGGAGCAATCTCACAGTCATTCACTCCTGAAACGAATGGCATTTATGCTGTAAAAATAACAAAAGATGGGTGTTCTGTAATTTCAGATTGCATCTCGATTTCTCATTTGGGGCTAAAATCAATTAACCAAAACGACTGGAAAATTTATCCAAATCCGACAAAAACGGAATTGATTGTGGAATTAGCCACAGATTCCTATGTTGAGATTGTTGATGTTCTCGGAAAAATAATTTGTTCCTACTCACTTAAAAAAGGGAAAAACATACTGAATGTTGAGCAATTATCACTAGGTATTTATATGCTAAAAACAGATGTAAATTCAGCAATATTTGTAAAAAATTAATGACTTAAATCAGTACAATTCTCTTTTTTTATACACGCTCTTCGAAATGCAATTTAGTATGAAATTCTTCGTTTTTACGGTTATGTTAATGGCGTCTATGTCACTTGCCAAGGCACAGACTTCAAATACTGTTTCCGTAGATAGCACAAAATTCAGATTAATCCAAAACGAAATGGTCGGGTGTTGGAACACAAAGTATTATCAATTCAAATATGAAAAGGAAAGAAATTTTGGATATGAATATAAAAGCAGAATTCATTCTTCAGCTCCATTTTTTATTTTGAAAATAATTGACAATGAAATCTTTATAGAATGGGTTGAGTTGACAGGCGGTAGTAATCTGCAAAAAATAGTTAGCATAAAAAAGAACAAATTAACGGTTGAGAATGTTAACGGAAAGAGGGTAGTTTATAAACGAAATATTGGTTGTATTGTTTCCGTAGATAGTACAAAATTCAAAATAATTCAAAACGAAATGGTCGGGTGTTGGAAAACAAAGTCTCATCAATTTGAATATAACAAGGAAAGAAACTTTGGAAGTGAATACGGGAGGGTGTATATTAATTCATTTCCATTTTTTAGTTTAGAGATAATTGGCACTAGAATTTTTATAAAATGGGTTGAAGGTAGTTATGGTACGCGAGAAATACTTAACATAAAAAAGAACAAATTGACTATTGAGAATTTTCTCGGAAAGAGAGTAGTTTATAAACGAGATAGAAGCTGTTTGGGGCAATAATATTCAACAGATTAACACGACAAATGTAACTTAATTAAAAAAATGTATTTAGAACAATTTCCTAAAGATCCACCAATCACCGTTGGTTCAACAGACGAAGAATACTTTCCAAAAAAGAAGACAAAAATTATTAAAGAAATGAAGTTCAATAGAGATGCGAAATTTTAAATTAATATTTAGTTTATATATTCTGTTAGTTTCTATTATTACCTTAAATATAACAGCCTTAATTTTTCTTCCTAATAGGGTGCTGGATTACCTCACTGCGGGTGTTATACATTACCTAGATTTTTCTTCTTTTTTACTCATCAATTTCATTATAAGTTATCTAAAATCAAATAAAAAAAGAACGCAAATTATTACGATTAATAAATATATAATTCTTTTATTTTGTTTCTTTCTATATTTATTTCCTACAGGTTCTCTTATTATTTTTGGAAGTCCATATGATTTGGTAGGAATATTCTTTGTAACCATAGTTACGGTTATTTTACAAATGGTTATCTTTTATATTAACAATTCATTTCAGAAAATATTTCATTTAATCTTATTTACACTTTCCATTATCGGAATAAATGCTGTATTATATAGATTGCAAGCACAAGTTAAATACTATCTTCTTTTATCTCATACTATTTTGTTACTTAACAGTATTTACTCTTTTGTTTTATTTTGTAAAAAATACTCTGTAAAAAGAGTTCAGAAGTAATACATACGCAGTTGAAGTCATTCATTTCAAATTCAAATGGTATAGTGTGTATTTTTTCATCTTTTCGTATAGTGAAATTTATAGAAGAAATGTAATCTTATCTATACATTTCTCTCCAATGACCACTAACGGTTTGCAAATAGGCAAAGGCGCCTTTCAAATATAATCGTTTCGGCGCTTTTGTTTATTTGCTGTTAGTGGTATTTTACCAGTCATCATTTTTTTGTTTTTCAATTACAAATGTTTTTGAATTCATTGCTTGAAATAGCGAAGTTGAAACTTCATACATTGCAAAATACAATTCGGAATAAGCCAAACTATTTTTTGGGTCTATTTCTTTTTCTGAAAGATAAAATTCTCTTTGATCCCAACCAGTCTCTTGTGGTTCACCACCTGATCTATATTTTGTATTTCTCGGGTTATAATAGAATGTGTTTAAATCAACTTGAACTCGGTATTTCTGATCTTTAAACGATATTGTTAAGGTATAATCAACGTCATATAAATTTCTTTTTAATCCAATATAGAAAGCTTCAGTCTTGATTGTCCGAATTTTAAGTTGATAATTGGTACTGTCAAATATTAGGTCATTCTTAATGTTCGGATAGAATGAATTAGCCCACTCAACCGCTTTATTATATAATTCAGCAGTGGTTTTATCCTTAATGTCAAATACTTTTGGAAGAAATCCATTATATGTTAAGTTTAGCCAAGTTGATTGTGGTTCTTGTGCATTAATATTTGTGTTTGAGATTAATACAAAATGTATAACCCAAATAATAAGTGTTTTGTATAAATTATTTATCATATTTTTCTTTTTACCACTAACGTTTTGGCAGCTTTGCGTTCGGGCGGGATTTTCAACCGAAAATTCCGTGCGAGCACAAAGCGTAAATTTACAAAAAAAATGTCGAACGGAAACGTTCGACCCGCCTGACGCAAAACTGCTTGTTATGGGCTGGTTTTTTGTCTGAAAGTTGGTCAGCATTTCTTCATAGATTTTCCTTTGTTAAAACTTTTTCAACTTCCTGTTTCCAAATCACGTATGTCTTGTCTGAAAAATGAATGCCGTCTTTAACTACATATTCTGGGTTGCAAAAATTTTCATTACTTACAAATTGATTCAAATCTATAAGGTCAATATTTTTGTCCTTTGCAAGTTTGAAAATTTGTTTGTTTAATTTTTTTATTTTTTTGTTTTGTTCAACAGGATTTCTTGATTTATAGTGTTCTGCTAACAAAGTTACTGTTGTCAGAACGGGTTTTATGTCATTTTTTTGAAGTGTGTCAATTATTGAAGTTAGGTTTTTGATTATATTTTCTTGTGAAATATTTCTACTCAAATCGTTCACACCGCCTTCTATGAAAACGATTTTGGGTTTTACGTATATGATATACTTAAGTCGTCCAAGAAATCCTTCTGTAATGTCACCACCGATTCCTCTATTTGCTACGTCTGTTCGGTCAAGTAGTTCTTCCCAATTAGCGTAGTTTGTCAATGAATTACCTAGCATTACAATGTTTTTCTGTTTGCTATACAAAGGATAAACAGTTGTGTAGTTGCCGTAACGTTCATTGTTGGTATAATGCCACTCGCTTAAATTTGAGTGTGCAAAAAACTTCTGGAAATAATTTTTCCGTACTAAAAAAGCTATCAAAAAGATTGTCCCGCAAATGAAAACAATGTTTAACGCTATTGAAATTTTTGTCAGTGTCCGACCTTGCCGTCCCGTCTGGTTTGTAAACTTGCCCATAACGGGAAGTGGCTCAGAGAAGTGGCAACTTTTACGATAAAAACCAAAACTCGAAGCGACGATTTAAAGTTAAACAAAAAAATTAAAACTTGAAAAGTTTATTTGCCATTTCTCTGAACCACATGTTACCAGCATTTTATTTTTAGTTTTCTATCGTTTAAATAATCTTCCATTTCGTTTGGCTTAAGTTTTTGATAAAGAACCTGCTCTTTTGAAAAATCATAAAGTTCATAAAGAACAATTTCCTTAATATTTTCTTTTTCATAAACGATTGGGTATATTGTTATCCAAAGTTTATTGTTTTTGTAAAACGAGATTGAAAATGCATCGGCAACGTCTAATTTACTTAGCTTACCATTATAAATAGATATTTCATCTTCTAACCAAAATCTGATTTCTTGAATTTTGATATCTGCACTGTCCTCCTCAAAATATTGCAACTTGTATTCTTTACGTGTAGTTTTTTTTGAGCTACGAAATCGATTCCACCAAGACAAAGGTTTACATGAAAACACCAATCGTTTATTCCCATTTGAATAAAAAGTTGTTTCAATTCCATTTTTACAGAGATATATAAGAGTATCATTTACAATAAAATGTTGCTCATACTTTCTTTCAGGAGTTGTTGTCTTAATTGTACCTGTATCGTAGTAACGGAAGGAGTATTTTTTTGAATAATCTATTTCGGTTATAATCTTCCCAAGTTCGTCATATTCGAATAATTGATATCGATTTCTCTTTTTTAAATCATATCTGTATCTTTTCTTTAGTTTTCCGCTGGGGTAATAGTACCAATGCTCATAGGTTGTTTTATTCTTTAAAACTTTTGACTTAATATAACCCGAATAATAATATTCAACTAAAGAATCTATGAGAATACCATGATGAAAGTTTCCTATAAGTTTGAGTTTACCATTAGGAAAAAATTCCCTATATGTTGACTCAATTTTTCCCATACAAGTAATGTAAATTGGGTCAGTTTCTTTATGGTTTTTAGCTTCAACCAAATCGGAATATTCAATATCTAAGCATTTGAGATAAATGGTGTCTGTTTGATTCGTATTATCAATCTGAATTGGAATAGGTTGGTCATCGAAATAACTACAAACCAACTCATATTGCCCATTGATTGGAACCAATAATTTATTGTTTATGGGGATATATATCTGACCATTTAATCCTACCAATTCCCAAGTCGGATCATAATGAGTCGGTTCTCCACAACATTTTAAAAATTTAATAGAATAGAGATATTCAGTTTTTTGAGTTAAGCCAAAAAATGTGATGATTAAAAAAATAGTTGTTAGAATTATCTTCATTGTTTATTGCTGGTAACGGTTTGCGGCTTGACGCAGGGCGGATTTTACCGACAAATGTTGATACGAAGATAATACTTTTTTCTTACCGAAAATGTTCAATCGAAGCGATTTAACCGCCTTGCGTTCAAACCGCTTGTTATCGGCTAGTATTTTTTAGGTGATCTAAAATTTCAGAAGCTTGTACTAAGTGTCTTTGTTCGTGAGAAACAATAATGTCAAATGCAGTTTCTAATTTATACACAATGTTTTTATTTGCTGGCGAAGAAATAACGCAACCTTTATTAATAAATATTTCTGCATCTGTTATTCTTCGCTTTAATTCGTTTTGATGTTTTTCAAAACGCAGAAGAATGTCCGTTTGAACATTACTATTGCTTGGTTCCCAAATGGGAAATGTTTTCATTTTTTTCTTCCTTTCAGGTTTAACAGCTTTTAAAACTGTCTTTCCAGAAAATGAGACAATAAAGCCAAACTTAGCCATAAAAGGCGTTTTGTAAGTACCTGCTTTTAAAGCATCCAAAATTGGGAAATAGGTTTCATTGACAACAATTAGATGTTCTAAATTTTGAGCAATACTCCACGTATTCGGATTGGGTTTCCAATTTAATTCGGATGCGGCTAAATGAATAAAAAGCAACTTGGCATCTTCCGTTACCTTGTCAATTCCTACTTTCCAATTCATTGCAAATTATTTTTTATAACCCAACAGATAATAAATCGGCATTTTCCCTGACGTTTTACCAATTTCCCATTCATAAGTATCGCTGTTTTCTAATGAAGCAACCATTTCTCGTAATTCCGCCTCAGAATAAGTTCTTATAATAGAAGCTATTCCATCCCATAAAATATAAAGCGGTACTAACGGAATGAGGTAAATAAAAGGTAGTACATTCCACCGAACAGGGCGTATAAATAAAGCGAAAATTAAGACATTCAGTGGAACAAAAAGCATAGAAAACCAACTTCCAAAGTTTCTACCTACTGGCTCAAATATGGCGATAGTAGAATTTGAATTTACAGCATTTTGCAAAATTTGTTTGGCTTTTTGGGGACGAAAATGGTGGAATGCTCCAAAAATTGTTTGCATTTTTCCTTGTAAATGTAGAGGTGGATTAGCTGCATCTACGGATAACTTTTCAAAAGAAAAAATGTTGGGAACTTCTCCCTGAAGTTGTTCAAATGCTTTGATGTTAGGGTAAAAATCGGTGAGTGTTATTTGCAAGTTGGGATTATCTTTCTTTAATTCTTTTGCAAGGCAAATCAAACCACTACCACCACCAGATGCCAAATCTACCCAATGTTTTTGAAAACTTTTGTCTAAGCCTTTTTGCATTAAAGGTAAGATTGGTTGGTAGATTTTAAACTTCGTTGCAACAAATTTTAAGTAATCTGTTCCAAAATCTCTCCAACTTGCAGGAAACCATCGTAAATCTTCCCATTCAAGTGCGTGAATTCTCTTCATTTCAAATTATTTTCTGTTGCAAATGTCGCTTCATTTTGCATCGTTTCATTGTAAAAAAGCGACAAAATCAAATTTTGCAATGTTTGTATGATTTTATTTGTTTTCTTTCGTAAACGTAAACTTCCCTCCGCCTTGTTTGAGAACAGCCGTTTTCTTTTCGGGATTAAACTCTAAAACAATTCCTGCCCTATCAAAGGCAAATACGTTTTTCCCTCTTGCTTCAAGAGGTAGTTGTTGTTGCCCGGTTGCCTGTGCAATTAATGTTGTCCCTTCTTTGGTAATGGTCAATTTCAGAGGCAAATCATTTGTTGAGTAAGTTCCTAAATATTTATCTAATTCCTCTGACGTAACATTGTATGTTTTGAAATCAGGAATATCGTAAGGCTTATCAAACACAGCACTTAAAACAGCAATAGAAATTGTATTGTTGTTATAATTGACTCCATTAGAGGTTAAAGCAAACGAAACTTTACTTTCAGGAAAATAGACTAACATAGAACTAAACCCATCTATTGCTCCTGTATGGCCCCAGCCTTTGGTTTCATAAAATGGCAATGGAAAAATTCCCATACCAAAATTATCTTTTAAGGTCGTCATCATTTCAAGGCTTTTTTCAGATATAATTTTTCCTGAAAAAAGTGCCTCGGAAAACTTAGTTAGATCGGTTGATGTGGAGACTATTCCTCCGGCTCCCATTGGAATAGAAGTATTTGTTTCTCTTTCTTTACTCCAGTTTTTAGTATAAGAATAGGAATAACATTCGTTCTTTTTTGTTTCAATTTTATTACCAAAATAGGTATTGCTTAATCCTATCGGCTTTATTATTTTTTCCTGCAATAAATCAGCATACGATTTTCCGTAAATATCCTGAAGAATAAAGGATAACAAAATAAAATTTGGGTTGCTGTAAGCAAATTTGCTTCCCGGTTCAAACTCACTTTCTCCTTTGCTGATAATGCTTACTAATTCATCCTTGCTTTTGGATTGTGTACTCCAACTTTCATAATCTTCATCATCGGTAAAACTGTGAATACCGCTTCTGTGATAAAGCAAATCTTCAATGGTAATTTTGTCTGCATTTTTAATGGTTGGATAATACTTAGAAAGTTTTTCATTCAGTTTGATTTTATTTTCTTCCATAGCTTTTAGCACCAATACTGCTGTAAAAGTTTTGGTAATTGAGCCTATTCTGTATTTAGTAGTATCGTTCGCTTTTACATGGTTTTCAATGTCTGAAAATCCAACGGTCTTTGAGTAAATAATTGCACCGTCTTTTGAAACGGCAACACTTCCCATAAACTTGTTATTTGTTTCAAGTGTATTGAAATAGTTATCCAACTTTGTTTTATCAAAGTTTTGAGCAAGCCCGATTTGGCACAATGTCCCGACTAATAATGTGGATAAAAATTTTGCTCTCATTTTATTGTTTGTTGATGAATAATCAATTGAATGGGTAAAAGTAAACTGTCTATTGAAGAGATTATTGTAAAAAAGCGACAAAATCAAAGATGGATTAAGTCGGGATGAGGAAGTTGGTCGGAGAGTAATAATTTTTTCTTTATCAGTTCGTTGGGTGAATAATTCCGCCAATGTTTCACTTCTCTGATAAAATGAGATTGGTCAGTAAAATCAAAATCTGAAATCAATTCAAACACGTTGGGCTTATCTTTCAAACGCAGTTCAATTCTATTCATTCTTATGATGCTCAGATATTCTTTAGGTGTCAATCCTGTTTCATTTTTGAATGCTCTTTGTAGCGTCCGCAAACCAATACCCTTATCTTTAATAAGTTCTTTAACAGAATGAGACAAGTCTTTCTGTTCTTTAATTGCTTGAAGATAATCTTTCGTTATGGATGATATGGGGTATAAAGAAAATGAACTGATTTCTTTTGAAAGTAGTTCAATAAATGGAATGTCTATTTCTTTTTTACCTTGAAATAGCGATAACAAGAAAGTTGTCATTGGGTGGCTCTCAATATCTACAACGGTATTTATAAATTCGCTGGCATCAACATTGAATAATTGTTTTAATCCATAAGGGTGAAGTGAAACAGAAAGAAAATGATAGTTGGGGTTAAAATCTATTTTTTGAGCAATGGTGTATTGTCCTTTTATTAGTCCTTTTTTGCAAAGGGCATTTTTTATTTGATACTCATTGTCTATATAAAACAATAATTCCGGATTCCCAAGAGGTGGAACAAAGTGAGTCAAGATGTCTGCTTCACTGTCCGACTTAACTAATCGTATTTCGTGAATAGTTGGGTGAGGGTTTTTATATTTAAAAATTTGGATTTTCATTCGGGTGTGTCTTGGAAAATACTTGCCGATAACGTGTTGAAAATTGGCGATGGAGCCGACTTTTAGCACAAATATTGAATAGAATTACTACTCTTCAACCTTGCACAAAAGCTCAATAGAAGCACTTCACCGGCTCTATTGCCAATTTGTTTGTTACATGCTGGCGTTTTGATAATTTAATTCTTCACTTATTATTGTCATTAATCTTTCTAATTCAGAGTTCATTTTAATGTTTCTTTCATTTTTACGTCTTAAAATTCCTTTACAAGCTTGTGGGCTTAAATAAAATTTTTCAGGCACATCTTCATCTTGCACAATGTCTGATATATTACCCTCAAGCGGATTATTTGGAATTAAAGATGCATTTAGGAATTTGCCCGTTTCTATCTGATGAACATCTCCGAGTAAATATAAGTTTTTGTTTTTGTTATCTTTTCCTTGTCTTACACTTTTTTGCCATTCAATTATTTGAGAATGTCCAAATTCAAAATATTTAGAAATTCTTTCTCCAAGCCATTTTACAACAGGTACAGCCCAAGAATTTCCAACTGCTTGATAACGATTGGTGTCGCTATTGCCATTAATTAAAGTATAATTATCAGGGAAACCCATAAGTCTTTCACACTCTAATGGCGTAAATCTCCTTATTCGGTCATTTTGTGCAACATATAATGAACCGTTGTATGCGGCAGCATTACCATTCCACTTTGTGCCATATGCTGAATAAAGGCAATCTGTATATTTTCTAAAAAATTCAAACTTTTCCTTTCCTTTAAAAAGAGTTTGTTCCTCATCAGTTTCAATTGTTTCAAACTCGGCAAATAGATTGCCAAAATCGTTTGTTTTTTTCGAGTTTTGAAGTTTAAATTTGGTTGATATATTTTTATCGTCAAATTCAAATAGAATTTGGTCAGGTCTAAAATCTGTTCCCCCAGCAAGTACATACAAACGCTTACGTTGTTGTGGTAACCCAAAATGTTTAGCATCAATAACACGCCAAGCAACATTCCTTGTTTTTCCAAAAATCACGCCTGATTTTGACCATTTATTTACAATGAGTTCTGTATCATATCCTGCAAGTCCAGCTAAAAAATTCCCGAACGCATTTGTTTTGTCGTTTAATACTCCCTCAACATTTTCCCAAAGCACAATAGCAGGTTTTTTGTTCTCCTTGGCTCTTATTGTATCAATTGCGTTTGCAATCTCAATAAATGTCATTGTTAATTGCCCTCTTTCGTCTGCTAAGCCATTTTTCCATCCTGCTAATGAAAAGGCTTGACAAGGTGTTCCTCCGCAAAACAAATCGGGTGCAATATGCTTTTTGTCTAAAATTAGTTGCGGAATATTTGTCATGTCGCCTACATTAGGTACATAGGGAAAATGATGTGCTAACACTTTACATGGAAATTCTGCAATTTCAGAACTCCACACTTGTTTTAATCCAAAAGGATTAAAAGCAAGCTGTGCAGCTTCAATGCCTGAACACACACTACCAAAGGTTACTTCTCTTTCCATATCTTACAACTTTGCAACAAAGATACAAATGCTAATAATAGTATGCAAGTTTTATTTTGTTTTTTTAATAACTAACTTATTTAAACTTTCTCTCCACGCTTGTATATCGTACCACCCGCAACCGATACAACCTTTTTCTGCTTCTTTACCAATTTTTGGAATTTGAGCGTCCCATTTATCAGTTCCTTGATAGAAATAGTTTAATCCAAACAGTTTTCCCCTTTCTCCTGTCTGAAAACATTTTCTACAAACCTCTCGTTTTTGTTGGTTTCTTTGGTTATCTAATAATTGAAATTTTTGCTTAATTTCTGCTTCTGGCATTTCATCAGGATTTTCTGCTCGGGTTTCTTCATCCCATCTAATTTCAGGGAACTTGTGGTCGGGCAATAAACCGTGTTTATTTGCTGAACTTAACTCGTAAATATTTATTTCGTTAAGCGTTTTCAAAGCTTTCTTTCTGAAAGCTGACGAAAAAACTTCATATCCTGTTTCTGCTCCTCTTGGAATTGGTAATAAAAGCCTTTCAGCTTTTCTTCCGTTTCTTCTTGAAGCAATAGTGTATCCTTTTTCTTTAATATCTTGTATTCTTCGTTGTGGATTATCGTTTTGTGGAAAACTAGAAGTCCATTTCATTTTTACAAGTTCGTTGAAGAAATGAATTGTAACATCGCTTCCTTTCATATTCTCCTGCCAAAATTTCTTTTCTTCCTTTTGAAATTTTGCAATATTTTCTTTTGTAAAAAAAGTCTTGATTTTTGTTAAATGAGTAAATAAATCTTTCGGTGTTTCAATGAAAAGTCCTGTTCTACGATAAAAATATGGAATCGAACCAATCCACTCAAAACCATTGTCTTGAGTAATTTTAACATCTACATACTTTTCAGAAGATTTTAAATCTTCTCTCAGTTCAAGAATTTCAATACCTGTTTTTTTGAAAAGTTCATTAAGTTCTTTAACGCTTATGTTCATCATTGCTAATTTTTAGTAAATCTTCAATATTGACTTCTAAAGCATTAGCGATTTTTTGAATATTGACAAGCGTAATATTTTTTTCGGCACGTTCAATCATACCGATGTAAGTTCTATGCAAATCTGCTCGGTCAGCTAAATCCTCTTGCGATAGATTAAGTAAACGTCTAAATTTTCTAACGTTTTCACCAAAAATATTTAAAATGTCATGTTCTGAAATCATTGCTAACCAAAGTCTGCACAAAGCTAACTTTAGTATTCATAATATACCACATACTATAATTAGCATTTTGAAATGGGTAGTCTTAATTATTGTCTTTAGTTTATGGATGGAGTGTTTGTTTACGCTTGCATGTAACGGTTTTGCAGCTTGGCGAAGGAGCGGATTAGAAAGACGGAACTTTCAATTTTACACCAACGTTAGCAAAACCATTTTTTCTTTTGCTAAATTACAAAAAGGAGCAAATGAAAAATGGTTTTGCGGATTAAATGCACAAGTGTTCAACCTTGCACTAAACCCGCTCTTTTGCCAAACTGCTTGTTATGGGCAGGCTATTTCAAAGCCCTATTCCCATTCAAGCCCTTTTACATCAAATCTTACAGTTTTCCTACCCACATCATAAAATTCAGGTTCAATAATTAATTTCTCAGCTGTTTTTAATTTAGAAATTAGTTTCTTTTCATTGCCTAAAAACACAACATCGGCTGAGCCAGATGAAGAAAAACTTGCCGTAACATCTATTGGGGTTTCATCATCAAATTTTATGCGATATGTTTTTTCTCCCATAACTCCTGCTATAAATTGACATTTTGAACAGGTTAAAAAAACATCAGTTTCACCATTCCAATTCCTAATATTTAAAGAAAAATCAGAATTACCATAAGGAAAGTCAAATTTAATGGAGTTGGTAGAAGTAGTAGAAGCAACTTTTCTTGTTGTTCCATCCATTTCGTCTGTGCTTTCGCTATATGACCAATTGGATTTAGATTCATTTTTAACTTCTTCAGAAGTTGTTGAATTATTGTCCGATGATACAGACGACTCATCAGAACTACCTGATGCAAAAGCTATAAATAGCATTGTTGAAACTGCGATTGCAGATAATACATTTTTTTTCATAAATTTTGAATTTTTGTTAGTAAATATAAATGTTTAAAATAAATAAATGGAATTAGAAAACCTATTAAGATAAAAATTAAATCTAAAAGGTCAAAAGTTCCGTAAGATATTTCAATTATAATTGAAACAATACAGCTAAAAATCAGCCAGAACATATATTCTTTTCTTATTGAATTTTGCCAAATTATTGCAATTAAAGATGAAAATGAAAAAGCCCAAAGCCCATCAGGAAGATTAAACATAATCCAGTTTGGCAAACTTATCTTGCTGTTTTCCAAATTAAGTGCTTTTAGGAAATAGATGTTATTTGTTCTTGTAGAAACATATATGACAGTCCCTAACAACAATGGAAATATTACAAAGTATAAAATATTCTTTACTTTATTAGTTGTTTTGTTTTTTTTAGACATACCTATTATCAATAAAATAACTACCAGTTAATCACAGGGTTTCCATTTTTATCAGTTAAGTTTCCGATTATCAATCTAAAAAAGTCTATAATAACTCCTAAACCTAAAAGACCAAGAGTGAATAAATACAAAACTCCTGTTTTTGTTTTTCCGAGATAAAAACGATGAACTCCGAAATATCCAAGAAAAATAATTAATAACACTGTTACTAAAGCTGATTTTTCAGAACCCGATTTTGACTTTATGGATTTACCTTCCAAGTAGGCTCCAATATTATTAACAATTAAATCAATATTTGCTTGATTTTTTGGGGTAAATGCACCACCTGCAAGTATTCCCGTTTTTGAGGAAGATGTAACTGTAATTTGAGTTTTATTATCGCTTATTTCATCTAAAGATAGGGTAATGTTTTCACCCCAAGAAGTAGCTGACACACCTGTTTGAATAGAAATTACTCCAGTAAGTTTATTAGAAGATTTAATTTTAAACCCTTTCATTTGATTTATAGTTGAATTAACCGCTTCTTGAACAGTTTCTTTTTTATATGGTAATGAAAAGCTTAATGATTTGTCCGTTAATCCCATTTTTTCTTTATTAAAGTTGCCTACTCGTTTGGTTTTTCAGAAACACCCTGTTTTTTAAAGTGATTGCTCGACTTCACTTGCCGTCAGTTTTGCAAAATAAAATTAAGGAGGTTCTTGAAACCGTTTAATTATAGTTCGAGGTGTCTTTTTTTGTCTTAGCTTGCCCATAACTCTTTTATATATTCAGTCAAAACTTCCCTTTAGCCAATATTTTCGTTCTAAAGGGATAAAATGTTTCGCCTATTCATGTGCAATATTAAATAAAAAGTTACAAATCATCAAACAATGGTTTTATCTTTTCTTTCCCCATTTTTTAAAAAAATTATAAAGAATAACTATAAATAATGGTGTAAAATGATTATTTCCCTCATTATGACAAAACCATGACTTTTCAATCAAATGTAGGCTCTACTTTTGCACCAAAATTGAATTAAATCAAAAGAAAATGAACAAAACGTTAGTTGGAATCTTGTTTCTATCGTTAATTGGAAATCAAGTTAGCGCACAAGAAAGAAATTTTAAAAATCTAAAGCAGTTAACCTTTGGAGGTGATAATGCAGAGGCTTATTTTAGTCCAGATGGGAAAAAGCTAACCATGCAGGTGACAAACCCGAAAGAAGGTGTGGAATGTGATCAAATTTATGAATTGGATTTGAGCATTGAAAACCCCTCTTTCAAAGATATGAAGTTAATATCAACTGGTTTGGGGCGCACAACTTGTTCTTTCTTTATGCCTGATGGAAAACATATTTTGTATGCTTCTACCCACGAAGGAAATCATTCGTGCCCAGCTCCACCAAAATCTAAAGATGGTAAGTATTTATGGCCGATTTTTCCAGAATTTGATATTTATGTTGCCGATTTGAATGGTAAAATTGTAAAACAATTGACCAACACACCAGGTTACGACGCAGAAGCTGTATTGTCTCCAGATGGTAAGAAAATTGCGTTTACAAGTATGAGAAGTGGTGATTTGGAAATTTACACCATGAATGTGGATGGTTCCAATGTGAAACAAGTCACCTTTGGTTTGGGTTATGACGGTGGTGCTTTCTTCTCACACGATAGTAAAAAATTAGTATTCCGCTCATCTCGTCCAAAAACTGAAGAGGAAATCAAAGAATACAAAGATTTGTTGAGCCAAGGATTGGTTGCTCCTACAAACATGGAAATCTATACCGTAAATGTAGATGGTACTGATTTGAAACAAGTTACCAATTTGGGTAAAGCCAACTGGTCACCTTATTTCCATCCTTCTGACAAAAGCATTATTTTCTCTTCTAACCACCATTCAACACATGGATATGACTTTCAATTGTTTATGATTGATGTGGATGGTACAAATCTTCGTCAAATTACATTTGAAAGCAACTTCAATGCATTTCCAATGTTCTCTCCAGATGGAAAGAAGATTGTTTTTGCGAGCAACAGAATACCAGAAAATCCAAAAGAAACCAATGTTTACATTGCTGATTGGGTAGAAACAGATGCTGCTGAAGTGGTTCAAGATGGTCAATTGAAAAAACATTTGTCTTATTTGGCTTCAGATGAATTAGAAGGTCGCTTGACAGGTTCAAAAGGTGAAGAAAAAGCTGCTAACTATCTTGCACAAGAATTGAAAAAATATGGTTTAAAACCTTATGAGGGAAACAGCTATTTGCAAAAGTTCAATTATAAAGTTCGTTTAAACCCACACGATAGCACAAGTGTAAAAGATTGGCATGGTACAAACGTTGTTGGTGTATTGGATAATGGTGCTAAAAACACGATTGTTATAGGAGCACACTACGATCACCTTGGAAGAAATGAGCACCACCATTCTACACAAGTTAATTCAGAAGGTCAAATCCACAACGGAGCTGATGACAATGCTTCTGGAACAACAGCTCTATTGGAGTTGGCAAGAATCTATTCTCAAAACAAAACCAAAGAAAAAGTGAATTACATTTTTGCATTTTTCTCTGGAGAAGAAGATGGTTTGATCGGTTCAAAACACTTGGCAGAATCGATAAAAAGTAAGTATCCAAATGTGTCAGCAATGATCAATATGGACATGATTGGACGCTTGAATCACGAAAAATCATTGGTTGTTGGTGGTTTTGGAACAAGTCCTGATTTTGCTCCAATTATTGATAAAACAAAACCTGCAGGATTTAACATTACAATAGACTCTTCTGGTGTTGGTCCGTCAGATCATACGTCATTCTACTTAAAAGATATTCCAGTGTTGTTTTTCTTTACAGGAACACACATGGATTACCACAAACCAAGCGATGACGAAGAAAAAATCAATTACTACGGGTTGAGAATGATTACTTCGTATGTATTTAGAGTTGCAAATCAATTGGCAGAAAAAGATCAATTAACATTTACCAAAACCAAAGTAGATGCTGGTAAAAGAGCACCACAATACAAGGTGACATTGGGAATCATGCCGGATTATGCCGATTATGGTGACGGATTGCACATTGATGGTGTTGTTGATGGTAAAGTGGCAGATAAAGCAGGTGTAAAATCTGGTGATGTATTAATCGGTATTGGTGATTGCAAAATTAAAGATGTGTATGGATACATGGAATGTTTGTCAAAACTTCAGGCTGGTGATGAACGTGAGTTAATCATTGTTAGAAACGGGCAAGAAATGAAGTTAAAAGCTGTATTTTAGAAACAGAAATAAATAAAGTAGTGTTCAAAACAAGGGTGGCTATCTATTAGTCACCCTTGTTTTTTATGTTAATAATCTTTGATAACTCGAAAAAAAAATTACCTTTAAAAATAGAATATTGCCTAATTTTGTAATAAATTATACAAAAAATGGAAAACGCCGAATTAAAAAGAATTGCATCGCAAGTTAGAAGAGATATTGTTAGAATGGTTGCTGCCGTTAGCTCTGGCCATCCAGGAGGTTCTTTGGGTTGCGCCGATTTCTTTACTTTAATGTATTTTGAAGTAATGAAACAAGATCCAAAAAACTTTACCATGGATGGTAAAAATGAGGATATTTTCTTCCTTTCAAACGGACACATAAGCCCGGTTTGGTATAGCGTTTTGTCAAGAAGAGGATATTTTCCTGTACCGGAATTAAACACTTTTCGTAAGCTTTCATCGCGTTTACAAGGTCACCCAACCCCAGAAAAAGGATTGGAAGGTATTCGTATGGCATCTGGTTCTTTGGGACAAGGGCTTTCAAATGCGATTGGTACAGCGCAAGTGAAAAAATTAAACGGAGATAATTGTTTGGTTTACACGCTTCACGGTGATGGTGAATTGCAAGAAGGACAAATCTGGGAAGCAGCGATGTATGCAGCGGCTCACAAGGTAGATAATTTGATTGCAACGGTTGATTACAACGGTCGCCAAATCGATGGAGATTGCGACGATGTAATCAGTTTAGGCAATTTGAAAGAAAAATGGCAAGCTTTTGGATGGGTAGTTTTAGAAATGGATGGTCACAACTTTGATGATATGCGAAAAACCCTTGCAGAAGCGAAGGCAAAAACAGGTCAAGGTAAGCCGATTGTTATTTTGATGAAGACAGAAATGGGTCAAGGCGTTGACTACATGATGGGTACTCACAAATGGCATGGTTCGGCACCAAATGCTGAGCAATTGGAAAAAGCGTTGAATCAATTAGAAGAGACCATCGGAGATTATTAAACGATGAAAAGATTTTTCTTAATAGTAGTTATTTTTATTAGTACGATTGCATACGGACAAGAGCAACTAACGCGCATTCTTTTTATTTTGGATGCTTCCAATAGCATGAATAATTTATGGGATGCCAAAGAAACACGATTTGCTGCTGCAAAACGCATATTGTCTAAATCGGTTACAGATTTAGAAGGTGTTGAAAATTTAGAAATTGCTTTACGTGTGTATGGACATCAATCGGAGGTTACCGCAACATATCAAGATTGTAGTGATACAAAATTAGAAATACCTTTTGGGAAAAATAATCACGAAAGCATTAAAAATAGGATAAAAACCATTCAAGCAAAGGGAACAACGCCTATTGCACGTTCATTGGAAGCTGCTGCCGAAGATTTCCCGGATAATAAATCCAGAAACGTCATTATTTTGATTACCGATGGTTTGGAAGCTTGTGACAATGATCCGTGTGTAATTGCCAGAAAACTACACGAAAAAGGGGTAAACGTGAAACCTTTTGTGATTGGTGTCGGAATGGATTTGTCTTACTTAGAAAAATTTCGCTGTATCGGTGAGTATGCAGATGCTGAAACGCCTGAAAGTTTTGAAAAAGTATTGCAAAACATCGTTAGTAAAGCATTGGTTAACACAACTGTTCAGATTAATTTGAACAATACAGCCAAACAACCTAAGGAAACTGATGTAACACTGTTTATTTATAAGGCTGGCACAAAAGAGTTGAAATACACCTTTACACATACGTTAAATAGTGCAGGATTGCCCGATACATTGGTGCTGGATCCTGCAATTGAATACGATATGATTGTCAACACATTACCCAATCGAGTGTTGAAAAACATAAAATTGAAACGCAATGTTCACAATACAATCATTGTTGATGCACCGCAAGGATACATTCAAACGCGTGTCATTCATGGCAATCGTCAATACGTTATTCCAACTCGCGTGATGGAAAATGGAAATCCTTCGACGTTAAACGTACAACAAGTGGATGAGGTTGATAAATACATCGTTGGAAAATACGATTTGGAGATCTTAACGTTGCCAAGAACATATATGACTATTGATGTGACGCAAAGTAGTGTAACAAAGGTAGATATTGTGGCACCTGGTCAATTTAGCTACAAAGCATCGAGTGCTATAACCGGGCAAGTGTTTACGGTAAATGGTGATGGCACTTATACGTGGGTTTGTAACTTAGATGATAAGCCAACTCAAGGTAATTATAATTTACAACCCGGAAATTACAAAGTGGTGTATCGTTTTAAAAAGATTAAAAGTACGATGTACACGGTAGAAAAAGAATTTAGAATTTATTCAAATAAAATAACCTCATTAAATTTTTAAACAATGATTGAAATAGAAGTTTTTGGAAAAAAGGATACCCGTTCTGGTTTTGGAGAGGGATTGTTAGAATTAGGTAGAACAAACCCAGATGTGCTGGCATTGTGTGCTGACTTAACCGGTTCGTTAAAAATGGACGCCTTTCAAAAAGAGTTTCCAGAACGCTTTTTTCAAGTTGGTATTGCAGAAGCAAACATGATTAGTATTGCTGCCGGTATGACCATTGGTGGTAAAATTCCGTTTACGGGTACATTTGCCAATTTCTCAACTGGTCGTGTTTATGATCAAATTCGTCAATCGGTTGCTTATTCCAATAAAAATGTAAAAATTGCTGCTTCTCATGCTGGTTTAACATTGGGTGAGGATGGAGCAACACACCAAATTTTGGAAGATATCGGTATGATGAAAATGTTGCCTCACATGACGGTTATCGTTCCTGCTGATTTCAACCAAACAAAACAAGCAACGATTGCATGTACAAAGCACAATGGACCTGTTTACTTGCGTTTTGGCCGCCCAAGTGTGCCAATTTTCGTTAGAGAAGATGCCAATTTTGTTATCGGTAAAGCAGATACCATTATTGAGGGGACGGATGTAACGATCATCGCTTGTGGTCACTTGGTTTGGAAATCAATTGAGGCTGCTAAAGAATTGGAAAAACAAGGTATTTCAGCAGAAGTAATCAATATGCATACCATCAAACCATTGGATGAAGAAGCTGTATTGAAATCAATTGCGAAGACAAAATGTGTCGTTACAGCCGAAGAGCACATGTACCACGGTGGGTTGGGTGATTCGATAGCACAATTATTGGCAAGAACAGCTCCAACACCACAAGAATACGTTGCAGTAAACGATACATTTGGCGAATCTGGTACTCCAGATGAATTGATGGCAAAATACCACATTGATACTCCAGATGTTGTTGCAGCAGCGTTAAAAGTGATTAAAAGAAAGTAATCTTGATGAATAGTTGAAAAGCTGCTTCATCATTGGAGCAGCTTTTTGTATGAATATAGGAACAATTACGTATTTTACAGTTTGTTTCCAATCATTATTTTTGTTGCAATAAAACTTAAACAGATGAAAAAAATAGTAGTAGTAGCAATTGTTGGGTTAATCTCTTTCAACTCATGTAAAAAAGAAGGTTGCACAGACAACACAGCAACAAATTTTAATGTTGAAGCTAAAAAAGATGATGGAAGTTGTCAGTATGCACCAATCGCTCAAGATGGTTTTAGATGGAAAGAAGATGGTGGGTCTGAAATTGTAGCTGACAGTGCTTTTTGGACAACAGGAAGTTGGGGTACAGGAATCAGAGCTTATAAAGGCGGAAATAGTAACATGTTTGAAATTAATTGGGACAATCAAGACAATACTTCTGTTGGAACAAAAACATTAAATTCTTCGTATGGGTTTACATATATCAAAGGAGGAACTACTTATTCAAATTCTGGAACAAGTAATATCGCCATTACAGCATTTAGTAACAATAAATTGAGTGGTAACTTTACCATTTCAATAACTGGTGGTTCAATTGCCTCCATTCAAGCAACATTTGTAAATTTACCGAAGAAATAATCTATCGAATTAAGGTTGTTTATTAGTGAAGTTGTCCGAAAGAGATGACCTCTCTTATTTTTTACGCAAACAACGCCCGAACTACTTCATCCAACTTTCCACATTGCACCAATTCGATCTTAAAATCTTTTTGATGAATGCCTTTGTTGTATTTGGAAATGATGATTTTTTCGAAGCCTAGTTTCTCGGCTTCGTAAATACGTTGATCGATACGGTTCACTGGTCGCACTTCTCCAGAAAGTCCAACTTCAGCAGATAAACAAATACTTTTATTAATCGCTATATCGGCATTGGACGATAAAACAGAAGCTACTACAGCCAAATCCAACGCAGGGTCATCTACTTTGATGCCACCAGCAATGTTAAGAAAGACATCTTTTGCTCCGAGTTTAAATCCGCAGCGTTTTTCCATCACAGCCAACAACATGTTTAACCGTTTGCTATCAAAACCTGTGGAAGATCGTTGAGGCGTACCATAAGCTGCCGTACTCACCAAAGCTTGTACTTCGATTAACATTGGTCGCAAGCCTTCCAATGTAGCACCAATTGAGATTCCACTCAAGGAACTGTCAGAATTGGTAATCAATATTTCTGAAGGATTTTCTACTTGTCGCAAGCCAGATCCAACCATTTCGTAGATACCCAATTCATTGGTACTACCAAAACGATTTTTTACAGAACGCAACAGGCGGTAAACGTGGTTTCTGTCTCCTTCAAATTGCAAAACGGTATCCACCATGTGTTCCAATACTTTTGGACCAGCCAACGAGCCTTCTTTGGTGATGTGACCAATTAAAAATACGGGAATGTTGGTTGTTTTTGCGTAGCGCAACAATTGAGCAGTACATTCTCTAACTTGCGAAATACTACCCGGTGAACTTTCAATATCTGAACTGTATAATGTTTGAATGGAGTCAATAACCAATAATTTGGGTTGAATTTCTTCCGCTTGTTTAAAGATGTTTTGAATGTTGGTTTCGGAAAGAATAAAGCAATTGGAATTTTTTACCCCAATACGCTCGGCACGCATTTTTATTTGTTGCTCACTTTCCTCTCCAGAAACATAGAGTACAGGTAACGATGTATTTGCTATTGCCAATTGCAACATCAATGTTGATTTTCCAATACCTGGTTCTCCACCAAATAACACCAACGACCCCAAAACTAAACCATTTCCAAGAACTCTGTTTAATTCTTTATCGGCCAACTGATAACGTTCTTGTTCAACACCTTGAATTTCCAAAATTGCTGTTGGTTTTGATGTTTTTCCAGATTTTGAAAAAGCAACAATATTGCCTGGGAGATTTTTTTCAATCATCTCTTCAACAAAAGTGTTCCATTCATTGCACGATGGACACTTTCCCAACCATTTAGGAGCTTCGTAGCCACAATTTTGACAGAAATAAGCTGATTTCAGTTTTGCCATACAACGAAATTAATAAAATTTACTCCAAATTCAGTATTCAAAAAAGAAAACTTTAATAGATGGAGTAAAAATTACTATTCAGGTTGTATGTTTATCGTTCCAAGTGGAAAAACGAATGTCCTTCTAATACATCTCCATTAAAACCAGTTGCTTTGTAGTCAATGTAATACACGCCTTCCGCAGCATCAGAATTCTTAACTTTTCCATTCCAGAAATCAGTCAAACTACTTGAATATTAAAACTTCCCATTTGTCGATTTGCACCAACGAATGTGACATTGGAGATTGTTATCCCCGATCCAATTAAATTTGTCTGAACAAATTGTTGCAAGTTAGAACCTGCGCCATTGTTCCCAGCTCCATTATTATATGGGTTTACAACTAATTGAGCATTGATTGTTAAACTAAGCAGTAGAGTAGCAAATGATATTATTGCTACTTTTTTCATATTTTTCTAATTCTAATTAAAGACTGTATTATTAATAAGACTTAAAAATAAGTATAATAGTTGCATTTACATTCACTTTTTTTAGGATTTAATGGATAGAAAAAAATTAAAATCTTTAAACATTTAGTTATCAGATTGATAATTAATCCTGTAACATAACTAATTTTTTTCGTTATTTTACTAAAATTAGTTAGAATGAGAATTTTGAAGTTTTGCTTTGTTTTTTTTTGCTCCATTTTTGTCTTGTTTTCCTTTAAACAACCAAAAAATCCGGTTACCGATTTAAAAACGCTTAAAAAAATGATGAAAGATGGTTATTCTTTCATTCCTGGAGGTACAACAGTAATTGATGGACAAACAGTTGCTTGTCAATCTTTCTTTATGCGGAAAACAGAAGTAAGTAATTTTGATTACAAAGAATACCTCAGTTGGTTGAAAAATAACAATCAGTTAGATGCTTATAATGTAGCTTTTCCTGATACAACCAAGTGGACTGAATTGGACAAGGATTTATTGCCATTATCAAATGTTTATTCATACCATTCAGCCTATCGTGATTTTCCAGTGGTTAATATAACAAGAGAGCAAGCCGAGAAATACTGCGATTGGTTGTCAATGGTTTGGCAAAAAAACACAGGAAATAAAAACATCCATTTTCGTTTACCGTTGCGTGCAGAATTTCTTTTAGCAACAGCTAACAGTGAATACCATCCTTATGCTTGGACTGGACCATATCTGAATAATGCAAAGGGAGACTATTTGTGTAATTTTTTACAACTAAATCAAGCATTGGTGACAAGAAATACAGAAACGGGTGAGTTGGAAATTTTAAAATCAGTCTTAAAACCTTCTGTACAGAACATGATGGCAAGTGTAAAATCGTATTACCCGAATGTTTATGGTTTGTACAATTTGAATGGCAATGTTTCTGAAATGGTTCAAGAGCAAGACATGGTTGTTGGTGGAGATTGGTTTAGCGGAGGTCACGATGTTCGTAATGAAAGCTACAAATACGTGAACGGAGCAAGTCCATTAGTAGGTTTTAGACCCGTTATGACTTATACAGAAGATAGTTATAGAAAGTAACAGATAAATGTGTTCTTGATAATAGGATTTCTAACGATTCTTTTTATCAAAATCAACCACATTTTTTACTGTTTCTTCAAAAGGGTAAAAAGAAACGTTGAGTGTGTTGATTATTTTTTCATTGGAGTAAACCATGTTGGAATAAGCAGATCTGGCACTATCTATGGTAATTGTCGGTTTGATGTTGAACAAGCGGTACAATAATTCATTTACACGCCCCATTAGAAGAGCAATCCATTTTGGCGGACAAATCATTGGTGGTTTTAATTGAAAAGCATTTGCAATGGTTGCAATGGAATCTTTGAACTTCAAATTATGACCAATTAGTAAAAATCGCTCGTTTTTAGTGTCACCGTCCATCAGGCGAGAGAAACAATGGGCAACATCCCTTGCATCCACAAAAGCATTACTCCCTAGTGAATAAACTTTTAAACCATTTTTTACGGTCTTAAAAATTGTCAATGAACTTTCATCCAATTTTCCAGCGCCAAATATGATAGATGGATTGATAATAACAACGTCCATGCCTTCTTCGCAACCTCTCCACACTTCTCGTTCTGCATTGTATTTGCTTATTGCATATCCGCTAGTGGTATCTGTCATTTGCCATTTGACATCTTCTGTTACACATTTACCCTCAACCCCACCAATAGCAGCAGTTGAACTAATGTATCCAAACTTCTTAACGGCATATTTTAACGCAAAATTGACAACATTTGCCGTTCCTTTTCTGTTAATTTGAATAAGCGATTTAAAGTCTTTTCTACTAAAAGATACCAATGCAGCACAATGATATACTTGTTCTACACCTTGAAATGCATCTTCCAAACTCACCAAGTCTAAAATATCCGCCTTTACCCATTCAATGCTATCAAAACGATGATTTTCATCATTGGAATAATAATCAAAAAGCAGCTTCACTTGATTGATTTTTTCAGCATCACGGTATATTGCACGAACTTTTCTTTCTGTTTTCAGAAGCTCATAAAGAACATGACTTCCCACTAATCCGGTTCCTCCTGTTACTAGAATCACGACGTAAAGATACAATCAATTCATCATTTTTACATGTTACTATCAATTAAAATCATTATTTTTGAGTGATGGCAAAGCAAAAATATCGTTTTAACCCAGATAAATTATCCTATGAAGCAGTAGAAGACAGCTTATTGAAGCGTATATTCAAGTGGCTACTTTATGCATCTTCAAGTATATTATTAGCCATTATTTTGTCGTTTTTTTTCACTCGAACAATTGCAACACCAAAAGAAACGAGATTGCAAAATGAATTAGATGCTTTGAATATGCGTTATAGTGAATTAAATGATGAAATGAGTACGATTCACGATGCATTAGATGCCTTGGAGCAACGAGACAAAGACTTGTATCGTGTTGCTCTATATGCAGACGATTTTCCTGAAGAATACCGCATGATGGGGAAAGGTAGTTCTGATAAATTCAAAGATTTAGACAATTTGTCTTATGGTAAATTAATACAAGAAACTTCCGAAAAAATCAATTATCTACAACAACGCATCCTTGGTCAAAGTTTATCACTTAGAGAACTTCAAACAATAGCAAAAGACAAAGAAAAACTATTAATGAGTATTCCTGCTATCCAACCAATAAACAACAAAGAACTAAAGCGTTTGTCTTCTGGGTTTGGAGCACGAATTGACCCAATATATAAAACATCAAAAGTGCATGAGGGCGTTGATTTTTCTGCCGATACTGGTACAGATGTTTACGCTACAGGCGATGGCGTTGTAGAAGTAGTTGAAAAAAATGTGTGGGGATATGGAAAGAGCATTGTTATTAATCACGGTTTTGGTTATAAAACCCGCTATGCACATTTGAGTGCTTTTAAAGTGAAAAAAGGCGACAAAGTGAAACGAGGGAATTTAATCGCACTTGTTGGAAATACTGGTAAGAGCACAGGCTCTCATTTGCATTATGAAGTTGAATTAAATGGTCGAAAATTAAACCCAATACAATTCTTCCATTCTGATTTAACACCAGAAGAATATGAAAAATTAATAGAAATTAGTCAACAATCATTTAAAGCATACGATTAATGGATTTTACTGTATTAACAGTTATTATAGCAATAACTTCAATTATTTCAATTTCTGCATTTAAGAACCAAGAAAAGCTTTATCGCTTTTTATTTATTCCTTCTCATATTCAGGAAACAAAAGAATACTACCGTTTTTTTTCTCACATTTTTATTCATGCCGATTTTGGCCATTTAATCTTCAACATGCTTTCCTTGTATTTCTTGGGGAGTTTTATGTTAGACGCACAAGGAGGCACATATATCGGCGGTAGCGGTGAATTAATTGTTATTCAAGATGGGTGGATGCAGGAATATGGTTATATCATTGGGCAAATCATGTTTGGGCTTTTATATTTTGCTGGAGGGTTGTTTGCCACAATAATTCCGTATATTCGCAATAAGAATAACCCCAATTATTGTTCTTTAGGAGCCTCGGGCGCTGTATCGGCAGTAATTTTTGCTGCTATACTATGGAATCCAACAATGAAATTAAACATTATGTTTATTCCAATAGGGATTCCAGCATATATTTTTGGACCGTTGTATATCGCTTATGAAATATACATGGATAAGCGTGGAGGAACAGGAATTGCGCATGATGCCCATTTAGGTGGTGCTATTTTTGGTGTTTTATTCGTTTTATTTACTAATATTGAAGTCGGAAAACGATTTTTGGAATTGATTTTTTAATGCTTTACGTCAATAACAACGATATAATTTTGTCCGCTGAGGAATTTAGCATTCATGCTGGAAGTCGCGCCTATTTATATGGTGATGGTGTATTTGAAAGTATCCGTATCATGCATGGTGTGCCAATTAATCTGGAAAATCACATCAAACGTTTGCTCGAAGGTGCTAAAGCAATTAGAATGAGGGTTCCCTCCTACTATACCATTGATTTTTTTGCAATACGTATTCGTGAATTGTGTAAAAAATCAAACATAACAATGGGTGGATATTGCCGCTTGTCACTCGACAGAATGCCTGGTGGTAAATTTAAACCAGAAACAAATGATAGTCAATTTTTTATTGAGGTCAAACCACTCGATTCCAACAATTTTTCCTTAAACTCAAAGGGACTTGAAGTCGATATTTATACCGATTTGAAGAAGCAAAAAAATACGATTGCCAACTTCAAAACAAAAAATTGTTTGCTATACATTCTTGCTAGTATCAAAGCCCAAGAAAAACAACTTGACGACTTATTGATTACCAATGAAAATGGAGGTATCTTGGAAAGTTCGAGTAGCAATCTATTCGTTGTTTCAAACAATATTCTTTACACTCCTGGCTTGGAAGAAGGTTGCCTGGCTGGCACAATGCGTATGCAAATCATTAATTTGGCATTACGCAACGGTATTCGTGTTTATGAATCAAATATCACGCCACAAAATTTACTCATCGCAGACGAAATACTACTGACAAATGCTATTTCGGGCATAACTTGGGTAAGTGGCTACCGCACAAAACGTTATTTCAACAACATCTCCAAGCGTTTAAACCACCTTCTCAATGATTATTGGGAAGAAGAAGTTAAAAAATTGCCTTTATAAACTTAGCCTACGTTAATCTTTTGTTATTTGTTTTGTAAAATTAGTACATTATCATTAATTTTGAGGTAGAAATAAAAAGTTTAATCATTAAAAATAATAATTATGTCATTTGAACTACCAAATCTACCTTATGCATACGATGCATTGGAACCTCATTTTGATGCAAGAACTATGGAAATTCACCATACAAAGCACCACCAAGGTTATACAACAAACTTAAACAATGCCGTTGCAGGTACTGAGTTAGAAGGAAAAACAATCGAAGAAATCTTAAAAGCAAGCGCTGATAAACCAGCAGTAAGAAACAACGGAGGTGGTTTTTACAACCATAACTTGTTTTGGACTGTTTTATCTCCAAATGGAGGTGGACAACCAACAGGAGTATTAGCTGAAGCAATCAATCAATCATTTGGTTCTTTTGATGCTTTCAAAGATGCATTCTCTAAAGCTGCTGCTACACGTTTTGGATCTGGTTGGGCTTGGTTAAATGTTGACGGAGGTAAATTAACCGTTACTTCTAGTCCAAATCAAGACAATCCAATCATCGAGGGCTCTTCTGCCACACCAATCTTAGGAATTGACGTTTGGGAACACGCCTATTATTTGAATTACCAAAACCGTCGTCCAGATTATATTTCAGCTTTCTTCAATATCATCAATTGGGATGAAGTTACAAGAAGATACAACGCTGCAAAATAATTTTTGTTGATTATATAAAGAACCTGTTTCTCTTTGAGGGGCAGGTTTTTTTTATTTTACCTCATCAATTGCTTTCAACACTCCACTTACTTCTCTATCCAATGAATACAAATTCATCGCTTCTTGCTGAATTACATCTAAATCTATTTCTTTTGAAGTCAATTTTTTTCGCAAGGTAGTATAAGCGTCAATAAACGATTGTTCGTTGTTAAATTGATACAAAACTCCACGACTTCCATGACCAAGAACCTCAGGTGTTCCACTCGTATTTGTTCCAATAACTGGTGTTTTAGAAAACATAGCTTCAACAGTCACCATTCCAAAAGTTTCACCTTCGCTCGACATTACAAACAAGTCGATAGCTGAATAGAAGTGCATAATTTCATTGGTTGAAGGAGCAAATTTTACACAATCTTCCAACTGATTATCGGTAATGAATTGCTTCATTTTTTCATAGTATTGAATACCTTTTGGATCATCAATTGTAGGGTTTCCGACAATTAACAAAACAATGTCTTCGCCTTTTGCAACTAACTTTTGCAATACTTTTAACAAAAATAACTGTCCTTTCTTTTCATCAATACGTCCTAAAACTCCTATTACAAAAGCATCGGATTGAAAACCAAAAAATGATTGAGCTTTTTTTCTATCTGGTAACTGTTCTAAGAATGGAGCAATACGTACACCCAACGGAACAATACGAATTATTGACGGATGAATAATCGTTTTTTCAATAACTTCATTTTTTAACCATTCAAGTGGGGTTAACCAACTATCAACAGCTTTAAAACGCAAACGCTGAAAAAAACCTTTTTTGGGAATACCTATTTGCATCTGTTGCTGGTGAATAATTTTGAAGTTGTTTACTTTACGTTTTGTCCAAGCTAACAAATCCAAATCTGGTCGATAGGCGGTAAAAGCAACCGAAATTTGTTTTGACTTACAATAATTTGCAAGAATAGAAGCGTTTTTAAAATCAAAATACTTTTTGACATTTTTTAATTGGACAATGTGTTCAAATTGGTTGTGAATTTTCTCGGAAAATGAAGTACCTTGCTGACAAACAACATGCAATTCAATTCCCTTTAATTGCAATTCTTTTGCCAACTTGATAACATTCATCTCTAAGCCTCCCCAGCCGGTGGACGTAGTCACAATTAAAATGCGCATACTATTCTTCTTTATTCAACTATTGATCTCGTTTGGAGCCTGCATAAATACTGTATTTACGAAAACTACATTCCAAGCTACCATTAAACAATTTTATCTTTGCATTAGGGCGTAAACCAACCGTTTTCATTGCTCCTTCATTTGAAGAAATAATCCAACAATCAAAACCTTGTAATTCTGTTTTCATCCAATCACCAATTTTTGAATACAATTCAGGAATATCTTCACCGATTCGTTCACCATAAGGCGGATTGGTCACCATGATTCCTTTTTCAAAAGGTAAATTTTTATGTTCTTCAAAAGAACAAGTTTTAACATCAACAAAACGACCAATACTCAATCTTCTCAAATTACGCTTCGCTTTCAGCATCATTTCAGCACTGATATCTGAACCTAAAATCTCAACTGGCAATTTTTTGATAGATTTAGATAAATCAACAGCATCTTGGTACATTTTTTCCCAAACATTAGCATCAAAGTTGGAGAAATTCTTAAATGCATAATGTTGACGTTCAATCATTGATGGAACTCCTGTTGCATACAGAGCAGCTTCTATTAAGATAGTTCCAGAACCACAAAAAGGGTCAATAAAAGGCGTTTGTTTATCCCATTTTGCTAAGCGAATCATACCAGCAGCCAACACTTCATTCAATGGAGCTTCTCCAGCATCGTCTCTATATCCACGTTGATACAATGGTGAACCACTGGAATTAAGTGACACCGTAACTTTATCTTCATTGATGTGAACATCTATCAAAACCTGAGGTTTTTTAAGATTCACATCAGGGCGCTTACCTGTTTTATCACGAAATACGTCAACAATAGCATCTTTCAACAACAATAAAGGGAATTTAGTGTGTCTAAATACGTGCGACATGACAACACCTTTCACTGCAAATGTTTTATCTTCACTAAAAAACTGCGTCCAATCAATTTTTTTAGCTTGTTTGTATAAATCTTGCTCGTCTCTAATTCTAAAAAATGCAATCTCAACTAAGATAGCAAGTGCACAGCGTAGGTGTAAATTAAGAAAATAAACATCTTTCCATGTTGCTTCCAACTGAACCGCACGGTTTAATAACTTAATATTAAAAAAACCCAACTCCTCTAGCTCTTCCTTTAAAACATCCTCTAATCCATACAATGTTTTTATGGTAATTAATAAGTTATCATCTGATTTTGAAGGTTGGCTATACTTTTTCACAGCTTTTTAATTTAAATTTGTATTAAATTTGTACAAAAGAAACAAATTGAGAGCAATAAACCATTATCTTTTTGCAATTGTTGTGTTTTTCCATTCATTTTTTATGTTTGGACAAGAGAAAATAGGCATTGTTTTGAGTGGTGGTGGCGCTACTGGATTGGCACATATTGGTTTATTAAAAGCACTTGAAGAAAAAGGTGTACCAATTGATTACATTACTGGAACGTCTGCTGGTGCATTGGTTGGAGGAATGTATGCAGCAGGATATAGCCCTGAAGAAATAGAAGAATTTGCAAAATCAGAAGCTTTTTTAAAAATGGCAACTGGTCAAATTGAGTCACATCAACGTTTTACGTTTCGAGAGCCTGATGACAATGCTTCCATGTTTAAATTTGGAATTGCAATTGACAGCACTATTTTAACATCAATTCCAACCCACTATCGTTCTTCTGCTTATGTGGACTATACACTCACTAAACTTTATGCACCTGCTGGAGCAATTGCAGGAGAAGATTTTAATAATTTGTTTATCCCATATCGTTGTGTAGCTTCTGACATTGCTAATAAAAAATCGGTTGTATTTAGTTCGGGAAAACTCAATCAAGCAGTTCGGGCATCCATGACCTATCCTTTTTACTTTGAAGCTATTGAGATTGATAAAATCCTCTTATTTGATGGTGGCTTATACAACAACTTCCCTGCCGATGTGATGTACAACGATTTTAATCCAGACTATATAATTGGAAGTAATGTCTCGTACAACGCACCCAAACCTAAAAAGAACAACATTGTAAGCCAGCTAACAAATATGTTGGTTTATTACTCCAACTTTACTATTCCATGCGATCATGGCATCATGTTTGAACCCAAAATTAATGCCACGACATTTGATTTTAAGGATGCAGCAGAAATCATTGATGAAGGTTATCGACAAGCATTGCCTTATGTTGATTCAATTCTTAGTCAAATTGATAGAAGAATATCCAAAGAGGAAGTGCAACAGCGAAGGGATGTATTTAGAAATCGAATTCTACCTATTCAGATTAGAAGCGTTTCAACAAATTTTAGAAAAAACAAACCCCTTAGCTTTGCAAAAAACTCAATGATTAGACGTAAAAATGAAATCGTTAATTCAAAAACATTTGAAAGAAGGTATTTTCGTTTGCGAGCAACACCTCAAATTGGTTTCATGTTTCCCACCCTCACATTAAATAATGACAGCACCTACAACTTAGATTTAACGATAAACAAAGCAAAGGATTTTAATTTTGAAGTAGGTGGGCATTTTTCTACACGAGCTGTAAACACTGGTTTTATCGGTGTTTCCTATAGTCACATAGGTAAAGTTGCTGCCAATGTTTATGCCAATACCTATTTTGGAAAATTTTATACCTCAGTGAAAACGGAATTAGGAATGGATATCCCATCTACCTATCCCGTAAACATTTCAGGGTATTTCATCTTAAACAAGTTTGATTATTTTAGAAGTTTTGCTACGTTCTTTGCTCCGGAGCGACCATCATTTTTGGTGCAAAACGAGATGTTTACAGGGTTGGATTTTAAACAGCCCATTTGGAACTCCATCAAGAGCACATTAGAAGGTCGGTATTTTTTATTGGAAGACCGGTATTATCAAGACCAAAATTTTACCAATGCAGACACCACTGATTTTACGCAGTTTCAAGGGGCTACAGGTAGCTGGGAATTGGTGCAAAACACATTAAATCGTAAGCAATTTGCCACTTCTGGCCATTTTGCTGCCTTAAAGATAAGGTATGTATATGGTCGTGAACACTCTCGTTCTGGAACAACTGCTCCATTGTTTTTTGATAATTACAAATACCACTCGTGGATTAATATTGCTGCAGAATTTCAATCATTTCCCGTTAGTATGAAGTTTTTTCACTTAGGAATACATGGAAATGCCGTATTTAATTCGCAATCGTTATTCTCTAATTATACAGCTTCAGTATTGGCAATGACGGCTTATACACCTCTACCAGATATGGCTACGTATTTTATGCCTGAATTTAGGAGTCCACAATACGTAGGTGCTGGACTAAATTTGGTTTTTACAATACGAAAAGTTGTAGATATTCGTGCTGATGGTTATTACTACCAACCATTTCGATCAATTATTCGGAACGATGATGGTACATTTGGATATGCCAAGCCTTTTAAAGGTGAATCATTTGTTGCTTCTGCTTCAATTATTTACCATTCACCTATTGGGCCACTTCGTGCAACATTTAATTACTTTCCAAAACAAACACAGCCTTATGCGTTCCAATTAAGTTTTGGTTATGTTTTGTTTAATGCAAGAGCCATTCGATAGTACACAAAATTGGATTTTGAGTGTTCTGAACTCATAATTTTTCTAAAAATATTATGCTCGCATAAAATATTTTATTAATTTTAGCATTGTAAATAACATTTCAATGTCAGACAATCTTCAATTAATAATAGATTCTTCTATCCGTTCTGCTTGGTTTAAATTATCGAGAATGTACAACCAAAAAGCAATCGAACATGGAATGACCATGTCTATTGGATTTATTTTGATGAACATTGACAAAGAAGGTACTCCAAGTACGCAATTGGGTCCAAGAATGGGAATGAAAGCGACCTCCCTATCTCGAACCTTAAAAACAATGGAAGACAAAGGCTTAATAAGAAGAAAAGGAGAGGGAAACGATAAAAGAAAAGTATTGATTTTTTTAACTGATACTGGTGTTGATAGACGAAGGGAAGTCCGCAACTTCTTAATTGACTTTAATAATAAAGTAGTGGAAAACATTGCTCCATCAAAATTGAAAGTCTTTTTTGAAGCCATTCAAAAGATAGATGAAATAATAGATAGTGAATTAAACGAAGTAAAAATTAAATAATTAAAGATAATGAGCAGAATAATTAGAAAAGTTGCCATACTTGGTTCTGGGGTGATGGGCTCAAGAATAGCTTGTCATTTTGCAAATATTGGCTGTGAAGTTGTTTTGTTGGACATTGTTCCAAGAGAATTAAATGATTTAGAAAAAGCAAAAGGTTTAACCTTGGAAGATAAGACTGTTAGAAATAGAATTGTGAATGAAGCTCTTCAATCTACATTGAAATCAAATCCATCTCCAATCTATTTACAATCATTTGCACAACGTATCAAAACTGGAAATTTCGATGATGATTTGAAAGAAATTGCCACTTGTGATTGGGTAATTGAAGTCGTTATTGAACGCTTGGATATTAAAAAGCAAGTATTTGAAAAAGTGGAGCAATTCCGCAAACAAGGAACCATCATTTCTTCGAATACTTCTGGAATTCCAATCCATTTGATGCTCGATGGTAGAAGCGATGATTTCAAGGCTCATTTCCTTGGAACACACTTCTTTAACCCGCCAAGATATTTGCAATTATTGGAAATAATACCAACAAAAGAAACCAATCAAGAAGTTGTTGATTTCTTAATGGATTTTGGTAGTCGTTTCCTTGGTAAGAAAACAGTATTGTGTAAAGATACGCCTGCGTTTATTGCTAATAGAGTGGGTGTTTACTCAATCATGGCGTTGTTCCATGTTATTCAAGAGGCTGGCCTAACTGTAGAACAAGTAGATAAGTTAACCGGTCCAGTAATGGGGCGTCCAAAATCTGCGACTTTTAGAACGTGTGACGTTGTTGGTTTAGACACACTTGTTCACGTTGCTAACGGTTTAAAAGACAATTGTCCGAACGATGAAGAAAAAGCATTGTTTGAACTACCAACATACATCACAAAAATGGTAGAAAATGGATGGATTGGTTCAAAAGCTGGACAAGGTTTCTATAAAAAAGTCAAAAAGGACGATGGTAGTAGCGAAATTTTAGTGTTGGATTTAAATACATTGGAATACAGATCTCAAGAGAAAGTAAAATTCCCAACACTTGATATGGTGAAACCTATCGAGGACTTAAAACAACGCACTAAAATGTTGTTTATGGGACAAGATGCTGCTGGCAAGTTGTTTAACCAATTGTTCGGTGGCTTATTTGCTTATGTAAGCAACAGAATCCCAGAAATTGCCGACGATTTGTACAAAATTGACGATGCTATCAAAGCTGGTTTTGGCTGGGAATTGGGACCTTTTGAAACTTGGGATTTAATCGGTATCGATCAAGGGTTAAAATTAATTGCAGCCAACAACAAAAACGCAGCTCAATGGGTTGCCGATATGAAAGCAGCAGGTATCACTTCTTTTTACAAATCTGAAGGTGGTAATAAATTCTATTACGACATCGTAAGTAAATCCTATAAGGTGATCCCAGGAACAGAAAATCTGGTTGACTTGGAAACATTGAGAGCAGAGAAAAAAGTTTGGGGCAATTCTGATGTAACACTTGTTGATTTAGGTGACGGAATTTTAAATTTAGAGTTCCACACTAAAATGAACACTATTGGAGGTGGTGTCATCGAGGGAATTAATAAAGCTATTGACATTACTGAAGCAAATTACAAAGGATTGGTTATTTCAAATAATGGTCAAAACTTTTCAGCTGGTGCAAATGTTGGCTTGATATTCATGATGGCAGCAGAGCAAGATTACGATGAGTTGAATTTTGCGATCAAAGCCTTTCAAGACACCATGATGCGTGTTCGCTACTCAAATATTCCAGTAGTTGTTGCTCCACACAACATGGCGCTTGGTGGTGGTTGCGAATTATCTATGCACTCTGACAAAGTTGTTGCTCACGCTGAGCTATACATGGGATTGGTAGAGTTTGGTGTCGGTTTAATACCTGGTGGTGGAGGCTCTAAAGAGTTTGCAAAACGTTTTTCTGACGATATGAAGCAAGGCGATATCAAAATCAATCGTTTTAGAGATCGCTTCTTAACAATTGGTCAAGCAAAAGTAGCCACATCTGCTTACGAAGCATTTGAATTGGGTTATTTGCGTGAAGGAATAGATGAAGTAGTTGTTAGTAGAAGTCATCAATTAACCAGAGCAAAACAAGCTGCTTTAGAAATGGCTAACAAAGGATACATCGCACCAAAAAGAGAAAAAAACATTACCGTCATTGGTCAAGAGGGATTGGGTATCGTTTATGTTGGTGCCAACTCTATGACTTCTGGAAATTACATTTCAGAACACGATAAATTAATTTCAGAAAAATTAGGATTTGTACTTTGTGGAGGTGACTTATCTGAAAACACCGTTGTATCAGAGCAGTACCTCTTAGATTTGGAAAGAAAAGCGTTCTTAGAGCTTTGTGCTGAACCAAAAACACTAGAGCGTTTACAAAGTCTAGTTAAGTTTGGAAAAATACTAAGAAATTAGTCTATTTAATATTTATAAATCTCCACAAAAGGTAGTGTACAATAAAGTATGCTACCTTTTCGTTTTTTAATTATCTTTGAACTTAAATCAGCTAAGAATATGAAAAATTTAATTGTATTAATCTTGCTTTCATTCATTACTTTTTCGTGTGGTAATAAAAATGCAGAACTGACAGATTCTGAGGAACAAAAAGCGCCATCAATAGCCGCAAGTTCCGAAGATGGCTTAATTGAAGATATTGATCAAAAATTAGAAACTTTCAATCGAGTTGAAAGTTTAGAGTATTCAAAAGAAGATGGGACAAACATCAGTGTGGTAGCTCATTTATACGATGAAGAGCACATTGCAAAGGTAGAAGAAGAAAAACTGGATGGGAAAACAAAATTAAATTCCAGAACATCTTTCTATTACCAAAACGATGTGTTGTTTGCCTCCAAAAAACTCAGTGAAAAATTAAAAGGAAATACTGCTTATTTCTCAGAAGAAATTACATTCTATTCACCTGACGGAAAAGTAAAACAATCAAAAGAACGTATTTCCGACTTTGAGGAATACATTGCCAATGAGGAATTTAGAAAGATTGATCCTGTTTCTCATAGTTCCGAAGAAGCGTTTAATGTATTAAAACAACAAGGACAATTTAAGACAACTTTTCAAGGCTTTGTAGATAGCGGGCCTTATCACTTTTTAATCGTTGGAGAAAACGTTGAAAACGATGGTTTTACTTCTGCACTTTCCATACAAAAAGAAGATGCTACGCTCAAATTTTTAAGAAGTGAAGGCCAAAAAGCCATTGGAAAAGAATTGCAAGTTCAATTTGAAAAACACATGGACAATCAAGGCTATTTGATGCAAATTTTAATCGATGTAGCAATTGTTGAGAGAAAAAAGTAAATAAATTACTCTATCAACCGAAAAGCAAACCCTTTTTCTTTCAAATTTTTGATGATTGGGGGTAAAAGTTCTTTTAAACGGTCTTTTGTCTTGACGTTGTCGTGAAAAACAAGAATATCTCCAGCTTTGATACGGTTTGAAGCCTTGATGATTTTACTAATTTCAATAGTATTGTCATAGTCTTTTGACAACCATGACCACATGACAATTTGAAAACGTTGACGCAATGTTGCATCCATTGTTTTTCGCAACCTTCCATAAGGCGGACGAAATAAATTGGATTGTATGTATTGCTCGGTTTCTGAAATGGACGCTAAATAGTCATTTTTTGGTGTTTTCATGCCGTTTAAATGCTTCATTGTGTGATTTCCAACTCGATGTCCAAAAGAAAGAATTTGCTGGTAAATTTCGGGGTGTTTTTGAACATTTTCTCCTACACAGAAAAAAGTGGCTTTTATTCCCTCTCTTTCTAAAAATTCAAGCACCCAAGGTGTAATTTCTGGGTTGGGTCCGTCATCAAACGTAAGAAAAAGAGATTGATCGGATACAGAAATCCCCCAAATCCTCAAAGGAAATATCCTTCTAAGAACAGTGGGGGATCTAAACATTTAATTTTTTATTTATGGTTGAACAACAGAGTCTTTTTTATTCTGCTCTTCAATCAATTGATTAAAATCAACATCTGCTGGATTTATAGAGATTGCTTCGCCAGCTCCCAATCCAAAATTATCAGTTAATGCCTCAATGTAATCTTTCAACGACAACAAATCAACTGCTCTTCTACTTTTCACACCATCACCTGCATCAGCAATATCCGATTCAATGTTTTTATACATCGTTGCAAATTTGGATTTAAGCAATTCATCCACATATTTTTTCGTTTGTTTTGCTAATTCACCAGAAGGATTTCCACTTACAGCATTAGAAGCTGCATACAATTGGAAATAAGCATCTAATGAACTAAACAAATGTGCTTGATTAAATGTGGAAAGCACAATGTGAGCAGGACTATTAAAGAAGTACTCAATAGCCTGTCTGTATTGTTTTTCCAATTCAGCACCTAATTTTTCAGCTTGTTGCTTGTCACCAGCATCGTAATAGAACTGTACAAAATCAACAACAATTCCGTCAGAATATCTTGGGTAATCAGAACCTTGGTATTTGAATGAGCTTACTGGATTTGGTTCACCGGCATCCAATACAATCTCAATTGGCATCACTTCTTGACAACGGTTCAATAAAGCACTTATGTGTTTGTTGTTTTCTGCAATAATTTGTTCGCCATTTTTATGCAAATTCAACATCTCTTTTGCATCTTCATTTCCTGGTTGATTGCTCAACATTTGTAAATATTCTTCTGGATAAGATTGAGCTCGTTTAACATTCTCATTTCTATTCAAATAATACTTCACCAAAGAAGCAAACTGACTTCTGTATTGAATTACGTGACGACGTGCATAGTAATCTGTCAACACTTTAGGGTTTCTCATATCGCCAAAATGCTGTTTAGTCATCAAACTTTCATACATTTCTTCCACATCAATTGGATGATCTTGTTTGATAGGATTCACTTCATACGTTGATCCAGTTTGTTTCAACGCACCAGCATTCAACAAAGCTTTGGAAAGTTTACTACCATAAGGGCTAGAAAAATAAATACCTCTTTTCCATTCATTATTAGCAAGAATATCCATCATCATTATTTCTTCACGAGTAATTGCTCTAGAATCAATTCTAAAGTTAACACGATCCATAATTTTTGACTTATCCGTTGTTGATGGAATAACACCTGATTTTAACACATTCTCTTTGTTTACAACCAATGTAAAACTATTGGTAGGGAAGAAACGAATACTGCTACCTTGCGTAGTCAACATATTAGAGTCATCTCGTACAAAGTTCATAACATCAAGTAAATCCATCGATTCCCAACCTTTATCCAACTGTTGCAATCCACTTTGCACACCTTGAATAGCTGTTTCGTTGGCTGTAATCGTTCTGTTTTGCAATGCACCAAAAATTTCACGCATTGCAGTGTAACGGTTGTGAATATCGTTCACCAAATCATCCGTTTTAACAGGTTGAGCAATAAAACCTTTCAATTGATTGACACGTTGCATTGCCGCAGGTTGGGAAACTTCTAAACTTCCGATAACCATCGACATAGAAGAAATAAATCCGTTTACCGCATTAATTGCCGCGTCTTTATTATTCTTCAATCGCATTTCTATTATGCGTTTTAGCGTTTCTTGCGAAGCGGTATTGGAGAAATACAAGTCCATCAAGGAAACAAATTGAATTTGATCGGTACCTCCAGTGTACATCAAAATTTGATCACGTGTAAATTTAATTGGCAATGGATCAGACTCATAGCTTTTTCTCATCATTTGCTCGGTGTACCAATCCGTTTGCATCAAAGATAAATTACAAACACGCACATCAGAGCGAAAACCTTCAACTTCTTGAATGTACCACAATGGGAATGTATCGTTATCTCCATTGGTGAAAATAATACCATTTGGAGACACCGAACTCATGTAGTTATACGCCACATCATGAGCTGTTGTTTTTCCGCTTCTATCATGGTCATCCCATTCTTGAGCACCCATGATGATTGGAGCAGTTAAACCTAATATTGTTGCCAAAATTGCACCAGCGCTTTCGTTTTTCAAGATTTTTCCAATGGCATTCATTATACCTAAAAGGAACAATGCAACAAGTGAAATTACCAACCATGCTTTTGTGTTCGGATTTGCAGCTTCTCCTCCCAAGTCAAAGATAAAGAATACGACTAATCCAACCAATGCAATGATACCAGCCTTTTTAAAGTGTTCTTTCTTGAATGAAGTAAAGGCATGATACAGTGCATATACACCAAACCCTATCCAAATAGCAAAGAAATAAAACGAACCGGCATAAGCATAGTCACGCTCTCTTGGTTCGTAAACTTTTTGATTCAGATAAACAAGAATGGCAACACCCGTCAACAAGAAGCCCATAAACACAACAAATGCATCCTTTGGAGAACGATAAGCGTGAAAAATCAATCCAATCAATCCCATAATCAAAGGAATAAAGAATAAACTATTATTTCCTTTGTTATTTGTTGTGTAATATGGTGCCATCGATTGATCACCTAATCGAGGAGCATCTACAAAATTAATACCCGATTTCCAGTTTCCAGCCATTTGACCGCCATCGCCTTGAATATCGTTTTGGCGACCTGCAAAGTTCCACATAAAATAGCGGAAATACATCCAATTCACTTGGTAACTGAAGAAATATCTCAAGTTTTCACCAAATGTTGGCAACGGTAAATTATCTTTACCCATTTCTCCATCACGTCTGGAAGCATCGTAACCCGACCAATATTTATAGCCATCTACCTTTCGAGGCTCATCTGGGCTATACATACGAGGAAAAATAGTGGATTGAGAGTAAACAGGTTCTGATTTTAAACGAGAATCTTGATTGATTTCATAAAACAGTTCTTTTACTTCTGCGCCATTTTCTTTTGCAAATTTTTCAGCATCTTCTTTGTTTAAGAAGGTTTTTAAATCTTGGTCGTTCTTTTTAGCAATAAATCTTCTTTGATAAATAGCATCTCTATCTTTCCATTCAGAACGATCTGCATAAGGATCCCATCCGCCATCTGAATCAAATCGACCACCAGCTTCTTTGGAATTCCAATAAGGTCCTGTTAATAGTGGTGCAGCACCATATTGGTCACGCTTTAAGTACGAGCGAAGATTAACCAAGTTTTCTGGATTGTTTTGATCCATCGGAGTATCTGCATTTGAACGAATGACAATCACCGCAAATGAACCATAACCAATGAATAAGAACGCTAATGCAAATAAGCTATTGTATAAAACAGTCTTTCCGTTCTTTCGAGCATAGCGAATTCCATATATCAATCCACCAAATAAAAGCGCAAAGAAGAAAATTGTTCCTGTATTAAATGGCAAACCAATACTATTTCTAAATTTTAACTCAAAAAATGATGCTAAAGAGATTGTTCCAGGGATAACACCTTCTTGAATCACACCAAGTACAACAACAGAAAGGATACCTACTAAAATAAATGTCTTAGGTTTCACTTCTTTCCAAAGTCTGAAATAAATAACATATCCAATAGCAGGTACCAATAAAATACCCAATAAGTGAACCCCAATAGCAAGTCCAATCATAAACAAGATAAACAACAACCATCTATTTGGTGCTACTTCAATGGATAATTTTCCACCTTGAAGTAAAGCCATTTCTTCGTCCCATTTTAGAATTGCCCAAAAAACAATTGCTGTAAACAATGACGACATCGCATAAACCTCACCTTCAACGGCAGAAAACCAAAATGTATCAGAAAAAGTATAAGCCAAAGAACCAACAATACCACTACCCATGATAGCAATGATATCACCAGTTGATAATTCGTTTTTACGTTCCAAGACCATCTTTTTCACCAAAAGTGTGATGGACCAAAACATAAATAAAATGGTGAAAGAGCTAGAAAGGGCTGACATCCTATTAATCCAAACAGCCACATTTGTCAAATCTCCAACAAAAAATGTAAAGAGGCGACCCAGTAACATGAATAGCGGAGCACCTGGGGGGTGACCAACTTCCAATTTAAATGCTGCCATGATGTATTCACCACAATCCCACAAACTCACCGTTGATTCAATTGTGGACAAATAAACAACCGTTGCGATTAAAAAAACCAGCCAACCTGTTAAAACATTAAGTTTTCTGTAGTTCATATTTTTAAATTAGTAAATGTCGTCAATTACGTACAATAAATTAATAATCTTGCGAAAATAGAAATATTCATCAAGGAATTGATAGGAATAATGCAAAAAAACTTTAAAAAATAGTTATTCAGCAAAAATTATTCGCTAGCAAAGAGAAACTTATTGGGTGAAACGATGTTCATTTTAACAGCATACATCACAATTCCAGCTGTGTTTTTAACTCCCAATTTAGATAAAATATTTTTTCTATGAGTATTTACAGTATGATTGCTCAAACACAATTCTTCAGCTATTTCTGCATTGGTCATACCGTCAGCAATCATCTTTATAATCTGTACCTCTCTTTCAGACAAAGAAGTAGAAGCACAAGTACACCAATCAATATCAATATCTTCTACATCAATTGAAGAGTGGCGAATGGTTTCAAGAATCTGGCGACAGAAGAACTTTTTACCTTTTGCCGTTTCAATAACAGCATCCAATATTTCATCTAGGTCACAATTCTTTTTTATGTAACTATGAACACCCGATCTTAACGCATCAACTAAGGTTTGAGCACTTTGTTCTGGAGTTATTGCCACAATATTTACAGACGAGTTGGCTTGAAGAACTTTGGGTATAACATCAATTGTGAAATGTTCGGACGTATAGTCAACCAACACAATATCTACTTCATTTTTTTTGACAAAACTTAATAATTCTTTAGCTGATGTTGCCTCTCCAACAATATCAATCACAGGCTTGCTTGCCAAAGTGGTTTTTAAACCAATTCTCATCAAGCAATTACCATCAGCAATAACAACTTTCATAATTTAGAACTATTACAAATAGCAAAATTACAAAAATTAACGGATTAATTTAGAATCTTTCTAAATTTATTTAAGTCAAATGCTTTTGAGCAAAATTTATTCCTTCGGTGTTTCCTTATTTTGCTTGTTTAATTTACTGTGTTTATTTCCATACAAGAAATAGATGACAACACCAATCAACATCCAAACCAATAAACGTAACCAACTCTCTAAAGGAAGAGCATACATCAGATAACCACAAACAATTACACCTGCAATTGGCACAAATGGTACCAAAGGTGTTTTGAAAGCTCTTGGTGCATCTGGCATTTTCTTACGCATTACCAAAATACCGATACAAACCAAACAGAATGCTAACAACGTACCGATACTTACCATGTGGCCTAAATCTTTAACTGGCACAAATCCAGCAAAAAGCGAAACAAACACCATGAAAATTAAGTTTGTTTTCCAAGGAGTGGCATATTTAGGATGTACATCACTAAATACTTTTGGTAACAATCCATCTTTACTCATAGAGTAGAATACACGACTTTGTCCAAGAAGCAACACCATGATTACAGATGTATAACCTGCTAAAATAGCAACAATCAATCCTTGTTTTAAAAATGGATAAGGAGTTACTGCAAAAGCTGTTGCAGCTGGAGAAGCATCACCTGCAAAGGTAGTATAAGGCACTAAACCTGTCATAACGTATGAAAACAACACATAAAGTATCGTACAAATCACAAGTGAACCAATGATACCAATAGGCATTCCTTTTTGAGGGTTTTTGGCTTCTTGAGCAGCAGTTGAAACCGCATCAAAACCGATAAATGCAAAAAACACCATTGCAGCACCAGCTGCGATACCAGGCATTCCACCAAAATCTCCTTTAGAAGGGTCACGTTCTGGGATAAAAGGCACATGATTTTCTGGATTGATGTATTGCCATCCCAAAACGATAAACAAAAGCACCACTGCAACTTTCAACACAACCAAGATGTTGTTTATAATAGCAGATTCACGTGTTCCTCTTATTAAGACAAGCGAAAGTAAAGACACAATAAATATAGCTGGCAGGTTGATAATTCCACCTTCAAAAGGACCGTTGATAAAATTTTCTGGTAATCCCATTCCATAATGTTCTAAAAATTTATTCAAATACATCGACCAACTCACACCTACTGTTGCTGCTCCCAACGCGTATTCCAACACCAAATCCCATCCAATAAACCACGCAATAAACTCTCCCATTGTTGCATAAGAATACGTATAAGCACTCCCTGCAACAGGTATCATTGATGCAAATTCAGCATAACAAAGTCCTGCAAAACCACAACCAACAGCTGCTAAAACAAATGAAAGAGTAACCGCTGGACCCGCATGCTCTGCGGCAGCAATGCCCGTTAAAGAAAATAAACCAGCACCAATAATTGCTCCAATACCAAGAGCAACCAGTGATGTTGAACTTAATGAGCGTTTTAAAGCGTTTCCACTTGATGCTTCTTGTTGTAAACTAGCGATTGATTTTTTTGCTTTCCAAGAACTTGCCATAATTAAAAGTTAATTTTGAGATTGTCAAAACTAACTAAAAAAGCAGAAAATCAAAGAATTAATTAGAATTGTTTTTACAAAAAAACAAAAAACATACTAACAATCAAATTGTTAACAAGTAAAAATGTTAAAATTTTGTAATATTGGTTTAAAGTTCTTTACATTTGCCAACATTAATAAATTTAATTTTATGAGAAAAATAATTTTAACCACATTAACCTTAGCAACGAGTATTGCTTTAAACGCTCAAACTCAAATCGGTAATTCCGGTTTTGAATCATGGGAAAATGTTACAGGTGGTTCTGAACCTACCAATTGGAATAGTTTTTTAACTGCCAGCGGTTCTATGACATCTTTTGCCTCAAATCAAATTACGCAAGTAACTGACAATCGACCTGGTTCTACAGGAACAAAATGTGTTCGTTTGCATTCAAGATCTGTATTGGGTATCAATGCCAATGGTGTTTTAACAGTAGGAAGAGTGAATATGGGGTCTTCTAGCCCATCAAGTTCAGATAACTACAACCATACGGTAACAAGTGATGCAAACTTTTCGGAAGCAATAACAGATTTTCCTGATTCAATTGTGTTTTGGGCGAAATTTAACCCAAATGGACACAATCAAAACGCTAGAATGATTGCTTCTTTGCACGACAACTATGCTTATCGTGATCCTGAAAACACAGCGGCAGCACCTCATCGTGTTGCAACTGCTTTACTTAATTTTCCAAAAACAAATAGCACATGGGTAAGAAAATCTGTGCCATTTGTCTATGACGGTCAAGCAACATCAATCAATTATATCCTTATAACATTTGCAACAAATCAAACACCAGGTGGTGGTGCTGCAGATGATTACTTATGGGTAGATGATGTTGAATTAATTTACAATCAAGCTTCGTTATCTTCTAATAAAACAAGTGTTTGTAAAGGTGGAAACGTTACGTTTTCCAACACATCATTAATTAGCTCTGGAGTAACATCTTATTCTTGGTCTTTCCCTGGTGGTTCTCCTGCAACAAGTACAGCTGCTAATCCAACTGTAACTTATAACACTGCTGGAACTTATGATGTAACTTTAACTATTACAAATGGATTTGGAAGTAGAACAATTACAATGAACAACTACATCACTGTTAATAATCCACAAGATGCTTCATTTAACTATTCTGGTGCTAGTTTCTGTTCAAATATTGCTAACCCTACACCTTCTGCAGTAGAGACTGGAACATATACTTCTACATCTGGTTTGGTTTTTGCTGATGCAACAACAGGAGAGATCAACTTGGCTGCAAGTACAGCAGGAGCATATACAATTACACACACAACAAGTGGTGCTTGTCCAGGTACAGCAACACAAACTGTAACTATTCTTCAAGCACCAGATGCATCGTTTAATTATCCTTCAAATACAATTTGTACATCAGGAGGTAATCAAACACCAATGTTTAGTACTTCTGGTGGAACTTTTACAGCTGACAATGCTGGCTTAATTTTTGTAAGTGCATCTAGTGGAGAGATTGATGTTGCTGGAAGTAATGAGGGCACGTATGAGATTACTTATTCAGTGCCTGATGTTTGTCCTGCAGCGTATTCTGTTAATGTTACTTTAACTTCAGCTCCAGATGCTACATTTAGCTATGGCCAAGCGAGTTATTGTGTCAATGACGTTGACCCAGCTCCAATTTATGTATCTGGTGCTAATGCTGGTGTGTTTTCAGCAGGTAGCGGACTTTCAATCAACCCAAACAATGGTGTGATTGATCTTTCTGCAAGTAGCGCAGGTTCTTATACCGTAACAAATGATATCAATATTACAGGATGTCCACAATCAACTAAAACATATACTGTTGTTGTCAATGATTTACCTACTGTCGGTTTAACATTGCCACAAACAACTGTTTGTACATACAACACAGCATTTTTATTAACTGGAGGTGCACCTGCTGGTGGTACATACACTGGTACTGGTGTTGGAGCTGGTTTATTTAACCCTGCTGCGTTCCCTGGCGGTGGTGTAGCTACCATTAAATATACTTATACAGACGCATCAACAAGCTGTACAAACTTTACAACAGCAACAATCACTGTAGATGAATGTTTAGGTGTTGAAACAATCGAAAATTTAAGCAGTGTTACTGTTTATCCTAACCCAACAAATGGAATGGTTAAAATTGATAATATTTCTGCTCCAACTATGTTTGTAATCATTTCAACTGCTGGACAAATTGTTCGTCAAGGTGAATTAACTACAACAGAAACAATGATTGATTTATCAGATGTAGAAAACGGTATCTATTTGCTTCAATTAAAGCAAGCACAAGATGCTAAAACTGTTAGATTAATTAAACAATAAAAATATTTTCTATTTTTGAAGTCCCTTATTGTCATAAATAAGGGACTTTTTAATTTAAAAACAACTATATGAGGTTATTAATTCTATCTTTCCTGTTTATAGCAACAAACTCCTTTGCACAAAATGCAAAAATTGTTGGTAAAGTTACGGATAATGAAAACAAGCCTATTTATGGTGCCACTGTTCTCTACAGAAAGGACATCACATTGGGCGCACATACGGATGAAGATGGTAACTATCTTATAGAAGTACCTGCCGGAAAAGCAATTTTAGTATTTCGATACTCTGGAATGAATACCGACACTGTAAGTGTTGATGTTGCCGAGGGAGATGTTAAACAAATGGACTTTCAAATGGCTCCTGTTGTTACAAAAATGGAAGGAGTGGAAATTAAAGTGGGGAAATTTGATCGCCCAATAGAAGAACAAACGGTTTCATTAGAAATCATCAAACCCGAACTCATTGAAAATAAAAATACGAGAAGTATTGAATCAGCTTTGGATCAAACGCCAGGGTTAAATATTTTAGATGGTGAACCCCAAATTCGCGGTGGTAGTGGATTTACGTTTGGAGTTGGTTCTAAAGTAGCTGTCATTGTTGACGATATGCCAATGCTGTCTGGAGATGCTGGTCGACCAGAATGGGGATTTATTCCAGTTGAAAATATTCATCAAATTGAAGTAATAAAAGGAGCTTCTTCTGTATTGTCTGGAAGTTCTGCACTTTCGGGGGCTATTCACATTCGTACGGCTTATCCAAAATCTGAACCTTTAACGAAAGTCAATTTGTACGGTGGTTTTTATTCTAAACCAAGCATTGAAGATGCAACTTGGTGGAGACAAGCTCCAATTATTGCAGGTGTGAATGTATTGCACTCCAGAATGGCTGGAAATTGGGATGTAGTATTGGGAGCGAATTTCAATTACGATCATGGCTACATGGGACCACCTGTACAAGATTCTCTTGTTGATCTATTCGGAAAAGATAGTATTTCTAATTTTAGAGAAAAACAAATGGTTTCTAAGCGTGCACGCATTAATTTTAATATCCGCCGTAGAAGTACTAAACTAAGAGGTTTAAGTTATGGTATTAATGGAAACTTCATGTATTCTGAATCTCCATTGGTATTTGCATGGTTAAATGATACATCTGGTTTGTATCAAGGTTATCCAGGTGCTGTATTTTTACAAAATCAATTTATTTTCAATGTTGACCCGTTCTTAACGTTTGTTTCTGCAACTGAAGGGAAACACTTTTTACGTACAAGAGTTTTGTATGCAAACAATGAAATGACAGCTAATCAATCCAATAAATCAACAACGTTTTACGGTGATTACATGTTCCAAAAAACAGTTCCATGGATTAAAGGAATCGATATCATTGCTGGCTTAACTGGAAAATATACCGATTCATATGCCAATATGTATGTGGGAGGTGGCTCGCCAAATAATAAATTCTTAAACATGTCGGCGTATGCTCAAGTTGAAAAGAAACTATTAAATGTTTTGAATTTATCATTAGGTGGTAGATTGGAATATTTTCAAATGAATGATTCTATTACTGCTTTAAAACCAATTTTTAGAGCTGGAGCGAGCATAAAAGTGTTTCAAGAAACTTATTTTCGAGCTTCTTATGGCCAAGGTTATCGTTTTCCAACAATTACAGAGCGTTTTATTCGAACAGGTGTTGGTAACTTCGGAGTATTTGCCAACCCATACCTAAAACCAGAAAGTAGTTGGAATGCTGAAGTTGGTTTGAAACAAGGATTAAAACTTGGTAGCATATATGGTTACATTGATATCGCTGGTTATTGGCAAGAATACAAAAACACAATTGAATATTTATTTGGTTTCTGGGGTACTTCTTTCACAAAATTAAGTGATGGTTGGGGATTCAAATTTTTGAATACAGGTAGATCAAGAGTGGTTGGTGTAGACGCTTCATTTACAGGGAAAGCACAATTGGGTAAAAAAGCGGATATGGTATTTATGATTGGTTACAATTACATTTTACCACAAACATTAACACCTGATTATGTATATGCAACAGATACGATGATTACTCACAAAGATTATAGCTATACATCTACATCATTGGATCCTTCTAAGAAAATCTTAAAATACCGTTTCTTGCACAATGTAAAAATGGATTTTGAATGGACTTTGTTTAAGAAAGTTGCCTTTGGTGGAAGTGCTAAATATTTTAGTAAAATGACCAACATGGATGGTGTAATTGAAGAATTTGAAAATGCAACATCTGGACCTTTTATGCAAAGTATCCGTTACATGGATTACTTCAAAGAGCACCAACATGGTGTGTGGATTTTTGATGCGCGTATTTCATACAGCATTACTACGCAACATAAAATCGCCATCATTAGTGCCAATTTGTTGAATAAATCATATTCTTTGCGTCCATTGAAAATTGAATCGCCAAGAACAATTATGTTACAATATACGTTTAAACTCGATAAAAACAGTTAAACGGTAAAACAAATCAATGATAACAATTGATTTATTGATTTCATTTGTGCTTGTTCTAATTATGTTTGGAATAGGTATGTCACTCACTCTTAGAGCTATTCAAGAAGTGTTTTTAAAACCAAAAGCACTTCTTGTCTCTCTAACATCTCAAATGGTTTTATTACCCATCATTGCCTTTACAATTTGTTTTAACTTTGATTTACCATTGTACATACAGATAGGATTGATTTTATTAATTGCCAGTCCGGGTGGAACTACCGCAGGATTTATCACCTATTTATTCAATGGAAATGTTGCTTTATCTATCGTGTTGACATCCATTAATTCAATACTGACTATTTTTTCTATTCCTATCATTGTCAATTTGGCGCTCACGATTTTTTATGGTAAAGCAAACGAATTTCATTTGCCATTTTTTGCCACTATGAGGGAGATTTTTATTGTTACGTTACTTCCGGTGTCAATTGGTATTATCATTCGGCAAACAAAAGAAAAAGTGGCTCTATTGCTTGAAAAATTTACGAAACCAGTTTCGATTGTTTTGCTTGGTATCGTTTTCTTACTAAAGTTTATTGGAACAGAATCGGAAACCGGTATTTCTAAACAAGAAGTAAAAGATATTATACCTTATGCCATCTTACTCAATATTGTTTGTTTACTTGTTGGTTATTTGATTGCTGTTGTTTTTAAATTAGGAGTAAAAAATAAAATTACTATCTCAACAGAATCTGCTGTTCACAATACAACGATTGCTTTTTTAGTTGCAGGTTCTCTTTTGCATCAACCTGACTTTGGAAAAGTTGCTCTTGTTTATGCCATGTTTTCTTTTTGGACAGCTGTCTTTTTCAGTTGGATCATCTTCAGACAAAACAGAAATCAATCAAATAATTCTTGATCACCCTCTTGTTCTATTCGTTCGTATTCTTCGTCAATAAGTAATTGATTGCTTTCTGCTGCTGCAACAGCTAAACGGTCGCAACGTTCATTTTCGGGGTGATTGTTATGCCCTTTCACCCAAACAAATTGAATCTGAAAATTTTTAGCAACAGCCAAATAACGCAGCCATAAATCTTTGTTTTTCTTGCCTTTAAAATTCTTTTTTACCCAACCAAGCACCCAGTTTTGGGTAACGGCATCTACCACATATTTTGAATCGGAATAAACAACCACAGGATATTGATTGGTCTTCAAACTTTCCAAAGCTACAACGACAGCCAGCAACTCCATTCTGTTGTTGGTTGTTTTGCGAAAACCTTGCGACAATTCTTTTTCTTTCCCACCAAATCGAAGGATTGCTCCGTAACCACCATTTCCAGGATTTCCCTTAGCGGCACCGTCTGTGAATATTTCGATTTGCTTGGTCATATAAAAAAGCCCACTTTATTAGCGGGCATTGTTGTTAATTTTTAGCAATTACAATTTTAGCATCACCTTCTTGCTCAATATCTACACTAATTGCGTTTCCATTGACGTTTTCAAAACGAATGTCATTTGCCAATACTTCGTTGCAGATATATGCTTTGTTTGTAGTTATTGCATCAATGATTTCACTTGTTGATTCAACCGATATCGTAATTTTATCAGTAACATCAAAACCAGCATCTTTTCGTAAATTTTGAATACGATTTACAAATTCACGTGCAATTCCTTCTTGTTTTAAAACCTCTGTGATGGTGCTGTCTAGGGCAACAGTAATGTCTCCTTCGGAACTAACCAACCATCCTGGAATGTCTTGCGCCACAATTTCAAAATCAGTCATGTCCAACTGTATATCAACACCATCCACCAAGCCTTTCCAACCTTTGTTTGCCTCAACCGTTGAAATATCATTTTGGTTAAATTGTGCCACCAATGCAGCAATGGACTTCATTTGTTTACCATATTTCGGACCAATTGTTTTGAAATTGGGCTTAATTTGTTTCACAAACATGCCGTTGTTTTCCTCTATCAATTCCAATTCTTTTACATTCACTTCTGAAAGAATCAAATCGGAAACGTGTGCCAAGTCTGTTGCAAAAGTTTTATTAAGAACCGGAACCATTATTTTTTGAAGCGGTTGACGCACTTTCAAACGTTCTTTTTTACGGATTCCTAATACCAATGACGAAATACGTTGTGCAATTTCCATTTGTGTTTCTAAACGTTCGTTGATTACTGTTTTATCAACTTGTGGGAAGTCAGCAAGATGTACAGATATTACTTGATGTTTACCAGTTACTTTATTCAAATCACTAAACAATTGATCCATGAAGAATGGTGCAATTGGCGACCCTAAAACAGCTACCGTTTCTAAACAGGTATAAAGTGTTTGATAGGCCGATATTTTATCTTGTTCATCATCTGATTTCCAAAAACGACGACGACACAAACGTACATACCAATTAGATAGTTGATCACCAACAAAATCTTGTATCAAACGACCAGCACGAGTTGGTTCATAGGTTGAATACGCTTCATCCACTTGAGCAATCAATGTGTTTAATTTTGATACTATCCAACGGTCTATCTCTGGGCGTTTTTCCAATGCAACTTCAGCTTCACTGTAATTAAAACCATCAATATTGGCATACAATGCAAAGAATGAATAGGTGTTGTAAAGCGTTCCAAAGAATTTGCGTTGCACTTCAGCAATACCATCCACATCAAATTTTAAATTATCCCATGGTTGCGCATTGGTAATCATGTACCAACGAGTAGCATCGGGACCGTATTTTTCTAACGTTGAAAATGGGTCCACTGCATTTCCAAGTCGTTTTGACATTTTTTGTCCATTTTTATCCAGTACCAAACCATTTGAAACAACGTTTTTGTACGCTACAGAATCAAACACCATTGTAGCAATTGCATGAAGCGTATAAAACCATCCACGCGTTTGATCCACACCTTCAGCAATAAAATCTGCAGGATAACTCAATTGGTTGTCAATCAACTCTTTGTTTTCAAACGGATAGTGCCATTGAGCATACGGCATCGAGCCAGAATCAAACCAAACGTCAATAAGATCAGATTCACGTTTCATTGGTTTTCCTGATGGACTCACCAATGTAATTTCATCCACATAGTTTTTATGCAAATCTACTTTGGCATAATTGCTATCTGTCATATTTCCTATTTCAAAACCAGTCAATGGATTGTTATTCATAACGCCTGCTTGAACTGCTTTATCACATTCATTTTTCAACTGTTCGATGGAAGAAATACAAATTTCCTCTGCTCCATCTTCAGTTCTCCAAATTGGAATTGGAATACCCCAATAACGTGAACGTGATAGGTTCCAATCATTGGCATTTTCCAACCATTTTCCAAAACGACCAGAACCAGTAGATTCAGGTTTCCAATTTATCGTATTATTCAATTGAATCATGCGGTTTTTTACGTCTGTAACACGAATAAACCAAGAATCCAATGGGTAATACAATATCGGTTTGTCAGTACGCCAACAATGTGGGTAACTGTGAACGTGCTTTTCAACTTTAAACGCCTTGTTTTCTTCTTTCAGCTTGATGGCAATTTGTACATCAACTGATTTTTCTGGGACTTCACTGTCGTTGTAGTATTCATTTTTGACATACATTCCAGCAAATTCACCCATTTCTGGTCGAAATTTCCCTTGCAAATCAACCAACGGAACAGCTTTGCCGTTTTCATCTACTACCAACATGCCTGGCACACCAGCATCGGCAGCTACTTTGGCATCATCAGCACCAAATGTAGGCGCAGTATGTACAATTCCCGTACCATCTTCTGTTGTTACGAAATCACCTGGTATTACTTGAAATGCTTTATCGGCATTTTCATAAGGCAGTGCATACGGTAACAATTGTTCGTATTTAAGTCCCACTAAATCGGCACCCAAACATTCACCCATTACAAAGTATGGAATTTTTTTATCCTCTTTTGAAAACGAAGTCAATTCAGCTACATTTTCTACAGCAAAATATTTTCCAGAAAATTGAAAATTAACTAGTTTTTTCGCAAGAATCACATGAATTTCGCGAAAAGTATATTGATTGTAGGTTTTTACCAATACGTATTCAATTTTTGGACCTACAGTCAAAGCTGTGTTTGAAGGCAATGTCCAAGGAGTGGTTGTCCAAGCAAGGAAGTAGGTATTTGTCACCCCTATATCAAACGGTAATTTTTGCCCCTCTATCGCTTTAAATTGAGCAACAATTGTTGTGTCGGTTACATCTCTATAACATCCTGGTTGATTTATTTCGTGAGAGGACAATCCTGTTCCTGCTTTTGGTGAATATGGCTGAATGGTATAGCCTTTGTACAACAAATTTTTGTTATACAATTGCCCCAATAACCACCAAACAGATTCCATATATTTTGGTTCATAGGTGATGTAAGGATTGTCCATATCCACCCAATACCCCATTTGTTTGGTTAGATTATTCCATATATCCGTGTAGCGCATAACAGCTTGTTTACAAGCTTTGTTGTAGTCATCCACAGATATTTTCTTACCAATATCTTCTTTTGTTATTCCCAATTCTTTTTCTACCCCCAATTCAACAGGTAAACCGTGAGTATCCCAACCCGCTTTACGTTTTACTTGTTTTCCTTTTAGGGTTTGAAAACGACAAAAAATATCTTTGATTGAACGCGCCATCACGTGGTGAATACCTGGAAGTCCGTTTGCCGAAGGTGGTCCTTCAAAGAAAACATACGGTGCTTTTCCTTCACGAGAAGTAATGGATTTTTGAAAAACATGTTCTGCATCCCATTTTTTCATCACTTCTGTTGCCACTTCTGGCAAATTCAATCCTTTATATTCTTGATATTTTGTGTTCATTTGTTATTAATTCTTGGAATAAATCAGACTACAAAGATAATGATAATTGTAATTTGACTAATTAGTGATTAAAAAAGAGGGCATCCTACATATTTGGACACCCTCTTTTATATTTTAGTTATTCAAAACCGTTCGAAAACCGTTGGCGATTTTCAAATTGTTTTTAATATCTGTAATGTTCTGATTTGTATGGTCCTGCAACAGGAACATCAATATATTTTGCTTGTTCATCTGTCAAAGTTTCCAATTCAACACCAATTTTTGCTAAGTGTAAACGAGCAACTTTTTCATCCAAATGTTTAGGCAACATATACACCAAATTTTCGTATTTATTTGAGTTTGTCCACAACTCAATTTGAGCCAATGTTTGGTTGGTGAATGAATTTGACATTACAAATGATGGGTGACCAGTAGCGCAACCTAAGTTAACCAAACGGCCTTCAGCCAAAATAATGATTTCATTTCCTTTTACGTTGTAAATATCCACTTGTGGTTTTACTTCGTATTTTGTTGAACCATAGTTTTTATTCAACCAAGCCATATCGATTTCGTTATCGAAGTGACCAATATTACAAACGATAGTTTTATCTTTCATTTTTTCAAAATGGCGACCAACAACGATGTCTTTATTACCAGTTGTTGTAACAACGATATCAACATTGTGAACCACAGAATCCAATTGTTTTACTTCAAAGCCATCCATGGCAGCTTGAAGTGCACAAATTGGGTCAATTTCAGTAACGATAACACGTGCTCCAGCACCTCTTAATGAAGCAGCAGAACCTTTACCAACGTCACCGTAACCACAAACCACAGCCACTTTACCAGCCATCATTACGTCAGTAGCACGACGAATAGAGTCAACCAAAGATTCTTTACAACCGTATTTGTTGTCAAATTTAGATTTTGTAACAGAATCGTTTACATTGATTGCAGGCATCACCAATGTTCCGTTTTTCACACGTTCGTATAAACGATGTACGCCAGTTGTTGTTTCTTCAGAAAGACCTTTAATATCTTTAGTTAATTCTGGGAAACGGTCAAAAACCATATTTGTTAAATCACCACCATCGTCCAAAATCATATTTAAAGGTTTTCCTCCTTCAAAAGCAAACAATGTTTGTTCAATACACCAATCAAATTCTTGTTCGTTCATACCTTTCCAAGCGTAAACAGGAATTCCTGCAGCTGCAATCGCTGCTGCAGCATGGTCTTGAGTAGAGAAAATATTACAAGATGACCAAGTAACTTCAGCACCAAGTTCAACCAATGTTTCAATTAACACAGCAGTTTGGATAGTCATGTGTAAACATCCAGCGATACGTGCCCCAGCTAATGGTTTAGAAGCGCCATACTCAGCTCTAAGCGACATTAATCCAGGCATTTCAGCTTCTGCTAATTTAATTTCTTTTCTTCCCCAGTCGGCTAAACTGATATCTTTTACTTTGTAAGCCAATTTTTCTGTTGTATTACTCATTTTAGTGTATTATTTCAATTTTTAAGAATGCAAATTTACGAAGTTCAACTGGAAAAAAAAATGTTTTCACAAAGAATCTCTGTTATTATAGTATGAATGTCAATAAGTAAACAATTAAAGCAGTAATAGCAGTGTAAAACAATCCAATAATTGTAATCATACCCAACTTTTTATGTGTTTTTCCGAAATTGCCCTCAAAACGGTGCTTTTTTCGAAATTTAAAGCTACTTATTAATACAAGTATTGCCCAAATAAGGTATGTTAAAACAGCACCAATGATGTGTGCAATCAAAATACCTTTAAAAATCGGTGTTCCATAATATTCACTGTGTTTTACAATACTTCCAGATCCACCTGCAACACGAATTTGCATTTCAAGCACCACCAAAGCCGTCATGCAAACCAAAAAGAGTGTCTTTTGAATTTTTGCATGTTTTGCCAACTCACCATTTTTCACAAATTTCACGGCATACACTTCCACAAAAGGAGAAATAAGTGTTAAAAACAAAATTACTGTATTTAATACGAAAATCATTTTTAAATACTTTTTACTTAATTCTTGATGATGATTTGTATAAGTCAGGAACAACCCATCTCAATGCAACCTCTATTCCTCCTCTCGATTTTGACATCTTGACCATTGAATTAAATAAATTAAAGTCATAAGCAAAACCAATACCTATTCCGTTCCATTCAAACATTGCCTTAATTACTAAAGCATCTTGATTCCTGCAAAACAAACCTACCCCAACCATTGTTTGCTGTACGAAGTTGGTTATGTGTGATTCTCCCTTAAGAATGTATTTCCAATACATACCAAAAAATAATTCTCTAGCATTTCCTTGGTTGTGAAAATAAACGCCAGGTTCTACTAATACATGTGTATTTCTTATTCCAAAAGAGGCATTTGCAAAAGCAGAAAATCGCATATACAATCGCTCTTGCTTCTTATCAACAAACGAATAACCTGGTCTATTCAAGTGATAAGCTGCAAATCCAATATTTATCATCTTTGAATCATTAGCTGCTATACGTGATTCTCTTCCATTGTAAAATGTATAAACCAAACCAGCACCAGTATCAAAATTGCTAAATGATAAGGTGTTGAAAGTTTCGCCACTTGAAAATTGCTCATTGTACTGCATACCATCATACTGATTTGCCCATCTACCTCCATTTGGGTTCAATGTACGTTGTAACCAACCACCATAAAGACCTAATCCCAAGGTATGACCATAATCCAAAATAATATGCGTTGACAAATGCAGGTTTGCATTATTAGTAATAACTTTTGCTTCACCAGCTCTATCATTAAAGAAATTAATACCTGCAGCAAAATGTGCTTTTTTATTTCGTTTCTTTTTTGCATTCAATCTAGAATCTACAGAAAAGGCAACTGTTTGAAATGGTTCAGCAACACTATTCCATTGACTTCTAAAACTCAAAGTTGTTGTTAAATCATAATTTGCTCCTGCTAAACCCGGATTTAAAGTTAACGGAGAATAGGACATTTGCGAAAAGTGTATATCTTGTGCGCTCGTTACCAACGATGTCAACAATAAAGCTCCTAGTAAAATTCTTCTCATAACTCTTTTGTTTATCATTCAACTTATCTTACTACGTTGATATTTCCAGTATCCTTAACAACATCACCATTTTCCAATGTAGCAATCAGTTTATAGACATACACCCCTGATTGTACTGGTTTTCCTCTAAAATTTCCATCCCAACAATTATTTCTATCTTTCGTATGGAATACAATTTCTCCCCATCTATCAAAGATTGTAAAATCAATTGCAATTACACAAGTCCCCATGACACACTCTAAATCATTCATATTGTCACTATTTGGAGAGAACATAGTTGGCACAAATAAATCTCCACAAGGTTGTTTTACGTTAACAACTACTGAATCCATAGCGATACAACCACTAGTATCAGTAACTATAACATAATAGGTGGTAGTTGTACTTGGGCTTGCTGTTGGGTTAATACAATCTGTACAACTTAAGCCTACTGCTGGACTCCAATCAACCGTTCCAACAGTAATGCCACTTTCTACAATAATATCCAATCCAACACTTCCCCCTAAGTCAATAGTTGAATTTACAGGAATGGCATCTAAAACAAATGTTGTTGCTGTATTAACTGTTCCTGTTGCTGTAGCGGTACATCCATTTTCATCTGTTACCGTCACATCATAGTTGCCTACATCAAGGTTTGAAACTGTCGCAGTAGCCCCAACAGAAGGTGTCCAAGTATATGAATAAGTCCCTGTTCCTCCCATTACGTTTGCTGTAATCTGACCATTACTTGCTCCACAATCGGTATCCGTCACATCCAACGAAACTGTTAATTGCGTAGGATTCATTACTACTACCTGCTCAATTGCTGAGCATCCTGCATTATCAGTTACTGTTACAGTATAAGTACCTGCACTTAAACCTGTAGCGGTTGGTGTTGTCTGAGCTGGTGTTGTGTTCCAACTATAATTATAAGGAGCTGTACCTCCTGTAACACTCGCTGTTGCGGTACCCAAAGTTCCACTACAGTCAATATCTGTTGAAGTTATGGTTACTGTTGGAGCATTTGGTGCTGAATTGATAGTTACCGATTCGGTTGTGATACATCCCGCATCATCTGTAACGGTTACCGTATAGTTTCCAGCAGACAAGTTTGATGCGGTTTGGACAGTTTGAACCGGTGTTGTGTTCCAACTATAATTGTAAGGAGCTGTACCTCCTGTAACACTCGCTGTTGCGGTACCCAAAGTTCCACTAC
>JAMLHA010000005.1 GCA_023957475.1 Crocinitomicaceae bacterium | reverse complement strand
TTTTTTTTTTGTGGGGGGGGTTTGGGGGGGCCCCCCCCCCCCCACCCCACCCCTCTTATAGTTTTATCGGACAACAGTAAATAAAAATCAAAATGGGTTAGAAAACTTCTAATCAAAAAACTATCTTTGTAAAAAAGTATAATCATGTCAAAAATTGTTACTCTTCAAGAATTTATCATGCTAAAGCAAACTGATTTCCCTTATGCTACGGGTGAATTGTCTCGTTTGCTTAACGATATTGCTTTTGCTTCAAAAGTTGTAAGTAGAGATGTTAGAAAAGCTGGATTGGTTGACCATATCTTGGGTGCTCAAGGAAGTACCAACGTACAAGGTGAAGAACAGCAAAAACTTGATGTAGTAGCCGACAAACAATTCATTCATGTGTTTAAACACGGTGGAGAAGTTTGTGGAATTGCTTCTGAAGAAAACGATGAGTACATTGCTTTTGATGACGAATCTGGAAAAAATGGAAAATATGTGGTGTTGTTTGACCCACTTGATGGTTCTTCCAACATTGATGTAAATGTTTCTATTGGTACTATTTTTTCTATCTATAGAAGAAAATCGGAAATAGGAACTGTTGCAGAACAAGAAGATTTCTTACAACCTGGTTGCGATCAAGTTGCGGCAGGATACGTTCTTTATGGTTCGTCAACCATGTTGGTTTATACAACTGGAAGAGGTGTCAACGGTTTCACATTGGATCCATCAATCGGTGAATTCTGTCTTTCTCATCCAAACATGAAAATGCCCGAAATTGGTCGAATTTATGCCATGAACGAAGGAAATATTCATATTTGTAACCCTGGAATTAAAAAATATGTGGAATATTGTCAAAGCAATGAAAACCAAACTGGAAAACCTTATTCTGGTCGCTACATTGGTTCATTGGTGGCCGATTTTCATAGAAGTTTAATTAAAGGTGGTATCTATATTTATCCATCTACAACAAACGATCCAGAGGGAAAATTGCGTTTGATGTATGAATGCAATCCATTGGCATTTATTGCGGAACAAGCGGGTGGATTGGCAACTACAGGATTTGATCGTATTTTATCCATTCAACCAGAGCGTTTACACCAACGTGCACCCTATTTTGTGGGCTCTAAGTTAATGATGGAGAAGGCAATGAGTTTGTTGGAAAAATAATTGGATTCTCCTCCAATTTATTTTATTAAAATCAGCTAAAAATTGTGTCAACCACTCACAAATATCTCAAAGTAGTTAATGCTTCTGCAGGAAGTGGGAAGACATTTTCATTGGTTAAAACCTACATCCAGTTGTTGCTTCTTGACGATGGAGATAACGCAAAAAAGAAATATGCTGAAATTTTAGCGATGACCTTTACCAATAAGGCGGCTATCGAGATGAAAACACGGATTGTTAAGGCTTTGGACGAATTGGCTTATCCGAGTTTTCACCAATCAAATTATATTGAAACAATTGTAAAAGAAACAGACTTAAAAAAGGACGTTATCCAAAAAAAGGCACAGTATTTTTTAAGTAGTATTTTGCACAATTACGAAGATTTCAATGTTATGACTATTGATAAGTTTAATCTTCGTTTGATTCGTTCTTTTAGTCGCGATTTGGATTTACCACCAGATTTTGAAGTGGTTCTTGACGAAAACTCGGTGTTGGAACAAGTGGTTGACAATATAATAAATGAAATTGGTAAAGACAAAGTGTTGACCAACCTATTGACCCGTTACGCCAATGAAAAAATTGAAGAAGAAAAACGTTGGGATTTACGCAGTTCGTTGATTGATTTTGGAAGAATACTCACTAAAGAACAAGATTTGCCCTATGTTGAGCGGTTGATGAACATGGAGTTTTCAGAAGATGATTTCAATGCGCATAAAAAAGAAATAAAGGGCTTAAATGATGAGTTGCGTCGAAAAGCAAAAGATGTTGCTGATTATTTTTATTCTTGTAATTTTGATACTAAAGATTTTAGCAGAGGAAAAGATATATTCAGTTCTATTAAGAAAATAAGTGAACGGGATTATAAGTTTGGGGAGAAAGGTCCTTTTTCACCTACACAGTTAGAAAATAGTTTAAATGCAGCTTCTAAAGGAGCAGATTTTGCAACTTTTCATCAAAAAGCACAAGATTTATCCGATTGGTATGCTTCCAAAGTTGGATATTACGAAATTCTCAACAAGTTTTTAAAGAATTACTTTAACATGGCATTGCTAAAACACCTCAATGAGGCGTTGTTGGCAATGAACAAACAAGAACGTTTGATTCGAATTTCGGAATTCAATACCAAAATTTCATCCCTTTTGCAAGAGGACACGCTCTATATTTACGAAAAGTTAGGTACTCGTTTCCGTCATTTTATGTTGGATGAGTTTCAGGACACTTCTCGCCTTCAATGGTTGAATTTAATTCCACTGGTTAGAGAATCTTTAGGAAATGGAAATGACAATTTCATTGTGGGAGATTCAAAACAAGCTATTTATCGATTTAAGAATGGTGTGGCTGAACAATTTGTTGCACTTCCTAAAATTTACAACCCTGAAAACGATCCAAAAATAGCCGAAGCATCGGAATATTTTGACCAAATGGGTTATGTCGATAATTTAGAGGATAACTGGCGTTCAGCTCCTGAAATTGTTAATTTTAACAATGATTTGTTTTCAGAACTTCGCACTAAACTAAATGATGAGCAACGCGATTTTTATAAATCTGTTAAACAAAACCCTAAATCTAAATTAAAGGGATACATTCACATTGAAAGTAAAATCGAAAAGGAAAATGATAACATTTTTGAATCATACTATAATTTTGCTTTAAAATCAATAAATGATGCGTTGGAAGATGGTTTTAAACCAGGAGATATTTGTATTCTAACCAAGCGTAATGCCTTAGGAAATTACTTGGCAACTAATTTGTCAGAATCTGGTTTTTCTGTTGTTTCTGCCGATTCACTCATGATTGATTCTGAGTTAACGGTTCGCTTTATTATTAACTATTTTAAACTGCGATTAAACCCAGTTAATCAAAATATAATTAGACGATTCTTACATAGTTACTGTGAGTTGTTTGAACTATCACTTGATTATTACAATTCCCTATTTGAAGAACAAGAAACAAAGGATGGAAAGATTATTAAATTCGCAAATTTAGATTTATTTTTGCGATTAAACCCTTCTTTCCAAGGGGAGTTCTTTGCTCCTTTCGAAACGCTTTATGATTTGATTCAGAAAGCATTTAAGTTGTTTGGCTTGAATGAATTGCACAATCCATATATTCATCATTTAGCCGATTTGGTATTTAATTACGAGAGCAAAAACGGCCCTGATTTAAGTCAATTTGTGAATGATTATGACTCTTTATCAAAAGAATCTAAGGCGTTGCAAATACCAGAAAGTGACGAGGCATTGAAAATCATGACTATCCATAAGTCGAAAGGTTTGGAATTTCCAGTTGTCATTGTCATTACCGAAGCAAATTCCTCAAATAAGTTCAGCCAATATTTTGTTGAAACTGAAAACTATTTGCTTTATAGCAATTTATCTAAAAACTCACTGATACCAGAGATTGTAAAGGCAAACGAAGAAGAGGAAAGTCACAAATATTTAGATGACTTAAATTTATTTTATGTTGCTTACACACGACCAACCACTCGTCTGTATTTATACAACGAAGGAAAGCCATCGAATGTCATCAACGCCAACATTCACGCAGCATTGAAAAATAGCTACAAACCAGAAGAAGACGGTGATGAGTTGGTTATCAACATTGGAGAAAAGGTAAGGAAAGAGGAAAAAGAAACGGATGCATCATCGAATGATCAATTCTTTTTGCCACAATCAAGCACCGATAATTTATGGTTTCCCGATATTTCTTTACAAGATAGTGAAGAATTAATTGACCAAGATTATTTGTCGGATGAGCAACGCTATGGCAATCAATTTCATATAGCTATTTCATCCATCAATGGTAAAGAAGAAATTGATGTTATTGTAAAACAACTGATAAACGAAGGTCAGATTGAGCAATTATTTGAAACAAAATTGATACAAGAGCTCACAAAATTGTTTTCAAGTGCTGCCTATAATCAATTATTTGAAAAAGCAACGGGTATTCTGAGTGAACAGAACTACATCATTTCAAAAAACGAACAAATTCGCCCAGACAAAATCATCACAAAAGACAACCAAACCATTGTTGTTGACTATAAAACGGGGCAACCACTCAAAAAACACACAAAGCAAGTACAACAGTACTGTTCGGTATTGCAAGAAATGGATTATCCTAATGTAGAAGGTTATTTATTCTACACCAAGGAGTTGAAATTGGAGCGGGTAGTATAGTTTAATAAAAAAGAGCAGAGACGTTCATTCCTGCTCTATATTAATCGAAGTTGATTGCTTAAATTACTTCTTCTTACTCAATGAAAGATTTAAACGGTGTGTATAAGTTACATTCACAGTACCTCCAGAGCCATTACCTGTGTTGTAAGTTGTAACCGTATATGATTTTAACTCCAACTGGTTCTTTTTCCATTCTACATCAAAATTCAATATTTCAGATTCGCTTACATTTCCATCTTCATCAATAAAACTCATCGTCAGTGATTTGTCTGTATTTGTGTATGTAATTGGATAGCTGTATTCAGCATCTTTGTAAGTACCTGTTCCATCTTTTTTAAATTCGATTGTTCCCGCATTTTTCTTATACTCCGTATAATTGTCTTCTTGAAAATATGTAGAGGTTGTTTGTTCATCTCTTGTGTCAATGTTCCAAATACCATCACCCTTCCAAAGGTTTTTATTGATTTGCTTTTCTTTGTTACAACTTGTTAATCCAGCTACAGCAATGATAACCAAACCAATCATTAAAACCGTTACTTTTCTCATGTTAAATCTATTTTAAATTATCTACCTACTCGTAAGGCTTTTCGGTTTTCGCCTCTTATTCAATTACTTAATATATCTAAAATCTTGCCCGTCTTTGATTGTTTTTAAGGATTCAAACATCAAAGTAATACAATTTTCAACATCCTCTTTCCGTGCTGTTTCAACTGTTGTGTGCATATAACGCAATGGTAATGAAATCAACGCAGAAGGAACGCCATCGTGTGAGTATGCAAACGCATCTGTATCCGTTCCTGTTGATCGGGAGGCTGCAGCTCGTTGAAACGGTATTTTTTTCTTCTCGGCTGTTGCAATAATTTGCTTTAATAAATTGTTTTGAACCGCTGGCCCATAGGTTAATACCGGTCCATCACCTGATTTATGGTCACCCTCAACAATTTTATCAATCATAGGTGTATTGGTGTCGTGACAAACATCCGTACAAATCGCAACATTTGGTTTAATTCTGCGAGAAATCATCTCTGCACCACGCAACCCAATTTCTTCCTGAACAGAGTTGACAATGTACAAGCCAAAAGGCAATTTTGTTTTTGATTCTTTCAATAAACGAGCCACCTCAGCAATCATAAAACCACCAATTCGATTGTCAAGCGCACGACCAACAAAACGGTTTTTATTCATAACCATAAACTCGTCTTCAAAAGTAACAACGCAACCAACATGAATGCCCAATGCTTCCACTTCTTCTTTTGACGAACAAGCAACATCCAGAAAAATATTTTTCAAACTTGGTGCTTCGTCTTTTTGGTGGCGTGTATGAATTGCTGGCCATCCAAAGATTCCTTTTACAATCCCCTTATCTGTATGGATATTTACTCGTTTTGATGGTGCAATCATGTGGTCAGAGCCACCGTTACGCACCAAATAAATAAATCCCTCCTTAGTAATGTAGTGTACAAACCACGAAATTTCATCTGCATGTGCTTCAATGACTACCTTGTACTTAGCATCTGGGTTGATGACACCAACTACTGTTCCATAATTATCTGTAAAATACGTATCAATATAGGGTTTAATGTAATCCAACCACAGTTTTTGACCTTCAGATTCAAACCCTGTTGGGCTTGCATTGTTTAAATAATTTTCTAAAAATTTTAAAGCCTCTTTTTTAATTGTATAAGCCATGATAATCTATTAATAATTTACAATAATTCGTTTGCTAAGTTAGCCAATTCTGAGCGTTCTCCCTTCTCTAATTTTACATGAGCGAATAATTCCTGCCCTTTTAATCGATCAATTAGATATGCCATACCGTTGCTGTTTTCATCCAAATACGGCGTGTCTATCTGATGCACATCTCCTGTAAACACAATTTTTGTGTTTTCTCCTGCTCTGGTGATAATGGTTTTTACCTCGTGTGGCGTTAAGTTTTGTGCTTCATCGATGATAAACATAATATTGGAAAAGCTTCTTCCACGAATAAACGCTAAGGGTGTAATCACAATTTTTTCTTGCTCTTGCATTTCTACAATCGCTTTGTGTTTTTTTTCATTCTCACCAAATTGTGCTTTGATAAATTTTAAGTTATCCCACAAAGGTTCCATGTACGGCCCAACTTTATCACCTGCATCGCCAGGTAAAAAGCCAATGTCTTTGTTGGAAAGCGGCACAATTGGTCGTGCTAAAATAATTTGCTGGTATTTCTTGTGTTGTTCTAAAGCAGAAGCCAATGCCAGCAATGTTTTACCTGTTCCTGCAACTCCTTGTAAAGCCACCAGTTTAATTCGATCGTTCAATAACGCATTTAGTGCAAAAGCTTGTTCGGCGTTTTTAGGTTTTATACCATAAACAAATTCTTTTTCGATACGTTCCAATTGGTTTTCCCATTGGTTGTAAACCACCAACGAAGATGATTTTCCATTTTTAAGAATGTAATAGCCGTTGTTTATTTTTTTATCACCTAAAATACCATCTTCGTCAATTTTTCCTTTTGTAAAAACTTGGCGAATGATTTCAGAATCGAGGTGTTCAATAGTATTGGAACTTGGTTCGTCCGAATCTGCCGAAACCTTGCCCGTTTCATAATCTTCTGACACGATACCCAATGCTTTTGCTTTGATGCGAAGATTGATGTCTTTGGTAACTAAAATCACTTCAGATTTAGGCTCACTTTCCTTCAAACAAAGTGCCGCATTGATAATTTTATGATCGTTTTTGACAGAAGAATAGACATACTCTGCATTAACTTCTTTCGGGTGATTGTCTAAAATAATTTTAAAACTTCCCAAATTATCGCCCATTGGAATCCACTCTTGCAAGCTACCATTGGAAGAAAGTTTGTCTATAAAACGAATAACTTCTCTGGCAGAAAAGTTCTTAGTATCATTTCCCAATTTGAATTTGTCGAGCTCTTCTAAGACAGTGATTGGAACAGCAACGTTATGACCTCCAAAATTTGTAATAGATTGATGGTCGTGTAGTAGAACTGAAGTATCTAATACAAATGTTTTTATTTTCTTTTTTGCCATGGTCAGTAGTTTTTCTAAAAGTAGTCATTTACACCTAGAAAGCGATGTCTTTTGTTTATGACTTATCTACATCTAATTGTTAATTGAAAAATACCGACCATAAACGGGTAAAGCCAGCTTTTGGCTGACTTTATAAAAAACTATATTAAACCCATTGTGCATTTAGCTAAAAAAATTGTATTAAAATAAAAGAATCCTCAAAAACCTTAACGGTTTTTATCGGAATGACTGTGTTTATTGGTTTTAAGAGAAGAAAGGAGACGGCTTCGCCGTCTCCTTAAATAAACACTATATAAGTTGAATTAATGCTTGTGATTTGGGTCGCTGTGATCGTGACCTTGGTGATCATCAACTTGACCAGCCGCTTGAACGTTCACAATTTCAATGTCAAATACCAAGTCTGAAAAAGGTGGAATTGCTCCTGGGCGACCTTCAGCACCATACGCTTGGTAATAAGGAATAATCAATTTTGCCTTTCCTCCTTTTTTCAACATGGCAATTCCTTCTTCAAAACCTGGAATCATGCGATTCACCTGAAATTGGAAATCCATCGGCATATTTCTATCGTAAGAAGAATCAAACTTTTTGCCATCTCTGCGGAAAGTTCCTAAATAATGCAAAGATACAGGTGCGCCTTTTTCAATAGCAATACCTTCTCCTGCTTTTTCAATCACATAAACCAATCCTGATGCACTTTGTTTTGCGGTTGGGTATTTCTTCAACACCTCTTCGTACATGTATTTTTTATAATCATCTTGCGACATGTTTGCGATTTTTTCCAATTCTGCCGCTTCTTGTTTATATGTTTCTCCTATTTTATTATACGTGTCATTGAACACTTTTGTTGCGTCAAATTTCTTAGCTTCTTTACCAACACGGATAATTTTAACGGTATTCATCAAATCATCTTGTTGGATTTTATTTACCACATCTTGCCCTTCTATTACGTGTCCAAAAACAGTGTGTTTCCCGTCCAACCAAGGTGTTTCTTTGTGTGTAATAAAAAACTGACTTCCATTTGTTGCCGGGCCCGAATTTGCCATAGATAAAATACCTGCTTTATCGTGTCTTAAATCCGATCTTGTTTCGTCGTAAAACTTGTATCCAGGACCACCCATTCCATTCCCTTGTGGGTCACCTCCTTGAATCATAAAATCGGCGATAACACGGTGAAATTTCAACCCATCATAAAAAGGTTTTGTAAACTTAATGGTGTCTTGAACGGTGAAATTTCCTTCTACCAACCCAACAAAATTAGCCACTGTCATTGGTGTTTTTTCGTCTTCCAACTTCACCACTATTTTACCTTTTGAGGTGTTAAATTCAGCATACATTCCATCCTCCAACTTTTCTTGCTTTTGTGCAAAAACAGGAAGTCCCAAAGCTAAAATAATAGCAAACAAACCTATCGTTTTCATTTTTTTCATTGTTTTTCGTTTAAATTATTTATTTCTTCTATCAATTCCCCACAACAACTTGTTGCGAATCGTATCTAAAAACTCATTTTCTAATAGCTTAACAACATTTATACCAAAATTTGCTTTTCGCACAATTATTTCTTCGTGTTGCTTAATATTAACCGAATGTCCATCCAAACTCAATAGGTAATTTCTGCTTCTTCCTTCTACCGACAATTTGATGATTTTATCGTCTGGAATAACAATCGGGCGCACGTTTAAATTGTGTGGTGCAATGGGTGTAACAACGTGCAATTGGCATTGTGGATCAATAATTGGTCCGCCACAAGCCAAATTGTATGCCGTAGAACCTGTTGGAGTAGAAATGATTAACCCATCGCCCCAATAAGAGTTCATGTATTGATTGTTTAATTCTGTATGAACAGTTAACATGGTAGAACTGTCTTTTCTGGAAACAGCAACTTCATTCAACGCAAAATTGGCGTCTCCAAAATGGTTTTTTTCCGTTTCAACACATAAAAGTGAGCGATTTTGGAGTTCAAATTGCTTTTTTTGTAGCATTTCCAACGCTTCATCCATGGATTCTTTGGCAACATTGGAAAGAAATCCCAATCGTCCTGTATTGATTCCTATTATTGGAACTTTAGAATCTCTGACATAGCTAACAGCCTGAATAAATGTTCCGTCTCCACCTAAACTAATTGTTAAATCAATGCCCCCTTTAAAGTCTTTGTGAGAGCTAAACTCTGCCGACTTGTCTGAAAGATTAATTGCTTTAATTAATTGCTTTTTTAGCTCTTGTTCGAAAATAAGTTTCCACCCCAACTGCTGACAATGCTTGATTAATTCAACAACATAAGGAAGATTTGTTTTGCTAACTTTTCGACTATATAGAGCTACATTCATGGCTTAAAATTTCATAAACTTCATTAAAGCATCAAATCGGTCTTTCAAATCATCGTCGCTATCTGTTCGTTGATACGATGCTTTTATAACGTATTCATACCGTAAAAACGTACGAATAATGCGTTCTAAATCGGTTTCGTTTATTTTTATGGTAACTTCTATTTGATTGGAATCCTTTAAATTATAAACGTATGAACTCAAAATCTTAGCGTTGTTGCTTTCAACAATTTGAGAAATTTGTGCCAATGAATAATTCACTTTGTCAACTTCTAACACAATTATTCCACCCGGATCTTTGATTCCTCCGATATTGCTAACAGCCTGAATCAATTCATGAATACAAGTACTGCCTAAGTATTTTTCATCTTTGTCTAAAACAGGCAATACCGTAATGCTGTATTCTCCCATTTTAGCAACAACTTCATACAAGTGATCTGTTGCCCATACAAACGGGCGTGGCAGATGTTCAAACAGCACGTCAAGTGTTTGTTTTTCATCCATTTTATCCAACACATCGCTTTCAGAAAGCAAGCCAACAAAGTTTCCGTTTTTCAACACTGGTAAATGTGAAACCCTGAACTCATCCATCCATCGCAAAGCCTTCTCACCTGTATCCAAGTGTGTTAATGGCGGAATGTCTTCTGTTATTAAGTCAATTGCTATCATAATAATACGAAAGTAAATAAATAGTTAATACTCAACGAACGAAATAACAAAAAATTATGTTTTTTTAGAGTTTGTTATGACTTTACAGCAATTCCCAATTCTTTTAATTGCACAGCATTTAAAGGCGATGGCGCATCAATCATCACATCTCTTCCTGCATTGTTTTTAGGGAAGGCAATGTAATCTCTAATTGAATCTGAACCACCCATTGTTGCCACCAAACGATCCAATCCAAAGGCCAATCCACCATGTGGAGGTGCTCCGTATTCAAAAGCATTCATCAAGAAACCAAATTGGTTTTGTGCATCTTTTGGTGTAAACCCAAGTAAATCAAACATCTGTGCTTGTAATTCTCTGTCGTGAATACGAATAGAACCACCTCCCAATTCAACACCATTCATGGCTAAATCGTAAGCATTTGCTCTGATTTTTCCTGGGTCGGTTGAGATAAGGTGAAAATCTTCTGTTTTAGGAGATGTGAACGGGTGGTGCATGGCGAAGAAACGTTGTGCGTCTTCGTCCCATTCCAACAAAGGAAAATCAAGTACCCACAACGGTTTAAACACGTTTGGATTTCTCAATCCCAATTCATTCCCCATGTGTAAGCGCAATTCGTTCATTTGTTTGCGAACTTTATCCAAATCACCGCTCAACACCAACAACAAGTCGCCTGGTTTTGCATTGGCCAATTTTGCCCATTCAGCCAAATCTTCTTGCGAATAAAACTTATCAACCGAAGATTTTAATGTGCCGTCTGTATTGTATTTTATATACACCAAACCTTTGGCACCAATTTGCGGTCGTTTTACCCAATCAGTTAACGCGTCCAATTGCTTTCGTGTATATTCTGAACAATCTTCGGCATTGATTCCAATTACTGCTTCTGCACTATCAAAAATTGCAAATCCTTTGTTGCTTGTTACTTGTTTTAAATCTACAAATTCCATACCAAAACGGATGTCTGGTTTGTCCGAGCCATATTTTTCCATTGCTTGGGCATAAGTCATGCGTGGAAAATCACCTTCAAAATCAACTCCTCTAACTGTTTTGAACAAATGCTTAATCATTCCTTCAAACATTTGCAGCACATCTTCTTGTTCTACAAACGACATTTCGCAGTCGATCTGTGTAAACTCAGGCTGACGATCGGCACGCAAGTCCTCGTCTCTAAAACATTTAGTGATTTGGTAATAACGATCTATTCCTGACACCATCAACAATTGTTTAAACGTTTGTGGTGATTGCGGCAAGGCATAAAACTGACCTTCGTGCATGCGGCTTGGTACTACAAAGTCACGCGCCCCTTCTGGAGTTGATTTAATTAAAAATGGGGTTTCCACATCCATAAATCCTTGTGTATCCAAGTATTTTCTTGTTTCAAGAGCCACTTTATTGCGCAATTGTAATTTTTGCAACACAGGGTTTCTTCTTAAATCCAAGTAGCGGTATTGCATTCTTAATTCATCGCCACCATCGGTTTCGTCTTCAATTGTAAAGGGTGGTGTCTTTGATGCATTTAATAAGTTTATTTCAGTAACTTTTATTTCAATTTCACCTGTTGGGATGTTTTTATTCTTGCTTGCACGCTCGATAACTTCTCCGGTAATTTGAATCACAAACTCACGTCCCAATTTTCTCGCTTGTGCTGTCAATGCAGCGTTGTCCACTTCATTAAAAGCTAATTGTGTAATACCATATCTATCTCTAAGATCAATGAATGTCATTCCTCCCAAGTCGCGTGACTTTTGCACCCAACCAGAAAGAGTAACAGTTTGACCAACATTCTTTATTCTTAATTCACCGCAAGTTTGTGTTCTATACATGTTTTAATATTTTGATACAAAATTATAAATAAGAAAGAGATAAATAAATATTTCATTGCAAATGAATGAAATATTTACAAATTTGATTGCATCCGAAACGTACAAGCGGCTACGCCAAATTCTATTTTGAAAAAGATTTAAGCATGAATATTCATGCAACAATTTAAACTATTCATCTAGAAGCACAAAATATTCATTTATTGATTTTTTTTCGAAATAATAGTTTAAATTTGGTATATTGGTTTTAAAAAAAGGAGATGAAAAAACAAATACTGCCCTTCCACCTCCCATGATATAAATTCTGCGTTCTATATCGTGGCAAAGGTAATACATTAGAAGTAACGTATTTACTAAAAAATTGTTAAAGTTTAAAAGACCTCCTCAGAGGCAAGCCCTTTCCTGTTTTTGGCTTTAGTAATTTTAGAAAGCAGAGTTTATTATTTTATGGCATAAAGCCAATTTAAACAATTCTTATCAAGTGCTGAACAACTTAAAATACATAAAACTGTTCAGTCCCGATTATAAATTGGGGAGAAAAGCCTTTGTGTTTTTTACATTTATTTTTGTGTGCTTACATCTCAATGCCCAAAACTTGGTAATGAACCCAAGCTTTGAGGAGTATTATACTTGCCCGATAGGAACCTTCAATGTGGAAGATTGCAAATACGTGTTTAACCCGAATTGTGCAAATACAAGCGATTTAAATTGTACTTATTCTCCGGATTATTTCAATGCTTGTGCAACTATAAATTCCAATGCGAATGTTCCTAATACAGGTTTTGCCTATCAAACTGCAAAAGAAGGCGACGCTTTTATAGGTATAGTTATGACATTATCATACCAAGCGGACGGGAAATTAATAGGTGATTATAGGGAATTCTTTCAAATCAAGTTATCAGAAACATTAAAAAAAGGAAATCGTTACACTTTTTCTTTCTATGCAAATAAATCAGAAAGAGCATATTACAACATCACCGTAAATCAACTGGGTGTACATTTTGTAAATGATTCTGTTATTTATGGCAACACCCCTTTATGGCACATCATGAGTGCCGACTGGGTGAGCAACGAATACATTACCGATACGGCAGGTTGGCAATTGTTACAGGGGGAATATGTGGCAAAGGGAGGCGAGCAATGGGTAATTGTGGGGAATTTTTACCCCGAAGATGGGTTTCCCTACAAAGAAGTGAATGATAGCTTTCCATTTCATAAAACGGTCTATCTATTTATAGATGATTTTTCTGTACAACAGACACCCATACATATTCCCAATGTATTTACCCCGAACAAAGACGGTATAAACGATTTATGGATAACAGGTGGGGATATAGTGGAGGTGCATATTCTGAACCGATGGGGTAACGAGGTTTTCTCTGCAAAAGAAGGGTTCAACGGATGGGATGGAACTACCCAAAATGGAGAATTTTGTCCTGACGGAGTATATTATTACCTGCTTACGGAAAAACTACAAGGAAACAAAACACAAACACACAAAGGCTTCATCACACTGATAAGGTAATAATCTTAACAGTCATGAAACGTAAAATACAATTATTAGCAGTTTGTTTACTGCTTAGTGCTTCCAAAAGTTGGGGGCAAACTTACTGGTATTCTAATGGTAGTTTAAATAGTGGTGTATTTGGCAATAATTTTGGCACCTACAACAACTACCCAATTAACATTTTTACAAACACCACCTTCCGTGCTCAATTCACCACAGGCAATGCCTTGAGTTCTTTTTCTGGCAACTTTGGTGATGGGTTGCGGATTGTAAACCAAGCGCCATTTCCTACAGATGGAAATTTGGATTTATTTACTTCTTATAACAACGGTGGCAATGAAACCCATATTGTATGGGGTGGAAATGGACAAATATCAGGGCAAAACAACCGCTTTGAGTTTCTTGCAAAGACGAATCAAGGGTTTTGGTTTAATGGGATTGGGTAATACATTTGGTACAAATGCAACAGGCATGTCTGTAGCCAATTATATTAATCCTCAAAGTTTGATACACTTGAGTTATGATTGGCGGTCTGGTGCAACAATAGGGAAATTAACAATCTAAAGGAGTTGTCTCAAAAAGCAACTCTTTTAGGCTTGAAAAACAACACATTAGCAATAAATATAGCATAATCAATAAATTTAAACGAAAGATTTCTCCCCAACTTCATTGGTTCGAAATGAACGGTGATCAGATGGATAAAAAGAACTATTCATTCGATAAAACTGCTTATGTTTTTGAGGAATCTTTTTTATTTTAATACATTTGCTTTCTATCTAAATGAACAACGGGTATTCATTAATTTCGAACGATGGAATTGACTTGGGAAATAAAACATTTCGACGAACTATCGACTAAAGAATTGTACGAATTGTTGCAACTACGTTCGGATGTTTTTGTGGTAGAGCAAAACTGCGTTTATCAAGATATTGACGACAAAGATTTAGTTGCACATCATGTTATTGGTCGGCTTTCCAATTCAGGAGAAATCGTTGCTTATGCTCGTTTGTTGCCTTCATCAATTTCTTATAAAGAGCCTTCCATTGGCAGAGTGTTAACTTCCAACAAATACCGCAAACATGGCTTTGGCAAAGCGTTGATGCAACATAGTATTGAAAATTGCTTGCGTTTATTTTCAAGTAATACGATTAGAATTAGCGCACAAACTTATTTGCTGAAATTTTATACAGAATTAGGTTTCATTATTGTTGGTGAACCGTATGATGAAGACGGTATTCCACATATTGAGATGGTATTGGTAAAATAGCTGATGTTACGGTTACATAGGTGTCACCCCGTACGTACGGGGTTTTTTGAGAAGGGTTTTTATTAATTCTACAAAGATAGCGCACCGACGGAACTATTTTTACCTCCATTTTTACGCTTTTAACAATTCTTAGCGGAAAACATTCTAACAACCTATTTCGTTCATCTTTTTTTTACCGTAAATTTGTTACATTAAGGATCATTGTATGAAATTAAGCAGAAATTATACTGTTAAAGAAATAGCCGATTTAATTGGTTGTTCATTTGTTGGAAACGAAAATCATGTTGTTTCAGGAATTAATGAAATCCACAAAGTAGTTGTTGGTGATTTGGTTTTTGTGGACCATCCAAAATACTACGACAAAGCATTGAATAGTGCGGCAACAACTATTTTGATTGACAAAGAAGTGGATTGTCCAGCAGGAAAAGCATTGATTGTTTCTGCTGCTCCTTTTGATGATTACAATAAATTAACCCGTCATTTTTCACCCATTATCGAGCAAACACAAGCCATTAGCAACACGTCAAAAATTGATGAAACAGCTATTGTCTATCCAAATGCATTTGTGGGAAACAATGTTACCATTGGGAAAAATTCGCGTATTTATCCTGGTGCAGTGATTTTGGATAGAACAATTATTGGCGATAATGTTGTGATTGGTCCAAATACAACAATAGGTTTCAACGCTTTTTATTACAAGAAAAAACCATCGGGATATGACAGAATGCACACTTGTGGTTGGGTACACATTCACGACAATGTAGAAATTGGTGCTAATTGTACTATTGATGCTGGTGTTTCTGGAAATACCGAAATTGGTGCTGGCACAAAAATTGACAATATGGTGCATATTGGACACGATACCGTAATTGGTAAAGAATGCTTGTTTGCTGCCAATGTTGGCATTGCTGGTTGTGTAATTATCAAAGATAAAGTTACTTTCTGGGGTCAGGTTGGTTGCGCGGCAAATGTTGTTATTAACGATGGTGTAACCGTATTGGCTCAATCTGGTATTGGCAAGGATTTAGAAGCTGGAAAAACCTACTTTGGAAGCCCTTGTGGCGAAGTAAAAGCAAAATTTAGAGAGGTAGCTGCATTAAAGAAATTACCCGATTTATTGAATCGATTGTAATGTATGATAAACAAATAAACGAGCTTGAAACACAACTGTTTCAAAAAGATTTTAAACTCAATTCTCTCTTAGAGATTACGACAGCAATCAACGCGAATGTAAGTGTTGATAAGCTAACAGAAATCTATTCGTTTATTATGAAGGAGCAATTGGGCTTTTCTCGTTTTATTTTATTTGCTCGACAAGAAGATGAAAGCTGGAGATTGTTGGTAAAAAACGGCATTCGTGGAAAACTCCTCAATATTGATGTAGAAAGGGATTTAATTCGATTCAAGGACATCACTTTTATTTATTCTTCTACTTCCGATGTGTTGCGCGAATTTGACATCATCATTCCCGTTTATCACAAAGACGAAGCATTGGCATATCTTTTAATGAAAGTCAACTCACCCATTGATTTTTACCGAGAAGACACGCACAACAACTTGGGATTTATTGAAACATTAACCAACATTATTGTTGTTGCAATTGAAAATAAAATCATGGCAAAACAGCGTGTTATTCAAGAAAGGATAACCAAAGAATTAGAGGTTGCTAGTGAAATGCAGAAACTACTCTTCCCTGCCGATTTGCCATCAAATCGTCAAATGGATATTTCTGCCAAATACATTCCCCGACACGAGGTGGGTGGTGATTACTACGATTTTATACCACTTGGAAACGATGAATACATACTTTGTATTGGCGACGTGTCTGGAAAGGGAATTGGTGCGGCTATGCTAATGGCAAATTTTCAAGCAACACTGCGGACATTGTTCATTTATCAAAAATTTGATTTGCCTTTTTTGGTAAATGAGCTCAACGAAAAAGTAATGAAAAGTGCAAAAGGAGAGAAGTTTGTTACCTTTTTCATTGCCCATTACAATTCAAAAACCCGGGTGTTGAAGTACATCAATGCTGGCCACAATCATCCGGTGATGACAACAGCCAAAAAAGAAGTTACCATGCTTGATGAAGGCACAATTGGACTTGGAATGTTTGACGAACTGCCTTTTATTAACGTTGGAGAGGTTGTTTTAAAACCCAATACCACCATTGTTTCTTATACAGACGGGGTGGTTGAATTGGAAAACAAATCTGGAGAGCAATTCGGCATTGATCGTTTGGTAAAAACCATTCATTCATTTTATGCGTTGAGTATGGACGACCTAAATGGCCTTGTTTTCTCTAAATTAGAAGAATGGAAAGGCGATTTGCCTTATGTTGATGATACTGCGATTTTTGCCTGCCGATTTTTTTAAGTCAAGTCTAAATCAACTCCATTAACAGTTTAACAACTTCATCTTTTTGTTCGTAAAGCGACATGTGTCCCGAATTTTCAATAATGTACGGCGTTTTCCAACCTTCACAGTTGAGCATCATTGTATTGAGCGGAATCAAAGCATCTTCTTTCCCTTGAATAATGTCGAATCGAGCGGGATTGTTTTTTAGAAAATTGGTAAAATCAGCTCTGTCTTTCATTGCCAATGAAGCATAAGCATACCACTCTCCTACTCCATTTTTTGCCTCATTAACAAGTTTCTTAATATCAGAAGCATGATTTGCTGGGTTTAAAAATAAATTCGGAATAGCTTCGACAATAAAAGCATCTTTGTGCTGAATCAAAATATCAGCAACACGTATTCTATCGCGTTGTTTTAGTGTTGAATCTTGCCAGAAATTGGAATTTAACAGAAGAAGCTTTTGGGCTTTATCCGTAATTTGCAACAATTCCAAACCGATGTAACCACCCATGGAGTGACCAACGATAGAAAAAGCAGAAAATTGATACAACTCCATCAATTCATAAATTGCTTCGGCAAAATAGTGAATAGACGGTTTTTTATCATCCAACAACTCGCTTTTACCAAATCCCGGTACATCAATCAACACTATTGGACGATTAAATTTTTCCAAAGGAATATCATACCACATTGTGTGACTTTCCAAAAAACCGTGAATCAAAAGCACAGGATTGTCTGTTTGACCATTGTGGGGAATTAACTTATGGTATAAAGCAGAAGTTGCCATTTTTTTAAATTTATTTTACAACGTAAATAGTTTACGTTCTGATAATAGAACTTTGCAGTGTTAATTAATAAAAAGAAAAGCCATGAGAACACATTCAACAGCATTCAACATTGATACGATTCTTTTCGATAACAGCGACACGAAAGTATTAATAAAAGGCAAAACAATCAAACAACATTTGTCTTACGTTTCAGAATTGTATGTTTCATTTTCTGAATTGAACTTATTAATCAATGAATTACAGCAAAAAAACCCAGGAATTGAAGTCGCTGATTTATTTATTGAAGACCAATTAACTACAGAATACAGTCAGACCATTTTTGAGTCAAAAAACTTAAAAGACAGTACGATTGATTTAAATATATTTTCAATGGAAAGCGGTAAAAAACTGATCAGAGCCTAAGAATTTTCATTTACACGCAACTTTTTTAAAAAAAATTCGTATCTTTACTAAATATCTTACACCTTTGTGTTTGAAAACTTATGATAATTAAATAGTTGTACAAATGAAATATATATTTAAACCCTTAGCTGTTTTAATGATTGGAGTTGCGTTATTTTCTTGTAATAAAAGAGAAATCATACCAGCACCAACGCCAAAAGTTGATTTAAAAAACCATTTTTATGGTAAAATCAACGGTACAGCCGTTGAACTAACTCAAAATGTAAATGGATACACAGGTGCTTCTGGGGTCGATTTAATCATCAACGCAAATGCTTTGGATAGTGCTATCTACCATTCCATTTTTTCATCATCCAATTCTTCACAGCAAGTAAACATTGCTCATGGTTGTATTGTGTTTGATGCCAATGCTTCTGAGCGCCCATCCGTTCAAACATTTGAAAGTTTTTATCAGTCAGGATTAAACTTATCGCCTTTGTTTAACGCCAACGGATTAAATGGGTTTTCGTTTTCATTCACAGATGGAGCTGGTAAAGAGTGGAAATCAAAAACATTCGGAACAGCCAATTATACAAAAATGGCTATAGAATCTGATGAATCAGGTGATTACGCAAAATACAAAGTAGAATTTGAAACAAAAGTTTACAATACCCACTTGGATGTTGTTACACAGAATTATGTAACTGATTCTATGACTGTTACTGATGCTGTCTATACCGGTTGGTATAAAAGATAAAACAGGCATTAACGGTGTCTGAAACTCTTCTATGAGTCACGCCATAAAAATAGCTGTAATTGGTGATTATAATTTTACTTATTATTCTCACCAAGCTACAAATTTATCGTTGGATCATGCTGGCGCTTTTCTTGACGTGGACATCAATTATTATTGGATTCGACTAACAGAAGCGGTAACATTAAAGCCTCATCAATTAGAACAATACGATGGTGTTTGGATTGCTCCCGGTCCCGTTAGTAACATCTTTTTTTTACACGGAATAATAAAAGGTCTCTATCAACTGAATATCCCTGTACTAATTACAGGCGAAGGATTTAAATCACTTGTGGAAGTGCTACTCAACAACAGTCCAATCAATACTGAAAAGACAAAATTGATTTCTGAAAACTTAGTGCTTGGTAATAAATTTGAAAAAATTCACATTGTTCCCCACTCCAAAGCGTTCGTTCAACTGTTTGAAAACCACTCTACGTATGAATTGTCATCTTCGAGGTATAGCATTTACCCACAAGCAATTGAACAACTATTAAAATCAGCTATTGATATTGAAGCATACAACCAGTTTGAGGACCCTGAAATTATCAGTTTGAAAAAGCACAAGTTTTTTGTAGCAAGTAGTTATTGTCCACAAATTACCTCTACTCGAGAACTGCCACATCCATTGATTTACACTTTTGCCAAAGCGTGTATGTTGGCTGTTTAATAAGGTCTATTCAACAACTAATTCCAGGTCAATTTGTCGTCTTCTTGGTGAAACCTCATAAATACGAACACGAACTTTATCTCCTAAATTAAACTCATGCTTCGTTTTGTCGCCTACAATTCTGTATTTTTCTGCATCAAAATGATAGCGATCACCTGGTAATTGATTCATTGGCACCATGCCTTCGCATTGGTTTTCATCCATTTTAACATACATGCCATTTTCTGTGATTCCAGAAATTGTACCAGCAAATTCTTCGCCAATCTTGTCCAACACAAAAATGGTTTGAAAGTATTTGGTTGATTCTCGTTCTGCCTCTGCTGCCTTTCGCTCGTTTCTTGATATTTGTTTACACACATCGCTTAAACCACTGCCATATTTGTGCTTTTTGGTGGTCAACTCTTCAAATAAAATACGGTGAACCAATAAATCGGCATACCTACGAATCGGTGAAGTAAAATGAGTATAATAGTCAAAAGCCAAACCATAGTGTCCAATATTCTCCGTTGAATATTCAGCTTTTGCCATTGAACGAATTGCCATTGATTGAATAATGGAATATTCATTTTTATACCGAATGTCTTCCAATAATGCGTTGATGCTTAGCGCAATTTTATCTTCATCGGTAGATGCTAAATCGTAACCAAATTTTTCGATAAACACTTTGAATAGCTCTATTTTAGCCAAATCTGGCTCATCGTGAATCCTAAAAACAAATGGTATTGCATCTTTATTCGGCGCTGGCTTAGCAATAAACTCTGCTACGTGTCGATTGGCCAACAACATAAATTCTTCAATTAATTTATGCGCATCCTTTGACGTTTTTATGACCACTTCTATTGGGTTTTTATCTTCGTCCAATTTAAATCGAACTTCTTCTGATTCAATGCTTAATGCACCATTTTTTAATCGTTTTTTGCGGAAAATTTTGGCAATTTTATCCAACAAAAGGATTTCCTCTTTATAATCCCCATCTTTTCCTTCAATCATTTCTTGAGCTTCCTCGTAAGCAAAACGACGATTGGAACGAATCACGGTTTTTCCAAACCAAACGTCATGAATTTTTCCGTCTTCAGACATTTTGAAAACAACTGAAAAACTATATTTATCTTCATCTGGTCGAAGCGAACACGCAAAGTTTGAAAGTTGCTCGGGCAACATCGGCACTACTCTATCCACTAAATACACCGAGTTTGAACGTCGCAAAGCTTCTTTGTCCATCGGAGAACCAGCTTGTACATAGTGGCTGACATCCGCAATGTGAACGCCTATCTCAAAATCGCCATTATCCAACCTCTTCAACGACAAAGCATCGTCAAAATCCTTCGCATCAAAGGGGTCAATCGTAAAAGTGAGTTCGTTACGCATATCTCGACGCTTTTTTATTTCATCTTCATCGAGTTCCATAGTAACTTGCTCCGATTGGGCGATAACATCTTGTGGAAAAATATAATCGATGCCTTGATTGACCAAAATAGAAATCATTTCTGTGTCGTTTGCCGTTCGTTGACCTAAACGCTCAACAACCTCTCCATAAGGACTGGCTGCTGTTTTTGGCCATACAGTAATTTTAACCAACACCTTCTCTCCGTTTTTTGCACCATTTAATTTTTCCTTCGGAATGAAAATATCGGTACCAACTTTAATGTTATCAGGCACTAAAAACGCAAAGCTATCGTGCAATTGAATTGTTCCCACAAAATGTGTTCGTTCTCTTTCAATTACATCTACAATTTCACCTTCTACACGCTCCTTGCCCATTCGAATAATTCGAACTTTAACCTTATCGCCTCCAATAGCTTTGCCAACGGCTATAGGCGCAATGTATATATCTTTGTTAAAACCATCAGCACTAACAAATCCAGCTCCTCTGGCATTTAAATCGAGATAACCTTCAACATAAGAAGACAACTGATTTAGTTTAAAAGTGTTGTGACTAATTGATTGAATGATGTTTTGCTCTTTTAACTCCTGCAATATTGAAAAAGCCAGTTGACGCAAAGCGCCATCTCTTAAATCTAATAGAGTGCAAATTTGGTGGTGGGTAAATTCACTTTCTTCATTTTTTTCAAATAATTTACGAATGGCAGCTGTAACACTCCCCTTTAAATTGTTTTTCTTTCCTTTTTTTGCTTTGTCTTTTTTATTTTTACCCATTCTACAAATTTACATGTTTTTGATTGCTTTTTTATAAAAAACTTTTTAATACATGACAAAAATTAAAATTTAAGATAGAAGAAGTATTTATTTCTTTATTGAATCAATTATCGATAAAAAAATGTCACACCTACGGAGCTTTGGTGTGAGGGATATCAATTTTCTACATCGGTTTCGTCTCTACGAGACTAAAAAAGAATCCCAAAGCGATAGTTCTTACAAGGAACCAAAAAGTGCGTTGGCCCGATGAAAATAGCGGGAAGCGGTGGCGAGAATGGCTGCCGTGTAGTAAATTCATCGAAGGCGCTTGTCGTTTTCTTCTGCAAGAAGGACTACTTCGATAGAATTTCAAGCGACAGACAGTGCGGGAGGGCAGCATTATTTTCATCTTGATTTTTTGATTCTTTTGGATCAAGCCAAAAGAATAATAATTAACATTCGTAGAGTCTATCTGTATTGTTTGAAAAATGTCATGTAGTAAAAAAAAACTTAAATATCATCAAATATAATAGGTTAATCACTGTTATAAGAGCTATATTCATTATTTTTGATAAAACTTTTGTATGAAACATTTTTTTTCTATAATAATTGGTTTGGCATTCGTTTCTCATTCATGTGGGTTAAAATATACCCAATCAGAAACACGAGAAGATTTGGCGCAAAAAAGAAAAGACGTTATCAGTCAATACATTACCGATTCTTATAAAGATTCCAGTGTTTCTTATATTCCTTTGCTTTATGCACAAACAACTTTGATTAAACCCTATAGTTATCGGCAATTAGATTCTCTATATGAAGTTAAGTACAACAATGAAAAATTTGGAAAATTTGACAAATCTTTAGAAGAAAAGATAAAAAACCAAAAAAGCATTATTGAAAACAGCTCTAATAAGGTTGAATACATTGAACACCATGTGTATAGTATTCAAAATCAATCAACTTCATTTATTTATTATGCGGATATCAACTTTGAAACATCTGATTCCGTCAAAAATTTTACAATTACACAAGCCTATCAATTTCCCAAAGATTTTTTATCCATTTATAAAGCTTATATTACTAGAGAATCTATTGTTTATCCCAATTACGCACCAACTGAAAATGAACAAAAGTTTTATGACTTTTTTGAGAGTCAAATGAACCAATTACCTTCATACAAACAAAATGATTTTCTAAAAAACACGCTACTTGTTCTTTATTTTGCCAGAAAAGCGAGAAGCATTGACACAAAAACCATTTTACAATACCTTTCGTTATATTATTCCGAATTGAGAGAATACAACTCTCAAACAGATGTTTTTAATTCAATAAACAGTATTTGGGAAGGCGATTATTTAATTGGATACGAAGTGAATTTTACAACACCAACCAACACATATTCTTATAAGTTTAGTCCGTATTTTGAACTCGTTTCAAGATGAAATCTATTTATTTGACCACTTAACAGCCAATAAAACCTTTGATAAATTCTTTTGTTATTTTTCTTTCCAATTAATTACTTTTGTGTTATTAATTCTATCTTTTTATGTTAAATAAACTATTCATTGCTTTTACGTTCGTCATCTTATCACAATTTTCATTTGGTCAGAAAATGCAAATTTCTGGAGTTGTGCAAGACACCAATGGCGTTGTTTTACCAAACACTTTGGCTACTGCCGTTAGAGTGAAGGATTCATTACTCCTTGAATTTGCACGGACAGATGAAAATGGAAAATTTGAATTGAAAACCATTCAAATGGATACTTTTATGTTGACTATTTCTCATCCTCGCTTTGATGACAGATCGTTTTACATTGTTGGTAATCCAGATAACTTAGAAATAGAAATTCCAGTGATTAAAATGGCAAATAAAGCAACACAAATTCAAGATTTGGTTATTTATGCCTACAAAGATCCTATTTACTTTAAAGGAGATACTCTCGTATATATTGCCGATTCATTTAAAGTTGGTCCAAACGCTGTTGTAGAAGATTTACTAAAAAAACTACCTGGTATTGAGGTAGATAGTGATGGAAAAATAAAATCACAAGGGCAAGAAATTAAAAAAGTATTGGTTGACGGTGATGAGTTTTTTGGTAGTGATCCAACCATTGCAACAAAAAATTTAGGCGCAAAAGCAATTGAGTCTGTTCAAGTTTATGAAAAAGATGACGATGGACAATTTGGAAGTGAAGACAAAATAAAAGTGCTTGATTTAAAACTAAAAGACGATGCTAAAAAAGGTTATTTTGGAAAAGTTTCTGGGGCATCTGATTTCGGTTTGGCCAACATCAAGAAGCCATTCTATGAAGGAGAGTTTTTATTCAACCATTTTAAAAGTACACAAAAGATTTCCGTTTTTGGATTAGGAACAAACACTCCTCGTTCAAATTTTGGATGGGGTGATGCCAATAAGTTTGGTTTGGAAAACGAAGACACCAGTGGAGATCCTTTTGGAAATCCTTTTGCTAATAATCAACCAAGCGGTATTCCTAAAACATGGAAATTAGGTATTTATTTCTCAGATAAAGTTGGTAAAAAGAAAAACACAAAAATTGGTTTCAACTATACGTATTACAACAAAGAATTACAGGCTAATTCTGGAAGCAGAACCCAATATTTCCTTTCTGATACAACGTATTTCACAGATGATTCAACCAATAATTTGAGTAGAAGTCAAAGCCACATTATCAATTTTTCAATTGAATCTCAATTGGATTCTTTGACCAAATTAATCATTAAACCTTCGTTTAGAGTTGACCAACAATTTACAGATAACAATACCCTAACACAATACATAGCACAAGACAATGTTTCGGCGCTTGAGTCTTTTGCCAATAACAAAAACAAATCGTTGGGATTAGACGGGGATTTAACAATGAATTTTATTCGCAAGTTTAAGCGTCCAAAACGAGAATTAGACATTGATTATTACTTCAATTACATTGATAACAAAACAGATGGAACAATTCTCACTAGAACAAATGTTCCAATGTTTCCATTGATTAATGACACAGTAGATCAATCTAAAATCAATTACAATAGCACCATGATTAACAATGCCTTTGCTTCATATACGGAGCCTTTTGGCAAGTTTTTAAGAGGAACAATCATGTATAATTTTAGAAATGAATTGTTAAAACAAAATAGAGAATCTCATGATTTTGCGAATGGTTCATATTCTATTTTGGATTCAACATTGTCAAACCGTTTTGAAACAACAAGAAATGAGCACAAAGCAGGATTAAAATTGCAATTTGATAAGGATAAACACATGGCGTTTATTCGCGTTGATGTTAGAAATGTCGATATTAGCAATATAAATCTATTTTCAAACAACAACATTCACCAGAATTTCACAAATGTATTGCCAAGTATTCGCTACCAATATAGAGCTAGTATGAGTAAACAATTGCGTATTACCTATAGCACAAGTTCATCGCAACCTTCTATCAATGATTTGCAACCAATTCAAGACAATTCCAATCCAAATCGTTTAACAATTGGTAACCCGTCACTTCGCCCAAATTATTCACACAACTTAAATGCCTTTTTTAATTCATGGAATCCAATGACTGCCGGGTTTATTTGGGCTGGGTTGAACGTTTCCCTTACGGATAATGCGTTTGCAACATCAACAAGTTATGATGCATTTGGTAGAATGATTACACAAACGGTTAACGTTAACGGTAACTTTAACAGTACCATTTTTGGTGGTGGTGGCGTACCAATCAAAGGTAGAACGATACAATTTAGACCAAATATTTTAGCTGGTTATAGCCATTTTACAAACCTTATCAATTCTCAGAAAAACATTACAGACAATCTATTAATTGGAGCAGGAGGAGAATTTAGATTTCAGTGGGATTCATTGGAATTCAATTTTGGTGGTCGTTATGACTGGAACAGCCCAAAAAGTTCTTTAAATTCAGCTTCTAGCACGCCTTATGGCGTTCAGACATATACGGCTAGTGTTACTTGGAGACTTCCTTTAGGTTTTGAAATAAAAACAGATGCTAGATACACCATAAACGATAAATTATCTCAAGGATACAATTTAAATTACTTGATTTGGAATGCATCTGTAAGTAAAAACTTCTTAAAGACAGAAAATTTGAACTTGGCAATTGAAGCATTTGATATTTTAAATCAAAGTATAAATGCTGGTCGTACCGTTTCTGGAAATATGGTAGTTGACAACCGAACAAAAATAATTTCACGTTATTTCTTGTTGCGTTTAACCTATCGATTCAATAATTTTAAAACTAGAGAAAATGAACAAAAATTCCCTTTCTAAATATAGTGCAATAATTGCTATTTTACTATTAACAGCAACAGCTTTTGGTCAGTTTGTTGAATCTGGTAAAATAACGTATGAACGAAAAACCAATCTTTTAAAGATTCCAAATCTTCCGCCATTTCTTAAACAAATAGCAGAAGAAAAAAAATACAATGTAGATGAGTTTGTACTAACATTCAATAGCAATGGATCGTCATTCATTCCAAAGAACGCTTCCACTTCTACTGGACCAGCGGATATGTTGTCTATTAAAAACACGGTTTATAGCAATAGAACAACAGGAAATAGAATGACCTTATTGGACATAATGGGAAATAAAATTTTTATTAATGACACCGTTAATAAGATTAATTGGACCATGACCGATAATACGAGAAAATTAGCCGGTTATGACTGCAAAATGGCAATTTATAGAAAAGACGATTCAACACGTTTGTATGCGTGGTATGCAGAAGAGTTAATTCCAGCCGTGGGACCAGAAACATTTAGTGGATTACCAGGAACTATTTTAGGATTGGCTACAGAAGATGGTGGTGTGGTTTATTTTGCTAAATCTGTAGAGATAACCCCAGTAAATGACAAAGATTTAAGTTTTGAGACAGGAAAAATAAAAGTTTATTCCAAAACAGAATTTGCTGCCGAAATTGCCAAACAAATGGGAAACAATCCTATGGTAAAAGGGATGATTGCCAGTTTCTTTAGGTGGTATTAGAAATACGTCATACTTCGTATTGTATCTGATTGTTTGTTTTCTTTACTTTGTTGAAAATTTCTCTTATGAAAATCAAAGCAACAAGTATGGATGGAATTTTTATATTAGACTTAAAAAAATATGATTTTATTATTAATAGAATTATCATTTTTGATATGTTTGGAAACCAAGTTACATCCATTGAAAAACCGAATAGTCAACAAGAAATAAATTTAAGCACACAGCCAAACGGCATCTATCATATTTCAGCTATTTTTGATGATAAACAACCACCTATTCGATTAAAAATTTTTAAATAATATACTTTATAGTTGATTTTTTGTTAAAAATTATCTATTTTTCAACTTTATAGTTGTTTCTTTGTAAAATATTATATATCTTTATAAAACTAGAACCTAGTTAAAATTATAAGCATATATTATACACATAATTCTATAACAACTGAAAATCAGCACAAAAAGCACGGCTACAGAAAAGGAAATAACTTCATTTTTAAAAAATTTTAAAGAAAAAATGAAGATTTGGGATGTGCTTTTCCGTGATGATAGGGGTAAAAACATTGATTGATTTAGAGATTCGTCCAATTGATCGAAAAAATATTTTAAAAGAACTTGAAACAAAAGACTACAGCGAAGGTCCAATTGAAGAATAATTATATGGTGGTGCTGACATGTGGGTTTTTGGAAAACAGATTAAGAAAAAAGAAGTTTATATTAAAATCACAATGGGAGCAATAAACAGCGGTGTAATTTGTATTTCATTTCATATAGCTGAGCGCAAAATGAATTATCCTTTAAAATAAAAAATTATGAAAAGTCCATTTACAAATAAAGAAATGCTATTGATAAGAGAAAAAAGATCAATGGAATTCAGAAAGGAAAATTTTGAAATTATTTTTCATTATTACAAATGCAAGGATAGTGGAGAACAATTTACAACCACATCATTAGATGAGATAAATTTAAATCAGGTGTATAATCAATACCGGGATAAGTTTAATATTCCTTTTCCAGACGAAATAATTAAAATTAGACAGAAATACGGTCTATCAGCAATAAAAATGTCTGAAATTTTGGGGTTCGGTGTAAATACCTACAGACAATATGAAGTTGGTGAAATACCAAGCGTTGCTAATGCTAAATTAGTTCAACTGGTAAACGATCCTAAGAAATTTATTGACATGGTTGAATTATGTGGAACATTAGATGAAAAAATAAAGAAAAAGTATATTCAAAAAGCACAACTTTTAATTGAAGAAACTGAACGAAATAATTTCAATTTAATTAAAGAATATCTGTTAGGCAGCCATTTAGCAGATATTTACTCTGGTTATAGAAATCCAAATCTTGAAAAATTTACTGAAATGATTATTTATTTTTCAGAAAAACTAGAGCCATTTAAAACAAAAATGAATAAATTATTGTTTTACGCTGATTTCTTTATGTTTAAGCAAAGTTGTTTTTCAATAAGCGGTGTTAGATACAAAGCAATAAACATGGGTCCTGTTCCACATAATTTTCAAAGTATCTTTGAGTATTTAGCCAACAAAAATGAAATCAACATTGTTTATACACAATTTCCAAAAGGATATATAGGTGAACAATTCAAAGCCCGCAAAGGTCGTACTTTTAATGAACAATTATTTTTAAAAAGTGAATTGGAAACTTTAGAGAAAGTAGCAAAAATTTTTAAATCCACAACAACAAACAATATTATAGAACTAAGTCATTTAGAAAATGCTTGGTCGAAAAATGAAAAAGATAAAAACATAATTAGTTATGAGTATGCTTTTGAATTGAATACTATTTAACACTTAATTTCAGGTTATTTTAAACAAAACAATATGGAAGATGTTCTTAAAACAACATTGCTTGAATTTGAAAAAAGTGCTTTTATTATTGATTTAGTTAAACACGACAATGGTAAACAGTATATTCGAATTTTACAAACAATTCGGGATGAAGAAACATCTAAAAAACGCGCTATTAAACTAAATCCATCTATTTTAAGTGACATAATTAAAGTGCTTAATTATTATAATGAGTTAATAAATGATGAACAAATAAAAACAACGAATCAAACTAAAAACAAACATATAAAAATAATAACGGAATCTGATAAAACCGCTATTCAAAATCGTTATTTGAAAGGTCTTTCAATCGCTGAATTAACAGTTCAATTTGATTGTGAAGCAGAACTAATTAAGCAAGTTTTACGTAACAACAATATAAAAATTGTTGATGACAATTCACCAAATTCATATCATCACAAAAAGTTTAGAAGAAAAAACAAATAAACATTCTATTAACAAACAAGACCTTTTTTCTTATCTTTGTTGTATATATTTTATTTGCTTTATTAAGCAATGATATAAAAACCTATTTTTCTAATCTTATGAAGGAAGCAATTAAATACAACGAAAAAGTTACAGAACAAATATCAGAACATTACGTTGATATTTTAAAAAATATAGGTGAAAACCCTGAACGTGAAGGTTTATTAAAAACCCCCGAACGTGTTGCAAAAGCACTTCAATTTCTAACTCATGGATACGATTTAAATCCAGATGACATCATGAAAGAAGCTATTTTTCATGAAGATTACTCAGAAATGGTTATTGTGAAGGATATTGAAGTTTATTCCATGTGCGAACACCACATGTTGCCATTTTTTGGAAAAGCACACGTAGCCTATATTCCTAAAGGAAAAATTGTTGGTTTGAGTAAAATTCCTCGAATTGTTGATGCTTATGCCAGAAGATTGCAAGTGCAAGAACGATTAACTTTAGAAATTAGAGATTGTATCAAAAGAACATTAGATCCTGTTGGTGTAGCAGTCGTATTGGAATGTTCACACATGTGTATGCAAATGCGAGGTGTTGAAAAACAAAATTCTACCACTACTACATCTGCATTTACAGGTATTTTTCTAACAAATGATTCTACTCGAAAAGAATTTATCAATTTAGTACAAGCTAATTTACATTAACTCGTTTTTGGCAGTTATTATTATTATTTAAAGCCATTTTGTCATATTTTTTCTTAAAATATGTGAAAATATTCACTTTTAAATAATTTGTATTGTTTTTGATAGTTATATATTAAAAACAAATAGATATGACTGGATTTACTTTTGGCCCAGCAATGATTATTGGGCTAGTATTTATGGGAATAGGGTTACTTGTTAGCTTTATTTTGAAAAATAAGTTTAAAAAATACAGTGAAATACCATCACAACGTGGATTATCTGGTAAAGAAGTAGCCGAAATGATGTTAAAAGATAGTGGCATTTACGATGTACGTGTTATTTCTGTTGAAGGACAATTAACAGACCATTATAATCCTCTTGACAAGACTGTAAATTTATCACACGATGTTTACACAGGTAGAAACGCTGCAGCAACAGCCGTAGCAGCACATGAATGCGGTCACGCGGTGCAACATGCAAAAGCTTATGCACCTTTAAACTGGCGTTCTAAATTAGTACCTTTACAACATGCAAGTGGTATGATTTTAAACGTTATCATGATGGCAACCATTTTTGGAGGAGCTTTATTGCACAATATTTTTCCAATAAAAACCGTTTTACTAATTGTAGTGATTGCTTATGGAGCTATTGCCTTATTTAGTATTGTTACATTACCTGTAGAATTTGATGCTTCTAAAAGGGCTTTAGCTTGGATAAAGGATAGTGGAGTAGCTACACATCAAGAATATGAACAATCAAAAGATGCATTAAAATGGGCAGCTACAACTTATGTAGTAGCAGCATTGGGTGCAATTACAACAGTATTGTATTATTTATCAATGCTGTTAGGAAGAAATGACGATTAATATAAATAATGTTAATTTATTTCTTTTATACATTTAAATAACTTAACTTTATAAAAGTTAGTTGGTGTTAATTAAAAAATAAAGAGTATGGGAAGACCGCCTTCAAAACCTACAAGATTAAAGAACGGTTTTTACATTGAAGTAAAAAACCAGGGATCTGGCACAATCATTTTACGTAGAGATACTGAACAACAAATGTTATTAGCTGCTAAAGAATATGCACGAACAAAAGAAGTAATTGTATTGGGTGAAATGAAAAATGATAAGTGGATTTAAAGTTAAAATAAATTAGTTAGTCACAAAAAGGTTGTTTCTGAAAATGAAATAACCTTTTTTTTTTAAACCAAAAAGGGATGAAGCCTTTATATATAACTATTTTCCACTTTTCACCATAACACAGTAGATTCATATTTTTTAATTTTGTTTATTAACTTTCGGTATTACTTATCAACTTTGATAAAAATAATTATTCTAAAACCAATTGATTTTAAGTTGATTAAAATTTATCATTATTCACTATAAAAATAAATAAACTGTTAATTACTGTTTAAAAGTATCAATAAGTATTTCTTTGAAAATTGAAAATACTGTATATACAAATTCATAAATGACAATTCAAAGAAAGTTAGGAGTTTTTTAAACAGTAATTATTAGCCATTAATCAACGATGAAAAAGTTGAATTCAACTAAAATTTAATAAACAAAATACCGTTTATTATAAAATAAAACAAAATGTTGAAATGTCTGTATATAAATAAAAATCAAATCATTATATTTATAAAAAATTTAATAATTAGTTAATAACTATTCATATCTTAATTTAAAAAAGAAAAAGAAAAAAATCTTTACACATATTAACAGCCTTAATAAAGAATAATAAAAATTTTAAAATTTAATCTCTTCTTTATTTTTCTTATTTAAAGTTAATTGTTTTCAATTCTATATTTTTTCTTTAATTTTATTTTTTATTAGATAAAGCTAACTACAATTAAATGTTAAAACTTCTAGAAATATTCAAAATTATTAAATCCAATGAGATTGATTTCAGACCTTATAGCAAGCGAGAAGTTGATTTTAATCGAATTGCTATATTGAATAGTTTTATTTATGTTTTAATATTTCCATTAATTATTTTCTTTTTAAAAAACTCTGAAATATCTGATATTTACTACAATATTAGCTTAGTTTATTTAGTGTTATTTCCTATCGGAATATTTCTTATTTGGTTTTTTCCTTTACTTAGAAAACACCTTTATTTATTTGTACTTTTTATCATTTTTGGCTTTACATTGTATTCCTTTATTGATTTAGTAGATCATAATTTTCAAAACATTGATATTTTAAGTTTCTTCGTATTGTACACAATTTGTATATTTTTAATTCAACAATTTTCGTTTGGATACATATACATTGTCTTTGTTTTTTGTTTAACCTTATACTCCTATTTATTCATTGATAACAATCAATCAATTTCCAAAGAATTGATTTTATTTTATACGTTAAGTATTTCTGTAACTGGAGTTTTTTCATTATTTCTGCAACAAAAAGCATTAAAATCTGTACTTAATTTTAATACTTACCTTAAAAAAGTATCACAAGGTAATAAATTTGGATTTTTTATTTTTTCCATAAACGACAAGAAAATTAATATTGTTGATTTTGATGATGAATTTAGTTTATCAATTTTAGGAGAAAATAAAGGAAAATCTAAAGAAGAATTATCTGAATTATTTAATACCTTTATAACACCTGTTCAAATAGATAAAATTCTTGCTTTATCCGATACTGATTTTATCAGTCAATTAGTAACCATTAATGATAAAAGTTTAGAATTTAGTTTTTCTAGATTAAAATTAAATAGAATTGACTATTATTTAATCAAAGTAAATGATGTATCTGATATTTTTATTAAACAAGAAGAATTAAAAGCTAGTGAAGAAAAATACAGAAACTTATACAATGAAAGTCAAGCAGGTGTTTTTACATTAAATAATTCATTTACAATTATAAATTTAAACCATACTTTTTACAATATTTTTAATAGAGAATTTCAAATTGGGTCGGTGTTTATTAAAAATAATGAAGATAGGACTGAAATTTTAGAAGTATTAAAAGAAGAAGGTAAATTAATTAATTATCAAACGCATATTACACTCAATGATAATACAATAAAATGGGTTGTAATAAGTTTCTTTTATGATTTTAATAAGCAATTAATAGAAGGGTCTATTATAGATATTTCAGAAATACAAAAAATTAATAATGAGTTAAGACAAAGTGAAGAGAAGTTTAAATTAATATTTGAAGATTCTAATGATGCTATTGTAATTCTTGATGAAAATAAAGTTATTGAAGTTAACAGAAGAGCAATTCAATTGTTTGGTATATCTAAAGCTGAATTTTCAGATATTGATTTTTGGAATTTAACAATGGATTTAAATGATGAATTAAAAAATAAACTTAAAATATATTTAAATAAACTTAAATTTTCAAGATCAGTAAAGTTTACTTGGACATTTGAAGGACGTTTTGAACCTATAGAAGCTGAAGTTGCAATTGTTGAATTGGTAATTGGTAAACATCGAAATTACCAGTGTATTATTCACGATGTAACAGATAAAAATAAAGCTTTTAGAGCCATTGAAAAATCAACTAAAAATTTCCAATCAGTTTTAGAAAGTACTCCTGAGGGAATTTTAATTGTAAAGGATAAAAGTATTTTATATGCCAATAAAGAAGCATATTCTTTAATTAATTCAGTTACTATTGATATCAATGATTTATTTACCAAGAACGATCAAAAAGTTTTTAATCTTTTATTAAATGACAATTATCCAACTAAATACCAAGATCAATTACATTTAAAATCTGGTAATTTAGAGATACCTGTAACTATTACGATTGTTAATACCACTTTTGGTGCTTCTGAAGCTCTTTTGATAATGTTCAAAGATGTTTCTTTGGAAATGAAATTATCTAAAGAAATTCTAAGAGCTGAATTAGCTGAAGAAACCAATAAATCATTAGCCAAGGAAATTAAAGAACGTATTAAAGCTGAAAAAATTACCCAAAATTTATTATTGAAAACACAAGCTATTTTTGATTCATCTGCTAATATTATTTTACTTACTTGTGATTTGAATAAAAAAATAACTTATTACAATAAACACAGTCAATTGTTTTTTAAGCAGTTTATTAAGCAAAAATTAAAATTAGGTATTACAATCAATGAATTTTTCAAAGATTTCTACACTTTACCAAAATATACCGGAGAAGAACTAACTATTTTTAATTATTTATTTGAAAAAGTTAAAAAAGGAAAATTTAGACAGTTTGAATTTGAAATAAAAAAAGGTACTAAAAATTGGTGGATTGAAGTATTTATGAACCCTATTTATGATACTGAAGGAAATGTTACCGAAGTTTCATTGATGAGTCACGATATTACACTTAAAAAGAAAATTGAAAAAGATACCATAGAATCATTGCATGAAAAAGAAATTTTATTGAAAGAAATTCACCACCGTGTAAAAAACAATTTACAGGTTATTTCCAGTATTTTAAATCTCCAAAGTTCATTTGTTACTGATTCCAATACGCTTAATGTATTAAAAGAAAGTAGAAATAGAATTCGCTCAATGGCTATTATTCACGAGAATCTTTACCAAACAAAAAATTTCTCTTCCATTGATTTCAATGAATACATTAAAAACTTAGTACTAAATATTGAAAGTTTGTATCACATTGATGACAAAGAGATTTTAATTGAATTTGATTTGGATATAACCAATCTATCTTTGGATCAAGCTGTTCCTTCTGGATTGATAATGAATGAATTAATAACAAATGCATTTAAGTATGCTTTTGTTGGAAAAACAAATAATATATTAAAAATAGGTATTAAAAATAATAACGATGTTATCCAATTTATTGTAAAAGATAATGGTGTAGGATTACCTCCTAATATAGTTATTGATAATTTAGATTCTTTAGGTTTACAATTAGTTGTAACTTTGTGTGATCAGTTAGATGCTACATTTGAATTTAAAGTGGATAACGGAACAGAATTTTTAATTACTTTTAAGAAAATTTAATAGCAATATGAATAACATTAAAGTATTGGTTGTAGAAGATGAATCTATTGTTTCTAAAGATATTCAGAATAGTCTTAAAAAATTAGGATATATTGTTGTAGGCGCCGCTTCTACTGGTGAAAGAGCTATTGAATTAGCTGCAGAAACATTTCCAGATGTAATTTTAATGGATATCATGTTGAAAGGTGAAATGGATGGTATTACTGCTGCAGAAATTATTAAGCAAAAAGCAAATATTCCTATTATTTTCTTGACGGCTTATGCGGATAGTGCAACATTATCTAAAGCTAAAATTACTGAGCCACACGGCTATATTCTTAAACCTTTTAAGGAAATTGATTTACATACAAACATTGAAATGGCTATTTATAAACATGGAAGAGAACAGGAAATCATCAAAGAACGTGATTTATTGGCTTCTTTAGTTGATAATAAAGATGTTTCTAATACCGATTCTATTTTTATAAAAGCAAATAATAAGTTGATTAAAATAAATAAAACGGATATTTATTACATTGAAGCTTTAAAAGACTATGTTGTTATTCATACCATTGATACTCGTTATACCATTCATTCAACAATGAAAGATATTGAAATAAAAATGGGGTTGGAAGAATTTATACGTGTACATCGTTCATTTATAGTGCGTTTAGATAAAATCACTTCTATTGATTTTCCAAATTTATTTTTGGAAGATGATAAAAAAATGATTCCAATTGGAGGTTCTTATAGAGACGATTTGAATAGACGTATAAGAACACTCTAAATAACTAAAATTTAGTTAAATATTTAATTTAAGTTATTTTTATTTGTATCTTAGATTTATGTTTTAAGTTGCACTTATTATATGTCTCTAACAACTTTTGATAAATTATTAAATCAGATAGACTTATTTATTCGTAAATTCTATCGAAATCAGATAATAAAAGGAATTATCTGGTTCATTGGTTTTTTTGTATTGACATTTATCTTAATTACAACATTAGAATATTTTGGTCGCTTTAATACACCTGTTCGTGCTTTATTTTTCTTTTCATTTTTAGGAATTAACACCTTTATTCTTGGAAAATACATCATTGTTCCTGTTTTAAAATTATTTTCGTTTGGTAAACGTATTAATCGCTACCAAGCTTCTTCTATTATTGGAACTTTTTTTCCATCTGTTTCTGATAGATTACTCAATACACTTCAATTAAGTGATAATCTTTCCAATCAAACTGGAAATATCGAATTACTAAGAGCAAGTGTGCAACAACGTTCGGAATCACTTTCAATTATGCCGTTTTCTGATGCAATTGACATCAAAGAGAACCTAAAATATGCTAAATGGTTTGCTCCCATTTTTATCTTATTGCTTTTTATAGCTGTTGTTTCTCCAAAATTATTTACGGATGGAACAAAACGTGTTGTTCAGTACAATAAAGAATTTATTCCCGAAGCTCCTTTTGAATTTGTCGTTGAAAATTACAATAAAAACGTAGTTGAAGGTAGCGATATTCTTATTAAATTACGATTAAAAGGAGATGATTTACCCAATTCTGTTTATTTAGTGTCTTCTGTTGGTAAACAATTAATGACGGTTTCTGGGAGAAATTTATTTGTTGCTTCAATTCCTAAAGTTAGAGAATCGGGTAGTTTTTATTTTGTTGCCAATGATTTTTCAAGTAAAAAGTTTGACTATTCCATCTTTGGAATGCCGTCTTTAGGAGTATTTACAGCCGAACTAATTTATCCAAAATACTTAGAAAAATCAAATGAAGTCATTGAAAACGTTGGTGATATGATTATTCCAGAAGGAACAATTATCAATTGGTCGGGTGTTACTAAAAATACAAGCACTATTCGCATTTCTTTTGGAGAAAAATCCCAAAATTTTTCCAATACGGGTTTTAAACTTCAACATAAATTTTTGCATTCTACACCTGTTTCTATTTTACTGAAAGGAAATCAACTAAATTTTAGTGATACTGTCAATTTTAATGTAAATGTTGTCAAAGATGAATATCCTGTTATTCAAGTTGATGAAATCAGAGATACATTATCGTCCAGTAAACGGTTTTTTTCGGGTAGAATTAGCGACGATTATGGATTGACTTCACTTAAATTTGTTTATACCATTACTTCTAAGGAAGGAACTACACGCAAGGAAACAATGACGGTTAAACCTGTTAATGGACTGAGTAATGATTTTGAATTTGGTGTTGATTTTCTCAGAGAAAACATTCAATTGGAAGATAAAATAGATTATTATTTTGTTGTTTCTGATAACGATGGAGTAAATGGAAGTAAATCTACCAAAAGTCGCGTGTTTTCTTATTTATTGCCATCTCTTGAACAAATGAACGAACAACGTGAACAGATTCAGGAGCAGGGAAAACAGAATTTGAACTCTATTTTATCCCAATCGGAGCAATTTTTAAAAGAAATAAATCAACTTCAAAACGAATTATTAAACTCAAAATCAAATAATTGGAAACAAAAAAACCAATTGGAAGATTTGAAGAAAAAACACAGTGATTTATTAAAATCATTGGAAGAAACCAATCAAATGCTTCAACAAAGCACAGAAGAAAAAAATAAACTTTCTAAAGAAGACGAATTCTTGCTTGAAAAGCAGCAAATGATCAATGATTTGTTGGATAAAATGATGGACAGTGAATTGATGAAGCTGTTGGAAGAATTGCAACAGATGATTGAAAAGAACAACAAAGAAGGTCAGCAAAACAAATTAGAAGATATTAAGCTTTCTACCGATGATATGAATAAACAGTTGGATAGAAGTTTAGAACTCTTAAAAAAGATACAGGTGGACGAAAAAATTGATGCCATCGAAAATGAATTGAACAAGCTTGCTAAACAACAAGAAGACTTAAAAAATAATATTCAATCCAAACAATTGGATAAAACTGAATCTCAGAAAAAACAAGATGAAATTAACGATCGTTTTAATCAATTAAAAGATGATTTAAAAAAGTTGGATGAATTGAACAAAGATTTGAACAAACCGATGAATTTACCTTCAACGGAAGAACAACAGCAATCTATAGAACAAGATTTAAACGATGCTAAGTCAAATTTATCCAAAGGAAAAAATTCTAATGCTGGACAAAAACAAGAATCTGCGGCAGAGCAAATGAAAAAGCTTGCAGAGCAACTTGATAATGCACAGAATGAAGCAAACAAGGAACAGCAAGGTGAAGACATGGAAATGTTGAGAAACATTCTCAAATCGCTTGTAACGCTTAGTTTTGATCAAGAGAATTTAATGAATAAATTTTCAAAAATTAAAAACAACGATCCCAATTACCGCGTTTATGGTCGTGTTCAACGTTCTATTATTGATAACACTGAACCTGTTAGAGATAGTTTGTATGCCTTAGCGAAACGTCAACCGATGATTTCTCAATTTTTAGATAAGGAATTGAATACCATTAAATCAAATCAACGACAAGCATTGATCAATATTCAAGAAAGAAATGCACGACAACTATCTGCAAATCAACAATTTGCCATGACTTCCTACAACAATTTGGCTTTGTTATTGAATGAATCATTGCAACAAATGCAACAACAGATGCAGGCGATGATGCAAGGTTCTGGTAGTTGTAGCAATCCTGGAGGAAAAGGAAAGCCAAGTGCTGGAGAAGGTCAACTTGGCAACATGAAAGAACAATTGAAAAAACAATTGGATCAAATGAAGAATGGATCAAATCCAGGCGGTAATAAGGAAGGAAATGCACCAGGCAATTCAAAAGAAGGAAATGGACAATCGATGGGCTTGTCAAACAAAGAAATAGCAAAAATGGCAGCCGAACAAAGCGCTATACGTCAACGATTGGAACAATTGCGCAATGAATTAAACAAAGAAGGGAAAGGAGAGGGCAATCAGTTGAATCCGTTGATCAATGAATTGGAAAAACAGGAAGATGATTTAGTCAACAAACGTTTTTCAAATGATTTAATGAAGCGTCAACAAGATATTTTAACACGTTTATTGGAATCTGAAAAAGCCTTACGTGAAAGAGGTTTTGAAGAAAAAAGAGAATCAAATTCAGGAAAAAATGAAAATTATAGTAACCAAATTCGATTTGATGAGTATAACAAAGAAAAGTTAAAACAAATTGAATTATTGAAAACAATTGACCCATTTTATAACAAGTATTATAAAGACAAGGCAAATCAATATTTCAATTTAATTAAGTAATTAATTATACTTATAATAATTATGAGGGAGGGTTTTACTGTAATTGATGAACTTGCTATTCCTTCTACTTTTGATTCGATACATGAAGTAGAAAGTTTAATTGATACTGTTTGTACTAAAATGGATGTCAGTGAAAGTTTTGGAAATATTCTTATTGCCGTTACTGAAGCAGTTAACAATGCAATTATTCATGGCAACAAGAATAATCTATCCAAGCAAGTTTATATCAAATCTGCTGACAATAATGATTCGTTTTGTTTCGTTGTTGAAGATGAAGGAAATGGTTTTGATTTTAATTCTTTGCCAGATCCTACTGCTCCAGAAAATCTTGAAAAGGAAAACGGGCGTGGAATTTTTCTAATGCGAAATTTATCTGATGAAGTTGAATTTTCAAACAACGGTAGCAGCGTGTCTATCTTTTTTTCTAAATAAACATGGTTGATTTTAATTTCGAAGATACAGATGAATTAAGTTTTATTAATGAAGACTTTTTAACCAATTGGTTGACAAAAGTTGTCACTATTGAAAACAAACAACTGGGTGATGTTTCATTAATTTTTACTTCTGATACTTATTTATTAAAAGTTAACCAAGACTACTTAGACCACGATTATTATACCGATATTATAACATTTGATTATTGCGAAGACGATTTTGTTAATGGTGATTTATTTATTTCTGTTGACCGTGTTCGAGAAAATGCCGACTTACTCAATTGTCCTTTTGAAACAGAATTAAACCGAGTAATTGTTCATGGTGTGCTTCATTTGTGTGGATATAAAGATAAATCCGATGAAGATGAAAAATTAATGCGAGTTAAAGAAGACCAAATGTTAGGTCTTTTATAATGTTTCACGTGAAACATATTTAACATTTATTTATCTCTTTTCTTTCGCTCTTTTTGTTTTGATTTCTGTAATTTTGTGCCTTGTTTTAATTGTTTCACGTGAAACATTCTTTCTAAAATGTTAAAAGATTACGATATTATTGTTGTTGGTGCTGGTCACGCTGGTTGTGAGGCTGCAAATGCTGCTGCAAAAATGGGTAGCAGTGTTTTGTTGGTTACAATGAACATGAACACCATTGCTCAAATGAGTTGTAATCCTGCGATGGGCGGGGTTGCAAAAGGTCAGATTTTGAGAGAAATTGATGCGTTGGGTGGTGGTTCTGGAATTATTTCTGATTTGAGTGCCATTCAATTTAGAATGTTGAACCTTTCAAAAGGTCCAGCAATGTGGTCGCCAAGAACTCAAAATGACCGCATGCTGTTTTCAGAACAATGGCGTTTGTTGTTGGAAAGAAATCCAAATGTGGATTTTTGGCAAGACATGTGTAATGGTTTGCTTGTTGAAGGAGGAAAAGTGGTGGGCGTCAAAACACAAATGGGAATCAATATTCGTTCAAAAGCAGTTGTTTTGACTAATGGTACATTTTTGAATGGATTGATTCACATCGGAACAAAACAATTTGGTGGAGGTAGAACCGGAGAAAAAGCTGCAACAGGTATTACAGAAGAATTGGTTCAACTTGGGTTTGAATCTGGTAGAATGAAAACAGGAACTCCTCCACGAGTGGATGGTCGTTCGTTGGATTATTCTAAAATGGAAATTCAACCGGGTGATGTAAATCCAGGTAAATTTAGTTTTGGTGATACAAAAGCGTTGAAAACGCAAGTTTCGTGTCATATTACTTATACCAATCAGCAAACACATGATTTGCTTCGTACAGGTTTTGATCGTTCTCCAATGTTTAATGGTGCAATAAAAAGCACGGGACCGAGATATTGTCCAAGTATTGAAGATAAAATCAATCGTTTTTCAGATCGTGATCGCCATCAAATATTTGTTGAACCAGAAGGGTGGAACACAATTGAAATTTATATAAATGGTTTTAGTTCTTCTTTGCCAGAAGAAGTGCAGTTAAGTGCTATGCGAACAATACCTGGTTTTGAAAACGCTAAAATGTTTCGTCCAGGATATGCTATAGAGTACGACTATTTTCCGCCAACACAGTTAAAATATACGCTTGAAACAAAACAAGTTGAAAATTTATATTTTGCAGGTCAAATTAATGGCACAACAGGTTATGAAGAAGCTGCTTGTCAAGGTTTAATGGCGGGAATCAATGCTGCTCGTAAAATCAATGAGCAAACACCTATTATTTTAAATAGAAATCAAGCCTACATTGGTGTTCTAATAGATGATTTAATTACTAAAGGTACAAAAGAGCCTTATCGAATGTTTACCAGTAGAGCAGAATACCGAATTTTGTTGCGTCAAGACAATGCGGATATTCGCCTTACGGCAATTGGTCATGAAATTGGTATGCAGGATGAAGCCGCAATGAGAAGAGTGGAGGCTAAAATTGAAGGAACGGAAAAATTAAAAACCTCGTTACGCAAAGAAGGTGTCTCTCCAAGTGTAATAAACTCATTCTTAGAAGAAAAAGGGAGTAGCCCAATTGATCAACAAGTTAAGCTAAGTTCTTTATTGTCAAGACCAAATATTTCTTTAGAAGAGCTTTTGCCGTATAGTACAACATCAAAAAAGTTAGCAGAAGAATTGTTTGCAGAAAATCCAGATATTCTTCCTCAATCAGAAATACAAATGAAATACGATGGCTACATTCAACGTGAAGAAGATGTTGCCCTAAAGATGAGTCGTTTGGAAAATGTAAAAATTCCAGCCTCTATTGATTACAATTCTATGAAAAGTATTTCCATTGAGTCGAAAGAAAAATTGAATAAAATTCGCCCGGAGACAATTGGTCAAGCCTCTCGTATTTCTGGCGTTAGCCCTAGCGATATTTCTGTTTTATTGATAGCTTTAGGTCGATAATAAGCGCAAAACACTGATTATTAATCGTTTGCATTGTTTTTAGAAGGCTAAAAAACAGATCTCTTTAAATCAACGAACAGGATGGTGTCAAGGTGTTTTTATATTGAAGCGTTAAAAACGCGCTTAAATCGAATAAAAATGGTGTTTTACACGTGAAACAATGTTTTAAGATAAAGTTATGGCGTTTCTACGTAATCCAAATCTTTATTGAAACTTTCTTTTAGTTTTGATATGGCAAATAATGATACAGCTGTTAATAAAAATATCATGATATAAGCTGCAGAGATGAGCGAGGTAAAATGCACAAATAACTCAAACAAAAAAGTACTAAGTATGAGAGAGCCTCTTGCAAAATTTGGCGCTGTTGTCGTAACTGTTGAACGTAAATTCGTGCCGAATTGCTCTGAAGCAATGGTCACAAATGTTGCCCAATAACCAACACTTAAGCCTAAAAAGAAGGCTATCCAATTAAATAATTCCGCCGTAATGTTGTAACTAGATAAATACCAAGTCGTTGCAAACAGTGTGCTCACTTGAAAGATAAATACAGTTAACCTTCTCGACTTGGTAATCTGTGCAAAAAGACCAGCCAATAAATCTCCTATGGAAATGCCTATATATGAAAACAGGATGCCTTTTCCGGCACTTAATGTTTCACGTGCACCAAGAACTTTACCAAATTCTGGTGCTTGTGTGATTAATATTCCAATTACATACCATAATGGAAGCCCGATTAATAGACAATAAATATATTTCCAAAAACGCTCTTTATTGTTGAATAACATGCTTATCTTACCTTTTGGAACACTAGAATCCATTGTTCTTTGAAACATTCCTGATTCAAATGTTCCTAACCTCAAAATGAGTAAAACAATGCCTAAGCCACCACCAACAATATAGGTGTTGCGCCAAGAAAAATGTTCTGCAACATAGAATGCTGCTACAGCACCTAAAACACCTACAGTAGCAATTATCATTGTACCATAACCTCTTTTGTCTTTGTGCATATTTTCGTTAACCAATGTAACACCCGCACCTAACTCTCCTGCGAGCCCTAGACCTGCAAAAAAACGAATGAATGCGTATAGATGAATGTCATAAACGAAAGCATTGAGAATATTAGCAATAGAGTAAAGTAAAATAGAACCAAACAGAACTTTTATTCTACCAAATTTATCACCAATAACACCCCAAATGATGCCACCAATTAACAGCCCTGCCATCTGCATATTGAGCACATATTCTCCATTTGTACGCATTAATTCTTCTGAAATACCAATATCTTTAAAACTTTGAATACGCACAATTGAAAACACCACTAAATCGTAGATGTCAACAAAATAACCAAGGGATGCAACCAATATAATTAGCCAAGTATTTCTTTTTTTAAGTAGCACCTCATTTTCCATGAATAATAATTTTGACATGAAAATTAAAAGAAATCTTAAAAAGAAAGATCATTTTATACCATATTTTTCACATTCATCCGAAAGTTTTCCAATTTTAGACAATAATCTTCTGTATTCCTTTGTTTTCAATGGGCATTTATACAAAGTCGAGAAACAAAGTTTCTTTTATAGATGTAACTGTTTATAAAACATTAATTATTGTTTTAAAATGACAGATAAACTGTCAACTGGAGGTTCCCTCACTCAGTTCGGAATGACAGGCTGGCCGTCCTTTATGCCCTTTACTCTTTGTTAGATTTGTCATATCGAGCAAAGCGAGATATCCATTTCAAATTTTCCTACTTTGTTCATCGTTTTCAATCTTAAATATTTCATTTTTTTACCCTTTTTCTCAAAAAGTTTCGGATAGTTGTGCATATTTTTTTGAATATGATTTTAATCATGTGTTTTTCTTAATTTTTTATATCAATTTTGCATTTTTATTAAAGTTATCGTCATACTTGCAATATGGAGAAACAAAAGATTGAATTAATGGCGCCTGCGGGCTCTTATGAAGCTATCACTGCGGCTATAAATGCAGGAGCAAATTCCATTTATTTTGGTGTAGAACAGTTGAATATGCGTACCAAATCAACGCACAACTTTACAATTGATGATTTGAGCAAGATTGCTCAACTATGTAGTGATAATGGCTTAAAAAGCTATTTAACGCTCAACACCATCATTTATGACCACGATGTACAATTGATGAAACGCATCATTGAAGCGGCAAAAGAAAGTAAAATTTCGGCCATTATTGCTTCCGATCATGCGGTGATGAATTATTGTCGTAAAATTGGCGTGCCGGTTCATATTTCTACTCAAACAAACATTACCAATATCGATACAGTAGAGTTTTATTCGGCTTATGCAGATGTGATGGTGATGTCGCGTGAGTTGAGCTTGTTGCAAGTGCACGATATCAATAGAGAAATTGCGCGTCGTGAAATTACTGGACCTTCGGGGGAATTGGTGCGAATAGAAGTGTTTGGTCATGGTGCTTTGTGTATGGCTGTTTCTGGCAAATGTTACTTGAGTTTGCACACCAACTATTCTTCGGCAAATCGTGGAGCATGTATCCAAAATTGCCGCAAAAGCTATATTGTGATGGACAAAGAGGATGGACAAGAATTTGAGGTGGACAATGAATACATCATGTCGGCTAAAGATTTAAGCACCATTGATTTCTTAGACAAAGTAATTGATGCGGGTGTTTCTGTTTTAAAAATTGAAGGGCGTGGCAGAAGTGCTGATTATGTGCATGTTACCATTCAATGTTATAGAGAAGCAATTGATGCAATTTACAACGGAACTTATACCAAAGAAAAGATTGAGGATTGGAAAGAACGCCTTAGCACGGTGTTTAATCGTGGTTTTTGGGATGGTTACTATCTCGGAAGGAAAATGGGTGAGTGGAGTGATGAAGCAGGTTCTAAAGCCACAAAACGTAAGGTTTATATTGGTAAAGGAATAAAATACTACGAAAATGCGGGTATTGGCGAGTTTTTAATTGAAGCACAAGGTTGTGAAGTGGGTGATGAGTTGTTGATTATCGGACCAACAACAGGGGTGGTAGAAACGGTGCTAAAAGAAATGCGTGTGGATAACGAAGAAAGGCAAGAGGTTAAACGTGGAACAACGATTACGTTTCCAATTGCTGAAAAAGTGCGCCCAAGTGATAAACTCTACAAACTGGTTGATGCAAAATGATTCGTGTAGTTCAACATCGGCATAAATGTATTGGCTGCAACGCTTGTGTAGAAGCAGACAAGTACCGTTGGCGAATCTCTAAAAAAGATGGGAAAAGCACATTGATTGGTGCTACCGAGAAAAAAGGTTGGTACACTGTCATTGTGGACGATGATGAGGAAGAAGCTTTGGAAGCTGCCAAAGTACATTGCCCGGTTAATATAATACGCTGGGAAAAAATAAGTTAGAAAATAGTTTAGAGTTCAGAGTTTAGAGTTCAGAGTATATTGGTGTTTTTACCACAAAGACACGAAGGACACAAAGTTTTTTATTTTATTATTCCATGTTCCGACTAGTCGGAAAAAAAACAATATTTAATGCTTTTATCTGTGCCCTGTGGTTATTTTTATTATATTTAACCAACAAAACTCTGTAAAACATGAAAATTACATATTACGGTCATTCCTCTTTTGAGTTGGAAATCAATGGAAAACACTTATTAGTTGACCCATTTATATCTCCAAATCCAAAATCTGCATCAATTGATATCAACACGTTAAAAGCAGATTACATTCTTTTAACACATGCACACTATGATCACATCATGGATGTGGACGCATTAGTTGAACGAACAAAAGCAAAAATTATCTCCAACCACGAAGTAGTGACTTATTTCAATACGAATAAAGGATATGAAGGACACGCAATGAACCAAGGTGGTAGCTGGGATTTTGACTTTGGAAGAGTTAAAGTAGTAAGCGCCATCCATTCTTCTTCATTTCCCGATGGAACGTATGGTGGTAATCCTGTTGGCTTTATCATTTCTGCAGAAGGTAAAAGCATTTATATTTCTGGAGATACTGCACTTACAATGGATATGAAACTGATTCCCCTATTTTTTAAATTGGATGCAGCCCTCCTTCCTATAGGCGGTAACTTTACAATGGATATTGATGAAGCAGTCGTAGCTGCAGATTTTATTGAATGTGATAAAATTATTGGAATGCATTATGACACAGCTCCTTATATCGAAATCAATCACGATGCCGCTAAAGCAAAATTTAGCTCAAAAGGTAAAGAATTGGTTCTATTAGAGATTGGTGATAGTATAAACGTTTAAGCAGTTACTCATATAACACTGGTGAAGACACGTTTAAATGTGTTTAATAAAGAATTTAATTTCTTCATTTGTTTGTGTTTATAATAAAAATTACTATCTTTGCACCCTTAAAATAAAACCACACCCCCTTCTGTGGTATGTTTAATAACTTTCGGGATGAAGGGTTTCCGAAATACAAAATTTAAAGCCAAAATGGCAAATCTTACACAAACGCAAGGAATTGCAGACTTCGATTGGGAAGCATTAGAATTGGACGGTTACAACAAAATTCAACGTTCAGAATTATCAGACAAGTACGAAAAAACATTGACTTCTATCAACGAGAGAGAAGTAATTGAAGGTACTGTAGTTGCAATTACAAAAAGAGAAGTAATTGTTAACATCGGATACAAATCTGAAGGAGTTATCCCAACTTCTGAATTCCGATACAACCCTGATTTAAAAGTTGGAGATACTGTTGACGTTTACGTTGAAGTTCAAGAAGACAAATCAGGTCAATTAGTTGTTTCTCACAGAACAGCACGTATGCACAAAGCATGGATTCGTGTGAATGATGTATTACGTTCTGGAGAAATTATTACAGGTTACGTTAAATGTCGTACAAAAGGAGGTTTAATTGTTGATGTATTTGGTATCGAAGCATTCTTGCCAGGTTCTCAAATTGATGTTAAGCCAATTCGTGACTACGATATTTATGTTGGTAAAAACATGGAATTCAAAGTGGTTAAAATCAACCAAGAATTCCGTAACGTTGTTGTATCTCACAAAGCTCTTATTGAAGCTGAGTTGGAAGAACAAAAGAAACAAATTATCTCTGGTCTTGAAAAAGGTCAAGTATTGGAAGGAATCGTTAAAAACGTTACATCTTACGGTGTGTTCATCGACTTGGGTGGTGTTGACGGTCTTATCCACATTACAGATCTTTCTTGGGGACGTGTTAACCACCCAGAAGAAATCGTTGAATTGGATCAAAAATTAAACGTTGTAATCCTTGACTTCGATGACGATAAAAAACGTATCGCTTTAGGTTTAAAACAATTGCAACCACATCCATGGGATGCTTTAGATGCTAACTTAGCTGTTGGTGATAAGGTCTCTGGAAAAGTTGTTGTTATTGCTGACTACGGTGCATTTATAGAAATAGCAGCTGGTGTTGAAGGGTTGATTCACGTATCTGAAATGAGCTGGTCTCAACACTTACGTTCAGCTCAAGATTTCTTGGCAGTTGGCGACACAGTTGAAGCAGTCGTGTTAACATTGGATAGAGAAGAGCGTAAAATGTCTTTGGGTATCAAACAATTGTTCCCAGATCCATGGAATGGAATTGAAGACAAATATACAGTAGGTTCTAAGCATTCTGCTAAAGTTCGTAACTTCACTAACTTCGGTGTATTCGTTGAATTAGAAGAAGGTGTTGACGGATTGATTCACATCTCTGATTTATCATGGCAAAAGAAAATCAAGCACCCATCTGAATTCTGCAAAGTAGGAGACGAAATGGAAGTGGTTGTATTGGAAATCGATCGTGAAAACAGAAGAATTTCTTTAGGTCACAAACAATTGGAAGAAAATCCATGGGATGTATTTGAAACTATCTTTGCTGAAGGTTCTGTACACCAAGGAACAATTATTGACACGAAAGATAAAGCAGGTATTGTTTCTCTTCCTTACGGTGTTGAAGGTATTTGTCCTGTTAAACACTTAAAGAAAGAAGACGGTACAAATGCAAAAATGGAAGAAGCTTTAGATTTCAAAGTAATTGAATTCAATAAAGAATCTAAGAAAATCGTTCTTTCTCACTTACGTACTTACAAAGAAGGTGATGATAAACCAGCAACTCCAGCAAAAGCAGGAAAGAAAGGTGATAACAACACATCTTCAGCAGTAAATGCAATCAACCAAAGCAATGAAAAATCAACTTTAGGTGATTTGGATGCATTGGCTGAATTAAAAGAAAAAATGGATAAAGAAAAATAATCTTTTCTACATCCTAACAATACGAAAGGCTGGTTCCAAGTGAATCAGCCTTTTTTGATTTATTGAATTTCATTCAACCCAATGTATTTCCCCCAAAATAACCGTATCTTTGTATTTTAAATCTATTGAATGAGTAAAATCATAGCGAAATACCCTTCCAACATTGCTTTAGTGAAATATTGGGGAAAATATGGATACCAATTGCCATGCAATCCTTCAATAAGTTTAACATTGAAAAATGCGTCAACAACCGTTGAATTAGAAAAAAAAGCTAAAACCAAAGAAGGTATTGAACTGGACTATTTTTTTGAAGGAATAGCCAACGAGTCGTTTAAAAATAGAATGGTAGATTACATTGGTAAACAACCAGAGTTTGAACAATTGTTTAAAGAATTTGCTATTCTGATTAACTCAGAAAACACCTTTCCTCATTCTGCTGGAATTGCCTCTTCAGCATCTGCATTTGCAGCAATTTCTGGAGCATTGTTGAAAGCAAGTGGGTACAACCAACCAGATTTTAATGAAGTGGCCAGCAATTTAGCCAGAAAAGGAAGTGGTAGTGCTTGTCGCTCTTATTTTGGCCCTTATGCTTTATGGGGTGAATTGGATGGAGTTGCTCGATCAAACAATGAATATGCTGTTCCATTAGAAGATATTCACACAAATTTTCAATCAATGTGCGATACGATTCTAATTGTTGAAGATCAACCCAAAAAAGTTTCAAGTAGCGTTGGACATGGATTGATGAAGGATCATCCTTATGCAGCAGCTCGTTTTGTTGATGCAAAAAAACACTGCAATGAGATGTTATCAACTTTAAAGAGTGGAGATTTTAATCAATTTATTTCCATTACAGAACGAGAAGCGTTATCTTTGCATGCAATGATGATGACATCAGGTGATTATTATTTATTGATGAAGTCGGGAACTATTCAAATCATAGAACAATTGATTGAATATAGAAAAGAAACCGACTTACCAATTTGCTTTACGCTTGATGCCGGACCAAATGTTCATTTACTTTATCCAAAATCAATTGAAGAAAAAGCAAATGAGTTTATAAAAGCCATTCAAGACCAAACGAAGTCAATTTTATATGATGAAGCTGGTTTCGGTGGAGAAATTAGAAGCGAATGCAACAAATAGAACAGTTTAACTCTAAAATACTTCTCTTCGGCGAATATGCTGTGCTTCACAATGGAATGGCATTGGTAATACCATGTGAAAAATTTCATGGACATTTTGAATTTTACAAAGGCGAGGAAAGTGAAAAAGCAATTGCACTACAATCCAACGAGTATTTAAGAAAGTTTTGTGGGTTTGTTTCTAGTAGAATGGATGAAAAATTTGTAATTGAGGTTAAGAAGTTTGAAGCTGAACTCGAACAAGGATTGTTTTTCAGAAGCAATATTCCACAAGGATATGGGTTAGGTAGTTCTGGAGCCTTAGTAGCAGCGATGGTGTTGCGTTACCTCGTTAAGGCTAAAAACCTTAAAGATGAGGTGAAATTACAGACCTACTTGAAATTAAAGGATTTAAAAAAGAATCTTGGAAATTTGGAATCGTTTTTTCACGGTACAAGTTCTGGTATAGATCCATTAAGCATTATTTTGAACGAACCAATTCTTTGCAAAAATTCGCAAGATATAGTTACAACTACTTTACCTGTTTCATCCCCTGAAAATCAAAATGTTATTTTTTTATTAGACACAAAACAAGAGCGGACAACGTCCAAAATGATGACCTTGTTTAATGATCTAATTAGCAAAAGTGAGTTTAAAGAAAAGTTTGATAAATACGTGATTGATGACAACAATGGAGCTATCCAAAGTTTCTTAGACAATGATGTTGAACGGTTTTATCATGCTGTTAATGAACTAAGTACTTTTCAAATGAACTACATGAAGGATTTCTTCCCTGAAAACTTATTGAAAGACGTTCAAAATGGATTAGATAATGGTGATTATTTTTTAAAATTATGTGGTGCTGGTGGTGGTGGTTTTGTATTGGGTTTCACACGAAATTGGGAAAAGACACAAGAACAGCTAAAAGCGTATGAATTGGAAGAAATTTACCGTTATTAAAGCGTTTTTCTATCACGAGGACTTCTAAAAAACGTTATTACAGTCAATAAAAACATTCCTGCACTAAAAAGCATCATATACGTTCCTGTTTCGTGCTGCATTTCAATGGTAAATGAACTACACAATTGAATTTTAAAAACTTTTAAAGTAACACCAGACACCATAAGCATTGCAGAAATCATCCCCATAAAGTAAATGCGAACTTCCGATAAGATAGCTCTAAAAATTGCAACCAACGAAACACCAACAAGCAGCATGTTTAAGTGCATCAATCGATTAAATTTGGCATAAATCACGGTGTAATCAACCGATCGAGGAATCATCCAGAATGTTAGGGACGACATAACAAAAATAAATGTGGTAATCGACCAAGAGAGATCTTCAATAGCAAGTTTGGGAAAACGAGAGGCCATTACTGCGCCGATAAGTATCATAACAGGTAATTGTATCAACTGATGTCGTTGCATTGTTGCTGATAGCCAATCATTTAAGTAAAATGAAAAGAAATAAAAGGCAATTATTGCAGCAAGGATAATGATGGCATTCTTTCTTCGTTTAAGCATTGCTTTAGTTGTTGAATGATGTATTCATTGGTTTCTCGATTGGGGTCAAAGATCTTAATTATTTTGTTGTTTGCATCCACCAAGAACAAATTTACGGAATGATTGATTAATTTCGTTATAGGGTCTCTATAAATCCAAACTCCAATATTTTTTACATCACTAAAAAACTGTTGTTCATCCACTTTGTAAGGCAATGCAAACGTCCAGCCATCAATGTGTTCTCCAAAATGACTTCTGTATTTCCGAATACGCTCAACATCGTCATATTCTAAGTCAAAACTAATGGTTATAAACTCTAATTGAGAAGGAACAATGGTTGAATCCATTTGGTGGTAAATTTCTTCTAATTGATTGTTGATTTTATGACAAACGTATGGACAATTCAAATAAACGAAATTAATGAGCTTTAAATTAGGTCGATCTGCAACTTTAAAATGCTTGTTGTGGTGACTTAACAAGTCAATGTCTGGAAAAGATTTTTCCAATGGATCCGCCTCTTTTAAAGTGTAAGAGAAAATTGTAAAAGATGTATAACTTTGCGTCCATTTACTAAAAAAATAGAGACTCAAAGCAAGTGCTAAGGCAGGGATAATTATTTGTCTAGTTAATTTCATTTTTTTTAAAAAACATGCCGCAAAGAAGGTTTCTAAGCGGCACATTTTCTATTACAACTTATTAATCTAAATTTTTGGTTTCATCTTTTTTTGTTAGTTTAAGGAACAATGTAACATACATGATCAATAAACCAATAAATAAAATACCTATTGAGAATACAGCAATTTTCGCGCCATAAACACCTGCTTGGTGTGTAGCATCAACACCCATACCTGAGTATGTGTTGTAACGACGAGGAACACTGTTCATTCCACCGTAGTAGAACATCAACAAGAATCCAGCAGCTCCAATGATATATGTCCAAAGTCCTAATTTAGCCACTCCACCAGTGTGAATGTCTTTTTTCTCACCGGCAACATAGTACAAGTAACCAAAGATAAACAGTACCACACCTAAGAGCATATAAGTATGGAAGTGAGCAGGAACCCACAACGTGTTGTGCAATACTTTATTGAATGAGATTGTAGAATCGACCACTGCTGATAGTCCACCAATTGCCCATCCTGCAGCACCGAATAAGAATGTTAACGGAACTACACCCCATTTAACTCTTGAGTGATACAATTGAGAGATGATTCCAAACATTGTAATTGCTGTAGCTGGAATAGCGCTTGAATATGAAGCAACCTGACCAATGATTTGTAAATACAATGGTTGTTCTAAGTCCATATACATGTGGTGTAAGAATGCGATACAAACAAAGAAGAATGTTGCATTCCATGAATAAACCAATACTTTATCTACGTACCAAGGGCGTTTTGTGTATTCTGGTAACAAAGTATATACCCATGTAACAGCACAATACATCGTAATGTTTGCAATGGTGTGTCCAAAGAACATAACGATATTTTTCAACATCAATGCATCAAAGTTTAATGAAGGTTCCATAACTTGTAGCAAGTACATGATTAGTAATACTGCTCCTGCAAGAATTGCTAATACACCAGGAACTAAACTTATTGTAGATGCCAATACGATAACAGGAATTTCTCTTTTATCTTCTTTGTTTTTAATGTATTGCCAACCCAACATATTTGTAAACCCTCCATATTCTTTTGCCATAGCGTACAATACATGAAGAATACCAATCAACCATCCAACACCTAAGGCCAATAATGAAACGGTAGATAAACCTGTTGTCCAAACTGGCCAGCTACCACCAATAAATGGTAAAGGGTATAATAAATACCAACCTGGTCCAAATTTACCGATTAATGCAGCAACTGCAAGACCAATAACGCTTAATAGAACTGTAATGTAAACAAAATAACCCACACTTAATTTTAGTTTGACATAGCGTGTGCTTAATAAATACCAAATACCAGCAAAGGCAAAACTAAATAACAAACCAATCATTCCCAATCCATGTAATGTCATGAATGAATAAAAACGTTCTGCAGAAATATCAGCTAATTCAGCATGACTAATTCGCATCAACATTCCTAAAGTCACCAATAAAGGAAATACAACTAAAAATGTGATTCCCCATACTATAATAAGCTTTCTTTGCTTTTTATATTCTGTTGTAGTTAACTCTTCCATAATTTCTTTTTAAATAGGTATTAATTATTTTACATGAACTTCTCCAACCATGAATGCGTGTGGAACACCACAATATTCTAAACAAAGGATTTTGTAATTACCTGGTTTTTGGAATTTGTATCTTAAATTGTTATGATATCCTGGCATTGCTTGTGATTGAGTCACACAATTTCCGCTTTTATCATAAATAGCAAAATTGTGGTTAACATCAATTGAAGTAACATCAAATTTGATTGTTTTTCCTGCTGGAATAGTAATCTCACTTTCACCCATCATGTCTTTTGGTGCATCTTTACTTGCTCCATTTACCATTCTCCAACCCCATTGAAAACCAACTACAGTAACAACCTCTTCATCCACATCTGAGGTTTTGGAGTATGGCATCCATTTAAATGAAATTAAAAGCGTAATGAAAGCTAAAGCCATTAATCCCCAGAAGTATCTTCTTCTGTAGTAATAAACTTTTTTCTTTGCTTCATATTTGTCTTCTGCTTTGCCTGAAGTAAGCACAACAAACAAGACAACTGCTACAACTACGAATGTTCCAATCATGGAAATCGTACCAGCAGACTCTTGTATAGACAGAAATGTGGTAAAATGTCTCATATACTTTGTTTTTTTACTTGATTTAACTTAGTTTTCTTTGGTTTTTTAAACCTTTTATCGGAGCAAATGTATAATAAATTTAATATGGCGGACAATGTTATCCTATTTATTTTTTGTGAATTTTTATTATAGATATAAAGATGTTTTTATCTTTAATGTGGTTGTTCTCAATGATTTAGCGGATTGCGAAAAAAATGAATCTAAAAAAACACAAGAAAAAAAATTTTTAATTTTTTTAAAAAAAAGAAACTTTAAAAAGTTTCAAAAGGCAATGTTATAGGGCAATTGAAGGTAAAAAAGAGAAAAATATCTTTATTACCTCATTATCAAGAGATTAAATAAAGGGTGTTTTGAATTCTTTATTATTTTAATTCCATCGTTAGTATCAACCGTAAATTCTCTGTTACATCTTTTAGCGGAACATAAATCGTTTTTACATTGTGACCTACAAAGCCATCTGTTTTAAGTTCTACGGTTATTTGGGTTTGTTCATGCGGTTGCAACGTGGTTTTTTCTACTTGAACGGTGGTATAATTATTGGGAGTAATATTTGGTAGAATTTCTATTTCTTTTTCAGATGAGTTTACAACTTCAAATACAGCAGTTATTGTTTGACCAGATGGTAATACGCCAGCATTAAATACAGGACTTTTAAGTGTTAATGGAAATACTTCTTGTTCGTCAAGATAGGTTACACTTTGAATTTCTATTTTACGCTCTGCCGCTGCTGCTCGTGAATAAACAGAGTTTTTTGTGTCATTTGGATTGTCGCTGATTAATTGATTGGCATTGTATTCACCAAATGGAACTTGCTCAAATACCACACGACCATTGTTGCTCGCTGTACCATCTAAATAAGGAATAAATATACCGCCATTAAATTCCCTCAAATGATTGATAAGTGAGGATATTCTGCGTTTTGTCAAATTCACATTGTATTCTGTTTTTGCCAATGGAGAGGCAAAACCTCTTACAACAATCTTTATACGTGCTCCTTTTTGCAATTCTTCGAGCAATAAATCTCTAAATAGAAATAGATCTTTTACACCTTGGTCAACAAATTCAGTGAAAAAGTCCTCAATATCTTCTTTTGCTTCTTCTACTTTTTCTCCCGACAATCCAACAGCATATTCTTTTTGATAGCGTGGCAACATTTCTGTATATTCATTGTAGGTCGTCATGTAACTCAACTTCGTTACCGTATCCCAAGAACGTGGATCGGGAATATCGTTGTGAAAGTATAAGGTTACAGGCAAACGTTTGCTCAATTCTTCCAATGTTTCCCGTGGCGAAGCTGGTGGTTCTTCAATGACTGGGTAATGTGCAAAAATATCACTGCAACAAGTACTGTTTTTGCTATACAAAACACCAATTCGGTTACTGGTAACGTAACTCGTGTCATTTCGGTTAAAATAATACAAATCGTTTGCGGGACTATTGATAGGTTGCCCAGCATTTTGTGGTTCTTGAAACTGACCGTTCTTATAGTCTGAGTAAAAAACATCAATTCCTCCAAATCCATAAAACCAACTCGAAGCATAATACAATCGTTGATTTTCTCGATCCCAAAAAGGAGTTACTTCGTTGTCAATTGAATTGAGGTTTTTAATGGATTTGACTTTACTAAACTGATTGCCATTTGTAATGGTGGAATAAAAGATGTCTAAACCGCCTTTTGTTTCTTTTTGTCTATCTGAACAAAAAAACAGCACTTCTTTTCCATCTAGTTCTCCGATTGCTGGCATTGTTGTATTTGCTCCAGGCGCATTTATGATGTCTCCTAAAGTGTCTATTGCCGTCCATTTGTCATTGATGTATTTTGCCACTGCAATTTTGCATTGATAACTCACCCCATTTACGTCTTTGCAAGAACTAAAATACAAGCGTGTTCCGTCGAGTGACAAAGCTGCATTTCCTGTATTTCCACTTAGACTGTTTAATTCTTGCCAACGTTCTGACTGCTCAAAACGACCATCATCAAATTTGGAATGATAGATGTTTGTGGTATAGTGTTTTTCATAAACTTCTTCATTAGCACTGATGGAATCAGCACGAAGGGAAGAAAAAACAAGTTCATTTTTGATGAAATTATGTCCAAACTCCGAATTTTTAGTGTTGATGGTTTCTGGTAAACGCACAAAATCACCTTTTTCAACAATATCAACCATAGATTTTGCCCACAAAGTAGATTCTAACTCTTGTTTTGCTTTCAAATACACGTAATCTTTTCGATTGTCTTTGTATTTTTTCTTTGCTTTTTTAAATGTTTCAATAGCGGCATCGTATTTGCCATTTTGTTTTTGCATCAAACCCAATTGCAATAAACTCGAAGGATAAATTTTACCCATTTCTCGTTCATACACCTTGGCGTAATAATATTCTGCCTTTCGATAATCTTTGTATGCCCGATGCGCTTCTGCTACTTTCCATAAAATATCGATGGTGTTGGAATCAATGTCCATTGCTTTTGAATACAATTCTAACGCATAGTAATAATCGCCCTTTTGGTATTTTTCATCAGCAACTTTTAGGTATTTGGATAGCAAATTCTGTCCCCAAGAAAAGGAGAATACACTACAAGAAAATACGATGATTAAATATAGTCTGGACATATTCTGTGAACAATTTTCTTTGGTTTAAAACGAAATAAAATATAGCGAACAGCAATTTCAAAACCACCTCTAACACGGCTCGCTTTGGTTAGTGTAGAAAAATTCATGTCGTAGCTCAAACCAACAAACCATTGCTGATAATCTGCTCCAATGGTTAAGTAGGCTGCATCCACAGCACGGTACCAAATTCCGCCATATACAGCTGCGTATTTTGCCAATCGGTTAACTATTGTATATCTTACCGAAGAACCAACAACAATTTCTCGGTATTTTCCTTGAAAAGAGAGTTGAAAACTTGGGATAATATCCCAATCTATCCCAATGGGATAATACAATTTTGCAAAAATGTTTGTGCGTATATCTCTATGTATGACAACATTGTAAAATCCTTGGTTTGGTCGGTTGAGGTTGAATACACCAACACCTGCTTCCAGCGTTTTACGTTTGCCGATTAAGTACCGATAAGAAACCCCCATGCCAATACTGAAATTGGTTTTTCTATCGGTTGAATAAAGTTCATTTGTTGGCATACTTGGGTCATAATACTGACCGTTGTATTGATTTCCAAACATAAAAGCATCCCAATTTACTTGACGGTGATTCATTCCTAAGTTAATTCCGGGACTTATGGTGTGTGTTGAATCTTTGGTTAATTTTAACAAATATGCTACATTTGCTTGTAGTTCAATTGTTCTGAGTTTGCCATCACCTGTTACATCGTGAGAGAACAAGCCCCCCAAACCTAAATTTCTAAAATTGTACAATTTTCCGTCAGCAGAAACCGAGAAAGTTTGAAATGGAACAGAAACGGCTCGCCATTGATCTCTAAAATTGCCAACCAAACGCAAATCACCATTAAAATTACCTGTATTTCCAGGGTTTTGAAAGATGGGATTGTCGTTGAATTGTGACCAATGTATGTCCTGTGCACCTACAAATAGTGTCATCAAAACAGATACAATAAGAGCACAAATTTTTTTCATTTTTGGTAATAGTCAAGGTTGAAATTACAAAAAATAAAGAAACAAATAGGATTTATACGAAAATATGATAAAAAATAAACGTTTTATCATAAAAAACAAAGGTGCATATTTCTATACACCTCAGTTCCTTTTCATGTGAATATTAATACAATTCAGTTTAATTATCGAAAACGAGTTCTTACATTAAAAAGATTCTTGTTTTCGGATATTTTGACCAAATTATAGAGTTTACTTCTTCTGAGTTAATAAATGTGACGAAACCCCTGTTTTTTGTGATGAAATGTCTTGTTTTGCAAATAAAAGGCAAAAAAACAGGATAAAAGCATTAACATTTAGGTTGTTAATCAAAAAAATTTCTGACTCTATAATCAAAAAAGCCTAAAAAGTGTTTGCTTTAGGGTAAAATACCATTTTAAAGAGTAAGACAGAGCTTTTCTTACAATGAATCCAGTTGATTCATCATTCTCAAACCATTGCTTTCGGTGGAATTTAAAAATTCATTTTCGGTTGGTTCTTCGTCTTTGTCTGGAAACACAATTGTGCGCTCCAATTCTTCTGTTGGAATAAATGGATGACTGGTAAGTGGGAACAAATCTTGCAATTCACCACTGTAATAAAATTCAAAACAAAGTCCTCCAAATGTATATTCATTATCGCCTACATTGAAGTTGGAACCTCCAACTTGTGGGTTTGGCCCCGGTTTACTTTTTTGATAGCCGAGGTTAAACAATGTGCCTAAAATCTCTGGTCGATATGCCAATGTGTACCCCGATTTTTCCCAATGTGATTGGTATTGACGCAGCAACAAAGCGGTGTACAAATAGGAGTAAAAGTGATTGCCTCCTTGAATTAAACGTTGAATAGTTGGATATTTATGTGCAGCAATTGTATCAATGACTGATTCTGGAAAGGAGTCTTTTAAATTGATGCATTGTCGGTAATAATCACCAGGGTAAAAAGGACTACTTGGTGTAAATAAGGTGTTTTCAATACGTAAAGCAGTGTGTTCCAAAATACCTGTAACTCCATATCCTCTATTTTTGGGTAGAAAAATGTGATTGTATTTATACACTTGATTTTTTAATTTTTCTCTTGATGAATTGAACATTCGTATTTGCTCTCCAACAAGACACATCACAATAAGCCGAGATTCAACACCCGTGATTTTAGCTACAGAGTCGATAGCTCTTTTATCGGCTTTTACATATTTGCAAAAATCTTTCCATTCGGCATAGTTTGCCCATGGATAGAGTGAAAGGCTATTGTCACTCTTTTGGTTTTCAATTTCTTTTAATTTTTTCTGATAGTTTTTGTTGTCCTTCAACAATAAGTTGGTGGCGTCTAACATCCGCATTGCTACCAGCAAATCACCACTTTTTTGATAAGCTGCAAGTATTGATTTTGCATTGAAAGGATAATGTTGGGCCAACAACCCCACACGTTGATACATTTGACGTTCTTCGCTTTCAAAATTTAGACTATCCAACTTAAATCCTTGGTTGTATTTATTCGCCATTTGTGCAAAATAGCGGTTGTTGACATCAATACTACCTTTGTCGTTGGTCCATTTGAATTTTGCAGCAACTGCAATACCAATCATAACAAAAGCAAAAATCGCCAAAATATGAATACCAACAAAATAGGTTATTTTCAACCATTTCCATATACGTCGCTTAGGGCGTTTTTCCGATACGTCTTGATTTTCCATTGGTGTAGCCGTTAAGCTAGTAAAAATAAGATTGCTTTCATCTTCAATAATGATTCTTGTAAATCACTTTGCAAAGATGATACATTTTTATATTTGTTGTTCAATTCAAGCAAAAAATATTTCTTCATCCATCATCAAAAACCTCTGAACTCTTCACTTTGCACTCTACATTTTTATCTATCTTTGCAAACAATTAACATCTTACGAATGCAAAAAAATAAATTTACAGTCACAGCCGCTCTTCCTTATGCCAACGGACCACTACATTTGGGTCACGTTGCTGGTGTTTATTTACCCGCTGATATATTTGTTCGGTTTTTAAGAATGAATAACCACGATGTGGCTTTTATTTGCGGAAGTGATGAGAATGGTGCTGCGATAACATTGCGTGCGAAAAAAGAAGGAATTACACCACAAGAAATTGTGGACAAATACCATAAAATTATCGGTGATTCATTTAAAAACTTTGATATCTCATTTGATATCTTTCACCGTACTTCACTACCGCTACACCACGAAACATCACAAGATTTTTTCAAAGTGTTGCATGCAAATGGTTCGTTTACACAAGAAACAAGTGAACAATACTACGACGAAGAATTTAAACAGTTTTTAGCTGATAGATACATCACGGGTGAATGTCCAAAATGCCACTCAGCCGGCGCTTATGGCGATCAATGTGAAAAATGTGGTTCATCACTCAGTCCGCTTGAATTAATCAATCCTGTTTCAACATTAAGTGGTAAAACCCCAGTGTTAAAACAAACATCTCACTGGTATTTACCAATGGAGCGTCACGAAACATGGTTGAAAGAATGGATTCAAAAAGGAACGTTGAATGGTGTGCAACAACACGATCCAAAGAAATGGCGTAATCAAGTGTTGGGTCAATGCATGTCGTGGATTGATGGCGGTTTGCATTCTCGTGCTATGACCAGAGATTTGGATTGGGGTGTGAAAGTGCCATTGCCAGATAGTGAAGGAAAAGTATTGTATGTTTGGCTCGATGCGCCAATTGGGTATATCTCGGCAACAAAACAATGGGCTCAAGACAATGGAAAAAACTGGGAGGATTATTGGAAAGGTGATCGTAAACTGGTGCATTTCATCGGAAAAGATAACATTGTGTTCCATGCCATCATTTTCCCAATCTTATTGAAAGCACACGGTGATTTAATTTTGCCTGACAATGTTCCTGCATACGAATTCTTGAATTTAGAAGGTGAAAAATTCTCCACTTCCCGAAATTGGGCGGTGTGGCTACATGAGTACATTGAAAGCTACCCTGATAAGGTTGACGAATTGAAATACGTCTTGTCTTCCATTGCTCCAGAATCAAAAGATAGTGAGTTTACATGGAAAGAATATCAAGCGCGTGTTAACAATGAACTGGCGGATATTTTGGGTAACTTCGTGAATCGTGCATTGGTGTTGACTCAAAAATATTACGAAGGAAAAGTTCCAACTCTTGGGTCTCTTACAGCTGAAGATGAGCAAGTATTAGCGGAAATGAAAGCAATTCCTGCTAAAATTAGTCAGCTATTGTACGATTACAAATTACGAGAAGCACAAGCGGAAGCCATGAATTTGGCTCGTTTGGGGAATAAATACTTGGCAGAAAATGAGCCTTGGAAGTTGGTGAAAGAAAATCCAGCTCGTGTTGAAACCATCATGAATATCGCATTGCAAATCACAGCTAACTTAAGTATCGTTTTGCAACCATTTTTACCAAGAACTGCCAAAAAAATTGGTGAATTCTTGAATTTTGAGTCAAATTCATGGGAAAATGCAGGAAAATCTGATTTATTGGCAACGGGGCACGCAACCAACAAACCAGAAATATTGTTTACAAAAATTGAAGATACGATGATAGAGGCCGAATTAGAAAAATTAAAAAATGCCAATTCAACTTCTTCGGCGGTTGCTTTTCCAGCGCAAAAACCAGCTGCTTCGTTTGATGATTTCACTAAAATGGATATCCGTTTGGGAACCATCTTAGAAGCTGGAAAGGTGGAAAAAGCAGATAAATTGTTGAAATTATTAGTAGATACAGGTATTGATAAGCGCACCATTGTTTCGGGTATTGCAGCGCATTACAAACCAGAAGAAGTGGTTGGTAAAACCGTTGCTGTATTGTTGAACTTGGAACCACGCAAAATACGAGGAGTAGAATCGCAAGGGATGATTTTAATGGCAGAAAACGACAAAGGAGAACTGAGTTTTATGGTGCCAGAAAAGGGATTTGGAGCGGGGTTTGAAATTAGATAATTTTCTAATTAAGAATGATGAATTAAGAATTAAGAGGTTTTTAATTCTGGGTAAAAAACACAATAAATCCCGTGGGGATGACACTTTTGTAAACAATAAAAAATGACAAATTTCAATGCACCATTAGCAGAAAGGATGCGGCCAAAGTCACTAGATGACTACATCGGTCAGCAACATCTTTTGAAAAAAGATGCAGCATTGCGTTTGGCATTGGATGCAGGAGTGATTCCTTCGATGATTTTTTGGGGACCTCCAGGTGTGGGTAAAACAACTTTGGCTTTTTTGATTGCCAATCATTTAAAACGTCCATTTCATACACTTTCTGCTATTTCTTCGGGTGTAAAGGATGTGCGTGAAATCATTCAAAATGTAGAACGTCAAGGAATGTTTGGTGGACAAGGAACAATTCTTTTTATTGATGAAATTCATCGGTTTTCCAAAGCACAACAAGATTCGTTACTCGGTGCTGTAGAAAAAGGTACTGTTACGCTTATTGGAGCTACAACAGAAAATCCTTCGTTTGAAGTTATCTCAGCACTTTTGTCGCGTTGCCAAGTGTATATTCTTGAAAATCACAGCAAAGATGATTTGCAACATTTATTGGAAAAAGCCATTCACGAAGATGTTGTTTTAAAAGAAAAAAACATTGAACTAAAAGAAACGAGCTCTTTAATGGCTATTTCTGGTGGCGATGCTCGAAAATTATTGAATGTATTTGAAATCATCATCGGTACGTTTCAACACCAAGACAAGATTGTAATAACCAATGAAATTGTAGAAAAGGTTGCACAGCAAAGTTTGGTTCGTTATGACAAAGATGGAGAGCAACATTACGACATCATTTCTGCTTTTATAAAATCCATTCGTGGAAGTGACCCAGATGCTGCCATTTATTGGTTGGCTCGTATGGTGGAAGGAGGTGAAGATCCAAAATTCATTGCACGTCGTTTAATCATCAGTGCGGCAGAAGATATAGGTTTGGCAAATCCAAATGCCTTGTTGATTGCCAACAATTGTTTTCAAGCGGTGCAAACCATTGGCTGGCCTGAATCGCGTATAATTTTGGCTCAATGTGCCATTTATTTGGCCACATCACCGAAAGGAAACGGAGCGTACATGGCGATAAATAGAGCCCAAGAAGAAGTGAGAAAGTCAGGTAATTTAGCTGTTCCATTAAACCTCCGTAATGCTCCAACAAAGCTGATGAAAGAATTGGGTTATGGCGATGAATACAAATACTCACACGATTATCCAGGAAATTTTGTACAACAGAATTTCTTTCCCGAAGAATTGAAAAACGCTCAATTCTTCAAAGCAGGAGGAAGCAGTAAAGAACAAGAGATTGCAGCAATTATTAAAAAACTTTGGAATAGATAATGGGCGCACGATTGGCATATTATTTATTGGTTTACCCGTTATCGAAATTGCCTTTTTGGTGTTTGTACCTATTGTCCTTTAAATTGTACGTGCTTTTTCGTGTATTTCCTTATAGAAAGAAAGTTATTGAAGGCAATCTACGCCGTTCTTTCCCTGAAAAGTCGGATGAAGAAATACGTCAGTTGGTGTGGAAATTTTACCGCCATTTTACCGATGTTTTAGCTGAAGGAATCAAGAATTTAAGCATTTCAAAAGAAGCCTTGCAAAAACGTTATGTTGTTAAAAACCCAGAATTGATGGAAGAACTTTATAAAAAAGGGAAGAGTGTACTATTGGTTTCGGGACATTACAACAATTGGGAATGGTTGATTTCGGCTCAAAACTTCTTGTTTCCTCATCAAGCAATGGGAATTGGAATGCCTTTGAGTTCAAAGTTTTGGGACAAGAAAGTTAATGAGCGTAGAGAGCGTTTTGGTATGATTGTTGTTCATTCAAAAAATTATAGAACAGAAATTGACAAACAAAACGGTCAACCAATAGCCATTTTAACGTTAACCGACCAATCACCGGGTGACGCACGTAAAAGTTATTGGATGAATTTTTTAAACCAGCAGACTGCTGTGTTGTTCGGTGCCGAAATGATGGCACATGAATACGATTTTGCTGTGGTTTTTTATCATACTCGCAAGCTAAAACGCGGTTTCTATGAAATGGAGTTAAAACTCATAGCAGAAGAACCAAAATCCACCAAATGGGGTGAAATTACCGAAGCACACACGCATTTATTGGAAGATGCTATTTTGGAAGCACCAGAACAATGGTTATGGTCACACAAACGTTGGAAAAGAGAAGTTCCAAACGATTTAGAGCAACTCAAACAAGAGCAACAACAAAAATTTGAACAACGCTTTGGTGTTTAGAATTGGAAATAAACAAACGCTTTAGACTCTCCTGTCATTGCTTGATACATTAAGAAAATAATACAAGAAACGGCAATTAACTGCAATGGAATTGGCATTTTTGTGAATAGATTTTTATAAGCATCTTTCCATTTAGCGGGCAACCAGTGGATAATAAAACCAATTAAGATAATCCACAATGCCGATTGGTAGGTTTCAAGCACCAATACAAAACGATCCCACGTAAAATCAAAATGATTCCAAATTTGGTCGAGCATTTGATTTGGCATACCGTCTTTATCCAGTCTAAACCAAATACGTGTGAAAGTAATAAAATTAAACGTGATAAAAATTTTCCAGAAGTGAACAAAAAGATTGTTCTTGTTTTCGTAAGGTGAAATAATCTTCCAATAGTTATAAATCACCAATGCAACACCATTCATTGCACCCCAAATTACAAAGTTTTGACTTGCACCATGCCACAAACCACCTACAACAAGTGTAATCATCAAGTTCATATCACGAAACAGCTTTTTCTTCTCTCCCGGCATGAATTTTACAGCAACAAAATAAATGGTCATCAATACGGCATAAACATAGAACAAAGCGTACCAACGTGTAATAAATACAAGGAAAATCAAGATGAAGAAAGTGGCAATAAAGGTCCCCAAACCACCACTTCTATTACCGCCTAACGGAATGTATAAATAATCTTTTAGCCATGCTCCCAATGATTTGTGCCATCTTCTCCAAAAATCGGCAACACTGACAGATTTATAAGGAGAATTGAAGTTTTCTGGTAAACGGAAGCCCATCAAAAGTGAAATACCAATAGCGATATCGGTATATCCAGAGAAATCACCATAAATCTGCAAAGAGTATCCCCACATAGCCATTACACTAACAAATCCAGGATATGCAGCAGGAGCATCGGCAACTTTATCGATGAAATGAATGGCAATGTAATCGGCCATGACCACTTTTTTCAATAAACCTGTAACAATCATGATGACGGCCATGCTGTAATCGACTTTTGTTAAATGAAACGGCTTGTAAATCTGAGGAATAAAATCTCTGGCTCTTAAAATTGGTCCCGAAACCAACGGTGGAAAGAATGCTGTATAGAAAGCGTAATCAAAGATATTGCGAACAGGTCCAACTTCGTTTCTGTAAATATCTACTACATAACTAATGGTTTGAAACGTAAAAAAAGACACCCCAACTGGAAGTAGAATATCCGTTACGAATGTTGGTTCACCAATTAACCAATTACCCCATTCTGCAACAATATTTGTTGGAACGTGATTTGTTCCAAACATGGTATTAAATGAATTGGTAAAGAAATAAGTGTATTTAAAATAGGCTAAAATAGCTACGTTAATGATAACCGTTATAGCAACAATCCACTTCTTTGTCAATTGACCTTTAGCAAAAAATACCCAACGCCCTAAATAATAATTTAAAACGATGGAGAATATCAATAGATAAACGAATTTATCAGATGATTTGTAGTAAAAATACAAACTGACAATCGTTAAAAATATTGAGCGAACTAATGTCTTTTGCTTGAAATAAGATAGAATAAAGATAACGATAATAAATACCAACCAAACATCAATTGGTCGAATGGTAAAATAGATTTTAAAATAAGAGACTTTAAACCAGAAATAATAAGCAGCAAGTGCATTGACGCTTATTAACAGAAATATCCAGTTGTATTTTTTTTGTGCCTTAAAAAGAGCGTGCAAAAAGGCGTAATTGAGTATGCAAAGTCCACCAAATACAATAAAATCGCCATTTTGAAAAAACCAACTGGTGAGCAATACTACAACAGAAAGTGTAGCGGTGCGAATGTACTTATTGGCTTCTAACAGTACATAGGCAATCATCACTGCTACGAAGAAGATCCAAAATTCAACTTTTGTAAATAGAAATGCCGTTTCTGGATTGAATTGAAACGAAAATACTTCTGTAATTCTACTAAAGTCAAATGTGTCTATCATATTTACCTCCACTAAGAGTGTTGCGAAAATAGATATTTAGACTGTATTAACAGCAAAGAACCCATAAAAATTTGTGGGACGCTCGCATGGGCGCAATTTTTTTTAGTACGGACGCGATTAATCGCGCCCGTACTAAAAAAAGAATCATTTATGCCCATTCGGCTGACAACATGCAGGCAATGCTTTTTGAGCAGCTTCATTTGCTTTTACATCATCGGCATCATAACCCAACTCAGAAATGATGGTTTTGATTTTAGTCAAATCGATTTTTTTGGTGGTATATGAAACCGTCAAATTCATTGATGGCACATCCAATTCGGCAAACCGAATGCCTTTGGTGTAGTTTAATTTATCTTCGAGGCGTTTTTTACAATCGTTGCATTCCGCGGAAGTGTGAATCGTTACTTCCTCCACCTTTTTCAATTCCTGAGCAAAGCTATTTCCTATAAAAAGCATTGCAAATATTACTACTATATTTTTCATAATTTCTATATTTAATTAATGTTCTTCATTTTTATGTTCTATAATAAATCGAAACCCTACATACACATTTATTCCTGTAATAGGAGCCCATGTTCTTGTTGCGTCAAAATGTGTGCCAAAAGGGTTTTCGGCATCAATAATAGGGTTTTTTTGGCGATAATTGGTTAAATTTTCTCCTCCAATGTAAAAATCCCAACGTTTGTGCTTGTATGTGATTTGTGCACTTAACTGAGGATATACCTTACTTTTATTGTCTGTTGTAAAGTTGACAGAATCTAACTGTGTAACGGGCAATCGGGATGAACCAAAAATTGATGTTGTTAAGTCAAACAACCATTTTTTATTTCTGGTTTGATAAGCTAAATTCACAAAACCTCTGTGTTTTGGAACCATCACTTTTTGTTGCAATTTTCCTCCATATTCTGCTCTAACATCCAAGAACTTATATGCTAAGCGAATATCGAATCGTTTGGCAGGTTGAAAAGAAAATTCTGCCTGCACACTATTGGAAAACGATTTTCCCTTCATGTTTTTAAAGACAATGGATGTGAAATCAATGTCTCTATCAACAATTAGTTGACGTTCAAAGAGTGTATGGTAATAATCGACCACTACCGAAGCTGGATTTCCGAATAATTTGAACGATTGCACCAATGAACCACCAAAATTCCAAGAAATTTCAGGCAAGGTTTCTGATGGAGCCACCCATTGTCGAGATGTGGCCAATAAAGAAATATTGTCAATCATGTAATTTGGTACACGCCAACCTTTTCCGGCTGTAACTCTCAAATCGGTATATTCCGTTAACACGAATTTCGCATGAAGTCGTGGTGAGAATTGAAATTTATACAAATTGTGGTAATCACCTCTGGCTCCCAATACCAAAGTTACTCGTGGCACTTCGTAGGTATATTCAAAAAACGCACCGGGCACAATTTCCAATCGATTATCCACCAAAGAATCCATTCGTTGACGATAATCAACAAATACCCCACTGATTCCAACTTTGTATTTATGTAAAGTAGAACCAATGATGCTTTCAAACAACCCATTGATGTAGCCTCTTTTTTCACTACCTTTAAATGCTCTTAATCCAAATAAGGCATCGTTTTCATGGTATTTCAAGTTGTAAATTACACCAATAGAATTGTAAGGCTTTTTCATGAAGAAACCTGTTTTTGCGTAAATATCAACGTGTTTTGCATCCGTTTCCATGCCATACAATCCATTGTTTGCGCCTTTTTTGTAACCAACTTCGCCTCCGTATTTGGATTCCAGATAAGAGTTTACACCAAATTGTGCCTCCATTTTTTCACCATGATAATTCCATCGGTTATTAAACGCAGCAAGGTATCCCATTGGCACATCCATAAAATTGTCTTTGTTGTAATTGTTTTCCACAAAAACACCCGAACCATGCGCAAAAAGAGCCGTACTCCATTTGTCTTTTTTTCCAACGTTCATACCGCCGTGTAGATTCAATTCACCACGACCGTAGATACTTCCATAACCATTTAAAAAGAAACGATCCATGGCTTGTGGTTTAAACACTTCAATGTTGACCAATCCAGCCATTGATTCATAGCCATTTACTACGTTACCCGTGCCTTTGGTTATTTGAATGGAATTGATCCATGTTCCAGGAAACGAAGAAAGTCCAAAAGGTTGTTCTAAACCACGTAAATAAGGGATGTTTTCAAATTGAATCTGCGTGTAAACACCTTCCAATCCCATCATTTGAATTTGCTTGGCACCCGAAATCGCATCGGTGAAGTTGACATCTACCGAAACATTTGTTTCAAAAGACTCGGATAAATTACAACAAGCAGCTTTACGCAATTCACCAAGTGATAATTCTTCCACAGCCAATACTTTTAGTTTTGAAATGGTTTTGGCCTCTTTTCGGTATTCGATGATGAATTCTGGAAGTGTTTGGTCGGAAAATAACACAACCTTCAAATTGGCAAAACGATCTTCTTTTGTGACTATAATCGTATCGTTGATGTACCCAACATGTGAAAACACCAATGTGTCGGGCAATTGACGAGGTAGAATCAATTCAAAACCACCATCTTCATGCGATAAGACACCTGTTTTGGCAGTTAATAAAAACACCTTTGCATTTTCTAAAGGTTCTATTTTGTTATTGTCAGAACCTACAACAATTCCTTTTATTTGTGCATTTGCTTCAAGACACATCAGGAGCCCCAAAGCAATCAATAATTTATGTTTCATTTGTTACTCGATTAAAATTCGTGACATTAAGATTTTCTTAATTGAATTTTAATCAAATGATGTAAACCTGGTGGATGTTTTGTAACGCACGTCCCTGATAAGGTGTGGGCGGCGAATTAACATAAGAATTTGTGGAATGATGAAGTGTATTTAATGTGATATCATAGGCAAAAACGGGTTTTGCTACGTTTGCTAAATCAAAAGGAAGTATAGCGATTTGGCTATCGTAGTTGCCTGTTAAAATATCAATACCCAAAGAAATGTAATCGGTATTATTGGAACAACATTTTTTGTGTACTTCTTGGTGGTTGTTTGCATCAGAATGCTCGATAGGTGCGTTTTGAACGGCACAGCAAGAGGTTTTTTCTTCTTCTTTTTGTTGATGACCTTGTTCACATGGGTCGTCGTTGGAAGCAAACAATGTTTTTTCTGTACCAGAAATAATGCAAGAGTGTGTATAGACCACCATTCCCACATTGGTGATAAGAAATGCCATTAATGATAAAACGACAACAAAACGGTGTATTATATGTCTATACTTTTTACCAAACATTTATACAAATGTAAAAGATTTATAAGCAAAAGATGTAAAAAATTCGTTAAAAATGGTGGTTTTACAAAAAGATGTAAAAGTTGGGAGAAATTATGAAAAGGAGGTGAGGTTGATTTATCGATTGTTAGTGATGAGGTTTATTCAAATAAGGCCTCTAGAGTTTTTATGGATAGTATCATCTTTCCACTGTCGGGAAGTTTAACAAAATCGAAGTATGCATAGAAGCTTTCTGCTTCTTTATCAATTGGATCCACAACTACAGCAAAAGAGCCTAATTTTTTTGATGCCTCATAGCTTTTCCTTAGTGCATCAATAAGTAAAGTTTTTCCAACACCTTGACCTTGAAAATCTTTATGAATAGCTAAATGACCTATAAGAGTGGTTGGAATTGTAGAGTAGAATGGGGGTAGTTTTTTACGAATGTCATCACTAAAATCCACTAAAGGTATGGAACAGTTGGAGAGTGTATAGTAACCTTTGATTATTTTAGTTGTTGATTCTACTAGCACAAAACAAACAGATAACTTTCTTTTTATGTCTTGGTTAACTTGTTTTTTTAGATAAACATTTAATATTTCTTTTCCACAATCGAAAGAGTCACGGTCATGTTTTTTCTTATCGAAAAGCTCTATCATTCTTACTTAATTGTTTTCTGAAATTCTTGATACGCTTTATAAGCATTTTTCAAATTTCTAGATGGAGCCTTTCCTTTAGTAACCACATCGTAAAATAGTTGACTGTCTCTTTCAGAAGCAATGATTTTCTCATTTTCTTTAATGATTTCTTCCGCTTTCATTTGAGCAGTTTTAAAGATAAAATCAGTTAAACTTCTATATCCACCAAGTATTGACGCACGCTCAAATAAAGCTTTTTGCTCTAGTGATAATCTTGCATTAAATCTTGCTGTGTCCATATTACTGATATTTACTTATACATTTTATTTTTTACAAATGTACGTATATTTTACACACAAATAAAATTTTGTACATTTTTTTATGTACAAAATTAAAAAACGTATCGAAAATTTCTGGAAAATAAACTTTATAGTAACAGCCCCAATAGCTTATCATTGAATAGGATAATGAGGGGAATTTATAAGAATAACGTTCTAGCAACTCGAAACCCTAATCTCTTTTAGTTTGATTTTGGCTACATCTTTTGAATAACTTATGAGAGGTACAATTATATTTTTACCATTAAGTCTAATGACCCTCCAAGACCTAATTCAATAATCTTTTAAAGTAGATAATCTTACCTCTTTTATATTGTTTTCAATTTTTGAAATATAAGATTTAGTCATGCCCACTTTTTCCGCGAGTTGCTCTTGTGTTATACCCTTTTCAAGTCGTGCTTGAAGAAGCAGGGCACCGATTTTAAAATCTTCATACCCTGATTCTAATTCTTCACGGTTTTTGGTTCCTCTTTTTCCGTAATTTTTATCTTTAAATTCAGACAAACTAATTATATTTTTACTTTTCAACTTCATACTCTTTTTTGATTCTTAATGCCTTTTCTACTTCCTTTTGTGTTTTCTTTTGAAAACCATTGATTGTTACGACAAGTTTTCCTTCGTCAAAAAAACAAAAAACACGAAATATATTCCCACTTTCCTTTACTCTTATTTCATATAGACCTTCTGCACCTTCCATTTTCTGATTGGAATTTATATAATCCATTTCCTTGTCCGAATGAAAAATACGAAGCTAAAATTAAAGATATTCCAATTAATGTTTTCAATGTTTGGTAACGGCAGTCTGTCTAAAAACCATCATTTTTAAACAAACTATTCACAATATTACGCAAATAAATCCATTTTAAGGCGCGCTGTGTAGGTAAATTTCAAAAACAACATTCCTGTTTTTGTTAAAAAAAGGCGCTGTAAAATGCTTCAAATAGCTTCTCAGAATTGAAAAATAAAAGTCAGTTATTTACAAACAAATAAATCAATCAATCGTACCTCGTTGTCTTGACTAATTAGCTCTTCCAAACTGTAAAACTCAATCTGACTTCTATTTTTACCAATGATATATTTCATAAGGTAAATATACTGAATATCAATGAATTAAACAACTTAATTAATGTTAATTTATTGACAATTAGAGTGTTAATAAGGATTGGAGGGTTTAGCTTCGCTGCTACTTCGTGGTTTAGACAGTTTGACGGTTCGGGTATTGCCGAAGGCGGGGATTTTTAGCACTAAAGTTCAATCGAAGAACGAGCCTCAAAGTTAACGAAAAACTTTAAATCGAAGCCGTTTTCTGCCGTTTTTGCCAAACTGATGTTGGGTTGCAGGTGTTATTATATCCACTCGTTGTTTTTTAATTTTTTGAAGCGTTGGGGAATTTTTAAACCAATTTGTTTTGCGTTGGCATTGCAAGCTCTTTGGCAAAATTTGGCTTTGTGCGGTTGGATTGTGCGACTTTGACAAATGCGAAGCATTCACGAACACTAATGAAAACAACACAATAAACAATGTGAGTAATTGCTTGCAAATAGCGTTGGCGTTAATCTATTAATTCACTAAAATAACCAAATTCTTCATCAACTAGAACTCTTCTATCTAACCCTAAATTCATTTCTTCACAAGCTGTTTCAGCTACAAGTGAGCAGGAAAAACAAGCTGATAAATTCAAGTCAAAAATACCTTGCCCATCTGATTCCCAACATAGTGGGTCTGATGAACAATTAATAGACCGTTTAAGTCCTTTTTTTATAATTTCTACTATTTTTTCAGGTTCACCTTGTGATGCCAAGCTATTTTAGAATTTAAAGTTTAGAATCTAATACACAAACAAACTCTCCAATTACCCTCATTCCTTCTCCACCTTCCTCATCTATAATAATATCTTGATAACTTTCATCATACGAGTTCGGTTTTAACACAATTTCAGTGTGTTGCCAACCTTCTTCGTTTATATTTTTTTGACTAGAATATGTTTTTACTGTAAAAGCAGAATTAAAATCTGGATCATGAATATCTCTATTTTCCACTAGAACTATTTTGCCATTTCTAGAACCTCCAGCATCTTTTTTGAAAAGACATATTGAACCATTTGGAATTCGCTTGTTCATGGATTCTCCAATTACTCGGCACGCAAAGTAATCATTGTTTAAAGAATATTTTTCTTCTACTTCTAATTCGGTATAATTCTTATCTGCCTGCAACTCACTAAAACTACCAGCTGCTGCATAAAAATCAAAGAATGGAATTGTAAATTTTGATTGATTGTCTTCCTTTTCTAATGTAACAACTTCTTTCTCAAAATTTTGTTTTGGAATTTCCTTGTTATTGACTGCAGTAATATAATTATACAACTCGTTATTTACAGGTCGTTCTAATTGAAATTTGAAATGAACAACTGGAAGCATAGAATCAGGCATCACATCTTGCTTAATAGAATTTTCAATGATAGAAACGTCTCCCATATAATAAAAATCAGTTCCTTCAGCGTCTTCTTTTTTAACGAAAAGTAATATTCGTTTTGAATCAATTACATTTTTTATTTCAGGACTTTCTAATTTTCTATTAGATCTAGACTCCCACGCAAAAACTGAGGGAGAAATAAAATGATCGTTGTATTTAATTGTGTCCTCTATGTCATTAGATTTATGATAAGTCACAAAACAAGGAGTAATTTCATTTTTTGTTCTGTAACCATAAACCGTACTACTAATATCATTTTCCCAATTTAAAAGTCTACAGACGTCTTTACGGCTATATTTATTGTAGAGTATCAACCCGTTGTTATAATTAGCTCTATCGTAATTTTTATCAAAGGTTTTAATCGAATAGTCAATAGAGTCTATAAGAAAGGTTTTAAAAGTTCTATCGTTAAGTAGCTCAAGGAAGCTTGTGTGAAATTTAAGAACTTCATTTTCATTAAAAACTATTTGCTCTTCCTTACGAATAAAATTAAAATTGATATTGGAAATGCTTGATTCAATAGTCTCATTATTAGGTTTATAATCATACTTCTTAACTATTAAATCGATTAATTCATCAATACTTAATTCTCCTTTATTCAACAACTCTTTTAAAATCAAGCTTTCTTCAATTCTTTTAGAATTGTTTATTTCCTGCGAGAATAGTATTAATAAATCGTTTTGTTTACTATCTAATTTTTCATCAAAATCATTATCTACTTTCTTAACAAAGTTAAAATAGGACTTAGAATATTCAACAAACAAAAATGGATCTCTAGATTCATTCGTCAAAAAATCAACCATCATAGGAATACGCCCTAATCTATATTTAAGAAGGAGATAATCTTTTCTCAAATCGGATAAGAGCTGCATATTAGCTGAATCAATGGATTGAAATATTCTTTCTTTCGATATTTCATCGAAATTAATCGTTGAAGGGCCCGGAAGCATTTTACTTCCTTCAGAAATCAATTTTCGTAAAGTATCTTTATTGTATGATGTATCACCGTATAAAGCTATCGGAATTAAATAGTTGTTTCTATAATTTCCAATGAAGTCAACTACAGTTAAATAATCCTTGCCATTAGTTTTTCTTAGCCCTCTACCTAATTGTTGAACAAAAATAATCGCAGATTCAGTCGGTCTGATCATTAATATTTGGTTGATTTTTGGAATATCTATTCCTTCATTAAAGATGTCAACCGTAAATATATAATCGAGTCTTGTGTTGTTGTCTGTGGATTCTAATCGCAAAATGGCATCCTGACGTTCATCCTCGGTACTTTCTCCAGATAAAGAAACAGTTTTAAAGCCTCGTTCGTTAAACTTCAAGGATAAATTTTTAGACTCTTCATTTCTGGAACAAAACACCAAACCTCTAGTGATTCCATTATCACTACCGTAAAGTTTAGCTTTTTCAATAATTGCATTTACCCTTTCATCACTCGATAGTAATCTAAAGTCTTTCGTATCATCGATTACCTCGTTGTTAACCTTTAAATCTGTTATGCCAAAATAGTGAAACTCACTTAGCATATCTTCTTCCATTGCTTTGTTTAATCTAATCTCATAGGCAATGTTATGATCGAAAAGACTGAATATATCATTTCCATCTGTACGTTCAGGTGTAGCCGTCATTCCTAGAAGGAATTTAGGTTTGAAATAGTTAATTAATCTGAGATATGAATCTGCTCCAGATCGGTGAGATTCATCAATTACAATGTAGTCAAATGCTTCTTTATCAAAATTTTGCAAATGATCTTCTCTTGAAATTGTTTGGACAGTGGAGAAAATAAAGTCAGCATCTAATTCTCTTCTGCTACCAGAATATATACCGTAACTTTTTTTATCCTTAAAAATACTTTTAAAAGTTTTCAAGGCATCTTCAGCAATATTTAATCTATGAACAACAAAAAGTAATTTGTTCGGATTGAATTCTTTTACATCAAATGCGGATAAATATGTTTTTCCAGTCCCTGTTGCTGATATAATTAGTGCTCTTTTTTTATCTTCATCTCTTAATCTTTTTAGATTTTTCAATGCTTCTATTTGCATTGAATTTGGAGTTATTTTAGTTTCTTCGGAATTAGCTAATTCTTCCTTTTCTCTGAATAATCGTTCATTATCATAAATGACTTGATAATTAGCAATGAATTCGTTTGTAACTAATATTGCTTTATCAAAGTCATTTTTAAACTCACGCAAGACATTGTCAACAATTGCGCTAGAATTTAGGCCTGATACCTTTAGATTCCATTCTTTATTCGTAGTTAAAGCATCTGAAGTTAAATTGCTACTTCCAACTATTAAATTGTAATATTCATCTTTTTTGAAGATATAACCCTTTGAATGAGCATTTTCTTTTGTGGATATTTTAAGTTCAACATTCTTAAATAACAGTAATTTTCTAAGAGCTTCCGGTTGGGTGAAATTTAAATATTGAGAAACCAGGATCTTTCCTTTAATACCCCGAACCTCTAAAGAACGTAAGGTTTGAAAAAGAACAGAAATCCCGCTAGTTGTTACAAAAGCAACGGAAATAAAAAACTCATTACAAGTATTAAGCTCTTGTAACATAGTAGATAACACCTTTTCTCTAGGAATCTTTTTGTTAGTCAGTAACTGGGGCCGGTAAACTAATTCAGATTCTATATTTTTATCTACAAAACCAGTTTGTAGACTTTTTTGAAAATCACTATTATACAGATTATTCATCTTGCATTAGTTTATTAACAATAGGTACATCAGCAGCTGCCCAATCTAAAGTTAAAAGTTCATTTCTTTTTAACCATTTGGAAGATATGTGCTCATTTAAGGTAATATCCTTCGTATCTATATCACAAATAAAAGCATGCATTGTTAATTCAAAATCAGGATATTGATGAACTACGGTGATATACAAGTCCTTAATTTTTGGATTGATATTTAATTCTTCTTCTAACTCCCTTCTTAGAGCTTCTTTTTTTGTTTCTCCTTCCTCAATTTTTCCCCCAGGAAACTCGAATTTTCTAGAAATATATTCTAGTTTATTCTCAGCCCTTTGAGCACAAAGAATTTTTTCATCATGTATTAGAATGGCAGCAACAACTTCTACTTTCTTCATATCTGCTTAAAATTTCATTTTTTTTAAATGTCGGAGCGTTTCCCGTTCCACTTGTTCAAAATCGGGCAAATCTTTAATTTGTTCTTTCAACGAACTTTGCCAACGTCCTTTGTATTGTGGTAAACGTTCATTGAGTTTTGTTGGAAAATCTTCTGCTTTCAAATTTTTGCTTTCGCATTTTGCTTTAAACTCATTTACATAAAAATCTACATCCATTCCGTGTTCTTCCAGTAAATACCATAAGTCGTAAAAATCACGAGCTTGCATCCGTTGCATTACTGAACGCATTTTTTCAACCAACACTTCTTCCAATGGATAGCACAAAAATTGATGTTCCTCTAAATCGGTATAATCTGTAAAAACACTTTTCATTACAGGTTCAAAAACCAATTGTTCGCTTCGAGAAATATCCACTTTCACACGCTTGTTACTTCCTTGCCCACCAAGCGGACCAATATAGCTGATGTAGAAGTTTATTCCTCCATCTTCGTGTTGGTTATCATCAATTATTTCAAGAGGAATGTTGGCTTCTTCTTTAATAAACTCAAATGTTTGATTAAACCATTCAAAAATTTGTTCGTTGCTTGCTTGTGCTGAGCTTGACGAAGCATCGTTATTCAACAAAGTAAAATCAAGGTCTTCCGAAAAACGATAATCGTCAAAATAGATTTTCTTCAACACCGTTCCACCTTTGAACACGATTGCTTTGGAAAGTTTTGCGTGTTGTGAAACTCCAAACAGTATCCACGAAAGAATATAGTCTTTTTCAATTTGCTGGTCTCGAACACCCACCGCTCTCGCTTTTTGCTGTATTTCTCCCGGTTTTATCACGTGTAAATTGCTGATTTAATGGTTTCTATTTCTAAATTTTGTAGCACACTCCAGCGTTTATTGTATGTGCCTTTCTTGGGTAACTCGGTATCTAGTACGATGTAAGAAGCCGTTTTTAGTTTTTGCAAATCATTTATAATGTTGGTTTGTATTTCTAATAATTCCAATATAAATCCCAAACGCTTTATCACGGCTTGTGAACCAAAACGTTTAGCATAGTCAAGTAAAATATTGTATTTAATCTTGTCTTTTGAAATGTAAATGGCTCTTGCTATTTCCACAATTCCACCTGCATAATCGGGTTTGAACAAGCAATCAACAAATGTTTTTTCTAAGTCAGAACACAACACTTTATGAAAACTGTCAATCCACACTTTTTTTGCTCCAAAAAAATGTTTCTCATTGTGATAGATAAATTGAAACGGCACTTCCTTGATTATGATTTCTGAAGGTCGCAATTGTTTTGACACAACAATTTGTTCTTTCAAAGAGGGCTGCGTAATTAAATTGTGAATTTGCAAAGCTGAATAATAGCCGATGTAATGTTGAGCATCATTTACGATATGTTCGGCAATCAAATGCCAATCGGGCATAAATGTTTCTGCATTAGCTTCATACGGAATGATATGATAAATACCTTCTTTCAATCGCATTAAAAGTCCACGCTTGGTCATATCGCTCAATAGTTCCCGAATTGCTCCAAGTTTTGAGTTGGGTAGTGCTTTCTGAGCCAAGTCAATATCAAAACAAGCTCTGTTCTGCTCGTTGAAGTACGAAAGAAGTTGAGCGGATTGTGTTGATATGTTTTTACTTTCTGTATTCAATATGTCAGGTTTATTCTGATTACAAAGATATGAAATGTTATTTAATAATGACCATTATTTTGTTTTAAAGTTTATTTGTCAGGTTTTAGCTGATTATTTCAATATGAAATATTATTGCTTTAATACGTTGGCAAAAGAACGGCTCTTTGGGTTTTTGAAACGTTGGCTTCGTGTGTCGGCAAAAACCAAATGTGCCGTTTACGAATGGATTTTTTATTGTTTTATGGTGTTCGTGATTCGCTTCGCTTAATTGTGTGGTTGGCTAAAAATTGGGTTTAAAAATGTGCGGAGGAAAAAATAAAAGACATTCTTGTGGTTCCGTTTCATTTAGCTGTCCGATGATTTTAGCACGGTCGTTTACACTTGCACCCAACGGCAGTCTGTCTAAAAACCATCATTTTTAAACAAACTATTCACAATATTACGCAAATAAATCCATTTTAAGGCGCGCTGTGTAGGTTAAATTTCAAAAATAACATTCCTGTTTTTGTCAAAAAAAGTTGCTGTAAAACGCTTCAAATAGCTTCTCAGAATTGAAAAATAAAAGTCAAGTTCTCTTAGGAACTTTTTGAGTAGATTTTGGTCTAAAATAGTGAATATTCTACTCAGATTGAAAGCTGAAAAGATAAGTCCTACATCAGCAGAGGCTCTTTCTTTGCCTCGTTTGGTGAGAATGTAGGAGAAATCCCACTGTCGTTTGATGATGCCAAAAGGATGCTCTACAATAGCTTGTCGCTGCTGGTAGATGGCGTATTGTTCTTTTGCTCGCTGTTTGTTTTCTTCTAGAAGATGTGCGTAAGCAGTACGCTCAATGACTCGTCCTCTGTTTTTTGGTGCTTTGGTACACCTCTCATAAACCGCACAGGTCTTGCATGCCGAGGTTTTGTATTGTTGCATCGCAATGGATTCTTGCTTTTTTCGTCCCTCGTGATTTCTGCTTATGAAGTAGATGTTCTTCGATTTTTTTGCGCTTTTGCTTTTTGCTCTGCATCACCATCTTCTTGAGCGAGAATAGCATTGTATTCTTCTATTTTCGCCTCAATATAAGCCAAATGTCGGTCGATTTTCTTTTGGTTAAAATTGTTCTTTTTAGAATTTTGAGCACGTAATTTTGTACCGTCACCAGCCAATAATTTTCCACCAATCAACTCAAAGTTTTTGGCAAGTTCAACGGTTGCTCGAAATACTTTTTTAATGGCTCTTGGGTTATCTCTTCGAAAGTTGGAAATGGTGTTGTGATCGGGAACCAACTCACGCATCAACCATTTCACTTCCAGATTGCGAACACATTCTTTCTCGAGTTGCCTGGACGAACGTATGCGATTTAAATACCCGTAAATAAACAACTTCAACAAATCCGAAGGGTGATAAGCTGGTCTGCCTCCTTGCTCGTTTTGTTTAGGTGCTTCAAAACCAAAATTGGAAAGCGGTAAGCTATCTACAAATAAATCAATCAATCGTACCTCGTTGTCTTGACTAATTAGCTCTTCCAAACTGTAAAACTCCATCTGACTTCTATTTTTACCAACAATGTATTTCATAAGGTAAATATACTGAATATCAATTAATTAAACAATTTGATTAATGTTAATTTATTGACAATTAGAGTGTTAATAAGGATTGGAGGGTTTAGCTTCGCTGCTACTTCGTGGTTTAGACAGTTTGACGCTCAGGCTATGCGCCGCTGCGATTTATTAAAGTTAATTTTATTTCGGAGAAATAAACGTGCGAGTTAGAATGATTTATCATTCGAAGCGAGATTTAAGCAGTGGAGTATAGGTGATGTTAGCTGTATTTTATTTATGCGATCAACGTACAAGATGGATAAAACCATGTTTAATTTCTCCTCTCATAATACCTTCATAAAAATAAACCCCGTCTGAGCACTCTTTCGTATTATATGTTCCATCCCAAGTAGGTGAATCAATGGACAGTTTCACAATATTTTGCCCCCATCGATTTAATATCAATATATATTCAGAATCATCAATAAAATTTGTTGACCAAAAACTATTAATATTATCGTTGTTAGGAGTGAAAATATTTGGCAAAAGGTAAGTCTTATCTGAAATATTTTCAATAGTTGTGGTATCTATTAATTCATAACAAGTGTCAATAGTTAACTCCCATAAATCTTTCTTGAAATCGTTATCATCGATGCTTCCTGAAGCGATATAATATTTACAATTTATTTTAAATCCTGATACCGATTCTCTAAATCCACCCCCAAAATTAGATATTTGTGTCCATGAGTCTGATGACGCGTCGTATCTCCAGAAATCGGAGACTGTACCGGATCCTGTAAGTGTTGTTCCAACTCCTAGATATCCATATTCTCCTAAAGTAAAACTGTGAGATTCAGATCTTGAGGATCCACCAAAATTGTTTTTTTGAACCCAACTATTTGTAATCGGCGTATATTCCCACATATCTTTATAAGAGATAAAATTAAAATTCTTACCTGTACCTACAAAGCCCTTGCCATTAATAGAAAAGGCAGTTGCAAGTGATCTTGCCAAACCTGGGAAACTAGAGATTTGAGTCCAAATATCAGATACTGGATCATATTTCCAAAAGTCATTGTATAAAATACCTAAATTGTAATTATCTCCAGTACCAACATATGCACAATTATCGATAACGAAACATACCATATTCATCCTAACTCCTCCTGGAAAACTTGCTTTTTGAATCCAATTGTCCGTTTGTGGATTGTACTCCCATAAATCATTATATAATACTTGATTTCCATCAACACCAGTTCCAACATATCCTTTAGCTCCTATATTGAATCCAATTGCCCCCATTCTTTCTCCTCCAGGAAAATCTGCCTTTTGAGACCAACTATTTGTTTGTGGATTATATTCCCAAAAATCACTTAATAAACTGAGCCAAGATCCTGCTGTTCCAAGTCCTACATAACCTTTTTCTCCAATAGAAAATCCAATACTTGCCATTCTAGGAACACTAGTCATTGGCATTTTTTCAGTCCAAGTTCCTTGTCCAAAACTAGCACTTGAAAAAAGAAAAAAAAATATTAGTTTATACATATACCAACAATATGATAGGATTACTATTTTCAAAACAAAAAACTTTTAAAATCATTACAGCTAACGGGAAGCTACTACTCGCTGGCCGACTTTTAGCATTAACTTAGACACGAAGATAAGACTTTTTCCTAAAGAGAAATGTTAACCAAAGAGGATATTTCGGCTTGCGAGTAATAGCATGTTAGCGGTAGTGAATTTGTTTAAGTTACTGCATTTCACTATATTATCCTATTCTTATTTTTTTCGTACCTTTGTGGCGTTATTTATTCTGAATAATGGTCAAGACATCTTTCTTTTATGCCTTACATTATTCTCTTTACTTCATTGTTATTTTTTGAAGTTTTCCGGAATCCAGATGTTCTAAGCATTGTTCAGAACTATTAAACGCAGTATAATTATGATTCAGTACAAAACATACAAAAATGGAGAGACTCTTTCTACAGAAACAGAAAATCAAATCCTTAGTTTTCTCTTTAAACATTTAGACCAGTACGGTGATGCCAAACAAGATATTCAAAAAGCAATTGATTATGTTTTGAAAAGAAAAGGCAGACAAGGAGGCTTGTTATTAACCGCAACAGACGAACAAAAAATAATCGGTGCCGTTGTCATCAATCAAACCGGAATGGAAGGTTACATACCGGAAAATATCTTGGTATATATAGCCACCCACAATCAATACAGAGGAAAAGGTGTGGGGAAAAAACTGATGCAATTGGCTGTTGAACAAACTGAAGGCAATATCGCACTGCACGTAGAGCCGGACAACCCTGCAAAGAAGTTGTACGAAAAATTAGGGTTTACGAATAAATATCTTGAAATGAGACTGAACAAATAAGAATGGCACATATCGTATTAAACAGAAAGAAATTAAAGGAAAATTATCAATACTTAGACAACCTTTTTAATGCCGGGAATATTGAATGGGGTATTGTTTCTAAGGTTTTTTGCGGCTCACGGTTATATTTAAAAGAAATTATCGGTTTAGGTATCCGTCAGATATGCGACAGCAGAATTACCAACCTTAAAATTATTAAATCCATTGACCCTTCAATAGAAACTGTATTTATAAAACCTGCTGCCAAACGATACATTTCCAGTGTCGTAAAATATGCAGATGCCAGCTTTAACACGGAATATGAAACAATTAAAATGCTTTCCGATGAGGCTGTCCGGCAAGACAAACTGCACAAGATTATCATAATGATTGAACTTGGCGAATTGCGGGAAGGTGTGATGCGGGAAGATTTTGTTGATTTTTATGCAAAGGTGTTTAAGTTACCTAATATAGAGGTAGCCGGAATAGGAACTAACCTTACGTGTATGTACGGTGTGCTGCCCAATCAGGATAAGCTGGTACAACTCTGTCTCTACGAGCAGTTGATTGAAGCAAAATTCAATAAAACCATATCTTATATTTCAGGCGGCACATCTGTAACGATACCTTTAATTGCAAAAGGATTATTGCCTAAGGGTGTTAATCATTTTCGTGTGGGAGAATCATTATTTTTAGGAACAGATGTATATAACAATCAGCCCAATCCCAACTTGCATCAAGACGTTTTTAAGCTATATGCAGAAATCATAGAGCTTCGGGAAAAGCCGATGATACCGGACGGAAATTTAGGACATAACCTGACAGGCGATGAATTGTCTTTTGAAGATGAGCAATCGAACGATACTTCTTACAGAGCTATTATAGATATTGGCTTGCTTGACGTGGAAGCCAATCATATTTTTCCGACATCGAAAAACATAAAAATAGTCGGTTCCAGTTCAGATATGATGGTCGTAGATTTGGGAGAGGATTACAAACACTATAAAGTAGGGTCTTTAATAGAATTTAACCTCAACTATATGGGCATCTTACGGGTTATGAACTGCGATTATGTAGATAAACGTATTATGGAAGAATAATTGCTATTGATGTTGTAGTTTTTTTCGCCAGTAAAAATAAAACGGTAAGCCTGAAACAATAAGCAATAAACCCATTAATGATTTTGCGGGCGACTCGTAAAAAGAGATACCCGACAGCACAACACAAAAGAAAATAAACACAACCGGTACAAATGGATATAAGGGCGTTTTATACGGTCGCGGTGTTTCTTTCATTGTTTTTCGCAATCGAATCACACCAAAAACAATCAGTCCGTTGAAAATAAAGGCGGCAATAATGACCAAATCTGTCAGCAACTCAAAAGAGCCGGAAAAAACAAGCAAACAAGCCCATACACATTGATATATCAATGCGTATTTTGGGGTTTGGTTCTGTGAATGTGTTCGGGCAGCTTTTCTGAAAAACAATCTTTTCTGAGCCATTGCGTAATAAATCCTTGAAGATACAAGAATGGTGGCATTTGTACATCCGAAAGTAGAAACCAATATCATCGCACTAATGACATAAGCACCTCCCGAACCTAATATTTTATCCATTACTAATACGGCTGCTATATTGTTTTCGTTTTGATGAATGGTTGTCAGCATTTCGTCAATCGGCATCACATACAAATAAGCGGAATTAACCAACAGGTAAAGTAAAATGATTATAGAAATACCAATAAACAAAGCACGGGGCAAATTCTTTTGCGGATTCTTAATTTCTTCTCCGATAAAACCTAAGCCCAGCCAGCCTTCATACCCCCAAAAAGCGGCACGCATTGCCAAAACCATTGCACTGATAAATGCAAATAGTGTAAATCCTTCCTTAGGGTAATCCTTGGAAAGAATTCCAAAAGTGGAAACACTTCCCGCTCCGCTTCCAAATGCGCCAATTATTACCGAAGAAAGGGAAATCACAATCAAAAAAGTAAAAATAAGACTGAGATTACCGCCTTTTTTTGTTCCTTTTATATTTACCAAAGTCAAAGCAATGATAAGCAAACAGGAAATTATTTTTGCACCTATATTATCTAAAGGATATAGTCCAAGAAAAGTGAAAGATTCATAATGTTCCGGTAATCGCGGTAATGTGGTAAAAGTATTCAATGCTCCTGCAAAAACAAAGGCGATGGAAGAAATAGCTGCCGTTTGTATTACCGTAAAGCAAGACCAACCATAAAGAAAAGAGATTAACTTGCCATACACTTTTTCTAACCAAATGAATGGTCCGCCCGAATCGGGAAACATCGCACCCAGTTCCGCAATACAAAACACGCCAAAAAGCACAATAATACCGGCAAGTAACCAAGCTGCAACGACTAACCAAGGGGTATGTAACATCTCTGCCATTGGTGCCACTTTTTTAAATACTCCCGAGCCAATAATGGCACTCATCACAATGATAACAGCCATTTTAAGCCCGAATGATTTTTTCAGTTCCGAGTTATTGATACTCATCTTGTCGTTTTTTGTGAAGGTTAAAAAACTACGTCACATTGTTTTTGTTAAATGCGGCAGCAAAATTCTTTCCGCTTGGTTCTTGGAATATATCTAACCCGAAGAATATAGCCGTTGAATACAGGTGGTCAAAAATATCTGCCTGAATAGCTTCATAATCGCCCCAGTCAGTAGTGTTGGTAAAACAATAAATTTCTAACGGGACTCCGCTGCTCTCGTTTGCAAGTTGCCTGACCATAATGGTCATATCCTGTCTTACACTTGGGTGGTTTTTCAGATAGTTCCCGATGTATATCCTGTACACACCAAGGTTAGTCATTCTCCGTCCGTTGATTAAAACGGAAGTGTCAATCTGCTTTTTATGATTATATTCTTCTATTTCTTTCTGTTTGTTTTCTATATAATCGTTGATAAGCTGATATGTTTTAAATTTTTCTCGCGTTTCGGCATCAACAAGTTTTACGGAATTTACATCTATAAAAATGGCTCTTTTTATCCGTCTTCCGCCACTTTGTTCCATCCCTCTCCAGTTTTTAAAGCTGTCTGTAATGAAATAATAAGTTGGAATGGTTGTAATAGTTTTATCAAAATTCTGTACCTTAACCGTATTCAGGTTGATGTCAATCACATTTCCATCAGCATTAAATTTAGGCATTTCCACCCAGTCTCCTACACGCACCATATCATTTGAAGACATTTGCACACTTGCCACCAATCCTAAAATGGTATCTTTAAATACCAACAATAAAATGGCGGTCATCGCTCCAAAAGCACTTAGGAAATATATAGGTGATTTGCCTAATATTGCTGAAAGGGCTAAAATAATCGTAACGATATAGAGCAATATTCTCACTAATTGAAAGTAGCTCGTTAGTGGTTTGTCCTTAAATGCAGGGTGTTGAGATAAGCCATATTCGCCTACTTTTGATATGGCAAAAAATATGGTCATACTGACAATGATAAGGTAAGCATCTGTTAATCTTATAACAAAAGGAAGGATTTGCTCAAAATCAGAAAAAATAACCGGAGCCATTATGAGAACAAAGACAGCGGGAACGATATGAGCCAAATTGTCAAACGCTCTCGTATCAGCAAATAAATCGTCCCACGTGAAGGATGTTTTTCTGAATATCTTGTAGAGATAATGTATAAAAACTCTTTTGGTAATAAAAAACGCAAGAGATGATATAGTAACGAGGAAGATAATAAATAAGAGTAGTCTGCAATAAACAGCCCACTCTGCCGAAATTCCTAAGCTTGTTATTAATAGTTCTGTTTGGTCTTCAATATAATTTATCCAATTCATATCGCGAATTTAATCAAAATGTTGGGACAGGCTATAAGAGGCTGTTAAACCTTTTCTGCCGCTTGGTGTTGATGCGGTTTCGTGTCATTACCGCTAACGGTTTCGGGCTTTGCGAGGGAGCGAATTTTTTGCACTAATGCTCAATCGAAGAACCGAACTTCAAATTTAGCAAAAAGTTTCATACGAAGCACTTCGTCCGCTCTCTTGCAAAACCCTTGTTACAGGTAGGTGTTCTTTCGCCCGTGTTGTCCAATATTATTAAGTCTTTTCGGCTGTCTGTCGTGCGTTTGTGTTTTTTATTTTTTTTGAAGGGTTGGAAGATTTTTAAAACTAATTTTCTTGGTGTTGGCTTTGCAAGCTCTTTGGCAAAGTTTGGTTTTGTGCGGTTGGCTTGTGCGACTTTGTCAATGTGCTTGCAAATAGTGTTAGCTTAGATTTCAATTTTAAATTTCTTCAACTTCTTTATTGATTCGTATGCTTTTATCAATGCCTGTTCTTTTACTTTTTCTTTTTTCGCTAACGATGTCTGAACGGCTTTTACGTTTGCTAATTCAAGATTGTCAAATACTTTTGTTTGGCTGGCTACATCTATAATTCGCTTCCAATCGTCTTTTGAAACTAATAGAAGTTTATCGTAGATAAATTTCACTTCAACAATTTCTTTGTCTTCCAATTTCGACAAGGCTTTTACTTCGTCAATAAGTGCTGAATTTTCCTGAAAATAGTCTAACACTTTTTTACCAAAGGTAATTTCTCTTGTCGTCAGATTTTTATTCTTGTTCAGTCGGCTTACCAAATCAAAAGCGATAGACCAATCAAAGCCATCAGGCTTATTAGTGTCAATGTAAATTCTGAAACCGTCCCAAAATTTCAATCCCATTTTTTGAATTTCGCTGATTACAAAAACGGAATCTTCTATGTTGTTTGTGTCAATTTCTTTCTCGTTTTCCCGTTGTATTTTTTCTTCTTCCGAAATCAAATACTCGTTTAAAACCGAAATCAGATTTTCGGAATAGGTTGTATTCTTCAACTTTTCCCACGAAGTTGCACGTTTTGCATATTCAGAAATTAAACTTCCGCTTGCTTCTGTAATAATGTGGCTGTATGTAAACACAAGTAATTTTGATATATGACTACTCAAAAAATCGTCAATTTTTTGTTCTTCGTAAATCTTCCACAAATCAATTCTGTTGTTAGTTAAATTGTGTAAATACGAAACTGTGTAAGCAACGGAAAGTGCTTTTAAACTTGTATCTCCGATTGCATCAACGCCTTTTCTACCGAAAAGTTTATCTGTTGTTTTAAATAAAATTGCATTTGCAATCAACTTGCGATAAAAATTCTCGCCTGGCAGTTTGTTTTTGCTGACTAAATCGGTAATTTTTTTTGTGTAGTGAATAAAGTTTTTCTGCGAACCTTGTGCTATAAAATGCGGTTCTAATTCCCAACCGTTGATATATTTTGCTACGTCCGATTTTACAAATTTTAAAGTGGATGGATTTTGCTCTTTGAACTTCTTTTGTTGTGTAGGCGTTTGTTTGTTCAGTGTTTCACGATATTGTCCGTTGGCACGTTCAAAAAACCATAAACGAGATTGATTTTTATTTTCAGGATTTGCAACATACTTTTTCCTTGACAAGTTTTCAATCTGCACAAAATACGGATTGTTTGACGACAAGTCTAATTCAGAAACTTTGTTCTGACTGTTTGCGAAGCGTGAAATGTTGGGAACTTCAATGTTTTTCTGGTCTTTATCTTTGATAACCGTCAGTTTCATCTGAACAAAAATTTTGCTCAAATCAGCATCTTTAAATTTCTTTTGTGTGTGATAAAGCGAAGCTGTTGTTTGTCCTCCGTTCACAATCTGGAAATCGTACAATCGTGAAATCACAAGCTGATTATCCACCAATTTCGTTTCAACGCTTTCGGCAGTTGCTGTAATTCCATTATTGTACGGCAAAAACATTTGTGGTTTTTCACGAATAGTTTTCATAATTCCTTTGTTGAATTTACCTGCCTGTCCCAAAAATGCCCGAACATTGCTTTCCAACAATTCATTAGAAAACTCTTTGTACAGTTTGGCTAAAATTTCGCCAGGCACGATTGCCAGATAACAATCGTACATTTCATCAATGCTCGGAACTTGTAAACATTGTAAACCTTTTCCTTTTTCAGTGAATTTTTCAAATTCTATTTCTATCGGCTCGTGAATACTATTAGTTTCATTGATTTTGAACAATCGGGCAACGTCCCAAGTGTGGATAAAAATGTCAATATCAATCCCTTTTATTTCTATTTTGTTCTTCTCAATATCTGAAAAGCCGTTTATTAATAAATAGACATTGATTCTGTCAAAATTTTTACCTTGCTTACCTATAATTTTAATTAACTCATATAGTTCAGAATGTGATTTGTCTATATAGTCAATGTGCTTTTTAAAAGCTTCGTTTATAAACTTCTTTATCTGGTTAATAGTTCTGTCATAAACCCCTACATTATTGAAACTATACTCATAATCATCATTTCTGAAATGTGTTATAAACAAATCTAATGTTTCAAAATGTGCTTTGTTATTTTCGTCTTTAAATGAATCTTTCAGACCGTATCCGTTAATTTTCCAATCAATTCCGCCCTGACTGTTTGGGTTAATGTATGACAAAACTCTTGCTCCTTCGGATTTTCCGATGCTTTCCAAAACTTCAATGCAATATTCCGTGAACTTATCTTCAAAACTTGCTCCTTCGCCTTCCGAATAAACCCGTGAAGCGACATCTGATTTTAATTCTTCAATATAATTTTCTAACGCTCTTTCCATTCCCTAAAGCTTTGCAAGTATATTTTCGGGTTCCACAATAAAACTTTCTATGGCTGAAATTTCTATTGAATACGAAGTATCGTAAATTCCCAAAGGTAACTGATTTTTTACAATTTTAGGAAAGTCAGAAGTTACTGCAAAACCAAATGTTTTTTTGAGTGAATACATTCTGCTATAATGCTCACTGTCTTCGTCAAAATAGCCGTTTAATTGCAATTTTGCATTGAAAATACTGCGTTCTTCATCGGTTGAAATCACTTTTCGGGTTTGTGCAATCAAAGAATTAAGCGAAAATCCGTTGTCTTTTACGGCTTCCGTTGAATACAAAACCAAAAACAAATCGCTTAAATTTTCAGCATCTAATTGTCTTTCGTTTGAAACTTTTATTCGTGGTTGTTTTGATGAAGTAAATTTGATTTCTATTCCAACTGCACCCAAAGTAAAATCTTTTGCCTGAAATTCCATTTCCGCACCAGTCCACGCATTTACAGCATTTGCCGATGTTCTTTCGTCATTTAAAAGATAGTTCAGAAACAACAATTCGCCAATCAATCCTTTTTGTTGTTCCAGTGACAAGCCGTTGAAATTGATTTTATCAAACAGTTTTTTCCATTTGGAAACAACATTCAGCGTTGTTGTAATTGCTTCACTTTCTGTAACACTTGGTTCAATATCTTCCAAAATGTTTTGAATAAATAACGAGAAAATATCTTTCAGCTCGTTATCTAAAAGATAAATGTAAAGTTCAATTTTGTCTTCAACAGGCAACGTATAAATCTCAACCCCTTTGAAGCGATAATTTTTAAGTTCAGGAATTGCCACGTTTTTTGAAACTGACATTATGTATAAATGTTGTCCCGTAATATGGTTTGTAGCCGCAAAACAATTCAAATGCGGAATTTCATCAATTCTTGTTCTGATGATAATTTCTCCCGTTGGCTTCTGATTTTCCCAAATTGATTTTATGTTTATCATTCGTTTTCAGTTTCAGGGTTATCATCATCGGTCATTACTTCTTCATCAAAACCTTTATTGATTGTTGCTGTATATGAAACTTTTACTTCGTCATCAATTCTTGGAAAATGTAAACTGTAACCTACAATTGGGATACCATTGTTTACATTTGGTGTTCCTCTTTCGTCTAATGAGTAAATCAATAACAGACCTTTCTTTTCGCTTGCCCGTTGTTCTTTGATTTCTTTGTTTGTGGTATTTGTTTTTATTGCCAAATCGACTTGTCGGTCTTTCAAATCATCAATTTGATTTTTGGCAATTGTGTAATGTTCTCCAAATCTTCCATTTTTTGGTTGATTACGCACACTGCAACCTAATGTGATAATTTCGCCATTGGAAACTAAATCATAAGTCATTACTTCATCTTTCGGTACCCTTGTGTCATCTGGATTGTTTTCATATCTGTTAATGAAAACTTTTTCATCTGTATTAGAAACAAGGCAAATACTCCATTCTTTTATTTTATTAGTACGTGATTGTGTTCTAATATATTCACTTAATGTAGCATTGCTGATACTTGGTTGTTCAATTTTGTAAGCATCAATAAAATTACAAATGGGTTCAATATTTGAATTTGGATAAAACAAATATCTTGTCTTGCCTTTACTTGTTTCAATTCTGTTTTCTTTTGCAGGAAAACCGATTGTTGAAATCAAACTTTTTAACGCATTAAAGTTGTTTTCAATCGCAGATTTTGTTTTCAGCAAGCAATACGTCTGCGGATTTTCTCCCGAAAATGAAATTTCAATATCTTGTGAAAAATAAAGTTTATTCAAGCTCGTAATGGTCAGTAAACCGTGATGATTTCTGACTTTCAAACGAAAATCCTTTGGACGCTGATGTGTTGCCGTCATTTCGTCAAAGTCGTTTCGCATTTCTTCAGTTGCCATTGTGATATGGTTAAACCATTCAAAAATCTGGTTGGTTGTGTACAATCTGCACAAATCAACATAACCAGGACGATAACCAAACCAACGTCCCATTTGCATAAGGGAATCATACATTCTGGTTGTTCTGATATAATAAGAAACTGATAAACCTTCAAGCGTAATTCCTCTTGACAAACGACTACCACCAACAGCAATTACCGATAAACCGTTTTCGTAGCGGTTGTAATCAATTTCTTCAATATTGTGATATTCTAAATTTGTTGTTGAGCGTGTGCCGTGAACCGAACGAACATCAATTTTCAAAACTGAATTTTTTAATTCTTTTTTGACTTCTTCCCAAGTGTGTTCTTTTATTCTGATGTCGGTATAATCCAGATTATCCAACACGTTTTTTGTTGTTGGCAAAAAGTCTGTTTCGTATAACTCTTTTAGTTCATTCAACAAAGTTGCATCTTCACTTTGAATGGCGTTTTTGTATTCTTTCGTTTTTTCGTTTACCAAATACGCAACTCGGTCAATCCAACGCACCAATAACGCAACGTGAACAAGCATTGAATTGTGCTTGTTTTCGTGTCCTCGCACTCTGCGAATGGCACAGGTCAAAATGAATGATTTTATTGCACGTTCTAAACTTGGCGGAAGATATTCGGGCAAAATATCTTTGTTTTCTCTGTTGATTGTTTTGAAAAATGGCGGGTCGTAATCGTCAATTTCTCTGAAAATATCCAACGGCTCTTTTGTGAGTTCGGAATTTGCATTTTCATAGCCAAAAATTTTAGCCGCACCAATGTAATTAGTAGGTGCTTTTATGTTGATGATAAAATCTCTCGGAAATAAATCTTCTCCAATTTTATACGTTTTGTTTTTTACTATTGTCGTTTGTTCTTCGTTGTAATCCTGCGAAATAAACAAGTTTGCATAGGGCGTAGCCGTATAACCGATAAAAGTATTTTGATTGAAAATGTTTAACAAAGTTCGGATTAAACGATTTATCGTTTTGATGTCGTTTATATCCCGTGAAGCGTTTACAGAAGCCGCATCGGCTTCATCATCAATTATCAATGCTGGAACATCAAACAGTTTTGGCGTTCCGTCAACAACTTTTGCGTTTACGTCATTTGAAAACCAGTCAATCAGATTTTCAAGAATACTTTTGTTCTTCTTGATGACTAAAACAACAGGGTTTTTTCCAATCGGAATGTTTAATCTTTTTGCTATGGCTTGATTAAAGTCGCCTTCATCTCCGCTTTTGTAGTATGCAGAAGTAAGCGAATATATATCCGTTCCAATTGTGTAATTTCCTACGCCAACAATTTTGTTTTCTTTTTCTCGGATAAATGCGGAACTGTTCCGTCCAATATAACCCGAATCAATTCTTTCCTGTGTTTGTCTGCGTAGTGAACTGATTGTACCAGCAATAATGATAATTACTTTGTAGCCTGCATCAGTCGCTTTATTGATGAGTCCAACATAGTTGGAAGTTTTTCCTGACTGAACGTGCCCTACAACCATTCCACGCCTGTCCCAAGAACCTTGTTTTTTCGGATTAACACATTTATCAAGGATTTTATCAGTGAAGTCGTCCAAATCGTTTACAGGAAATGATGGGTCATTTTTGGACATATACAATTTGTATCTGTTCCATAATTCAAAATTGATGTTGGCTTTTTCATCATTTAACCAAGGTTCAACATCATCGGATAAAATTGTGATTTCTCCTTTTCCTATGCTATAATCAGCACGCAAAATTTCAAACAATTCTTGTTTGTCAAAAGTTTGTCCTTCAACTATGTTGATTGCAGATGCTTTTTCAATGACAGATAAAAGCACTTCATCAGTGATTTGTCCCTGATGAAGTGACAACAAAGTATGGGCTATTGCTCTTGCTGATTGTAATAAACTCATTTCAGATATTCATTGATTAACGGAAACAAATTAAAAGGCGTAGAACTCATAATTTGTTGTCTTGCCAATTCACTTGGCACTCCTTGTTTTACATTTATGTTGTACAACTCAACAGCCAGATTGATTAAATCATCAGTTGGTTTATCGGTTTGCTTTTCTAATTCGTGAAATGCAGGGTCTTCGTTCTGATTGCTTAAAATCAACTCAATCGGAACGTTTTCTTCAAGCAATTTCAATGCTTTTCCAGCTAATTTGTTGTTTTCTTCCAACAACGATTTTATAATTGGGTGCTTTCTGTTGATTTTATATTTCTTAATTCCTTCCCGTGTTTTCTCATCCGTCCACAGCGGTTCGTGATTAACATTTCTGCTTTCTGAAAATGTTTTTTGACCCCGCCAATTATAGATTTTAGCCGATTTCATAATTGCGATTTTCGCAATGCGTGAAAGTTCCCGTCTGATTTCTATTGGTGGTGTTGCAGTTGATTTTTTGATGTCCAGATGCCAGTTAAAATCATTTGAATTTGTGAAATTTACCGAAATTCTTGCCAGTTTTGAATAATCACGTTTCTTTTCAAGACCAAGCCAGTCGCCAGCAACAAGCAATCTGTCGCCACGATAAATATAAAATCCCTGTGCATTAAACCAGCCCAGCGAACCGCCCGAATTTTCATAATCCGTTTTACCAATTTCGGACATATGCGGAAGTATGAAATAGGTAATTTCCACATTACCGAAAATTTCAGGTTGTCCCATTTCGGGTTTCGGATTTAGGTTTAACAAGAAAGGATTGTAAGGCTCAATTTCTTCGTTTTGAAAGTAGATTTTTATTCGTTTGCTTTCAATAAACTTGTGAAATACTAAACTCAAATGTTCTTTCACATTTACCATTTCTTGGTAAAAAGCATTTTTCACACTTTCGTTGCTGGTTTCAGCATTACCGACAATTCGGTCTAACTTTTCCCAAAGGACTAATGTTCCTGATTTTTGTGTTTCAATTTTTTCAAGAAATGAAGTGTCGGAAACGTAATCCAACAACTGCCATTCGTTTTCAGCATTGATGTAATCAATATCCCAACAACGTTTAATTGTTGCGTAATTTTCACGTTTGGTAATACAGGTAAGCCGTTTACATTGCGAAAATGAAGCGGTTTTCAAACCCATTCCAAAACGTCCTAAATCCTTTTCGCTTCGCAATTCTTCGGGGTCTTTGCTTCCTGGTGTCATTGCCAAAACAAGCTCGTCTTTGTTCATTCCTATTCCATTATCGGAAACAGAAATGAACGAATCCTGTCCGTTCCATTTATATTCAAGACGAATTTCGTTTGCACTTGCGGAAATTGAATTGTCAATAATATCAGCAATAGCCGTAGAAAGGTTGTAACCAAAACTTCTGTAAGAATTGATTGTTGATTTTGGGTTTGGCTTGGCTATTTCGGCTTTTGTAAATCCATTCATATCATTTCCTTGATTTTTTCGGCAATTTTTTCAGCCATTAAAGGTGGAACAGCATTGCCTATTTGTTTGAAAGCGGCTGTACGGCTTCCTTCAAAGAAATAATCATCAGGAAACGATTGTATTCTTGCAGCTTCTCTAACTGAAATTGAACGATTTTGTTTCTTGTCAGGGTGAATATAATAATGTCCGTCCATTGCAATATGGGCAACAACGGTATGTGAAATACCTTGACCGTTTACAACTTGGAAACGATTGGTAAAGGATTTTGTATTACTATGTTTTATTAATCTTTCGGGCAAATGTGCATAATTCAAGCGTTTGCCATTATTCCATTCATCAACCGCAATACGGTAAATTTCCAAATCATTTTCGTTGTTTGGTCGTGCGATATGCTGTGTAACGAAGTCTAAACCATTTCTGATTTTTGCTTGTTCCAAATATTCAGTTGTTGGTTTTGCGTAATTGACTGCGTTCAAAGTTCCTTTACCATTTTGCAAAGGTTTCAAGTCAGAAAATAAATCTTTTAGAATTTTAAAGTTATTTTCTTTAGTTTCAAAATTAGGATAAGACAAACCCAATTCCTTTTTCCAACCCACAATAATTACTCGTTTTCTATCTTGTAATACACCAAAGTCTTTTGCATTAAGAAAGCGGTTCTTATTATTGGGAAGGCTCAATTCATATCCTGCTTCTCGAACTGATTCAAATATTTTTTCAAGATACTCTCCATTTTTTGCCGACAAAATACCTGGTACGTTTTCAAAGACAAACATATTGGGTTGGTATTTTTTCAAAAACTCCACATAATACAAATACAATGTATTCCTAGGGTCGTTGCTCATATCCTTGCGGGCTCTTCCCGCAACAGAATATGCTTGACAAGGCGGACCTCCAACGATTAAATCAATTTTCTTCTTTCCTAATTTACTGTCTATTATTTTAAAAATTTCAGACAAAGTTTCTTTTGAGATTTCAGTGTTGATAACAGAACTGATGATTTCTTTAGGAACTTCATTCCAAAATTCTTCTTTTGTTTTATTCTCTGATTTAAGATAATTGGTATAGACTTCTTTCTTTCCGTTTTCGTTAAGCCAATGATAAGCGACTCTTGTTTTTAAAGTGTCGCAGGCATCTTTATTCATCTCAACGTGAGCAATCGGATTAAATCCCGCACGCACAAATCCTTCTGACAGTCCGCCTGCTCCCGCAAATAAGTCTATGTAATTCAGTTTTTTCATTAAATCATTTAGTGATAAAAATTCATTTTTCAAAGTTAAACTTTATTTTCTCTACTTTTTAGGTGTGAAGGCAAAAAAATGGCTCTTTTGGTTTTTTGCGTTTGGCTTGTGCGTTGGGAAAACCAAATGTGCCATTTGAGCGTTGGCAAAAATTGTTTTCTCGTGCGTTGGCAAAAAAATAAAAAATACATTTCTTTTAATAATTTTCATATACTCTGTTCGTCTGGCTTGCCTACAACGTTTCGCAGCTTGGCGAAGTGGCGGATTTAGAAGCACTTACTTTCAATTTAGCACTAAACTTCTTTTGAAAACTGAATGTTCAATTTAGCACTGAACCCGCCATTTTGCCAAACTGCTGTTGTGCGTTCGGTTTTATTGCAACTTTTCCCCTGAAAGAACATCTCTCAAAAAAATATTGCAAATGTCATAAACACTTAAATTAGAAGCATCTTTTATATGTTTTGATGGTAAATAATTATTATTAAGTTGTCTAATTTCTAATTCAACATTCATTTTATCTTTTTTATAAAAATTTAGTAAACTATTTACTGATTTATCAATAAATACATTATAAGCAGAAAGTATCTTATATAATTCTATAGTATTTTTTTCATTATCTAAAAAAGCGTTTATATCTTTATCTTTATGGCGGAATTGTTTTAAAATTTGTGATTTATGTTCAGAATAATTTCCTGTATTTTTTTCGGAAAATAAAGTGACAATTTTTTTATGTAATGTATTGTTATTCTTATACACGTATCTAAGCCAATTAAAAGAATTAGAGGATATAAAACCAATTTGATTGTCTTTTTGGACTATAACTTTGCCATTATCTGTAAAAAAATCAAAAGAGGTACTTAAAGTTACGATTTCTGGATAGAAAAAATTGAACTCATCGAGTAAAGACTGAAACATTTTTTCGTAATATTCATCATTACTCAATAAATGAACATTTATACCATTTTGTTTCATTAAAAATATAAAATACTCTTCAATCTGTTTTTTTGAAAAATAATTGATTGGTTGACCGTTTAAATGTTGCGTTAATCTTTCAATACTAAAATCTTTAGAAATCTTAGAAAGAGAAAATGATTTAATGTATATTAATCTCGCTTCAGTATAAGAGAGTTTATTGCTTGTTAATTGTAATAAAAAGTCTATACCAGTTTTTAAATCTTTTTCTCCATTTGGAAACAAATCTTTATAAATCTCATCAACTGTATTTTGCAATTCAGTTTTTTGTGGTTTTCTAAAAAAGTTTAATATTCCCATATTTATATTTTAATTTATATTGTTTTTTTTACGACACATAAATTCGTTCAAGACCCTTGTAATTAACATACATTCCGTCGCCTCTGTATAAGTCAGAAGTGAATTCTGTTACTCCATTCCAGCCAACTGAAGGAATTATTTGAACAGACGCAAAATATCCGTCATACGGTTTTAATTGTGGACTTCGGTCTTCAAGTCCTACCCATTCTTTATAGTCTTTTTCATTCCCGTTTTTAATGTGCTTTACAATTACCCAACCTACTTCCCCTTTCTTATTCTTGAACCATATTTGAGGGTTTACCTCTGGTAAGTCGCAGAATGACAAAATATCATTTCCTTCTTTTTCCAAATCATTTCTTACAATTTGAATTGCAAAGTTGCTTAACTCCCATTTTGACATTCTTGTCTTTTCGTTACTTGCAACATTTAATGGATTTATTCTTTGATTTGTCCTTGCGTCAAATAAGTTCCATCCTTGCTCTAATGGTGTAAGCTCATAATCAAGTTGGTCTTTATTTCCCATAAGTTTCCCCAAAAAGTTATCAGTTTTTTCTCTAAACTTTAGTCTAAAAGTGCAGGGGATTAAGTTGTTTTCTTCACAAGCTTTTAAAAGTCGGTCTTTTTGTTGTCTTGTAAATGAACTCCCTTTGTCATCTATCAGTTCTATAACCACTGAAAAAATTGAATTCTTAAAGGCAAATGTTAGGTTATCAAATGAAGGATATGTCAATTCGGCTTTTATCCATTTGAAGCCGTCATAACTAGAGTTCACACTCTTTTGGTTGTTAGCATTAAATTGGTCTTGCAATTGTGAACCTGCTATATGTCTTGCCCTAAGGAAAATTTCGCTTGGTTCAGGTCTGTCAATTAAGTATTGAATGTCTCCGTATTTACTCATATTTCTTGGTTTTTAAACTGACGCACAACTTATTTATCTGCGTAGTTTTATCTCGCTTTATGCACCTATTTGTTGTATAAACAAAGTTTTATTTCGTCTATTCAACAATATTAATAAAATTTCACGAATTATCAAATAGCACCTTGATATATTTATTGAAAAATTTATACCCTAAATGACGAGAATAGTTTCTTCCACTTGCTCAGCATCATTTCACTCTCACTCCAATCTTCACTGGCAAATGGTCTGAGTAACCATTGAGGTAGCTTTTTTCTGAAAAGGTGCGAAAGGGGTATTTTTCTCCATTCTTTTTTTCCAATAAAAACTCTTTTGATACAATTTCTCCGGAATTTTTTATCACTTTTAATTTGCCTTTTGCCACGTTGGAAGAAACAAAAAGATGATCCAGCACATCCCACTTACCCTTGTAATAGTATGAACCACCATAAATTCCAGCAGATTTTGCTATCATTGGATGCAGTTTTTGGGCAATTAATTGTGGCGCTTTATCAGTAGGATAATCGTTTAAATCTCCCATTAAAACAATTTTCGATTTTGGTGAAATAGAAGTGACAGAATCAATAAAATGAAGTGCCAATTGTGCTGCAAAAACGCGCTTGTGTTCGGTTTTTTCAACTCCTCCAAGTCGTGAAGGCCAGTGGTTGACCAAAACAAAAACAGTATCTTTTTTATAGGTGAATTTTCCCCAAACAATGTCTCTTGAAAAAACCATTGAACTATCTTTTCGATAAACAATTTTGCCGGAGTTGTTGAATTCTAAAATAGTAGAATCATAAATCATTGCCACATCGATTCCTCGTCTGTCGGGACTATCATAATGAATGATGCCAAAATTTTTACGTGTTGCCGAAGCCTGGTTTAAATCCTCAATCACCTTTCTGTTTTCAATTTCGGCAAATCCAAGCACCAAAATATCGCCCAACGAATCGATTGCTTGGTTCAAATTTTTTAGTTTGTTGAGGTAACGTTCACTCGTCCATTGATTCTTGCCAGTTGGTAAAAAATCTTCGTCAAAATTGGATTGATTGATGGTGTCAAAAAGGTTCTCTGCATTATAAAAACCGATATATTTAACTGATTTTTGCGAAAACGAATTAAAAAACACCAAAAACACAACAATTAAAACACACCATTTTTTCATCCGAAATTATTAAAAAAGGTTAATTGTCTCTTCTATCTCTTTTCGTTTCAGGAGGAGAAATAGGCAACGGATTAGCAAAAATTTCTTTGTGTAATCTGTTATTTTTATAAATGTCCATTGCTAAATAAATAGCACTTCTCAATGATTGCTCAGAAGCTTTATTTTGTCCAACAATATCAAAAGCAGTTCCATGATCTGGAGAAGTTCTTACAACTGGTAATCCTGCAGTGAAATTAACGCCGTTATCAAACGCCAATGTTTTAAACGCCGTCAATCCTTGATCGTGGTACATGGCTAAAATGGCATCAAATTGGTGGTGAACAGCAGAACCAAAGAAACCATCAGCAGGGTAGGGACCAAAAGCCAAACACCCATTTGCATACGCTTGTTTAATGCCTGGAATAATCACTTCGTTTTCTTCGGAGCCCATTTTGCCGTTTTCGCCTGCATGAGGGTTTAATCCTAAAACAGCAATTTTGGGGCGTTGGATGCAAAAATCTTTTCGCAAACTTTTATCCAATTGCTCTATTTTTTTAGCCACTTTTTCTTTTGTGATGGCTGTGCTAACATCTTTCAACGCAATGTGAGAAGTCACCAAAGCCACTCTTAAATCATCCGAAACCATCATCATCAAAGCTTCTTCTTCACCAGCCAAATGAGCTAAATATTCGGTGTGACCAGGAAATTTAAAGCCCGACATTGCCATTGCTTCTTTTGAAATAGGCGCAGTAACCAATACATCAATCTTACCAGAAGCCAAATCTTGTGTAGCTGCTTCCAACGATAAAAACGCATATTTACCACCTGTTTGAGTTGGTTTACCCAATTCAAAAGTGATGTCTTCATCGCCAATGCTAACTACATTTACACGTTTATTTTGCGCTTCATCAGCAGATTTGCATGATTGATAGGCAAAATCTTTGTTATCAAGTAATTTTTTATGGTGTGCTAAAATTTTATTTGAAGCATAGACAATAGGTGTGCAGTCCAAAAACAAACGATTATCGCTTAACGCTTTAATAATTACTTCTGGACCAATACCGTTGATATCACCAATAGAGATACCAACACGCACAGGAATATCCCTGCCAATTTCTTTTTCTTTCTCTTTTTCGATTTCCATTAATCACTAATGTTTATATGCTACAAAAATAATCAAGCTTTTGAGTAATCGAAAATAAAGTTGGAATTCTTTCTATTCCAATAACAAATCTTAACTTTGTAATATGGGATCCATTAGACAAAATAAAATAGAAGGAATAATTCAAGAAGAATTATCTACTTTCTTTCAACGCAATGCACGAGAAGTAGGTCTTGGCGCAATGGTTACAGTTACTCAAGTTCGCATTACCTCTGATTTGTCATTGGCACGTTGTTATTTGAGTATTTTCGCTGGTCCAGATAAAAATGAAGTATTGAAAAATATTCAAGAACACGCAAGCACCATTCGTGGTGTTTTAGGGAAACGTTTGAAAAACATGCGTAAAATTCCTGAATTTGCCTACTTTATTGATGATTCGCTTGACTATGCGATGGAAATTGAAAATTTATTGAAGAAATAAGTTGCCAAACGTTTCCTTTTACATAGCGAGAAGGTATTTGTCGTCCAAAAGGAAGAAAAATGTAATAAACATTATTACACGTATTTCTGTTGTTGGCATTACAATTATTACAGCTTCGTTGGTTATTTTACTTTCTGCTTTTAATGGCATTGAGAAAATGATTGAAAAGTTGTACTCCGATTTTGATGCGCCCATCACCATTCGTTCGTCGCAAACCAAAACATTTTTTGAAAATGAAATTGATTTAAAAAAATTAAGCGCAACGCCAGGTGTCAAACAATTTGCCAAAGCTACAGAGGAAATAGTCGTGTTAAAACACGAAGATAAATGGGTAAACGCTACGTTGTTGGGCACTGATTCTGTGTTTTTAAGCCTTTCTAAGATATCCTCACACATGGTGGATGGTTTTCCTGCTTTGTATGAAAACAATGAACCTGTTGGTTTAATTGGCGCCACCTTGCTCGATAAATTAGGGGGTTACATTCCACAGGAATACGGAAGTGAATCGGTGATGGTTTACGCACCAAAACGGGACATGAAGATGAGCGTTAGCAAAAACCCGTTTTTCACCCAACGTGTGCAAGTGGTTGGTCGCATTAACTACAACCGTGAAGTTAATGCCGAAATGATGATTGTTCCGATAGATTTGGCTCAAACGCTATTGGGTTATGCTGATAACGAATTGAATGCACTGTTGATTGATATTGATCAACATGCAGACAAACACCGATTGAAACAAACCTTGCAAGAACAATTGGGAGAAAGTTTTAAGGTTAGAACCAATGATGAAAAAAACGAATTAATTTTTCAAACAAGTAAGACAGAGCGTTTGATTGTCATTGTCATCTTGCTATTTATTTTTGTGTTGGCTTCGTTTAATTTAGTCGCATCACTGACCATGCTTTTTGTAGAAAAGAAAGAAGATATTCAAATTTTGAAAAGTCTCGGTGCAGACGAACCCATGATTTTTCGCATCTTTTTCTACGAAGGATTGCTAATTGCTGCAAAAGGAATCTTTTTTGGACTGTTTTTGGGTTATTTGATTTGCTTCCTACAAATTCAGTTTGGATTGCTGGAAATGCCAAATTCTTTTGGTGAGAAATTCCCGGTTGTTACAACATTTTTTGATGGTGTTTTGATCCTTTCATTAGTTAGTTTATTGAGTTTATTCGCTAGTTATTTCCCTGTAAAAATGCTTTTGAAACGAAATGCGACTATTTGAGTTGGATAAAAACAAAAACACTCTAAAACAAAAAACCCGACTTTCGAAAAAATCGGGTTGTAAATAATATATCAAATCATCTTAATGATTATCGTCTTCAAAAATTCTTTTTGGGCGCAACTTTTCTTTAATTGCCAAAGTAATCCAAAATGGTAAGATGAATCCTAATAAGAATAAAAGCATCCAGAATGCTACACCACCAAATACTAAAAATAAAACTATACCAAAAATGCTCATAATTGCTTTGTTTGAATTATAATTGATGTAAAATTAGATAAATTATTCTATCTACCAAGAGTTTTTTAAAATTTAATCAAAAATTCTTGCTTATTTAAATTCAGTTTAATTATTGGTTTAACACAAAACGCTCATTCAAAATAATGTAAGCAACTGTTAGTCAACTAATTTTGAAAGATAAATCAGCCAACTCTCAATTTGTCGTACAATTGAATCATCGAGTGAATTAATTCATTGGGCGACGATACAATTTGGTAATGATTTTGACCAAACATTTGTGGTAAATAATATTTTGCAGTTGATTCTATCGCCAATACATAACTGTTGACATGGTTTTGATTCAGCTCTCGCAAAGCTTGTTTTACATCGCTAACACCGTATTTACCTTCGTAACGATCGTAGTCGTTTGGTTTTCCATCTGACAACAAAATCACCCATTTGTTTTTATTGTCGCGTTTGTGCAATAAAGCTCCTGAATGGCGCAAAGCTCCTCCAATACGGGTATATCCTGTTGGTCGGATACTGCCAATTTTGTGTTTTGCTTGTTGCCATTTATCGTCAAAATCTTTTACCGTAATGTAGGAAAGATTGTTGCGTGTTTGCGAATAAAAACATTGAATAGAGAAATCGACGTGGTATTCATTCAAAATTTCACCAAAAAGAATGGCTGTTTGTTTGGCAACATCTATCACTCGGTTTCCATCTGTATAGCCGTCACTCGACAAACTAATGTCAAGTAAAATAAGAATAGACAAGTCTTTTTCCATTTTTTTGTCGGCAATATATACACGTTCCGAAGGCGTTTGACCAGAAACAACATCTACAAAGCGATCCGTTGCCATGTCGATATCAATTTCCTTCCCATACGTTTGATAGCGTTGCTCAATTCTTCTATTGCTAATGTTTGCTAGTATTTTTCTTAACTGAACCAATAGCGTTTGGTGTTTTTTGATGGTATCGGTGTAATATTTTTCATCTGTTGCCACATGAAAATCGGGATATACTTTAGCAAAATCTCTTCGGTATTGATTTTTATAACAATCCCATTCATCATACAAAATGCAAGGTTTGTTGGTAGATGTTTCAGCGCTTTCTGCAATGTTGGCATTGTCTGTAAAATCGGCTTGATATACACTGTGCGTCATCTCGTTTGAACGAACGGTGTATTTCATGACTAGTTCTTCCAATGCTTCACTGTGTTCCTCTAAATCATCATCACCATCAAAATCTCTCCAAGTTCCGCTAAATTCATCTGCTGTTTCAACTTTTTCAAAATTATGCGTTAGCACGTAATCTTCTTGCTGTTTTTTATCGATGGTCAAGTTCTTTATTTCCTCAACAGCTCTAGCTTTTAAAATTGTTTTTGGGTCGGGATTTTCAAGACCATTTAATGAATTATCATTGTATGCATCTTTGTTATTTTTCGAATTTTCTAAACTGTCTTTCATGACATGCCCGTATAACCAAACAGTGTCAATTGATTCGGTTGATTCGGGGTTTTTGGACGTAGCTAATTCTTCGTAAATCTCATAGACAGCAGGAAATTCTTCAATCAATCCTGCAAGTATGGCTTGTGCATTTATTTTACCCAATTCAACAGCTTTTTCTGCCTGAATATCTGTTGATTCAAACCAGTTTAATTGCATTTTTTGCTGCTGACACAAATACAAGGTGCGAAACAAGTAAAAAGCTAAATTTTGGTCGCTGTTTTCGTAAAAATTAAACCGACTTGGCAAGAAGAAGTTATCTCCTTTATAACCACCTTCTTTCACTGCTGGAAAAACTTCTATGGCACGACCAGTCATAGCTCTTGCAATGAGCGTAAGTTTTTGTTGAATCGATTCCAGTTCTACTGTTCGTTGCAAAACAGCATCGTCCGGTTTTTTGTTTTTTAAGTACTGGACAAATTTTCCAAACAAGTATTCATCAAAAGACATAGCATTAGAGTATCAAGTTCGACAAATCAACCAATGCATCAATGACTTCTAATTCATCTGTTAAAGGTTCGATGACAGCAGTTTTTACACTCAATCGTTTTGGTAAACCAGATTTAATCAAAAATGCAGCATCTACCAATAAACGTGTAGAAACCGTTTCTGTTAAGCCCAATTCTTTGAGATTTCTGATTTTTTCAGCAATTTTCACTAATTTCTTTGCTGTATCTTCATCCAAATTTGTTTCTTTGACGATGATAGCAGTTTCTGTTGCCGCATCTGGATAATTGAACGAAATTGCTGCAAAACGTTGACGTGTTGAAGGTTTTAATTCTTTGTATCCTTTTTGATAACCTGGGTTGAATGATGCCACCAATGTGAAATCAGGATGAGCTTTGATGCTTGTTCCCAATTTATCAATAAAAATTTCTTTACGATGGTCTGTTAACGGATGAATGGCAACGATAACATCTGGACGAGCTTCTGCAATTTCATCTAAGTACAAAATAGCTCCTGTTTTTAAAGCAGTTACCAACGGACCATCCATCCAAACGGTTTCAGCTCCTTTGATGATAAAACGACCAATTAAATCTGTTGCCGACGTTTCTTCGTGGCAGCTTACTGTGATTAATTGCTTGTTTAATTTAGCAGCCATGTGTTCAATAAAACGGGATTTCCCTGTTCCTGTCGGACCTTTCAATAGCAAGGGTATTTTGTTGTTGTAGGTATGCGTAAAAATATCAACTTCCTTACCTGTTGCTTGATAAAAAGGCACTTTGTTATCGATTTGGTCTATGATTGCTGTTTCCATTTTTATTGTTTTTATAAATCAATTCCGAGTTGTACACACGATACAACCCGGAAGAATTGATTGTTTATTTTATTATTCTACTGTGTTGTCTTCAACGATTGCTTCATCGTTTGGTTTTCCATATTTCAAGAATTCAATTATGAAATAGGTAACACCTGTTAAGAACATTGTAGCGCAAGCAATAAGAACATAGAAGTGTACTTGGATGTCTTTTTGTACATCACCAAATTCCAAGCCCATTTTTCTTTCCAAGTAAACTTGCGCAACACCTGCAACACCAAAAGCAGCAGTCATACCAAACATACCTATATTGGACAACCAGAAAGCTAGTTTACCATTTCTTGATTCATATAGTTTTCTACCAGTTAAATTTGGCATAACATAGCTTATGAATGCAAATACAATCATTGCATACGCACCCCAAAAAGCTAAGTGACCGTGCATTGCTGTAACTAATGTACCGTGAGTGTATCTATTTACTGCAGGTAAGGTATGAGCCAATCCCAACATACCAGCACCTAAGAACGATACAACTGCTGTACCAACAGTCCAGAACAACGCAATTTTATTTGGATGTTTTTTCTCACCTTTTCGGTACATTCCGATGGTAAAGAAGACCATTGCTAAGAAAGCAAAAGGTTCCAACGCTGAGAAGATACCCCCCAAGATGATCCAGATTTTACCTGTACCAATAAAATAGTAGTGGTGACCAGTACCGATGATACCTGATATAAACGTCAATCCAATGATGACATACAACCATTTTTCAATTACTTCACGATCCACACCAGTAAGTTTTATTAATAAGAAGGCAAGAATACCACCAAGAATTAATTCCCAAACACCTTCAACCCATAAATGGACAACCCACCAACGGAAGAAAGAGTCAATTGTCTGGTTATCAAACCAAATCATTCCTGGTAAATAAAGCAATGCTGCAAAAACCAACCCCATAGTTAACACCATTGCTGTAGTTGTGCGTTTTTTACCTTTGAATAAAGTTGCAAGAATCAATCCAAGGAATAGAAGGACGTTTACTACGACCAAGTAATCTAAAGGACGCGGAATTTCTAAGAATTTACGACCTTCCCAGTAGTTGAAGTGGTAACCTACTATTGCAGTTACACCCACTAGAGCTAAAGAAATAAGCTGTACATAAGCAAGTTTTACACTCACTAATTCTTTTTCAGCTTCTTCTGGGATGATGTAATAAGCGGCACCCATAAATCCTGTTAAGAGCCATACAACTAAAAGGTTTGTATGTACTGCACGTGCAGTATTGAACGGAATAAATTCGTGTAATCCATCGTAACCAACACGAGCGAAGCCCATGATGAATCCGTAAACTATTTGCAATACTAATAGCAACAAGGCTAAAGCAAAGAAATAATATGCTATTTTTTGACTTTTGTACTTCATAACCCTTATTTTTTGTTATTTTTAGTTGATTTATAATCTGGTTCTGGAGGAAAACCATTCAGATCCATTTCGCCTACCCACTTCAAAAATGCAATCATGTTTGCAGCATCAGTGTCGTTCATGTTGTAAGCCACCATTTTACGCCCTCTTGGTTGCCATGGAACAGGTGATTGGAGAACAGCTTTAATGAATCCTTCACCTCTTCGGTCATAAACCTTTGTAAGTTCTGGCGCATAATAACCACCTTCACCCATGATTGTATGGCAACCCATACAATTGTTTTCTTCCCAGATTTTTTTACCAGCGATAACTTCGGCACTGAGGTTTTCTTCGTGTGTCCTTTTCGGCACTTCATTAGTCAACGTCATAAATGACATGACTAAAAACATAGCAAAAGTTACAATTGTTCCCCCAAAGAAAAACACTTTTGCACTTTTTTTAGATAACATCATAATTCTTAAAATTTAAAATAAACAATTAGTCTTAGAAATGAATTGCACACAAAATGTGATTAATGACATTTCTATGACAAAAGTAATTAAAGACAATTTTGTCCTTAATGATGTTGTTCATTTGGATTTAAATTTATTTTTATTATCTTTGCAACTTTCTCAGAAATTTCCCCCTGATTTTTTTATAAAGATTTTTACAAAGGGTAGCTCCATTGGAGCTAAATGTAAATTGGCAATGATTGTACTACAATGGTATCGCATCTACGACGCTTGATTTCTTATGGTTAAACATTAATTAGTCCCGAACGGTGCCTTTGTAGAAATGTCACCATTCCGTGTATAAAAAATCCCGTAGGGATGATACCTATCCCCCACAATCTTTAAACATTCACGCCAAACAAATATCCTACAAAAGCAGATAACCCCATTGCGATTGTTCCCCAAACGGTGACTCTTACAATGGCTTTCGGAATACTTGCTCCACCAGTTTTGGCAGAAATAGCACCCAACAACATTAAAAAGAAAATAGTTGCGACATAAAGCCACAGTTCTATTGAGTTAATTGAAACAAATAGAGTCACCAACAATGGCAAAGCTCCCCCCGCCAAAAACGAAGCACCAGATGCAAGTGCTGCTTGAATTGGATTTGCCTGAGAGGTTTCTGTTATACCTAATTCGTCACGAACATGAGCAGCCAAAACATCTTTTTCTGTCAATTCTTTTGCTACTAATTCTGCAGTTGCTCGTTTTAAACCACGCTGCTCGTATATTTGTGTAAGCACCTCTAACTCTTCTTCAGGATATTCTTTTAATTCCTTTGCTTCACGTGCTATGTCAGCTTTTTCAATATCCGTTTGAGAACTTACCGACACATATTCACCAGCAGCCATAGATAAAGCTCCCGCAACCACACCAGCAACAGTTGCTAGAATAATCGTATCTCTATTATCACTTGCCGCTGCAACACCAATAGCTAAACTCGAAACAGAGATAATGCCATCATTGGCTCCCAAAACAGCCGCTCTTAGCCAATTGCTACGATGTATAAAATGACTGTCTAAATAATTGTCTATTGTTACCATATAAAACGAAGTTTGAGTAAAGATAGAAAAATGAATGATTAAATTGAAAAAAACAGATTATTTTCTATTTCAAAAGCGATCTTTATTGGGATTAAAGATCCCAGTTAGAACGACGTGCAATGGATAAAAAAGCTTCGATGTAAATCGAAGCTTTTTTTATCAGAGTGATCCCGCTGGGATTCACGGATATTTTTAAACCTCTGTTTTATAGCTATTTATATCAAACCATTCAATAAGGTTACTGCATAGGTTACTTGAAATTTGTACTCTTTTGCACTTACTTGAATGAACGTTTTACAGTATAAAGATAATGTAAATCAATAATATACACAACTAAATAACTATAAATTTTATGGTTTTAAGATGTTGGGCAAATAGGCTACTTTAAGCCTCTCAAAACAGAATTTCCTCCACCTCATCAGGATTTAATCCCAAGTATTCGCAGAACTCACGTATGGTTAAATACTGGTGGTTTTGCTTCCCGATTTCTTCCTTTATTTGCTTAATGAGGTAACGCGAATAACGTTCACTTTTCCCAGTGATTATCATTACATCTTTTGTATGGATAACAAGGCGTCTCATTTTCTACTCAGGGGTTATGCTATATGTATGCTTATTCTTTACTTGCTCTATGGTTATGATATACTTTTCACTGTTACAAAATTACGTGCTTTAACGGCTTGTTTTTCCTGCAAAAACAAGCTAAAACAGCACAAAGTTTATTGCTCGGAAGTGTTGACTTTGATGGTGTTTGGTTTTATCTGATGTTTGTGCTGTCAATGCGCAAAGACAGGTAAAAAAGCGGACCTAGTAACTCGCTTATTAATTCAAATAAATCTTGAAACATGGCAAGACAAAAAGGGATAATCAAACTGACGGGAAAAGTTGGTGATTTATCATTCTACAAGTCCAAAGATGGTTTCTTAGCTCGTGAGAAAGGCGGTGTTGAGGGTGAACGTATCAAAAACGACCCTGCATTTGTAAGGACTCGTGAAAATGGTGCGGAGTTCGGCTCTTCAGCCAGCTCTGGGAAATTGCTTCGTGATTCGGTTCGTACGATGATGCAGAATGCTTCAGATGGTCGTGTAACTTCACGACTAATGAAAGTCATGACACAAATCAAGAACATGGATTCAACCAGTTCCCGTGGTGAACGTAAAGTAAGCGAGGGAATTGCAACTCCTGCTGCAAAATCATTGCTGAAAGGGTTCAATTTCAATAACCGTGCTGTTTTGGGTTCAGTGCTTTTTAAAAGCTATTCTGTGAATACAGGTACTGGAGTAATTGACTTAACCGGGTTTGTTCCAATCAATGATTTGAATGTTCCATCAGGTGCAACGCATGTAACGTTGAGAGGTGCTTGGGCAAAAGTTGATTTTTCGGGTGCTGTGTCTTCCGTTGAAGAAACGAACAGTCAGAACCTTCCGATTGATGGAACGGCAACGACTGTTACACTTACTCCGACAGCTGTACCATCAGGAGCAGGAACAGATTTGTACTTACTGATGTTGGAATTCTTTCAGGAGGTCAACGGAGTACAGTACACACTGAAAAATGGAGCATTTAACGTGCTCAGTATTGTAGAAATCCAGTAATATCTAAAGCAATGGAAAAGGAATCTTTCGACAAGCTCAAGAACAAAAGTAAGGAGCGCAAACAGGACAAATTGAAGTCTTACTTCAAACGATGCGGAAAGGAAACTCCGCCCTTCTTCAAAAAACTGCGTTTGGCAGGGTTAATCATTGCAGCAGTGGGAACAACGGTTCTTGCTGCTCCGATTGCCTTACCTGCGGTTGCGGTAACAATCGCAAGTTACTTAGCGACTGCTGGAGCTGTTGCAACGGCAGTCAGTCAGGCGACCATCAGTGATGGTTCAGACTGTGAAGAAGAAGAAAAGTAAATTATTGTTTAATCAGTCGGAGTGCAACAAACTGAAAAGTACTCCGACATAACACACAAAAAGATGGAAGAAAAAACAAGTCAATGTGGCGATTTAATTATTAAAGCCACAGTCAAGAAAAAACCAAGATTTAAAGCTGGTGCAGAACTATCCAGTAGAGTAAATCTCAAAAGTGTTGAGGTAAATGTGAATGATACTTCAACAGAAGACACAGATGCTTTTGAAATCATGATGCATTTCAAAGGTTGTATTGTCGAAAACCGCGACTATCAAAGTGTAAAGTAACTGAATAGTTGTTAAAGAAAACGCCCGTACTTCGCCTTTGCGCAGTAACCGGGCGTTTTCCATTTTATCTAACCAAGCTGCATAAAAAAGCTGTTTTTAGTTCACGTACTTGTGCGGACATTTTGAGAAATGCTTGTTCTTTTCGGTGAAACTCACGTAGTACAGGCATGGACTTTTTAACAGTTAACAAAATATGCCTTTGCGCTTTTTGTTGGATTATTTTCTCCAAATCTCTTTTCCGAATATACAGAATGACCGAGCCGATTAACTGACGTTTGATTTCCTTACTTTGCCACAATGCAAACAACAACCAGTACAAAGTTTCTTTATCTTCTCTGCTATTACAGATGCAAACAAAGCAATTCGGACAAGGCTCATTCATCGGTTTACCTGTGTTTAGTCCACGATTCAGAATAAAAAAGGAATGTTTTTCTTCTCTCATTCCTGGGCGATAGGTTTTTAATTGAAACATAATTATCGGTTTAAAATTATGCTTCTTTTCTGTCGCTTCGCTCCGCCTAATTATTCCAAAAGAAAGAGAGAAAAAAAACGACTAAAAAGCCGAAAAAAAAGAAAAAAGAAAGCCCATTTTTCAGGACTTGGATGAACTGGATGCAAGGTTTTTTGCTATAAAAAATACTACCTCATCTAAATACTGAATTTTGGATTCTGAATACAGAATGGATGAGATAAAAAGATTTGAGTAATACTACGAAAACTGAGGTGGAGATTTTTTTAGCAAAACCCGTAGGGCTTGACCTTGAAGAAAGGAAAGACAAGACCTAACTTTGCGTTCATTTTTTATTTTTTAGTATTAACTTGATGCCCATAATCTTTCAAGGTGATATGAATTTTTGTCGAAAGATATTTGCCTGATCTCATGCTTTCAATGAATTCTTCTTTAGTAAGATTAAAGGCACTTGATATGTAATGGAAATGAGCTTGCCCATTATTCCAATTCTCTTCACCTTTCAAACTGTTATAAGTGAGGAATAATGAATGCCAACATTCGTCTTTTTCAAAAATATGAGCTACAATTACTTTACGATGTAACAGCACGTTCTTTAACTCTCCATCTGAAACATTAGTTTTTCCAATTTTTTCAATCTGTCCATCTTTATTCTGGTGAAAGGCTTTCGGTAGCATTTTACTTTTTGAACCTGAATCCAAAATTTCGAATCGATAATGACTATATAGATACCCGTATTTTTCAAACGATAAGAAAATTAGATCGCACAATTGGTCGGGATTAATTGTTTGATTTTTCCATAATTTCTCTTGGTCTTTTTTGCGAAAAGTTTCAAAAATCTTCAAAACTCTTTCATCAACTTTATCCGAACGTAGTGAAGCAATTAACTCAGATGAATGTTCTTCGGCTCTCTTTCTGAGAAAACTATCAGGGACTGTTTTTGCTAAAATCAGATCCTTACTCTCTAACATATCTCTTTCGAGAACCATACTTTTAAAAATCATGAAATTCGTGTAGTATTCTACTGGATTCACTTTTTCAATATTATCATGATAGAAAGCTCTTAAAAAACTATTATTGTCTTTATCCCAAATCTTTTCCGTCCTCATATGGATTTTATTTTTAGATTCTGTGAGTAAAATGTTTGCCAACAGGTTTTCCATCATCATCCCTAACAATAGTTACCTTGTAACCTATATCAACAAGATCTTGGATATATTCTCGAAACTTTTCAGATCCCATTTCCGAATGTCTTCCATCATATGTTGATGGAGTTCGATTATAAGATGACGTTTTTCTAAATATCACAATATTTCCACCTGAACAACGATGAATACTTCTATACTTTTTGGGGTAATCAGTATATCCATTATCATACTTTTCATAGAAATATTCTACATAATCCCAAGGTTTATATTCCCCTGTCTCGAGTTCAATCACTTCTTCACGTCCATCTTCGTGAAACTTTTCATAAATAGGTTCAATTTTATCAAATTCGCAATAAAAGTAGTTCCACTCCGGATCATTATTAAACGAACAAAACATTAGCCTTTTAGGTTTTACCAAATAAGTTAATCCAAAATCTAGTTCTAAACATCCTTGCTCTGTAGCTGATAATTTAGCGCCTTCCAGATCCAAACCACCTCCATCATTAAAGAAAGCATGATTTAAAGCTTTAATGCCTCCAACAATATTCAATATTGAACATATATCATTTAAACTTGTCCATTCAGCATAGGTAGGTGTATTTAATGGGAATAACTTAGATTGCACCTTTTTCCAATCTAAATCATTCATCTTCAGCCAATCTTCTTGTAGATCAATCCAATTTTCTAATATCTCAATGAACTCATCGATTGATGGGCGTAAATTAGGATCATTTTCGGTAGATTGGACTAATAAATCCTCAAGTACATTTAGATAAAGATCAGGAGCGTAATTTGCTAAACCTATTGACCCCGTTGGAGAATATTGTCCTTCAAAACCCTTATCAATTAATGTTAATAGAATCCACATTGTTTTAGACAAGCTGTATACGTCTGCTTTGCTACCATCAGCGGTTTCCGGATTGTTTCTCATTTCTGGAGCGATAGTCCATCTGGGACCAAGTGAGCTGCCCTGTATCGTTAATCCTTTGATTTTTTCAGGATAATCGACCAGACCAAAATCTCCAATTATGTATTTCCCATCTCTGTAGAACAAATTCTGTGGTTTTATATCACGGTGAGATACACCTTTGTCATGTAAAGGACTTAGTACTTTTGCTATTTCTAAAATTGCAATCATTACAGCCGTTGAATCCTTTTTTTCAAGAAACTTATTCAATGTTTGAGATTCAGGCATTACATACCATAGTATCTCGGAATCAGTGGAATAATCAATAATGTGCATGACACCATCATTGTCTTGATTTTCACTAATGATTTTTATTTCATCCTGAAATCTTAGCTTAGCGGTATCGTGTGATTTACGCAATAACTTCATTATATGCTTTTCACCATTTTCCAGATGTTCTACTTTCCAAACTGAACTGTTTCCACCTCCTGAATGCCTTGAAATTAAACGCCAAGAACCAAACTCTTGATTTTCCGAAAATGCAATTTTTGCCATATATGTATAGTACTTTTATTGTCCAATAATTATTAATTAAAATTGTTTATCAGTTTATTTGTGGTCGTCGGCCTTGAACTGAGTGGAGCAAGGCGGCAAGGAAAGTTAGCGTTCATTTTTTATTTTTGAATTCTTGATAACTAGATTTCTTCATCGATTTCTTCATCAATTTTATCTAAATATGATTGAAGATTGATTGCAGGAACGGTTCCAATTGCTTGTTGCAAGTACCTCGTTAATTGCATGAAGAAAGTAACCAATGAATTTTCTGGTTTACTGAAGGAAACGCCTTTAAATGTTCTATTTGAGTAATAGTCAAGGTAGCGTTTATCAAAGTCTTCTTCTCGTCTTAGAGTGATGTCTTCTTCACCATCATATTCGACGTAAAAACTACCATAATCTGCTACGCAACCAAAATCAATACTCTTTAAACCAGTATGAGCTTTTATATGTTTTTCGATAGTCGATACATTTTTTATAGTATTTGTACTGGTCAAGATACCGCCCAATATTTTCGTTAAAGGTCTAGCTGGTACATCTGCTCCAGAATTGATCATTTTTGTAGAAGTTCTTTTTAAGGTTCTGACGCTTTCAATTTTGAGAGCAGCATATTCTATGTATGATTTTCCATCTACATTACCTTTCAAATCGGGCTTAACTTCAAAAACAGCGTAAACACCTTCTGCTGGAATATAATGAAAGCCATTTTGAGAAAATATGAATGGTGTAAACCAATTATCATAAATTACTATGTCCATTTGATGGCTTGTATTTCCTTCGTGATCAATAACAATTGCTTTGTCAACACTGTATCGATTTGGGAGATATTTACTTAGCCACTCAATCCATGCATTTTCCAGGGCATCACCTTTGGAACCTGGATGTGTAATGAATTCTCTGTTTGTATTTAATTGCGCATTCATTTGGCTTTGCAAACCGCCAAACAACATTTTGATGTCTATTTTATTGCTCATAAGAAATTAGTTTTTCATTATCATAATAGTAAAAAGTGAAGTCTCTGACAGCACTTTTGGTTATGCTTAAAATTAGCAGGACAGGATTCTTTATTTGAACAGTCTCACAGTTTGCGTTTTCAATCATAGCATCCAAGTCTGTTGTGCTATAATTTGAAGATCCGTTTGGATGGGTATGCCATTCTCCAATGTAGTATTGCTGCTTTTCTTCAAATAGTTTCTGAAATACTCCTTCCAAACCATCTGTTGATCTCAGAAAAAGTGTTGGTGTACTTTTGTATTTCTTTGGGAGGATAACATCTGTTATTTCAACAGACTTAAAATCCGAAGAATATTTTCCGACAAGAAAACCTCCAAATTCATTCGGATAGTGTTTTAATGCAATCGCACCTATTTCTTCGATCAGGTCTTCTTCGATATACAAATTCAGGTCGTTATGTTTCTTTGTTAATTTCAAAATTCAACGATTTTTAAAGAGTTATCAGCTTCGTGAATTACGAAATTGTTTTTTGCTTTTTCTCCGCTAATTATTTTATTTATATGTTTAAGTGCAAGCTGAACGAGAACATTGATGTCATTGTACGAAGCTTTGAATGTCGGATTCCAGCATCCAGTTGGTTCATACAAATCCTCAACGTCATTTTTCAAGACATTTGAGAACTGATTGTTTACAAAATTGTAGATGTTGGGATGAAATGCGCAAATCAGTTCTTTAGCATGATTGGTAATTGAAATATTGATCAAATCTGTTTCCAGCTTCAAAGAGTTTAATACATACATTAAATCGTTGTCAGTGGAACAGTCAAAGATTAAGTCGTATGGCTTTAAATCATCAATGAATTTCTTTTGACGTTTCGTATCAGAATAAAATGTTTTTATTAGCGTCTCAAAATAGTTGTCATTCAATTTTATGGAGTTCAGAAATGGTGAAATTTCATATAGATTTTTCTCCAATTCTACAGTTTTACTTGTAATTCCATTCGCAAATTTGTATTCAGATCTACAGACATTTTCAGGTTCTTTAATGTCATGATCAATAAAATCAATGTATTTACAACCGCCTCTTGTCAAGGTTTGGGCAATAATGCTGCCAACAGCACCAACACCGATAATTAAAATTTTCTTTTCCGTGAGTACTTTGGAAAATACACCACGTCCAAAAAAGTATTGATATGATGAATTTCTGGTTAATCCCCATTTAATCTCCGTATCAACCAAATGGGTATTCCATTTACCGGTTTTATGACCATTAAATTTTTCCGGAACTCCCTTTATTGGAAATTTCCCAATCTCCAGTAAGGCCGCTTGCCAATGGATTTCAGTCCCAACAGTTTTATATCCAATAAACAGTGGAATAACTCTTCCTTTTAATTTTTCACGTTTTTCACGTTCGTGCTGATGTAAAAGGTTCAATAAATTCTGTGGTAGATTTAATTCACTCCAGTTCGTGTAAGCGAACCGACCATTCGTTACAGGAGCATCTTCAATATAATAGTATAAACCCTCTAAATGAGCTCTCTGCTTGTTGTAATATTGATTCCACTGACAATTTTTGGGTTCTCCATTGATTGGTACAAACTTCTGAATAAAAAAGTTGAAATTCTTCTTCCCCCTCAATATCCCATCATTAAACAATGATAATTTGACTGTGCCCAATTCATCTTTATAAAACGATTCTTTACATTCTGTAAACATGAAAGAATAATAAGTGTCATTTATGGGTGATTCAGTTACCACTATATGCTCATAGTTTAAGTCTTCATCCTTGTTTACAACATATTTTATAATCCAGTCTTTTAGAGCGTTAAAATCAATTCTCAATTTTTCAGTAATGCTCGTGCTGTGAGATGTATGAATACAGATACTTCCATTCTGCATTACATGATTATACGATACAAGCTCTTTGTTCGAGAAATTAATTGATTCTGAATCATAACTTTTTAGAGGATATTCCGAATTGATTTGAAAGTCAAAGGTTAATGGAGTACCCAATTCTTCTAATAAAATTTCAACATTTCCAACGATGGAAAACTCCCTTCGTTCGATGCTGTTTATTTTCTTAACGAAGGGAATTGCTGCAATGGTTGAATTAATTAATTCAAAATCCATTCTATCCGAAACGTTGATTGTTTGATGGGATTGATGGACCTACGGAAGAACCCTTAAGTCCATAAGAACTACTAGATGAATTTTCTTCTTTTTCCTCAAATTCTTCGTTGATCGGGAAATAGGACTTAATATTTTCTGCGTTGCTCTCAATTTGTTGAATCATTATTCCCATTTTATTAGAAAGTAACTGACGTGTCCATGTGTCAAGTGATTTTACAACATCATTGTTTGAGTTCCCAGGATCTTTAAGAGTGAAATCGTCCTTGGTAATATTATCTTTGATGTAAGTCATTACACCTTTGAGTTTTTCCCAATCATTCCCTGATATTGTGGCTTTATCAAAGGCTTTTATCGTCAAAAGTTCCAAAAGAAATGATTTGTATTTTTCACCATTGGTATTCTTCCAAATTTTAAGCAAACGAATTACTTTTCTTTCATTGTCTCTTGCCTTGATGTGATCAATTTGAGCTTGAATATTTGTTTTGGTGTAAGTTCCTTTTGTAAATCCCCAAGTGTTTTCATTGAAATAGATATTTAAATCCCGGTCTTCTAAATAGGTGTCTTTTGTTAATTCCCTTCCAGGCACAACATCAATATTGATTGCATCTCCATCTTCATCAGCTTTAAACAACACACCGATGGAAACTTTTTGTTTTCTAACAGTTGCTATACCTGATTCATGATATTCCTTGTATAGAAAATCGTAAACGTCATTGAACATATTTTCGATAGTATCAAAAGAATTTCTTTTGAATGGAATAACAAGATCTAAATCAAACTTGATATTTATCGCTGTGTGCTTACCAAAGGAGCCTGAGTTAAACGGACTGTAAATATCTGATGTATAATTACCTTCTAATAATTCCTTTATCTCGTCTCGTTTGCTTTTGTGTTTAGACACCAAACCTTCGATGTGTGTCATTCGATGTGATTTTAATACATCTTCTAAATGTGTACTTTTTTCTAGCATAATAGTTAGATTAATAAATTTTTTATTCAGATGATAGCAAATGAAATACCAATGTCCATTTCTGACCTAAATTTGAATAACGAATGACAATTTGACATAATTATACTCTTGTCAATTAACTAATTGGCAGTAAATTAGATGAAAAAGGTAAAACAGCCTTGAGCGCTGCCGCGTGGAGCAAGGCAGCACGGCGAACAGCTGTAGGTTTCCCGGAAGCTGTGAAGCAAGTGAATGGAGGGACGACTGGAACGCTGCGAGCCGACTGCGAGTTGAGTGAGGGGGAAAGCAGGAAATGGACAGGGACTGGACAACCTGCGACCTCTGCAGTATGCACAAGGGTTTGGCGCATGTTTTTGTTGGCGTTGGATTGGGTAGGAAAAACTTGCGGTTGGTTGAACGGTGGCTGTGAAAACGCCCTGTGTGGAGTGATACCAACGGCAAGTGTGGGTTGCTGATGCGGTTGAAGAAATGAAGTGCAACGGAATGACTGAAACGGCAGAAAGCAAAGGAAAAAACAAGTGCCCCTCGACAGGCTCGGGGTACGGACAAAGGGGCTCTTGTTGCGGGAGTGTGAAAGTGGCTGAACTGAATGAAAGCGAAAGGAAAAGCCATTTGGCTCCTGTAGCTGTAATGAAGAAAGCGACTGTAACACGTGGATTACAAAAACTGTGACAAACCCGAAGCCTGAGCGATTTAGCAGGCGAGCCAAACAATAAACGGCGGTGACACCCCATTTTACAAATCATTTGAGCCATGAGGAACGAGCTAGCGAAAATAACCTTATTTGGGGTATGGGGTGGCAGAGTAGCCGTGACTGAGGAAACAAATGAACCACGCAGGAAAAACAAGTGAACAGCCACAAAGTGAATTCTGAACGACTGGCTAAGGAACGCTAAAAACAAGGGCGTAGAGAAACGTAGCTTGTATTACCCTTGTTTTTATGTTTTTTTCTGCTGGGGTGAAGACTTGACGAAGACCTTTTTACCGTTATTTGTTAAATAAGTGTTTTCAAAAAGTTATATTGTTTTTTTTATATCAATTTGCTGTAAAATATCAAAAAAATCATGCCTACATAATAAAATTTAGTGTAAATTGCAAACAAACTAAAAACTAACACCATGGCATCATCAACTACTGCCGTAAATCAGCAGGAAATTTATTGTAAGTTACGAACGAATTACACGATTAACTCACTTAAAATCTAACACTATGGCTGATTTTTTTACAATTAGATTCCAAGAAACATATTTTTTAACAGAAGTATTATGAAAGTTCACTTATTTACTGATATAGACTCTTTATTACAACAAAGTTCTAATAAAGAATTTGGTACTGTAACCCAACCTACAAGTGGTTCTCAAAAATTTCAGGTTACAAGCATTCATAATTGCATATCAAATTCAAAAACTTATGCGATTACAGATGGACTTATTATGATTCAACCTAATTTGAGTGATTCTTCTCTCGTAAATATTTTATTAAAACCAACAACACAAACTATAGACAACGTGACTGTAGAATATTTTATATACAGAGGTGTTAAGAAGGATTCAATCTTTGGGAATTCTAAAATAAATCTCTCCGGAAATGATTTGTGTAATGAAATTAACAAGACAATAATTAAATTAAATCTAAAGTATCCGACTATAATGCACGCTCCTGAAGAATATATTTTAGCATATGGAGCAGAAGCTGATAACGATTTTACTACAAAAGTATACCCATTTGGTTTGTTCCCTGAAGACATTCTTGTCGATTCAATGATGAATACAAAAAATATGAAATACAAACCGTTCCCCATAAAAGCGGGAATGCATATTGGAAATTTTCATACTGAATTTGGAATTGATGTTATATTGACAAAAGCAAGAATAAAATTATCTGAGGTAAGAATGTCAGATAATTTCATTGTTTCCAATAATTTGGACGGACTTACCGGAGAAGATTTTATAAATAATAAAACAGAAAAAGAAAAAATACTCAATTACTTTGATATTTGTCAATTTTATTCATTGGTTTATCAAAAAACTGGAATTTGGGTAAAAAACAGTTCAGATCCTGCTTTTAGTAAAATGAAGCAAAATAATCAAATTGTAAATATTTTAAATAAATTCAAAAATAGTAACGTATTATTCTTAGACATAAGAAATGAGTATAATAATTCCTTAAATTATCAGAATAATATCGCTGGAACAATCGCCATTAAAAAGGATAATAATAGCTATGATTATGTGATTTACCCAGAATGGCCTTTACTAAAAATAAGTATCCAATCTGTTACTAATCTATATATTAAAATACCAAAGTCCGATTTCGTAAATGTAAGAGCTTATTTCAGGGAAAGTAACGATAATTCATTCTCATTTAAAGCAATTAACTTTGATTCTTCAAACTATTCCACTGAATTAAAGATTAGAATGAATAAAACAAATTCAAGCACAACGCTTCCTTCATATTTTAACTTTATGTTTTTACGTGAAGTAGATAACGATACTTTGCCTACTGAATGGGTAATAAAATCTAGGTATTTCATTGATACTATTTTTGACGTTGAAGATTTAATGTATACTGATGCTAATGCAAATTTACATTTAAAGGGTTTAACCTATTACAACAAATCAACAAAATGGAAGATTCATGAAGATAATAAATATGCTGGTGCAGATATTCCTTATATTGCAAAAGTAGGTACTGCAGAAGATCAACATAATTACTACTTTTTTGCATTTTCTAATGGTGATGCTCTAAAATTAAACCCAGTGGATATACCAATAACCACGGGAGAATCAGTAAAAGAAAACTTCTTGGAAGACATTCTATTTCCGAGATTTAATAATACGATATCTATATATTCTTATAAAATAACTCAGGGGAGCCAAAATTTCTATATTCTTAAAGATTCTATAAATAGTAATGCCGCTGCCAATTCACAAAAACTTGTTCAGAGTAATAAAAACTTTGTGTTAATAGCGATAGATAAGGAAGAAAATCTGTCAAAATTAAGAGATGCTTATTTAGCATTTGCGAATAATCTTCCGAAACGTTTGGTTATACGGGAAAGGCATGAAGTTTCAGAACCATCAACAAAGTCTCACTGGGAAGCAGAAATTTTTTTAATCGGATATGGGAATGACTCTATAACAAATTCTTTTAAAATAAAAGAGATTAATACTGGAATAAAGATATTATACTCAACGAATACTCAACGAATACTCGGTACCAATCAATTTAATGAACGTTATTTTAAAACGACATTACAAATAAATAGTGAAAATTTCTATGGCAAGGTCCCTAAAAATATTCGATTTCAGTTTAGAAATCTCCCTAAATTTAAAAATGGAAGTGCAGGAAAATTTGAAAGTGGAAGAAGAGATATTTATGTAAAAGTATTGGGGAAATGTAAGAATCCGAATAATGATGAAACATGGTATTATGTGGAGCTAATAAATGATGAATCAGATTTTTCTAAACCAAATGAGAAAAAAGGAATAAAGGGAAGCCGATATTTCATTCATAAAGATTCTGGGATTACAATTACAGCTAAATTTGATTCCTTTTTAGATGAATTAATTTCTGTAAATAATGATTTTGATAATGCTACAACTGGCTCTCAAAATGATACTTTAGAAGAGCGTATTACAAGATTCCGGCAAAGAGGTCATGATTCTGATGTTGATTTATTTAACAAAGTTATTACAACAGGAGATGCATTACCTGGGAAAATTTATAAAGACCAAATTCCCTATAAAACTGATGAGCTAATACCAATAGCTGTACAAGTTAACACACAAACAGTAGAAATTATCATTACGAATAAACTTCAATTATACAGGGATATCGAAGTAGTCGAGTTTTCTAATGGAAGAATGGCAGAAGTTCAGCATATGTTCGTTGGTTTAGATGTTATTGGTAGGTTAAAAGAAGATTTTACCATCTGGTATAGAATAATAGTTCCTATTAATGTACCAAATAACATACATTATTCTCTACATTCTGGAGATGCAGGTTCTGTGCCTAATCAAGTATATAACTACTCTATAATCCCATCAAAACAAAAAGGAAATATATGGGATGCCATTAAATTTCTGTATGATGAGGATATTCAGAAAGGAAACAATTTGTCATCACTTGAAAGTAGATTCTACGAACATTTTCTAAATACTCGGTTTGCATTACATGACAGATATGGAAATCTATATTCATTTGGACTTTATTATCAGATGTTTGAGACAACATGGATATATGAACCACCTAATCCAACAGTTTCCCAAAAAATAAACTCCTTATTTTCATCATTCAACAATGATATAGAAACTTCCGAATCTGATTCTTTAAGATATTTTTATAATTTATTTAAAGGTAATCTATCAAAACCTATTAACTCTTATGCTTCTCCAGCGAATGGATTATTATACAATAAATTAAGAGAAAATACTTTTTCATTTTCTAAGCTATGGAGAATAAAAGAGGAAAAGACAGAAATAATTGGATCTCAAGATTCTGCGTATTTAGAGAAATACTCTAATTGGGCTATTCAAGAATATATTGACTTAATTAATTTATTACGAAATACATATTTATAGAAAATGACAGCTTTATATTTTCTTATTGCAATTTCGATATTGTTATTTTTGGTACTTTTTTCTGAAAAAAGCACCAATAGACAGGTATTTTTGAGATTAATTGCATTTACATTGCTGATACCTGTTATCATAGTATTAAGTTTCATCTTACAGGTAACGATAGAAGAATGGGAGGATACTGGCGGGGGGATTATGATTGTCTTTTATTACTTTAGTTTTACCACTTTATTATTAGCTACTTTCTTTACTAAAAAAATATCTCATAGATATAAATACATACTACTATTGCTATTGTTTTACCCGACTATTTTCTTAAGTGAGCAGAGAAATGATCATTCATCGAGTTTTTATATTGGTATCAGTGGAACTTTATGGTCTATTGTGGATTTAATAAGTAACTCTAAAACATTATTCTATAATCACGGAAAATTAAATTTGACATACGGAATCGAAACAAAAAATTCGCTTGTCATATATCAGGGATATTCAATTTTATTTGGTATTGCTATATCAGTTGTATTAATGAAAATAAAAACAATCTATAGGACCTCATTTTTATTATATTTAAGATTCAAATATTTCATTATAATTTCTGTCGGAATTTCCTTCTTTTTTGTCTTTATATATTATAAAGATTGGTTGGTAAATGATTATATCGAGTATGTATATAAAAATAATACTTTTCTATGGTATAAAGCATTAATCTATTTACTTATTTACTTTAGTTTGTTTGCCTCATTTCTAATTATTCGAAAACGTTGCGAAAGTAATTGGTATCCTCTGATTTTACTAATTTTTATTTTTTTGTTTCCCATTGTGAATATAACTACTACTACTGTCAATACAATATATATGGATAGCAGTTATATTGAAAAAGGGAGATGTATAGATCTCATTCCTTCAATTATTGCTTTACCAACTACTTTAAAATACCTCGTTCATGACATTAATTCCGATGTCTATCGTGATTTATTTTCAATTAAACTATATAGTCTATTTCAGATGCTTATGGTTTTATTTATTTTTCCCTCTATACTAACTCCCAAAACTAACCAACATGGCTGATCAAAATTATTATCCTGCTTTAAGTTCTTTAGTTTCATTTGAAAAACTACCCATTGATTTTAACTTTACTATTGATTTCTTTGACCATATTTTTTATCAGAACCTTCAGTTTCAAAAGAGTAAATATGGGGAAAAGGCATCTTATTATTTAGAAATTATAACAAATAATTTAAGCCTGAATATCAAAAACAGTGATTTTGAATTAGTCCTTAACCCTAATAGCTCAAACAATGAGGAAAGTATAATCCCTATTGAGTTTTTTTATCAATGGGAAGTTATAAAATATATAACTGATTTCAATATATCTAATTTTTCTTTTGAAAATAAAGCATATTTCAATCTTATATCTGATTTTTTGAGGATTGATTCCAATTCTATTTTTTCTGAGGCAATAGATAAATTTATTGAAATTGAACCTGGACAAAATAAAATAGAAGAATTTATAAGTCGATATAATAATTTTAGTGAGGCTCAGGTAATCTTAAATCCTACAACTGATTTTGAAAATCTGGTTGATCAACTTACTGTTGCAAACATAGATATTCTTCAACTCATCTTTTCTTTTTTCATCGAAAATACAGAATGGGATATATTTTTTAACATACAGAAATTGTTTTCTACTTGGTTAGGTATATTCTCTCTAGATAATTTAAAGAAATTAATAATTCCATACTTCAGATTTTCAACAGAATCCTTATCTTTGGGTTTAACATTTCCAAGAACTTGGTTGAAACCATTAGATGAAAATGGGAATGTTATCGAAGGAGAAACAAAATCAATGTTAATTTACAATGTTGGTAGTTTAATCTATGATTCTCAGCAGGGATTTGACTTTATTGGAACAAACTCCTTCACACTTACACCATCTCAAATTGGAGACACGGGTTTAACTATCGCAGTGAGCGGTGTTAAATTAGACTTATCCAGAACAAGTAATATCCCTGAAGCTATCGCAGATGGACGTCCGGATGACTTTATTGGTGTTTATATCACAGATGGAACCGTTGGTTTTCCTACGTTCTGGAATCAGAACGACGGGGACTCTACCGGGCAATTAAAGGTTCGGAATCTTCTTGTAGGTACCGGAGGTATTTCAGGAACTATCGGCTTGGAAGCCAAAAATGCAGGCGATCCCGCGCCGCTTATCAAAGCTAATTTCGGGGGCGGTTTTTCTGTAAGTCTGGATGCTTTTGACATTACTTTCCAGCAAAATGCGATTATCGGCTCCAACATCCACGGGACAATGAAAATACCGGGATTCAAAGACACAACAGGAGCCGATGCGGAAATCAATATCGATGTATGGATAGGTACGAACGGGGAATTCAGTGTTACAGCCTCCGAAGACCAAGGAATCACAGCATTGCGCATTCCCAATATTTTTGATTTCAATATCAACAGCCTTTCCATTGGAAGAAAAGGAGGGCGTTTTTTCGTAGCCATTTCAGGAGCGATTGACTTTATGGATCAGGGTGGTTTTATCGGAAAACTATTGCCTGACAAAATCGATATTCAAAAACTCATCATCTGGCAGGACGGGCAAATTGAATTTGAGGGAGGGACATTGGTATTGCCTTCCGCACTTACGCTTAAAATAGGTCCTGTAGAGCTTTCTATTACAGCCATCGGATTCGGTTCACACGAACAGCAGCATGAAGGACAACTACGTCAATATAAATTCTTTGAGTTCAGTGGCGGAATCAGTGTTAATCCGGGAGGAGTGGATGCACGTGGTGACGGTATCAAATTTTACTATACGGTTGACAATGATCCGGGAGCAGGACGCAATCCTCACCGTTACTTACGGATTCAGGGAATCGGTATCGACATCATTATACCGGGAAGTGCCGACCCTGCCAATGCTACCTTGCTGTTGAGTGGGTATCTTTCCATGAAAGACCCTAAGCCAGGGAATGAAGAAGCAGGAACGGAATATGCCGGAGGGGTTACGTTCTCACTTCCAAAACTGAAAATGGGAGGTAGTGCCGCAATGCGTCTGAATCCGAAAGTACCTGCATTTATCGTAGATGTGGAACTACAGATTTCCACTCCGATACTGCTCGGCAGTACGGGATTAGGTATTTATGGTTTCAGAGGATTGGTAGGCCAGCGTTATGTGGCAACCAAATCAGCTGCCGGAGTACCGGAAGACGGTGAATGGTGGCGCTATTACAAAGCCAAAATAGCACCTGACTACAAAGAAGGGATTCAGGTTTCCAAATTTGACCAGACCAAAGGATTCTCTTTTGGAGCAGGTGTGTCTTTTGCCACGGCAATGGACGGCGGAAGAATCTTTTCGGCAAAACTGTTCTTCTTACTTTCCCTGCCGGAAGTATTCCTGTTACAAGGACAAGGGCAAATGCTCAAAGAGCGAATCGGGCTGGACACTACCAGCGACCCTCCGTTCTTTGCACTGCTTGCCATCAGTAAAACATCTATTGAGGCTGCTTTCGGAATCGATTATATGATTCCCGATGATGAGCGTCCGGGAAGTATTGCACGGATAAATGCACTTATTGAAATGGGCTTCTTTTTCGGTAATTCATCCGCTTGGTATCTGAATATAGGAAAGGATTTACCTGAATCAAGGAGAGTCAATGCCCGTATTCTGGAGCTGTTTGATGCCTATTTCTATTTTATGCTTTCTTCCTCCGGTATCAGAGCCGGTGCAGGAGCCAAATTTGAATTCAATAAAAAATTCGGTCCGTTACGTGCCGAGCTCGGAGCATACTTAGACGTAGCAGGTAAAATCGCATTCAAGCCAAAACAATACGGTGCCTCCATTCAATTAGGTGGTAAGGTAGGTTTGTATATCTTTAAGTTCGGATTTGCCATTTCCGTAGATGCCGGATTGGCAGGAGAAGCTCCAAAACCATTCATTGTAACAGGTAAGCTCAAAGTATGTATTGTGATTCTTAAAAAAGATTTCTGTGCCAAGTTTGAATTTACATGGGTGAAAAACAAAACACTGGATACAGGTCAAATTGCACTGATGACCCGAAATGTGGGCGCAAAAGCTCTGAACATCATTACAGAGGAATCCTTTAATCTTCATACATCTGCCACATCCTTATCTGGATTATCTCCTGCAGCAATCGACAATTATACGGTTCCAATGGATAGTTACATTGATATGGAGTTCCTGAAAGGAGTACTCCCTTCTGCGGGTGTGCGTCAGAATTTCGGAGGAAACACCCAAGGTGCAAAATACGTTGATTATGTTTCACCTCAAAAATCAAAATCGTCCAGAGTACGACACGAATACTATCTGAATGAAGTAAACATTTACACATGGAATGGCTCGGCATGGGTTCCTTACGACATTTATACGGCAGCTACGCCTCTGGAGGATGCTCCGTTTGTAACATCTGATCTGACCAATCTGAAAAAAGGATACTGGCAGTATCAACAAGCAGGACTGCATAACAAATTACGCATCATGGCACAGAGTCCGCTGAGCTTTGTTTCTCAGGGCACAGGTGATCTTATTGTGGAAGAACTGGGAATTACCTCCGAAACGATTTTCTGTCCTCCTGCACCTATTTTAAAAACCTGTATTGATTTTAATGCGTACGGGAGAAAGGAACATCCGGGAGATGTTCATGCCACCGTGCCGTCAGGACAGGTGATTTCTTCCAACGATTTATTGGTACGCATCAACGGACAACCTGCTACCATTGCTTTTTATCCGAACGGTGGTTTTTTGAATGCGTTGACGATTCAGTCAGGCGATGAACTGGAAGTCTTGTTTCCCGATGCAGTCAGCATGATTTCCCTGCGCTTAAAAACAGTTGCTCCGAATGTGAAAATCCATTATTACCAACGCACGGAACTTCCGACACTCACACCAGGGGATCTGCCCCAGTTTGATTATACGCTCATCGAAACAAAAGATGTTGCTTCTTTCAGTTTGGTCAACCCCGTTATTTATGAAAATACCGCCGTACCTGTTGACAAAATTGTAATAGAAGCCTGCAGCTGCAAACCACTTTTGAACGCAATGGATGCCACTCCGACATCACTCGTGTGCGACACCAATATTACACCACAAGGAAAGGATTTACAGGCATTTTTGAATTTAATTGCTAAGGGCAAATTTGATTTTCCTGTTTCCATGTACCCGATACACCATGTTGATTTTGAAGGTATTTTTCAGGGAACTTCCCTTTATCCTGCCATCACCAATGAAAGCACACTGCTCACACTGTCCTTGCAAGCCGCAACGGATTATTCCGTTACCCTTTCCATCTCAGATAATTTCGGTTTTTCGTGCAGTATTACTCTCACGTCGGGTACACCTGTTGCCTGGGGACAATTAGACAGTCTGTCCGGTTTACGTCCATACCAGCCCGAAATTGGTGTTAATTACCGTTTTGAGGCAGAAGCTCATTTTTCCGATTTATCAACCGTTACGGTTACGGGTGAAAGTTGCTATCCGATTATTGAATGTACCGAAAGTTGCTTACTTCGTTTGTACCAGCTCTGCTATTTGAAATTTGACGATGCCCAGTACAATGCTACTTTACCGGATCAGACTGCCGTGCAGAATGAAGTAAATTCAATTACGGAAGGATTCAACCAATCCATCCAGCCCGTGTGGAGGCCTAACGCTTATTATGCTGTTGAAGTAAAAACGGAAGACAGATTATATAAAGATGCTGGTTCCTCACTTATTACCAGTTATGCGAATAATTACATTTTCGGGTTTAAAACCAAAGGACCTATCGGATTCTTCCATCAAGGCAACCCGACTTATCAGCATTTGTTAGCAAAAGACAGAGAAGCGGAATTCAAGCTGGCAAGCCTGCAATATTATGTGGATTACGAAAAATCGTATCCGAATGCGGATGGAGCACTGATTCATGCGAAACCGTTGTTTTATGTTGAACCGGAATTATTATTGTTCTACCTGAAAAACTATGTTTACGAGTTTTACCGTAATTGGGATGAATATCAAAACAATGAAGAAGTACAGATAGAGCTGGTAACGACCATTGCAGACCCAGCACCGGACATAACACTTCCACCGGCAGAACCAATAGCTGTAACCTGGCAGGCAGATGACTTACCGGGATTTGTGCAGGATGCTGTGATATTGGATAATATGATTGAAAACGGAAATCCGTGTGTAAACACTTCTCCTATTTCTCCAATGGGTGTTCATTCAGTAGTATCTATTGACAGATTAGAACCATTGAAGCTTTATACAGCTAGCTTTAAAGCACGTTATAAAACCGCTTCTCAAAGTGAATATACAGAAGAAGAGGTACACCGTTATGTCTTCCAGACTTCCCGCTATGAAAGTTTTGAAGAGCAGGTAAACAGTTATGTTCTGGAACGTGATGAGGAAGATCCGCTCATTATTACGAAGACAGCACGCTTTGAAGTCCCTGTATTAATTGACAGTACACAGCTCACAACGGCACAAGCGATTGTTAACAATACACTGGATGTAAACAGTCCTTTAAGACAGGAATATGCGTATGATTATGACAAATTAATCAGCGGTATTTTCAAGCTTGGAGCACTTCACCCGGCAGTAACTACCGAATTTAATCTGATAAAGGATGAAACTACGGGGCTGCTTCTGGGAGTACTGATACGAAATCCTGAACCATTCAACGATCCTAAGATTCCTGATGCTGTTATAAAAGATACTGTTCAGGCAGAACTTGGAAGCAATGTGCTGGACAAAAAAGTATTCTCCAAGGACAGAAGAAATGTTTTCATCACAAATGGAAACATGGATGTAACAACTGGAATCTACGATTTTCAGTTTGAATACCTGCAATGGAGCGGAGCCCAATATGACATTAAAGAAACAGTTTCATTTTTACTTCAATTAATCACCGAATAAAAGATATGCCATGCCAGTTAAAATAAATTTAATCAACCCGATATTTCAGTCACCTTACAGTTATTTGCAAGCAGCCGGTTCTGATGGAAAAGACGGCAGTGCATCAGGGATACATCTGCGCTGGAATTTTTTCCGCCAGCTGGGAAATGAACATTTTGCAAAAGGGAATCTTTCGGGGCCTTCAGGTCCTTATCCAAGTACATCCGGATTCAATAAAGCGGAAGATTTTGTAAATATATACCGCGTTCCCTATAACCGGGAATTTACGGTAACACTTGACTTGTCTGTCGCACCAAGCCTGCTAACGGAAAGTGCCAATGAAAAAATCTGGCATTACAACGGGTTTGTTCCTGTTGCGAACGAACCGACCAATACAACAAACGTACGCTTACAATTTAAAAACATTACTGTTTACAACGCCATACGTGCGGTGATTGATCCCATGATTAACCCATCCGGATTTTTGCAACAATATCATGAAATCGTTGAGGTTCATACAGAAGGGAAACTGCTATTCAAAGGAGTCTTTGAGCTGGGAGTTGTTACTCCTGAAAGAGAAAGTTCCGCAGAATTTGCTGTAGAAACCGTTTCACTTATTCACCACAATTTTGATGCTGCAACTGATGTAGAAAAATTCTTTATTTCGTGTAGAAAACGAATAAAACGATTGGATCAGGTCGGTGTACGCACTTTTATGTGCGAAAATATTGCTGGTTTCCGCTTCAGAAGTTTCAATTTTTATTTAAAAAAATTAGTGCTTTCTACTTATCAGGATCATATTTTGGGAGAGAATCACGAACAAACTGGAAACTTCGAGCTGGTAGGCAAATTCAGCTTAGATGACGGAATTTCCGACAATAATAGTTTGGTCTTTAAACGACTGGAAGACGTTTCCAAATACATTATTCATAAACGCTGGCCAAAGTACAACGGTACTAATTCTTCAACGGGAGAATTTACGGTGAATGTCCAAAACTATAAAAACCGCTGGTTGGATTCGGAGGGATTGAAACCCGCAGTTATCAATTACCTTGACCTGAGCAAAACAGACCCTCAGGCAATTACTTACCTCCCATCGGAAGATGATGATGATTCTGCTGCTGCAGAGGTCAGCTATATGGAAATGTTACGCATGGTCTCAATGGATTTTCATGCGGCACGTATGCTGGGACTGGGACACATTGATCTATCCAAAGGAACTGCTCCCGGCATCAAAGATGGTGGATTAACTCCAGCCGTGGTCATTGGCTATATTAATAATCCGTTCAATTCATCCTCAAAAGTACGGGATTATTTAGTCAGCAAAGCTCCTAATTCCGACGAGGTGCTAACAGCTGCCATTAACCGGGTTATTCCGATGAATGCAGCTCATCTGAAAACGGTACTGGATGCAACGCCTCTGCTTTCGGATGACGTATTGACAACAGCTTTGAACCGCTTTTTTCCATTGCCAGCTTCCTCGTTGGAAAGTATTATGATAGCCAACAGTCCGTTAAGTGATGATATGTTAGAAACACTGATTGAAAAAAGCCTGCTTATTCAGCCAGACAATCTTGAAAATATTCTTAATGTAAACGGAGCTTTGAGTGATAAAGTTTTAAAGGCACTCATCAACCGGCTATTACCTTTACCTATCCCCCATGAGCATCTGGAACGGATTATGATTGCCCAATCACCGTTAAGTGATGAGGTACTGATTGCATTGTTGAACCGTACTCTTCCATTGCTTCCTGAAAACGTTAAAGAAATTTTCCTGCAAAACACTCCTATTTCGCCTTTGGTAGAACAGGTATTGCGAAGTAAATTCTGGATTCCAATCAGTATCATCAATGAAATATTAAACAGTACTTTTATTGTAAGCCGTATCAATAAGACACAGTACATTTACGTCATGGAGTATGTAACAAAGGTGGCTATCGAAAATGTAGTGCCATTGCAAACAACCACACATTTGTTCATGAGCCTTCCGACTTCAAGGAATGATTATCGTTTACCACCTACGCCTGCATTAAAGCCTATATCTTATGGATTGTTTCTGAATAATGCGACCGCTAATCCGACACAGTTGACAGATGATGATGGTTACACTCCTTTTGCCGATGAGCGGTTCATTAATCTCAAACGGGAGCAGTTTATCTTTGAACGCCCCTTTGAAGATTTCTTTGCCTCAAAGGATGAATTTTGCATTTGCCACCAGTCATTTCCTGTTGGCTATGGTATTGAATATAAGTTATCAAGTGAAACGCCTTATAGAAAACCTGAAATCAATCATGATTCCGAATATAAAGATGTATCGGGATTACCGGAGACACTGTTTGTTCCCGAAGTAGGGAATGAACTAGTATTTAATCATCAGGAAACGGAAGAAGGGATACATGCGTATTCCTTGTACAGTGTGAACTGGTTTTCCAGAGTTTCTCCACTGGGAAATGAACGTTTAACAGATTATACAAAATTCCCGAAACGTAATACTATACTTCCTCCGCTCAATTTTGCTGTTCAGCTGATTCAGGAAGAATCGCCTCTGATTTTCACGACTTCCACAGAACAGCAACAGCTTTCAGACCTTACTTCATCCGACAAAACGTTAGTCAGAGCTACCTTTGACTGGAATCATATCCATAACAAAGCCTATCAGTTTGCGGATTATGCAGAGTTTTTATTTCGGGAAAATCCTCCTTCAAGCATAAGGGGGAAGATTGCTTCTGTCAATCAGCTGTCTGGTAAAAGAGCAGAAATCCATACACAGGCGTTTACAATTACAAGTACCAGCCCTGCTCAGACTATTCAGCCGTATATTTCACCTGCTGACATACAGCGATACATCGGCAGTATATTTGTTGCAGATGAAAAAAGTTTTATCATTGAGGACATTCCGGTCAGTGGAAATAACCTGGTGTTTATAATAGGTCAGCTCCGTGAAACTGCTGTAACAGATGTGGACAATAACAATATATTCACCGTATCCGAATCCTTTATCAGTCCTGCTTCCGGCAGTATTTTTCTTACAGTTGAAAATCTGGCAGAGCCTTCCAACTGGGATTCAAAATTAACCAAGCGGATTTATCTTGAGCCCTTCCATACGGTTTCCAAAGTGGAGATTAAAAACTCAGGAACGGCTGCAAATAATAAAGTTTATACGCTTAATTCGGTTGTTCTGTCTTCTGGAAATACGGTTCTGTATATTGATGGAACAATCGCCAATGCTTCCGCTTCACCTCTGGGAAATGTGGTTTATCCCAAACGGTTAAAAGTTATCGAAGCTGACAGCACTAACAAAATCTTCACCGTTGAAGGTATTGTTTCATCTGAGCTTACCATTGGAGCTGCTGTAAACATTCAGGCATCGGGGACAATAGACGGACAATACATTGTTACAGGAATAACAACAAGCGGAAGCAATACCGACATTGAAGTAGCGCAACCGTTTACACAAGTGGATTTTCCGTTTTATCTGATTTTTGAAAAGACTATAGCGATCACCGGTTTAAATGCAACTGCAAAAACAATCACTGTTTCAGGCAATCTTACAGGTGAAATCATTCCATTACACCGTGAAACCGAACATTATCCTGACGGTTCTCAAAAAGTAGTGAATATCGGTGGAGTTATTCAAAAGGCAACCATTACCGAGTTTGAAGATAAAGATACCAATGGGAATAGTATTCCAGGTTCCCGAACAGGCGTTTATGAAATTGTTTTTGATACGTATCAGTTGCCTGATCACATCAATGAAAATGTAGAATGGTATAAAGGAATTATCCGTATATTGGAAGACCCTGCTTATCTGCCAACTACATTGGAACCCAACAGGACAATTCCCCAGCAGAAAGCACTTCAAATATGGCAGATCGACCGTTCGGGAAGTACATTAAAGGTAGTAGCTGCGGATACGACACTACAGATTGATAGTAATTATGATCCTGTAGATGGATATGTTCCGATTAAAACGGGAACAGGTATTAACACCAATTTTCATCCGTCTTACCGTACTTATCTGCTTGCTGATACCTTGGCAGGAAATAACTTTGAATCAGCGGTTATTCTTCCTCAGACAGGAGAAGGAAACCGTCAGACATTCATGGCAGTGAGGGCGGTAGATATTAACGAATCACCAGTTTTATCTTCTTACATCACTCCCCCTGTTGTACTTCTTGCACAGGAAATTGCAGAACCGCTCCCTCCTGGAATACCGACAGGACCGACGTATGCAACCCGTCCCGATTTTTACGGAAAAGCAACCTATACGTTTGACATGCACGTCAATACTTCGGGTGACAGAAAACCGTATATGCTGGTATTCTACCGTGCCAATGAACGTAAGATTCTGGATCAGCTGTACAAACCCACAACTGTTACAACCATCCTATCCGATTTGAAACAATTGGAAAGTCCTGATAAAGATTTCTTTACTGACAGGTGGAATGATCTTGTCAATGTGAATCTTGACAGCAGCGGATTGTTTAAAGAATATGTGCTGGGAGGTTATCGTTTCCCTATTCCGGATAATAATGCCTATTCCATTCCACGCATGGATATTACAACTCCTGCTGTATATCCGTTTGACGGAACAACCACTCCGGGAGCGCAATTATCAATTGTAAAAGATGCTATTGACGGTGCATTTTTCCCTCTAACGGAACAACCTGTATTATATAACCAAATAGATCCGGGAAAACAAACCTCAGACAGAGCACCAAGGCTTCGGAACAATAACGGACAAATGCTGCTTCCTTCCGATCCAGATTTTGACCCGAATCCAATGGCTGTGAGATATACAGATGCAGGAGAAACGTACGTTCGCTTTACGGATTACGGTCTTGACGGAGCTTCTAAAAACTTCTATTTCTATTTCGGAGTAGAAATGTCCAACCAACTAAAAGTAAGTGACAGAAGCCCGATTGCTGGACCAATTTTATTAGTCAATGCTTTTCCTGCAGAAGAACCAACGATAAAAAAAACAGTTACCCGTTTATCGAATGAATTGCTTGAAATATCTACAGCCGTAGAATTTGAAATCAATGATTACATTTCTTCCGAAGGAATTAAACAGATTGATATTTACAGAACAAGTAATCCTTCTGATTCCCTCTCTATTCGAACCATGAAACTGGTAAAATCGGTAGCTGTAGGAGATGAGGTTATAGATGATTTTTCTGATGTTTCATTTCCGCTATACGGAGATCCTTTATTTTACAGGATTGTTGCACTACGGGAAATTGTGAATGAGAATGACTTAACTGAATATATTCCTTCCAAACCTTCCAATGTGGTGCTTACTAATATTGTGGATAGCATCAATCCTCCTGCTCCTGTATTACGCTCAATTAATGGAAATACTACCTCTTCTGAGTTGGAAGATGTCATACTGCAATGGAAGCCTACTTGCTATAATGGTACCTATTCTCTTGAAAAAATGAATGACAGTGGAAATTGGGATGTTATTTATACTGTAAAATCTAATGAAAGTATTTTACAATATCCTCCGTTGGATGAAAACGACCAACCTGATTTCACTAATTTTCCACAAACAGCTCTTTTACCCCGATATGATGAAGACGAAAATCCAATTTATCATAGATTTAGGGTTGAAGTTGAAAATTCATCAGGTTTATTTAATCTAGATGAATATGAGTTAACACTGGCTAAAGGAGATGCTGATCTGCAAGAATTACCGAGTTATTTATCGTTTAATGATGCTAACAATCATGAGTTGGATATTTTAGAAAATTTGGATGTTGTGACGGGAGCAAGTGAACCGGATAGTATGACATTCACACATCGTAATGAGCCATTACCTGCCGGGCATAATACCTTCGTAAAGGTAGAGATCACAGTTTCAGATGATCTTGGTAATTCTATGACGAAAACCATCAATACCGAGGGTGGTTCTATCACCTTTAACAACGGTGAGGGGAATTTGATTTTAGATGATAGTGAGCCTAATAGGATTTATACAATTCTCACCCGATTGTTTACAGATTTTGCTGTGGATGGTGCTGTACAAAAGTATTCTATCAACTATCTTGCCGGACCATGTTATGATTTAAGTCTCATAAAAGATTTAGTTTCATTGACAGACTCTACTCACACGATTAATACGCTGATTGATGGAGCAATTGATAATGGTGTTGCATATCCTGGATTTTTAACATTCAAAGATATCAGTTCTCTGTCCAATATAGGACAAGCTCTTGCAAGTATAGATATTACTGTTTTGGATGACTTAGGAAACACATATACTAAGACAATAACTTCAGCAGAAGGAGAAGTCACTTTCTTACAGAATGACGGTGGTTTACAACTGGATGCTATCAATCCAAATCGTGCTTACTCCATTTCACTGGTTCTAAAAACCGATTTGTGTAATAATGGAACAGAACGGGCTTATAATATATCGTATGTATTCACGCCTTGTAATCAACTAAATGTTTTGACTGACATTGTCTCTTTTACAGATGGTAACACTCATGTGATAAACCCTTTGATAAATTCACAATTAACATCACTGAATCATCCCAATGGTTCGATTACAATTACTGAAATTGTTTCTTCATTACTCCCTTCAGGGCATGTATTTGATTCAATGCAGGTCATTCTTGATGATGATTTAAATGGTCACATGTCCAAAATAATTAATTCTGTGAATGGAAGTGTCACATTTACTAACGGAGAAGGTAATTTGGTATTAGATAATAGTAATCCGTATAGAACCTACTATATAACGTTGATTTTATATACTAATTTATGTAGTAATGGAAGTATGTACGTTTATCAGGTTGGATATGGGTTAAATACTTAAAAAGTTTGCTATGAAAAATCTAACTGTTCTACGCAAAGGAATGAAAAATGAACTGGTGGGAGACTGGCAGGCATTTTTACGGAATCTGAATTTGTATAAAAATCTTATTGATAACGATTTTGGAAATAAAACATTAGAAGCGACTAAACAGTTTCAACGGAAATTCAAGCTGAAAGATGACGGAGTTGTCGGTCCTGTGACGTGGGCTAAAGCAATTGCTTCAGGCTTTCATCTGGATATTGAAGATACAACGGTATCTCTTTCAGTATCTTTGAATTTTCCTGAAAAACCCTCTTTCTCTCCTTTGGTAACCAACGTTCAACGTGAAGCATTATTCGAAAAAATAACCTTTAAGCCAAATCCGACAACCAGTAACCCAGAAGGTATTACCATTACCAACTCCTTTGAAAAAGACAACATTATTTCTGTAGAAATTCCTCAGTTAGCAATTGCTACTAATGGTAAATATACCCGTATGTGGTTTCATAAGGAGTGTGCTTATCAATTACAACAGTTTTTTATTGAGATTGAAAAGGAAGGATTATTGCATCTGGTTAAAACTTATGCAGGAGCTTATTATCCGCGATTCGTACGTGGTAGCAGAACGGTCTTATCCAATCATTCCTACGGAACGGCATTTGATATCAATGTTGCTTGGAACGGATTAGGAAAAACCCCTGCACTTGTTGGACAAACAGGATCGGTTCGGGAACTTGTTCCTATTGCTAACAAATGGGGGTTTTACTGGGGAGGACATTTCAGTAGACCTGACGGGATGCACTTTGAGGTAGCAAGGATAGTGAAGAAATAAAAATGAGAGATAACATTTAATAAAAATCCACAACTATGAATTTTGAGATAAATATGATTAATGTTGAAGATGGAGATTCTATTATTCTTCAGTTAGAAAAAGAAGGTAAAGAAGCTTTAATTGTAATTGACGGGGGATATCGACGTTATTATGAAAAATTAGAAAGACGGATTCAGGAATTGCTACCGAATTTTAATAATAAGATTGATTTAATTGTTGGCTCTCATTATGATAATGACCATCTGGAAGGAATATCACTTTTATTAGATTATTGTAAGTCCAATAATGTAGAAATAGGTGAAATTTGGCTACATAAAATTGAAAACCAGTTAGTAAATCTTATTGAAGGAATGAATTCCAAAGAGAAAGAACTTCAAGAGAAAAATACGTTTGCCAAACTAACTACATACAGGCAAGGAGATTTTTTAACAGAACAAGCTACTAATAAAGGAAATCTTGTTATAGAAAATTACCAATTTTTAATAAATCTTCTGCAAAAAATCATAGATTATGGTTGGGAAGAAAAAATAAGGGAGGTTGTAAAAGGAGATTTTCTTGAAGGGTTTGAGGAATTTAAAGTGATAAGCCCAAAAGCTGATTTTTACAATCATTTTCTCCCTCGATTGAAAGATGAAAAGTTTGTGTCAGATGTACAAAAAACAGTTGATTTAAGATTGTTATCAGAAGATAATAATTTAGCCGATAGAGACGATTTCGATGAAATGGTTTTAGATACGGCATACCCTTGTAGTAGATTAGAAACAAGTAGTATAGCGAACAGAGTTACCCCAACAAATTTGGTAAGTATTGTTACTTTACTATCTGCTAATGATTTGAGATTACTTTTTACAGCTGACGCAGGAATAGAATCTTTTCAGGATCAAGGACTATTAAACCACGAATTAAAAGATTTAGATTGGTTACAGCTACCTCATCATGGGAGTAAAAACAATACTTCATTGATTATGCTTGATCATTTCAATCCAAAAATAGTTTATGTTTCGGGAATAAATAGAGAGAACAGACCTAGCACAAAAATTGTAAATTGTTTAAGTGAAAAAGAACGTTTTAGGGAAATCCATGTAACAAATGAAGAAAACACGTGGTACTTAAAAATGAAGAATAATTTACAGACGGAACGTATTATTTGGGAATGATTAAAATAGTTGTTACCTCCTTAAATCTTCTGCATTTTCAGGAAATGTGATGAGGTTGAACATTTCACGCAGACGTGAGCGAACTCGATTGCCGTACAGTTTTTCGAGTTCATTCGCATTGAGATTGGTGGTGGCGTGGGTGATAATTCCTCGGTAAAGTAACAAGTCATAACGGCTTAACAAAATTTCAGCCATTACGTTTGATTCATTACCGAAGTGTTTCATGTTCTGTTCTATTCCTAAATCATCAAAACAATAGATTGTATCGCTGTTTCCGTATTTATGGATTGTATCGTATCCATTTTGTAAAAATTCTCCTGCGATGGCTCTGGTTGGTTTTACTGTATATTGTCTGTGTTGGTGCGTTAGAATGTTGAACAGTTGCATTAATGATGTTTTTCCACAACCGATGGTGCCAACGAGTAGAATCCCTTTTTTGAGATCAATGTTATGTTTCTTGCAATTTTCTTGGTCTTGGATGGCGTACATCATTAGTTTTTTGAGAATGATTTTGTTTACTCGCATGATGCGGAAGTCGCTGCCAAATCGTTTCTGTCCGAAATGAGATAAGTATTTCATTGTGAGCATGAAATCGTAGATGATTTCGTTGTCTTTGATGATGTAATGTTTTTGTTCCATAATTTTGTTTTTTAACCGCAAAGAGCGCAAAGTTTCACGCAGAGATCACAGAGTTTTATAGTGGGATATCATAGCGTTTGTTTTCGTTTACGTGGAGGTGTGATGAGGTTGTTGGTTCGGGTTGTGCGAAACGTTTTGCGTTGAGCATCCAGTTTCGTGCAGCTGCTTTCCAATCTTTCATTTTTGTTTTTCCGCCAACCAACCAGCCGTTGGATTCAAAGTAATTGTAGAATTTCTCTGCTTCGATTATTGTATTTTCTTTTTCGAGGAAGTAAGATTTTACCTCTTGTAAATCCGGAATGGTAAAATTTTGAATTTTCATCTTTTTACTTTTTAGAGTGTTAGAAAGTTCGCTCGGCGAATTTTCCCCCTCTATAGTTTTAATGTTTATATGTTTATTATTGTTTATACTGTTTATAGAAGGTCGCACGACCTTTTCACTACCTTTATTAGTACCTTTACCACAAGCCTTACTACTACCTTTACTATAACCTTTATCAGTAGCATTATCGAAATTATACAGGTTGACTAAACTTCCTTTCATGGGGTTGAAGGACGGTAAATATTGGATATAGCCAAATTTGTCTAACTCTTTCAGATACTTTGTGTAGGAATTTGTCGAACCGATTTTTGAAACTGCCATTACCTCTGTGCGACAAATTGAAACAGGATTTTGAAACCTGTTCATATTCCAAAACTGAAACAGGGCCATATACAAAGTGATATGTCCCATTGATAAACGGTTGTCTTGTGCAACCATTTCAAAGAAACCTGTCAAGTGCTGAATGTAGTTAACTCCGTTGAGGGCTTTGCCGTTGACAGGCGTTTTGTGGGTACTCATACTACAACGAATTACGTTTGTTCATTTCCATGACTTGTAGAATTTCCCTACGATCATAGAAAATCACGCCTCCAATTTTGGAATACGGAAGTGTTCCGTTAATTCGGAGATTTTGTAATGTCCCGGGAGAAATTCCGAGCATGCGCTGTACTTGATGCGATTTGAGCCAAGTTGTTTCTTCCTTTTTTTCGGAAGGAGCAATTTGGTTTGCCGATAAAACTTCTTTGATGTCAGCCAGTAAGGAGGATTTGAATTGTTCCAAATCGTCCATGGTAATAATTTCTGTTGCCATAACTTTACATTTATTTGTTTCTGCGACAAAATTCCGATGTTTGAATGAATTTATTTGTCAAGGTGTTATCAAGATGATAATGTTTTTGACTAAAAAAGTTATTAACATATTGATTATCAGATATGTCATTTTTAAAAAAGGTTCGAAAAGAGGTGTTTTTTGTAATTTTTAGTTTTTAAATAATTGATTTTTAGTTAGTTATATTTAATGTTTTTTTTTGTTTTTCAGCATAAAACATCATTTTCTAGCTTTAAACTGCTTGTTTTCAATAATCCGATGCATATTTTCAGTGAGTTGCTCCAGAAAATAAGTTGGTGATTTTTGACGTTGTTTGATGTTTGTAAAATGACGATAAGGGTCTCCTAAATCAATCTTAAAAATACGTTCAAATTCATTAACAATTTCCTTAATATCTGTATTTCCGTTGTTGATAGCACCCAGTAAATGAAGCGAATAAATCATTTCTACTAAATCAGATTTTGAGTTTGTCCAGTTTAAATCAGTAGTCTGAAAATCGTTGGTTTCACTAGCTTTATGCTGTGTTAATTTTTCTTTTTCATCGATAATCATTTTTTGCAACTTTCTATACATTAAATATTTCACTACCAAATGTCCGCCATTGGTAATTTGATTGGCATCTTTCCGTAAGAGAAGGTACGAGGGGATAACAGATTTTTCTACATTTTTTCTTAAAAAAAGAGTGGCATCTCGAAAGGTTTGACCATTCATCATGTAGCTAATAAAGTCTGAATTATTTTCATGAAAATCTGCTATTTTTTTATATTCTGAATCCAGTCGTTTCTCCCTAATTTCAATACATTCTATTTGAAAAATAGGAATCATCTTTGTTAGCTTGTTGTAAAACATGAGTTCCGATAAGATTTGTGGTTTCAGAAACTTGAAGTAGTGTATTTCTTCCCTTTCACTTTTAAAACTGTATTCTGCTTCAAAACGATGAAGTTCATTGTAATGTTCCAGCAGTATCATTTTGCATTGTTCGTTTTTTTCAAACTCACTTTGATTGGATTTACTTATTTTTTCAGTTTTCTTGTCCAATCGTTCCTTTAATTTGTTAAAATACTTTTCCATAAGTTTTACTATTTGATTGAGTTTGAATTACGAAAAATGAATGCCCCTTGTTCTTGAGATACAAAAAACGCCTAGCAATCATGCCAGGCGTTGAAAGTTTTTTTTTAATACTTTTTGCTTATCCAAGTTTTGATAAAGGCTGTGCAAATAGCTTTTCTTTGAGTTTCTGCATATCGTCACTAACTTTCTGCTCCACGACTTTTGCATAAATCTGCGTAGTACGAATTGAGTTGTGTCCAAGCATTGCGCTGACTGTTTCAATCGGAACTCCGTTTGCAAGTGTGATAGTCGTTGCGAATGTGTGCCGTGCGATGTGGGAAGTCAGTTTTTTGTTGATTCCGCAGATGTCAGCTATTTCTTTTAAATACGCATTGTAACGCTGATTGCTGTTGACAGGAAGTAACTTGTCGTATTTAGTACAATATTCGTGGTTGCGGTATTTCTCAATGATTTGCAAGGCCACAGGAAGCAAAGGAACGCTTTCTTTTGTTCCTGTTTTTTGGCGTAAAGTTGATAACCACAAATTACCATCCAAACCTTTCATCACAGCATTTTGCCTGAACTCGTACACATCGGAATAGGCAAAGCCTGTGTAACAGCAAAAAATGAATACGTCCCGGACTTCTTCCAGACGTGGAGCGTGTAATTTTTTGTTTAACAGGATATTGATTTCATCCTGGTTTAAAATTTCTCTTTCGGGACTACTGTACGAACATTTGAATTGGCTGAAAGGGTTTGAGGGAATCCAGTCTAAACCTACTGCCATGTTCATAATCTTTTTGAGATTTTTGATGTATTTATGTGCGGTATTGGATTGAAGTTTGTCAATGGTCAAAAGATAATGTTCAAACTCTGTTACAAACCGTAAACGCATTTCGGGTAGGGGCATATTGTCTTTTTTGTACTGGTGTTGCATAAATGCTTCTACTTTGTTTTTGGTAATGATGTAACGGGTGTGGGTTTTTGAAACTACTTTACCGATTTTGACCTGTTCGGATAGTTTTAGATTGTGGTAGTCGAAAGCTTCGAGGATGGTTTTGTGTTTGGGTTGTTGGTTTTCTACACCTAAGAATTTGTTTTTAATGTCTTTCGGTTCAACAGATTTCCCTATTGACGAAAAACCAAGAAAAATTTGGTTTAAATCATTTCGTGTTTTTTCAATGTAGGCATTGAGCAACTGAGCGTGTTTATAAGCCGATTTACATTTTCCTGTTTTGCTATCCCAACAGGCTTTAGGAATGAAATGCTTTGTTGCGATTTCTGTCTTTTTCTGGTCAACATAAATGCGGACATACAAAGGCGATTTTCCGTCTTTGGCTTTTTGGTTATACAACCAAAAAAGGATTTTGAATTTCTGATTTGCATTCATCATATTCGGTTTTTAAATGTTACACTTTCAAAACCGTTCATTCAGATTACTGAAATTATTAAATAATTCCTGTGCAACATAGTTCGAAAAAACCTTATAAATAATGAGGTTTTCGATTTTCAGTAACCAAATCTAACCATAACTTTCAGGTTACTGTATAGGTTACTGAAAGTTTGTTTTTAGATGTATTTGTTTGTATTTAACGCTTAATGATGATTTGATAAAATCCTGAAATTTAGAGGGATTTAATAAAAAAAGCCTCTCGATTGAGAGGCTTTCAGTGATCCCGCTGGGATTCGAACCCAGGGCCCATACATTAAAAGTGTATTGCTCTACCAGCTGAGCTACGGAATCAAAAACAGAAAAAAAATCTGTTTGAGGGTGCAAAAATAACGCTTTTATTTTGTTTCGCAAGTTTTCATTTTATAATTTTTAATTTAATCGAAAAATAAAAAGCACAACCGTTTAAAATCCATATCTTTGCATTATGGAAAAACCACAATGGTATGAGTCTTGGTTTGACACCTCTTATTATCACATATTGTATAAAAATCGTGACTATGCTGAGGCTGAACGATTTATAGGAAACCTTGTGAAATATCTTCAACTACCAGCAAATAGTAAAGTACTTGATTTGGCTTGTGGTAAAGGACGACATTCTGTAACGTTGAATTCCTATGGTTACAACGTACTGGGTGTCGATTTATCTTTCCAAAGCATTAAAGCGGCTAAACAGTTTGAAAAAGAACAATTGCGTTTTGCTACCCACGATATGCGTGAAGTGATTGATGGAGAACAATTTGATGGGGTATTCAATTTATTTACCAGTTTTGGTTACTTTGATTCGGAAATAGACAACCTAAAAGTACTTCAATCCATTCACAAAATGCTTTCTTCGAAAGGTGTCTTAGTCATTGATTTTATGAATGCCGCAAGAGAAATAGCCCACCTCAAGCCTTCAGAAACTAAAACAATTGATGGAATAACTTTTCAACTAACAAAAAAATTGGATCAACAACACATCTATAAATTCATTGACTTTGAGGACAACGGGCAACAACATCACTTTATGGAGCGTGTTCAAGCCCTCAAAAAAAGCGATTTTGAAAAATTATTAGATCAAAGTAACTTCAATATAATCCAAACTTTTGGTAATTTTGACCTTGATTCATTTGATGAACAACAATCTAATCGTTTGATTTTAATTGCACAAAAACGTTAATGGAATTAAGTTTAACTTTTATAGCTCTTGTTTTAGCTGCATTGTCTGGCGCTATCCTTGTTTCAATATTGGAACATGCCAACAAGCAAACAATCATTAAAATGTTGCTTGCATTTAGTGGTGGGTTTTTGCTTTCCATTGCTTTTATCCATTTTCTACCCGATTTATACAAAGAATCTTCTCTTGAAAACATTGGCTTGTATATTTTATTAGGGTTCTTAGTGCAGCTGTTTTTGGAGTTTTTCTCTGGCGGGATTGAACATGGACACGTACACAGTCACCATCATGGTAGAATTCCTTGGGCCATTTTTATTGCATTGGGCATCCACTCTTTTATTGAGGGGATTCCCCTTGCCGCTCCATTTATTGAGGGAGAATTAGCTCATGTACACGAACACACTCACCATCATGTTGGAAATTCATTGTTACTCGGTATTTTGTTTCACCAAATTCCTGTTTCAATTGCCTTAATGACCTTATTGGTATCCTCCCACCTTAAAAAATCACTTGTTTGGGCATTAATGATTTGTTTCGCATTAACCACACCACTAGGATTATTGGTTGGTTTATTATCCGATTCATTAGTTGCTGCACTTAATTTTGACTTAATTTTAGCCATTGTTGTTGGGATGTTCTTACATATCTCTACAACCATTATTTTTGAAACAAGCGAAAATCACAAGGTCAACATCTTAAAGCTCATCAGTATCATTGCTGGGTTTGTATTGGCAATTATTGTGTTCTAACTAATAATCTTCAAAAAAGTCTTCCACATGATTTGTAAATCGTGCAACAAAGTTGGGTTTGCTAAGTATTTTTTATTCAACTCAATCTTAGCCGGCATGATTTCTTCGATATAAGTCTTTTGTGGGTTATCTGACTTTCCAAGCAATTCATTTTCCTCAAAATATTCGAGTGAAGCCAAATCGGTAATTCCGGGACGAACATTTAAAATTTCTCGTTGTTCAGGTGTATAGAGATCTACATACTCTTTCACCTCTGGGCGTGGCCCTACGATGCTCATTTCTCCTTTTATAACATTGATAAATTGAGGAAATTCATCAAGTTTAAATTTACGAATAAAGTAACCCGTTCTCGTTATTCTTGGATCACGCATTCCAACGGTTAATTTACCTTGTTTATCAGCATCCTTTCGCATGGAGCGGAATTTTAACAACATAAATGGTTTGCCAAATCTTCCAATACGTTCTTGTGCATAAAACACGCCACCCTTACTCTCTAGCATTATCAACAATGAAAGCGCCAATCCAAACGGTAAGAAGATGGATAAAATAAGAATTGAGCAAACAAGATCAAAAATACGTTTCATGTAAATACAAATACGGGTCAAAAATAAGATTTATTTTTTTGTACCTTTGTTGTATGAAAATAAAATCAGCAGTTTTTGCAGTTTCAAACACCGATCACGCCAAATGTCCGTCTGGTGATTTGCCTGAATATGCCTTCATTGGGCGTTCAAATGTTGGTAAATCTTCTTTGATTAACATGTTGACTAGTCAGAAAAATTTAGCAAAAACATCCGGTAAGCCTGGAAAAACCCAATTAATCAACCATTTTTTAATAAATGAAGAATGGTACATTGTTGACCTTCCAGGTTATGGCTATGCAAAAGTGGCAAAATCACAACGTGAAAAGTTTGAAAAATTCATTTCAGAGTACTTATTGAAAAGGCAGCAATTGATAAATGTTTTTGTGTTGATTGACAGTCGATTAGAACCTCAACAAATTGATGTGGAGTTTATGAATTGGTGTGGAGGTAAAGAAATACCATTTTCCATTGTTTTTACAAAAATTGATAAATTATCCTCTTCTGCATTACAAAAAAACATGGCAAAGTATAAAAAGGAATTGCAAAAATTTTGGACAGAATTACCACCAATCTTCACTACATCAAGTGAATCCGGTTTTGGCGGCGAAAAGTTGCTCAATTATATCGAACAAATTAACAATTCTATAACTTCAAAGTGATAAAATTTTAGTAAATTAGTTGAAATTAGAAAATAACGTACCATGAAATTAGAACAACTTTATACCAATTGTTTGGCTCAAGGAGCCTATTTTATAGCTCACAATGGTGAAGCTGCTGTAATTGACCCGTTGAGGGAGGTTGACCAATACATTGAATTGGCAAAAGCAAACAATGCAACCATCAAGTACATTTTTGAAACACATTTTCACGCCGATTTCGTATCTGGCCATGTTGATTTAGCTCGCAAGACTGGGGCAACAATCGTTTTTGGGCCAACTGCCAAAACATCTTTTGACTGTTTGGTAGCAACAGACAATCAAGAGTTTAAAATTGGTGGGTTAACCATTCGTTTATTACATACACCTGGACACACGTTGGAATCGTCTTGCTTTTTGTTAATCGACGAGAGTGGTAAAGAAATTGCTTTATTCTCTGGTGACACTCTCTTTTTAGGAGATGTTGGTCGGCCGGATTTAGCCATCAAATCGGATTTAACAAAAGAAGATTTGGCAGGAATGTCTTTTGATTCACTACGCAATAAAATCATGACTTTACCAGATGATGTTGTGGTTTATCCGGCACATGGAGCAGGGTCTGCCTGTGGTAAAAACATGAGCAAAGAAACGCAAGATTTATTAGGCAATCAAAAGAAAACAAACTATGCACTTCGTGCAGATATGACACGAGAAGAATTTATTAAAGAAGTTACAGACGGCATCATGCCTCCACCACAATACTTTCCCAAAAATGCTTTGTTAAATAAAACTGGTTACCATGCTGTTGATGAGGTAATTTCAAAAGGAACAAGTGCTTTGAGTTTGGCTGAATTTAAGCATGCTGTTGAAAATGGTGCTTTAATTTTAGATGTGCGCAATCAAGCAGATTTTGTTCAAGGTCACATTCCGAATTCTTTATTTATTGGAATTGATGGTCAGTTTGCAGTTTGGGCAGGCACGTTGATTGAAAACATCAATCAACCAATCGTGTTAATCACTCCTGAAGGTAGAGAAAAAGAGGCTGTAACCCGTTTAGCTCGTGTTGGTTACGACAATACATTAGGTTATTTAGAAGGTGGTGTTGCTAGTTGGGATGGTTCATTAAGTTCCATTGATAGTGTTGAAGCATCAGCATTGGAAAATGTAGATTGTGCATCAATAGTTGATGTTCGTAAACCAGGTGAATACCAAGCAGAACATGTAGAAAATTGCATTCATTATCCATTGGATTTCATGCAGTTTGATTTAAACAAACTCAACACCGATAAACCATTGTATGTGCATTGTGCAGGTGGATATAGAAGTGTCATAGCGATTTCCCTATTAAAGCAGAAAGGAAATTACACCAATTTAATCAATGTATTAGGAGGATACGGAGCTATTTGCAAAACGAATGTTCCAACAACTGAATTTGTTTGCTCTTCTAAAAAGAGTGTTTAAAGAGTGGGGCATAAAGAAATAGCGGTAAAAACAGCCTATTTCAGTATTTTAGGCAATGTCTTTTTAGCAGTTATAAAAGGCATTGCCGGATTTTTTGGAAATTCTTATGCATTGATTGCAGACGCCATTGAATCAACTACAGATGTGTTTTCTTCTTTGTTGGTTTTATTTGGTTTAAAATATGCCAGTCGCCCAGCAGATAAGAATCACCCTTACGGTCATGGCCGCATAGAACCATTGATTACTTTTGTGGTGGTTGGTTTTTTAATCTTTTCTGCCACAGTAATAGCATACGAGAGTGTTGATAATATTCTGACACCTCACTCATCGCCACAAACGTGGACGTTGTATGTATTGGCTGCAATCATTGTTTGGAAAGAAATTTCGTATCATTTTGTAGTAAAAAGAAGCAAGCTAATTAATAGTTCTTCATTAAAAGCAGATGCTTGGCACCATCGTAGCGATGCTATTACATCCATTGCTGCATTTATTGGTATATCAATCGCTGTTTTTATGGGTGAAGGATATGAAGCAGCCGACGATTGGGCAGCATTGTTTGCTTCTCTTATTATTTTATACAACAGTTACCGAATTTTCAGACCTGCTCTAGGAGAAATCATGGATGAAAACACGTACGATACCATTATTGAAAAGGTGCGAAGAACAGCACAAACAGTTGAGGGTGTGTTGGATACCGAAAAATGTCACGTCCGTAAATCAGGGTTCCATTATTACATTGATTTGCACGCCACGGTAGATGGAACTATTTCAGTAAAAAAAGGGCATGACATTTCACATCAATTAAAAGATGCCCTGCAAACTGCCATTCCGGAGATTGGCGATGTATTGGTGCATATAGAACCGGATGGAATGGATTAGAAATAGTCTTAAATCAATCATTTACTTTTCTAAGTACAGTACCTTTTTCATCAAAAGTTACTTTAATTTCATGATCCATTTTTTCAAGTTGAACAATTTAAACGCTTTTTTTGTTTTCTCAGATTTTTAATTTGATAATAGATAAAATCAAAATTATCCGCTTGATCTATATTATCTCCCCAAACATGATCGGCTAAAGATGTTCTTGTTATAAGCCTGTTTTCGTTTAAAACAAAATAATACAGAATATCAAATTCTTTTCTGTTTAAATGAATGTTTACATTGTTTATTGAGCAGCGTCTTTCTTCAATATTTAAAATAACATTCCCGATTTGAAAATCAAATTTACCATTTACTTGCTTTCTTCTTACTACTGCTTTTATTCTAGCTGTAAGTTCTGCAACGTGAAAAGGTTTTGTAAGATAATCGTCTGCTCCTAACTCTAATCCTTTAACTTTGTCGTCCAAAGAATCTCTTGCTGAGATAATAATAACATTTTGATTTTTATCCAGTTGTTTTAATTGATCAAGCAACTCCAATCCAGTTCCTTCAGGTAGATTTATATCAAGTAATATGCAATCGTATTCATAAAGTTCAATTTTTTCACTTGCAGCGTCAAAATCTAATGCCGATTCAACTGTATATTTTTCTTTTAAAAGCGATTTCTCAATCGTTTCTTTCAACTCTTCCTCATCTTCTACAATTAGAATTTTTCATAGTGACAAAGTTCCATGCAAAATCTGTAAAAAATTGGGATTATTTAAACCAATCCATTTTTTACCAACAACTTCGCTATTTGTACTGCATTAGTTGCGGCTCCTTTTCTAAGATTATCGGCAACAATCCACATGTTTAACGTATTGGCTTGCGATTCATCTCTTCTTATACGACCTACAAAAACATCGTTTTTACCTTCAGCATAACGTGGCATAGGGTAAATATTGGTGATAGGACTGTCTTTAACCACTATTCCAGCTGCTTTGTGTAAGATGGTGCGCACATCGCCTAAATCAAAATCACGGTTGAATTCGATGTTAACAGATTCTGAGTGACCTCCAACCACAGGCACACGTACCGCTGTTGCAGTAAGGTTAATCGCCGGATCCAAAATTTTCTTGGTTTCGTTGGTCAACTTCATCTCTTCTTTTGTATAACCATTGTCCAAGAATGTATCACAATGAGGCAAGCAGTTTTTATCAATAGGATATGGATAAACCATATTTGCTGATTCTCCTTTTCGTTCACTTTCCATTTGTTCCACAGCTTTTACACCTGTTCCAGTAATGGATTGATAAGTGGAAACGATAACACGCTTCACTTTGTAAACACGGTGCAATGGTGCCAATGCCATTACCAATTGTACGGTGCTGCAATTTGGATTGGCAATGATTTTATCTTCTTTTGTTAGAGAATTTCCATTAATTTCTGGTACTATCAACTTCTTTGTTTCATCCATTCGCCAAGCTGATGAATTATCAATAACCGTTGTGCCAACTGCAGCAAATTTTGGTGCCCATTCCAAAGATGTTTCGCCTCCTGCTGAAAACAATGCAACTGCAGGTTTCATATCGACAGCTGTTTGAATATCTACAATAGGATATTCTTTTCCTGCAAATATTACTTTCTTACCTACAGATTTTTCCGAAGCTACTGGAATTAGTTCTGTAACAGGAAAATTTTCTTCTCTTAAAACTTGTAACATAATCTGTCCAACCATACCTGTTGCACCTACAACTGCAATTCTCATTTCTTTTGTTTTAATTATTTCAAGCGAAATTACTATTTTAGCATCAATAAACCATAATTTCCAAAGATGAAATTTATTAAATCCATTTCTTTGAAAGCAACTTTTTTGCAAGTTTTATTACTTGTAAATACATTTTTGTTAGTCAGTACTTGCTCTTTTTCGCAAATTTCAGATGATTTTAACGATAATGATTTTTTAAACAATCCAACATGGGCTGGAACTATCAATGATTATATAGTAAACACCAGTTTTCAATTGCAATTAAATGCAGCTGTTGCTGGTACTTCATATTTAACAATTTCGCATAATTTAATTGATTTTAACGATAAAGAATGGCGATTTTGGATAAAACAAAGTTTTTCTGGGTCGGCAAGTAACTATGGTCGCGTGTATCTTATTTCAGATTTAGCAGATATTAGTAGCAATCCAGATGGTGTTTATTTACAATTTGGAGAAGCTGGTTCTACAGACGCTATTCGTTTAATGCAACGAAATGGAGGAGTTACATCACAAATTTGTGCTTCTGCGGATGGTTCAATTGCCAATTCTTTTGCTGTTGGCATAAAAGTAATTCGAAATAGTGCAGGAAATTGGTCATTAAATATCGATTTTAATGGTGGCACTTTTTACTCTTCTATCTCAACTGGAGATGAAACAACCGTTCCTTCTGGTGGAACTTTTGGCTTTTTAAATGTATATACGGCAGGAAATGCTACAAAATTCTACTTAGACGATGTGTATGTTGGTGATCAAGTGTTTGACACAACTCCACCAGCAATAGTAAACATTCAAGTAATGAGCAACAATCAATTGGACCTTCTTTTCTCTGAACCAATTACAACAACCTCCGCCCAAAACACAACAAATTATGACATCCTTCCATTCAACAGTGTTTCTGTAGCAACTATTGATGGAACCAACCCAGCATTGGTACATTTACAGAGTAGCAGTGCATTTGTCAATGGACAAACATACAATTTAATTTGCACCAATATGGAGGATGTTAATGGCAATATCGCAACTTCACAAACAATCAACTTTACCTACTTATACGCAGAAACACCACTTCCAGGCGATATCATTATCAATGAATTTATGGCAGATCCATCACCAGTTGTTGGGCTTCCAGAAGCAGAATTTGTAGAAATTTACAATGTAAGCAATAAAATTTTCAATTTAAATGGTTGGAAATTGGGTGACAATTCAACTTATGGAACAATTGATTCGGGTTGGCTTTTTCCCAACGAATACAAGGTTCTTTGTCCAACAAATAGCGTGCCCAACTTCACAAATGCAATTGGTGTAACCAGTTTTCCAAGTTTAAACAACGATAGTGATGACATCGTATTGAAAGACAATGTAGGCACAGAATTGGACAAAATAAGTTACACAATAGATTGGTACAAAGATGCTGCCAAAAAAGATGGAGGTTGGACAATTGAACGCATCCATCCTTTGGCACCATGTTCTTCTACTTCCAATTGGCGAGCGGCAGTTGACCCACTTGGCGGAACACCAGGAACACAAAACTCTGTTTACGATAATACACCAGACACCACTCCTGCACAAATAATCAGTACAGCAATTGTAGATACCAATCAAGTGGAAGTGATTTTCAATAAAATGGTGGATTCCGCTTCACTTCAAACTGCTTTTATTACAACAAACCCACTACTAACTGAAGCAAGCAGAACCATCCAATCGTTACACACTGATAGAATGTCTGTTGCATTTTCAACCCCAATAAAAGAAGGTGTTTATTATACAATGACTGTTACTAATGTAGAAGATTGTTGGGGGAATAGTGGAACAGTACAAACCAAATTTGTTGCTGCTTCTCAACCAACAATTGGAGATGTTGTTATTAATGAAATCTTATTCAACCCTATTACGGGTGGTAGTGATTGGGTTGAACTCTACAATAAATCCGATAAATTATTGGATTTAAAAAATTGGAAAATAGCACGAATTGTAAATGGAGAAACGAAGGATTATAAAACCATTACCAAAACCTACTTATTAAAACCTGCTGATTATGTTGTGTTTAGTGCTGACACTAATTTTATTCAAGCCAATTATCCTGCGTTTGTGCCAAATAAGTTTTATCAATTGACTTTACCGACGATGTCAAACGATACGGGAAGTGTTGTGGTAACATTTCCTAAAATGACTCTTGTAGATACAACAGATGCGCTTATGGATCAATTGATTTATTCGAGTAAATGGCATTTTAAATTAATTGACGATAAAAAAGGAAAATCACTGGAGCGTTTAGACCCCAATTTAACAACACAAAACGCAGCCAATTGGCATACAGCAGCAGAATCGATAGGTTTTGGCACTCCAGGCGGGAAAAACTCTCAATATTATCCTGCTTTATACAATGGGAATATTCAATTATCGAGCGAAACCATTTCTCCCGACAACGATGGTTTTGAGGATGTGTTGGTGATTAATTATCAAATGAATACGCCTGGAATGACGGCTACATTTGTTGTTTTTGACGGAACAGGTAGAAAGATTAAAACAATTGTCCAAAACGAATTGCTTGGAATGGAAGGAACCATTGTCTGGGATGGTATTCGAGAAGATGGACAAAAAGCGTTGATTGGCACGTATGTACTAATGGTTGAAGCTTTTGCAGCAGACGGTGGTGAGAAGTTTGTAACAAAAAAACCATTTGTAGTAGCTGGAAAGATGTGATAGTTTTGCTAACTTTGATAAAAACTAAAAAATATGGCAACTTCATTTAAAAATACAGAAGAAAACTCAAAAGGTCGCATTTATATTCTCGTTGATGAGAAAGAAGCTGGGTTTATCGAGTACAAAGTGAGAGAAGATAACAGCATCAATGCACATGAAACGATGGTTTATGAAGATTTTCGTGGACAAGGAATAGCGGGTTTGCTTTTCAATGAATTGATCAATGTTGCTAAGAATAAAGACATAAAAATCTATCCTACTTGTTCATATATTGTGAAATCATTTGAAAAAAATCAAGATTTAAGCAATTTATTGGCTGAAGATTATCAAAAATAAATTTGATAACTTGAAAAGTTTTACTACATTTATCATTCTAATTCAATGTGTTAGAATAAGTTTTGCGCAATTGTCTGGCTGTACAGACCCTCTTGCTACAAATTTCAATCCTAACGCTACTATTAACAATGGCACCTGTGTTTATTCATCTCAAACAGTACTGCCTGACACAAGTATAACGTTACCAGATGTTTTTAATGAAACTTCTGGGTTAATTTTCTATGACCAAAAGTTAGTTATGCACAACGACGATACGGATAAGCATCTGTATCAATTTGCTTTTTTGACACCAGAAAATTACGCAAGCATTCAACTACCCTTTACAAATGTTGATTGGGAGGACATTGATCAAGATGATGCGTACATTTATGTAGGTGATATTGGCAATAATGTAAGTGGAAACAGAACAAATTTACGTATTTATCGAGTAGAAAAGTCAATTTTAAGCACAACGCCAGTTGTTGACACCATTTCATTTCACTATGAACTACAAACAGATTATACAAACCAAACAACAAACTCCACCAATTTTGATTGTGAAGCTTTTATTGTAACAGCTGATAAGATCTACCTATTCACAAAAGAATGGGGGAGCAAAAAAACATCACTCTATGAGCTGGATAAAACTCCTGGTTCGCATACAGCGATTTACAAAGGCACTTGGGATTGTCAAGGTTTAATTACTGGAGCTACCTATTACAGTGATAAAAAATTGGTTGTTTTATCGGGTTATTCCGTTTTATTGCAACCGTTTGTTGTGTTGCTATACGATTATCAAAACACCGATTTTTTTAATGGAAATAAACGAAAAATCAATCTAAACTTACCCTACCATCAAATTGAAGGCATTACAACAGAAAATGGTTTGTCTTATTACCTTACGAATGAAAAATTTGTACAAGGAACAGTAACAATTCCTGCAAAAGTACATTCCTTAAATTTAGAACCATTTTTGAGCCTCTATTTTTCAGAAAATCAAGCGTCTTTGACTTCACCAGCTCATGCTTCATTGAAGTTATATCCAAATCCAATAACAGATGAATTAACCATACAGCTATCTTCAACTAATCAAGAAGGGTCAATTGAACTATACAATCAACTTGGAGAACTTGTTTTAATTCATTCCATTACCAATGAAGATCCTATTATTCGTGTTGCAACAAACAATTTATCAAAAGGAATCTATACCATTTTTATTCGAACGAACGATGGCAGTATTGTTGCACAAGAACAACTAGTGAAATAGATTTATTGCCACAGAGATTTAATTTATACCGTTTGGTTTTTTGTTTTAACCATTGTCAAAATAGTTGCAATACCTACCAATGGTTGGTCAGAATCATCTAACATTTCCACTAACCATTTCACAATACCCCGTTGGATTTGTGATTTTGGATCGTCGGCTTTTGGCGATGTTTCTGTTGGCAATTTCTCTTTACAAGTGAAGCGGATATGAATGTTAGAACCTGCATAAACAGGTTTTGTAAAACGCAATTCATCGATTCCGTAATTCAGCAATACTGGATTGATTTCATAGCTATCAACAAACAAACCTGCGGCAACACTCATGATAAAGTAACCATGTGCCACTTGCTCTTCAAACATTGTTCCCTCAAAGTTAGTTTCACGTTTGTGTGCATAGAAATTATCACCACTCAACGCTGCAAATTGATCAATATCTTCTGGAGTAATTTTTCTACTTTCCGTTATCAATTGATCACCAACACTCAGTTCTTCGTAATGTTTTTTGAAAGGATGCGTATCCGATAGATTTCCTTTTGCACCTTGTTGATAGATTTGTGTAATTTCTGTAATGGTTGTTGGATGTCCCTGAATAGCGGTTCTGTGTAAGTAATGCAACACCCCACGTTTTCCACCCATTTCTTCTCCACCACCAGCTCTACCTGGTCCACCGTGAGTCAACATAGGCATTGGAGATCCGTGACCAGTACTTTCTTTTGCACAGCTCTCATTCAACACCAAAATACGTCCGTGCATACTTGCTGCACCTACTACATATTCTCTCGCTTCTTTGTCATCTGGCGTTACAATTGAAGAAACCAATGAACCTTTACCCATTTTTGCCAATTCTATCGCATCATCTAACGATTTGTATGGCATCAATGTAGAAACAGGTCCAAATGCCTCAATATCGTGAACAGCAGTATCGTTAAAAGGATTGTCGTTTCTAAACAAAATTGGTGAAAAGAATGCACCTGTATTTTTATCAGCACCAACGACATCAAAATTATCCAAATCACCAAACACTATTGTTTGTGATTGATTCAATGCCTCAACACTTTCACGCACTGCTTTCACTTGACCGTGAGAAGCCAATGCCCCCATTCGTACTCCCTCAGTAGCAGGATCTCCGATAACCACTGATGACAAACGAGCTGTAACCGCTTTTTGAACCTCATCAATATATGCTTCTGGTACCATCATACGACGAACAGCTGTACATTTCTGACCACATTTCACCGTCATTTCACGCACAACTTCCTTTACAAATAAATCAAATTCAACTGTTCCGGGAGCAGCTTTTTCGCCCAAAATAGCAGCATTTAATGAGTCAGCTTCTAAGTTGAACAATACATTGTTATTCACAACAGCAGGGCTTGTTTTTAATTTCATTCCCGTTGAATGACTACCTGTAAACGTTACCATGTCATTAGCAGTCACGTGGTCAATCAAATCACGGGCAGAACCAAGAATCAACTGCAAAGAACCTTCTGGTAAAAGCTTGGATTCAATGATGTCTTCTACCATTACTTGTGTTAAAAACCCTGTAACACTTGACGGTTTAACAATAGAAGGAACACCCGCTAATAAGTTAACAGCAATTTTTTCCAACATTCCCCAAATTGGAAAGTTGAATGCGTTGATATGAATTACAACACCTTCTTTTGGTACCATAATATGGTGTCCAATAAACGTGCCATTTTTTGACAAAGGAGCCATTTCTCCATCTACATAATAAGGCAAATCAGGAAATTGTTTTCTCAACGAAGCATTGGCAAATAAGTTACCAATACCACCTTCAATATCTATCCAAGAATCAGCACGAGTTGCTCCTGTCCAAGCACTTATCTGATAATATTTTTCCTTTCTTGCCAATAAATACAAGGCAAGTGCTTTCAGCATGCGACCACGTTCTTGAAACGTCATTTTACTTAAAACTTTTCTACCGGTTGTACGCCCGTAGTTTAAAATTTCGTCATAATTAAAGCCTTTGCTGGAAACTTCCCCAATTTGTTCACCAGTAATTGCGTTGTATAGGTTTGTTTCAACACCTTCTCCGTCTATCCATTGACCGAGTGCATAACTTTTGTATCGTTGCATTGTAATAAGATAAATTTATTTAACAAGGCGTTAAAGTTAATTAAATTTTGTTTGAAATAAAAGAGATAAACGATTATTAGTTGTGAAAATAGCGCCAGAAGTGCGATACCTATGTAGAATTGACATGATTGCGTATTTAAAATCCTGGGGTTTAAATTATTTGGGTGGGATATTTTTCAAAGGTGTCGCTCCGATGGAGCTTTATGTATGTTGCTAATGATTGTGCTACATAGCTGTCTCATCTACGATGCTTTTTTATAGTTGGTGTTGTTTTTTCTACAAAAGTGATGCTCCGGAGCTTGTGATGATAATTGTTGTGGAGTTATAATCAGTCCCGTTGGGACGAAACCTTTGTAGAAATGAGACAGTCACGTATGCAATAAATCCCGTAGGGATGATCTGTGCTTAAAAACAAATATTTTGACTAAAATTTTCATTATAATATCGTTTATTTTTTCCTACTGAAAACGCTTGCCTCAAAAGTTTATTAGCGATTGCTATTTTTATGACTCTTTCAGGTTTTCCTAATTCTTTTAATCGATTGTACATCTCAGCGCATTGCTTATTCCTAAATTTTGCTGTCCAGCTACACATATAAAGCACTTTTCTTATTTGTGCTTTACCCATTTTACAGATATGCCCTTTCCCTTTTACGCTAGTACCACTTTGGTAAATTCTAGGACTAAAACCTACATAAGCTGTCAGTTGTTTGGCATCTTCAAACTTGGAAAAACCACCAGTAATTATGCATAAAAGAATTGCAGATTTGGGACCAATACCTGGTATTGTTTGTAAACATTCCATTGTTTCCTGATATTCTGCTTTTCCTAATTTTATCATTTCCTCTTCTAATTTATCTTTTGAGTTTTGAAGATGATTTAAGATACGAGTAATTTCCTTTTTAAGGCTATTATCTAATGTTCCTGAACTATGAAAGGCTTCTAATTGTCTGTTGGTTTGATGAATTTGTTTATCTAAAAGTTGTATTCTCGTATAAATCTGACGTAGTTTTATAACTACACTACTCTCTGCTTTCCAAAGTTTTAAACTGTCTCCAAATCGGCAACCATATTCTGCAATAGTTTGTGCATCTTTTTTATCCGTTTTTGCCCTATATAAATTAGCTTGGCTAAAACGCTTAATTACTAAAGGATTTTCTACCACTATTGCTATACCTTGTTCATAAAGATAAGTAGCTAACGGAAGATAATAAACACCGGATGCTTCCATTATAACTTTGTCGTCATCGGTTAAAAGTTTCATAAATGCCTTAAACCCAAGTGATGAATTTTCAAACTGAAAATGATTCCATTGATTCTTTTCTAAAAAAGATACGTCAAATGTTTGTTTACTAATGTCAATTCCAATAACTTTACTCATACGTTTATATTTTTTTGAGAATGATACTACATTAATTTATCAATCCTAAATACAGGCTTTATGCCTAATGATCTGTTCAAATTTTTGTAGTAAAGGGTAAGGGAACTACCATCCCGAACGGTCTCACTGGACAAATGACGGTCAATAGTTTTTATCCTTACCCTCATTCTCTTGGTTAAAGAATAATACAAAATAACTACTCCTTTAATAATTATTGATAAGATATTTTTATCGTTTTACAAACATAGGATGACACCTTATTAGTCTATCAATTTAATCATTTATTGAAAAAATGTCATTCAGATTGAATTTTAAATAAATAGAGAATAATTAGTTAAATAATTTTTTATCGAATATTGTATGTATTTCAATTCGTGAGAATGTGTAAATTTGTTGTTTAGTATGAAAAATAGATCCATTTTAGCAATAACCTTTCTTCTTTTGTTGAGCTCTTGTGCTTCAACACATGGTGTACACCTAAAAAACGGTGATTTATTGCTTGTTTCGGCAAATGATGCTGGTTTATCCAAAGCAATCGATGCAGTGACGCAAACAGACAAAAAAACGCACTATAGCCATATTGCGTTATTGGAGAAGGATAAAAAAACATATTATGTTCTGCATGCAGGAACAAAAAATGGTTCTGAGCGAATACCTTTACAAACGTTTGTAACAATTGAACACCAAGACAATCAATCCATTGCAGTTTATCGATTGAAAAATCAATACCAAAAAACCATTCCTAACGCCATTATTACAGCAAAAACTTGGTTGGGAAAACCCTACAATTATTCTTATGTGCTTTCGAATGAAAAGCTATACTGCTCTGACTTTGTGCAACGAAGTTTCGCAAAAGACAGCATCTTTGAATTAAACCCTATGACATTTAAAAACCCTTCTACTGGTGAAACGGATCCAACTTGGATAGAATTTTACAAAAAGCAAGATAGAGAAGTCCCTGAAGGACAATTAGGATGCAATCCCAATGGTTTAGCAGCATCTCCTAAGGTTAAAATGATTGGAATTATAACGAAATAACATGCTTCTAAAACTATCAAATAGAACAAAACAATACATCTATAGTGCTACGGTAATTTTACTTTTGACATTGCTTTGCTTTTTATTTAGAGAATACATTCACTACTATGTAGTTGCATTGATATTTTTAGTTGCCGTATCAATTTTAGCAATCGTTTATGACATCATTCCTGTTTTAATTACTGCTTTATTAAGTGGGTTTATATTGAATTTTTTCTTCATAAATCCAGTTTTGCATTACAAAATTCAAGCGTATGAGAATATTTTACTCTTCTTTATCTATCTATTTATAGCACTTGTTGGCGTTTTAATCATTAACAAAATCAGGAAACAAGAAATTCAATTAAGAGATGAAGTAGAAAAAGAAAAAACAATAAACTTATACAATACCTTATTAAATTCTCTTTCACATGAACTTAGAACTCCTATTGCAACAATAATAGGCAGTGTTGACACATTGAAAGACACTTCTTTGTCCACAGAATATAAAAACGAATTGCTCAATGAAATTGAAATTGCTGCTTTAAGGCTCAATCAACAAGTGGGTAACTTGCTCAACATGAGTAGATTGGAAACTGGCAATCTGGTGTTAAAAAAAGATTGGTGTGATGTAAATGAATTGATTTATTTGGTCATTCAAAAATTGATAAACAAATATGCAAAAAAAATTGTTTTTTCTCAAAATGATCAACTTCCATACGTTAAACTTGATGGAGGTTTGATAGAACAAGTAATTTATGTTTTGCTTCACAATGCCCTTATTTATACTCCCGATACTGCTATTGTTGAGATAGCAACATCAATCATTGATGACAAGCTACAAATCATAGTTAAAGACAATGGTTTAGGTATTCCAAAAGAGGAAATCAATAATGTTTTTGATAAATTTTACCGACTACCCAAAAGTAAAGCAGGTGGATCTGGTCTTGGTTTATCAATTGCAAAAGGTTTTGTTGATGCGCATGGAGGAAATATTTTATTAAATTTACCAGATAATGGAGGAACCGAATTTATTGTTACACTCCCTTCAGAAATATCATATATCAATAGCTTGAAAAATGAATAAACCAGAAATACTCATTATTGATGATGAGCCTCAAATTCAAAAATTACTTCAAATTAGTTTGGAGAATGATGGATACAAGTTGCTTCACGCCATGACGGGTAAAGAAGGGCTTTTGCTTGCTGCAAATAACTTGCCTGATGTTATTCTCTTAGATTTAAGCCTACCAGACATACATGGTCATCAATTATTGGTGCAATTGCGAGAATGGTATTCAAAAGCAATTATCGTTTTATCTGTTTTAAATTCTGAGGAAGATATCGTTAAGGCATTGGATAATGGCGCTACAGATTATTTGACGAAACCGTTTAGAGTAAGAGAATTATTGGCTCGTATCCGCTCTGCTATTCGACGAAACACACTCACCGAGGACGCTTCAATAATTGAAATAAATGACTTAGAAATAGATTTAATTGCAAGAACAGTTAAGTTAGAAAAGGAATTATTAAAGTTAACCGCCACTGAATATAACCTATTGATTTTATTTGCAAAAAATGAAGGTAGAGTGTTGACTCATCAACAAATTTTGAAAGAAATTTGGGGTGTAGGCAATCAAACAGAAACGCAATATTTACGTGTTTTTGTGGCACAATTGCGAAAAAAAATAGAACAAGAGCCAAATCAACCACGGCATATTATTACCGAAAGCGGTGTCGGTTATCGATTTCAGTAATCTTTATAAAATCTTTATACTTGAAGTCCTAAATTTTATTTTTTACTTATTTTATAGTTTGCACTTTTGAACCATTAAACAAATACGGAAATGATTCATAAGTCAAAAGCGGTATCAAAAGTAACTTTTGCATCTTTATTAATTGCATTGGGAATTGTCTATGGTGATATTGGGACGAGTCCTTTATATACATTTAAGGCAATTATCGGAAACGATGCCATAAATGAAACATTGGTATTGGGAGGTGTTTCATGTGTGTTTTGGACACTAACTCTACAAACAACTATAAAATATGTAATACTTACTTTAAAAGCAGACAACGAAGGTGAAGGTGGTATTATCTCTCTTTTCTCTCTTGTTAAACGTTTTGGAAAAAACATCATTGTTCCAACCATGATTGGAGCTGCTGCTTTATTAGCAGATGGAATCATTACCCCTGCTGTAACAGTAACCACTTCCATTGAAGGATTAAAAATGATTCCTGGTTTTGAAGAGATTCATCATGTGCCAATAGTTTTACTAATTATTTCTATTATTTTCTTTTCACAACGATTTGGAACTCAAAAAATTGGAAAAACTTTTGGTCCAATTATGTTGACTTGGCTAACCGTCTTATTAGCATTAGGATTGCTCCAACTTATCCATTCTCCAACAATTGTTAGAGCCTTAAATCCCTATTATGCTTATAATTTATTGATTAATTATCCGCAAGGGTTTTGGATATTAGGAGCGGTGTTTTTATGTACAACAGGGGCAGAAGCACTCTATTCTGACTTAGGTCATTGTGGCAAAAAAAATATTTATGTGAGTTGGACTTATGTAAAAATATGCTTGGTAATCAATTACCTTGGTCAGGCTGCATGGTTAATGAAGCATCAAGGAGAATATTTAGGCACTAAAAACCCATTTTTTGAAATGATGCCAACGTGGTTTATATTGCCAGGCATCATCATTGCTACTTTAGCCGCAATTGTTGCTTCGCAATCGCTAATCAGTGGTTCCTATACGTTAATAAGTGAAGCAACGAATCTTAATTTTTGGCCACGTGTTAGAATTAAGCAACCAACTGAAATAAAAGGTCAAGTGTACATTCCAAGCGTTAATAATTTACTTTGGGCAGGTTGTGTTTTTATTATTTTATATTTCGAGACATCTACAAGAATGGAGGCTGCCTATGGTTTGGCTATTACCATTGCTATGATGATGACCACTTATTTGTTATCCTTTTTTATGTTGTATAAACTAAGGTGGAGCAAATTTGTTGTTTTCCTTTTGGTTGTAATTTTTGGCATCATTGAGGTATCATTTTTCATTTCCAACATCTTAAAGTTTGGTCATGGTGGTTATATTACAATTTTCTTAGCGGGTATCTTCTTTTTAATTATGTATGTCAGCTTTTTTGGAAGACAAATTAATGACCGTTATACAAAATACATAGATTTAGGTAAGTATTCCTCAACTATTTCACGATTAAGTAGTGATGAATCTGTACCCAAATTTGTTACTCATTTAGTTTATTTATCTAAATCTGAAAAACGAGAGAAAATTGAAGAACAAATTATAAGATCAATTTTTGCAAAAAAACCTAAACGAGCAGATGTTTATTGGTTTGTACATATTAATCGAACGAATAATCCATACACATTAAATTATGATGTTTCTGAATTAGTAGATAATAAGATTTATAAAATCAATATCAATATTGGGTTTAGAATCCGCCCTAGAACAGAGCTTTATTTTATTCAAATTATAAATGATTTAATCGCAAATGATGAAATGAGCCCTCATTTAAAATACTTTGGCTCAACTAATTACAATCCTTGTGTTGATTTTAAATTTATTGTGTTAGAGCGCTTTCTTTCAGTGGAAAATGAATTTGCACTAAAAGAAGGTTTGACACTTAAGGCATACTTTTGGCTACAAGAAATAGCTCAAAAAGATGAAAAAGCATTTGGTTTAGATAAAAGTGACGTTATTATCGAACAAATACCACTTATTTATCAACCTATTGGGGCTGTTAACTTAACAAGAAGAACATAGTAATCGAGAATTAAGTTGTGATTTTTCTAATATTTTTTCTATTTTTGAAAATCAACAATGAATGTTGTTCGTTAAAAACAATGTAAATAGATTTTATGAAAAAAATTATCCATTCAATATTTTCTATAGTTATTGCTATAGGATTCAGCTCTCAATTAATTTATTCACAAACAGTTACAAATGCAGAAGGAAGTGAATATAAGTTTTCAAAAGTTGTTCATTTAGACGCAACACCTGTTTTAAGTCAAGGAAATACTGGAACTTGCTGGAGTTTTTCTGCCTTATCTTATTTTGAATCAGAAATGATTCGAAAAGGAGTCAAAGATCCAGATATTCTTTCTGAAATGTTTATTGTTCGTAAGGCATACGAAAGCAAAGCGGATAAATACATTAGAATGGATGGAAAAACAAATTTTTCACAAGGTGGGGCTTTTCATGACATTCCTTTTGTTGTAAAAAAATACGGTATTGTGCCACAAGATGTGTACAAAGGATTAAATTATGGTTCTAAAACACACAATCACAATGAACTATTTAATTTATTGGAGGGAATTGTAAAAGGAGCTTTAGCTTCAAGTTCAAAACCGCCATTGTCATCAACATGGAAAACGGCTTTTAATGCTATTTTAGACACGTATTTAGGAGCTGACATTAAAGAATTTGAATGGAAAGGGAAAAAATACACCCCTCAATCGTATGCCAAATCAATTGGATTGAACATGGACGATTATGTGTCTGTTACCTCTTTTACCAATCATGAAATGAACAAGCCTTGTATGCTTGAAATCCAAGACAATTGGGCATGGGGAACTGGATACAATGTGTCTATAGATGATTTGTATGCAATTGCTGTTGATGCTTTGAAAAATGGTTATACTCTTGCTTGGGGTGCTGACGTATCTGAAAAAGGCTTCTCTTTTTCCAATGGTTTAGGAATAGTTCCAGAAGATCCATCAACAATTAAAGTAAAAGGCAGAGATAATTCTAATTTCTCCGATGGTGGTGCTGAAAGAACATCTGATGCTTTCAAAACTCCAGTAAAAGAATTAACTATCACACAAGAGTTGAGACAAGAAGGATATGACAACAAAACAACAACAGATGATCACGGAATGCACATTGTTGGATTGTACAAAGACCAAAATGGTACCAATTATTTCTTGGTGAAAAATTCATGGGGAACAGGAAACTACCCACAAGGGTTTTTATACGTGTCTGAAAATTATTTCAAATACAAAACAATCAATATCTATCTTCACAAGGATGGCTTGTCAAAAGATATGAAAAAGAAATTAGCTATTAATTAATTAACAATTTGTTATATTTGTAAAAATAAATAAGAATGAAAATTACTTTTTTAGTTGCTAGTGCATTCTTTCTATCCTTTGCTGGAATGTCACAAGCTCAGTCAATTCAACGTTGTGCTACGATTGAATACATGAATCATCGTGAAAATGTACAACCTGGTTATATTCAATCAACAAAAAATGTTTTTGATGCTGCAAAAAGCCTTAAATCTGGTAACCAAGCGAAATCTGATGAAACATATATTATTCCGGTTGTTGTACATGTTGTTTACAATAAAGCACAAGAAAATATTGATGATTCTGTTATTTTTGACCAAATACGTGTATTAAATGAAGATTATAAACGTCAAAATGCAGATTCAGTTAATCTTCGAGCAGAATTTCTTCCTTATGCAGGAAAAGCAAATATTGAATTTAAGTTAGCAAATTTTGATCCAAATGGAATCCCAACAACGGGAATTACAAGAACGCAAACAACAAAAACATCGTTCTTAAATTTTGGATCTGGACTTGCTGAAGATGTGAAATCAACAGCTGCTGGTGGTATCGACCCATGGAATCAATCAAGATATCTAAATATTTGGGTGTGTAACATGGCTTTAGTGATTGGTACTATGGAAATGCCAATGGTGTTAGGTTATGCAACTCCACCTGACAATCTTCCAAATTGGCCTGCTGGAAGTACTGGCGGAATGAGTGATGGTGTTGTTATCCAATACCAAGTATTTGGATCAAACAATCCAACTCCACTAGCAGGTGGAACGCCATATACTGTAAAAGGAAGAACAGTGACTCACGAAGTTGGACATTACCTTGGGTTGCGCCATATTTGGGGTGATGGTGATTGCAGTCAAGAAGATGGAATTGACGACACACCAAATGCAGATAGTGAATCAAGTTCTGATTGTGTAAAAACAAAAAACACGTGTGTTGATGCCATTGATGGAGTAGATTTACCTGACTTGGTTGAAAACTACATGGATTACTCAGCTGAGGATTGTCAAAATACTTTTACCAAAGGACAAGTTGAATTAATGAGAGGAGTTATCGAAAATAATCGTTGGGATTTAGTAAACGATAACGATGCATTGGCTATAAATAAACTAAACATTATTGATGCTTCATTGTATCCAAATCCTGCTAATTCTTCTGTTACTTTATCAACTACTAAATCTGTTAGTGGTAATATCGTTATTACAGACATTAACGGGAAAGTTGTTAAAGAAGTTAAAGCAAATGGTTTGAAAACAATAATTGATGTATCTGATTTAAACAATGGTTTCTATCAAATTACAATAGATGGTGTTGTTAAAGCACAAAAATTTGTGAAACTATAAGTTAACATAACTTTAAAAATAATAAACGGGGTATTCAATGGATATCCCGTTTTTGTTTATTATCAACCCTCTCGCAACCCATTGATTTTACTACAAATTCAATAAATCGTTAGTTTTTGGCACAGTTTTAGCTTAACGTTTAGTAATATAAAATATAGAGCTATGAAAACAGTTATTACCTTCGCATTTGTAGTAGCTTTTTTAATTAAAAGTGAAGCATCAGAGTTGTATTTAAGAATTGCAAATTCTGGTCAGTATTCTGTTACTGTTGTTGATCAAATTCATCAAAACAAGAGTAATATTTTCAAGTTTTCCGGTTTGCCAAGCGGTGTAAATACTATTTTAGTTGTCAATAGATTTAATAATATGGTGTTGTACAATGGACTGTTGTCTATGATGCCGAATGAGCGAATTGTTGCCGAAATCAATGCTTTTGGGCGATTTACAATTTTGCAAAAAATACAAATACAAGAAGTTAATTGGTACACAACAACTGAATACAATCCGTATGGAAACAACAACCCATATCCTATTCCATACCCAAACAATCCATATCCAGGCAATCAAAATCCTTATTTTTCAGGATATGTTGACGACAATACATTCAACTTGTTTATCAATTCGATGAGAAACGAATCATTTGATAGCAACAAAGTGAAAATGGCAAAAAGTTATGCTTCAAAGAGTTCTTTAACAGCTTCACAGGTGGCACAAGTTTGTAAAGAGTTCTCCTTTGATAGTTATCGACTGGAGTTTGCAAAGAGCGCTTATGCAACATGCTACGATAAAAACAATTACTTTTTGTTAAAAGATGCTTTTCAATTTTCATCCAATTACAATAGTCTGTTGGATTACATCAACTAAAAAATTATCGTTTATATAAACCTATCATCCCTTCGGAATGTAATTTCGGAGGGATTTTTATACCTTTGCGCTGTTTAAAAAAGAATAGTGATGATGAAAGTAGGTGTATTAGGTGCAGGAACAATGGGGAGCGGAATAGCTCAAGTTGCAGCACAATCTGGTCATGAAGTGTTTTTAGTTGATTTGAATCAAGAGGTTTTGGGCAAAGCAAAAAGCAATCTTGAAAAGGTCTTGAGTCGATTGGTTGAAAAGCAAAAACTTTCAATTGAAGAAGCATCACAAATTCAAAATCGCATTACTTATTCTGCTTCTACTTCTGATTTTAAAGATTGTGGTATTGTTATCGAAGCCATCGTTGAAAATATCAATGTCAAGCACACCGTATTCAAAGAGTTGGAATCAATCGTTTCTAATGATTGTATTTTGGCTTCTAACACATCATCATTGCCAATTGCCTCAATAGGCTCAGCATTGTCAAATCCTGAGCGGATAATCGGAATTCATTTCTTTAATCCTGCACCACTAATGCCGTTGGTAGAAATCATTCCTGCTGTTCAAACGGCTACTGACATTGTTACAAAAGCAAAAAACTTGATCAGTGGTTGGAAAAAGGTAACGGTACTTTGTAAAGATACTCCAGGGTTTATTGTCAACCGTGTTGCACGCCCATTTTATGGTGAAGCTTTGCGTATTTACGAAGAAGGAATCGCTGATTTTGCAACAATCGATTGGGCTTTAACCGAAATTGGAGGATTCAAAATGGGACCGTTTACATTGATGGATTATATTGGTAATGACATCAATTACACCGTAACAGAATCTGTTTTTGCAGCATTTTATTACGATCCACGATTCAAACCATCGTTTACCCAAAAACGCCATTTTGAGGCCGGATTTTTAGGTAGAAAATCTGGAAGAGGATATTATAATTACGCAGAAGGAGCCGTGATGCCTGAACCGAAAAAAGACACGCAATTGGGTGAACAAATCGTAAACCGTGTATTGGTAATGCTCATAAACGAAGCCATCGATGCTCTGTTTTTGAATGTTGCATCCAAAGAGGATATTGATTTAGCAATGACAAAAGGTGTAAATTACCCGAAAGGATTACTCGCTTGGGCAGAAGAAAAATCATTGCCGTGGGTATTGTCACAATTAGAAGTACTGTTTGAAGAATATGGAGAAGACCGATATCGACCTAATCCATTGCTAAAACGACTTGTAAAGCAAGGAGTTACACGGTTTTAATTACCACCCAACTGTTGTAGGTTGGAAATCGTAATACTGATCTTAGGAACCAAATTCTTCACCGCATTTGGATCGGAATAGTGTCCATATCTATAAAATACACCTGCTCCGAGTTTAATAATTCTGTAATTAATGATTCCAGAAATGATTAAACCTCCTTCAAACAAACCTTTTTCCATTGTCCAAAAGGTAACATTGTGTTGCGCACTGTTTGAAAAATCTCCATAAGCTAAGCCATGGTGAAAAGTAAATTCGGGAGCAAACCATTTTTTCTTGGATTTGATTGCAGGCGTTGTGTAGCGCACAATCAATGTAGCTTGTCTAACGTGATAAAATTCACCTGGATAAGCAGTTTCCATAACGTTTGAGGTAACAACACCCCAATCTCTTCGCGTACCAAAATTGTATTGTTTGAACAACATTGGCACATCACCAAATGATTGTGAAGCATCTAAGTGAAGGTTAAATTTCCCCCAACGTAAACCTGAAAAATCTTCATCCATTGCTATATACAAACGCCAATAATCTACTTTTGATTGTGCTATCCCCGATATTCCTTTCGCAATTTTAAATTGAAATCTTGGGTATTTGGTTGGTTGTGGCATTTTGATGGTACCAAGCATGAAGGTGCGTTGACGAATATTCCACTTTGTTTCCAATGCAATTTCTGCAACATCTATTTTTTTATCGTAGTTGACTCCAGTTAAATCGGTATATTGGTATTTATGTGTAAAATCAATTCGTTGGTAATTACCCAATAAGTTGAACGATAAATTACCCAATGGAGAAATGGTATAATTAATTTCTGCCAACCGTTGACGATCCATATATCGTTGGTAGAAATTGGTTAGTAATTGTGGAGAAGTTAAGTCCCAACCAGCACTTGAAAATGCATTTGAACCTCTATTGATAACATCTTGTTGGAACTTCAACCCGATGCTCATTCCTAATCGCTTATTGAGGTGAAACAAGGAATATCCTCCATATTTCCAATCTTTATCTTTTGTTCCCCAAGCAAAATAACCACCTACAACAATGTTTTGCATCAATCGTTCAGATGTTTCCAATCCCAAACCCAAACGATAGCCTTCGTGAAGGTTGTAATCAATAACCCGATTGATAGGAAAGGCAACGGGTCCAGCAACAATTTTCCCTGTCATCAATGCAATAAGGGTATTGAGTTTTTTATCAAAATTATTGGCTTGACTTAAACTGTCTAAAACGTGGTAAGTATTGGCATCTCTATCAGTCAAAGAATCTTTTCTTAAAGTAGCCCAATCTTCATCTGTTTTTTTACCTGCATTCAAATCAGTTGTAAGATTTAAGTTATTGAACCCTGTTTTTTTTAGGTTGTCAGGATTAATTTTTATGTTTGAAATATAAGTTGTTCCTTTTCCAACTAAATAACCATTTTCTTTACCAATGGAATATTGAAGTCCTTTCAAATCGGCAATTGTTTTTAGGTTAACAGGAAACCATTTTTTCCCGTCAACAAATTGATACTCTTGAATGATTTTAATTTTCATTCCACCCGATTCTTTTGCTGGTTCTGCAATAATTCTTTCTAAAGCAAACTTGTTTGTATTGATATATAAAACACCTTTCATACAATCAACCTTCGTTTCTGGGCGAGGCCTGAATGAAATGATAAATGTAGTATCAGTGCCATTGATGGTTGTATCTTTAATTAAATAGAAATATTTACTTGGCGCACCAAAAGCAATAGGGCTTAAATACTTGTTTTGCAACAATTCAAATTGATTGTCATAAAAATGAAATGTTTGAGTTGTTTGAGCAAAGGATGAAAATAAAGGATTATTTAATCCGGATATTTTATATGCAGTTATCGTCTCTTTGTCTTTTGATGGCGGAATAAATGTACGTTCTGTTGCACTTTCTAATAAGAAAATATGTTGTGTTCTCAATTTATTGATAACAGTGTCATCGGGGTTATAAGGCGTGTTTTTTATTTTATTTTGCAATATAGTATCAACATCAAATAAAAATTTGCTATAACTTTCATACGTAAACGCATCGTTTTTTAACGGATGGTTGATTTTTCGGTTTTCAATGGCATTTTCAATAATTCTCAACGCAGGGTTGACACCTGGTAGCACTACAACTTCGTTAAAAGTAGTTGCTGTACTTTTCATTTGAACAATTAATTGAGCCGAATCCCCCACAACAATGGTGGTATCGTTAAAACCAGTAAACGATAATTTAATTGATGTTATACTGTCAGAAATGTATGCACTTCCATCAACATTGGTATAAAAAGGTTTGCCTGTATCGGGAAATATTTTTACAAAGGGCATGGGTTCTAATCCCGAATCATCCAAGACGGTTAATTGTTTTTGCGAAAAGGAAAAGCCTGAAACAAGTACAGTGAAAACAATAAAAAGATGCTTAAAATTCATTAATCGTATTGATTTATAACAAGTTAATTCATAAATACTTACTAAAGTACAATGTAAAAAATATTTTCACAAAGATAATGATTACATCAATACTTCGCGAATTATATCCAAAGATGTCTTAACATCAAATTTGGGGATGTGCAATTGATAATAATTGAGTAACAACTCCAACCCCTGTTTTCTAAAACGTACATCACATGATTTGTTCTGAAACAAATTTGCCAATTGACGTGCGTTTTCCCCAGATTCACACAACTCTCCAATTCGGTAGTCTTCATGAAACTCACCCTCTTTCAAGTTGAAATACAACGGTTTTTCGCCTTCGTTAAACTGAGGTTGTATGCCAATATAAAAAGAATATTCTACCAGAAAAACAAGAGGAAATACCACCAAATCTTCCGAACTATCCAATGTTATTGAAGTTGTTTTTAAAAAGTCAAAAACGACTTGTTCTTGTTCATTTGTTTTTAATGTTTGCTTGACAATATCGGTAATAAAAAAAGCAATTAAACTTTTTATTGGATTTGTAAGAATTGAATGTGTGGGAAGAACGGTATCTGCTTGTGTTAATTTTCCTAATTCGGAGTCTGGCCGATGATAAAAGGTCAACTCATAGAGTCCCATTGGAAACAAATTGGCGTTTTTTTTCTTTGCTCCTTGATAAACGAACTTTTGAAGACCATTATGTTGGGTATAGAATGTTGTAATTAAACTCGATTCAGAATAAGATGTGCGGTGTAAAAATAGACCCAAATCGGTTTGTTTCATGATAATTAATTGACAACCACAACTTTACCAACATATCGACCTTTGTGAATGTTGGATGCTGTCCAAATAAGATAAACACCCGAAGCAACTTTTTCCCCAGATACTGTTTTACCATTCCAGGTTGCTGTACCACCGTTTGAGGTTGTTTTATAAACCAAATTTCCTGCTACATCTGTAATTTTCACATCTGAATCATAACGAATACCTTGAATAGTAATCAATCCATCAAAATCGGGGCGTGCAGGGTTGGGAAATATTTTAACGTCCGAATATTTTTCGTCTTCGTAAGTAGCATCACCTCTGTAAGACATGAGCCCTCTATCTGTTACAATAAAAACTTCACCTGTTTTGTGATCGATTTCAAGATCTAAAATATTGTTTGAAATCAAAGGAGAATTATCTGTTGTAAAATGCTTAATAATGGTCAATCCATCGGCAGACAATAAAATCATACCCGAATTTGCTGTTGCAATCCATTTTCGATTTCCTCCATCCACTTCAATATCGTTGATGTATAGACTACCCAAAATATAATCAACCTCGCCATTTACGCTTATTTTAGGTCGTTGAATGTTGTAATTACCAGCTCCAGCGTCAAAAGCTTCTTCTGGGTTGTATAAAATACCAAATCCACTATCTGTTCCTATCCATAATCGGTTGTCAAAATCCATAATCATTGCTGTAACAATGTTAGAAGGTAATTTCCCAGTATAATCACCTGTATTTAGAAATAATGTTTTATCATCGGATGAAGAAGTAACGGATGAACCAGGTTTGTAACCAACCAAGCCTGTGTTAAAAATAGATGCCCAAATAGTGCCGTTGTAATCACAATACAACTTTCTTGTGGATTTGTTACTGGCCATCGCGCCCAAACTAAACTCATACCAATCACCACTTTTTGTCATCAATTTCAATGGTTTGGTTGAACTGCTGTTTAATAACCACAAATTTTCTTCATCGTCGTATGTTAGCGAACTAATTACCACCCTATTGCTGCCTTCAAGTGTGGAATTATACAATCCGAACGTATCGGTAACAGTTGCAGTGTTTTTATCAACCAAAAGCACTGGTGTAGTACATGCACCTCCCAGAGCAATTTTATTTTCATTGGATGGGTTTACGGCAACAGAAACAATATCCCATGTTTTATTAATTGATAGTTTAGGGTTTCCACCTAATCCAACATACGACCATTTTTCTTTTTCAAACAACATTAAACCCGGCTGGGTGTATGTGGCGTAATTATTTCCGGTTAATGTTCCAGGAGTAATGGCCATCACGCCTTTGTTCCAATCCATTGAATAATACGTATTTCTATAAGAACCACTAAAGCTTATTTTTTCACAACTTCCGTCAACATTACGTTTAACAAGTCCTAAATCGGCATCTGCAAAATAGTTTAAACCTTTAAAAAGGACCATGTTATTTAATTGTACATCTTCATTGGTGCTGTATTTTTGGTAAAAAAACCGGTAGGAAAGATCAGGATTAAATTGTACATGAATGCCACTTCCATTCATCGTTAGAAAATTATCTTTAACAACGAGTGAATTAATTTCACCCCATACATTCAAATCTATTAATTGCGCCGGGCCTGTAGGTCGAGAAACAAAGACAGAATCCAATCCCCAACCATCTGTTTTTTTCAAAAAGTAAAGGCTGTCATTCCAATATTCAATGTTTTTATAGTGGTATTGTGGGTCTGAAATGATTGGCAAGCGCATGTCTTCTTTCCATTGACTAGAATCTGCAATGGCGGGATTAAGCAAGCTACTTACGTATAGTCTATTTTTTGTCAAAGCAAATATGCTATCACCTTTAAAGGCTATGTCTATAATTTCTTCGTATCCACCACCGGGATAAAAAGTTTCAGAGATTTCACTTTTATTGGGGTTGATTTTTAAGATCCCCATACCTGTGGCAAAATACGTATAACCACCTTTTGATTTAATGGAATAGATCGTTTTTGACCCTAAAATTGGTGCAAGTTTTAAGCCTGGTATATTGATAATCTGACCTTTTTTTATTTGGTCGATGTTGCCATTTTCATAACCGATAAAAATACTTCCTGAAGAGGTATGTTCACCTAATTTTTCAAGTTTAATATCTGACAAACCATTTGTTACATCCCAAGTGGATATTTCATTGTGATCAACATCGTATTCTAATAAAGTTGCATCAAAAGCGGAAAAAACGGAAGAACCCATTGCGGCAATGTCTTTGGCATTTCTGTTTTCAGAGTGAATGCGCCACTCGTCAGTTCCAATTTGGGCAAATGAAGAATAGAGTAAGCCAAGAAAAAAAATCAAAAGAGTGTATTTCATATCAATTTCATTAACGCAATTTTCACAAAAATATTGATTGGAGAGTAATTAATCATTAAAAATTTTTCCTGGATTTAAAATATCATTGGGGTCAAACACTTGTTTTATGGCCTTCATCAAGTTTAATTGGGCTGAATTAAAAGCAATATCCATGTATTGTTTTTGCACCAATCCAATTCCGTGTTCACCTGAAATAGTACCCCCAAGTTCTACCACTTTTTCAAACAATCGTCGAATTACACTGGTTAATTCTTTATCCCATTTTTCGTTGGATAAATCACCTTTAATAATGTTGACGTGCAAATTTCCATCTCCAGCATGACCGTAACAAACCGATTTAAAACCAAAATCTTTTTCTAACGATTTGATAAATGTCAATAGTTTTGGAAGGGCAAACCTTGGAACAACCGTATCTTCTTCTTTGTAGATGGAACGAGAACGAACTGCTTCGGCAACTTTTCTTCTCAAATTCCAAAGCTTGTCTTTTTGTGCTTGAGAATCGGCAAAAAGCACTTCATCTGTTTCAAATCGTTCCAATACAGTCATGATTGATTCACAATCACTCATCAATAAATCCATGTTAAATCCATCCAATTCAATTAAAAGATGTGCTTGGTGATTTTCTTTTATTTTGATGGAATAATCTTGTGTAAATTCTTGCGACCAAACAAGAGCATCACGTTCCATAAACTCTAAGCCACTTGGAATAATCCCTTGTTGATAAATTGCGGCAACAGCTTCACACGCTTGCTCTGCTGAGAAAAAAGGAACCAATAGCAAAAGGCTTTCTGTAGGATGAGGGAGTAATTTCAAAACAATTTTTGTGACGATACCCAATGTGCCTTCTGAGCCCACAATCAGCTGCGTTAAATTATAACCAGTAGCATTTTTAAGTACATTGGCGCCAGTCCAAATAACCTCACCATTTGCCAAAACAACTTCTAAATTTAACACATAGTCTTTTGTCACGCCATATTTTACTGCTTTTGGTCCACCGGAATTTTCAGACACATTCCCACCGATGAAACAACTACCTTTGCTTGCAGGGTCGGGTGGATAAAACAATCCTTTTTCTTTGAGTGTATCTTGTAATGCTTGGGTAATTACTCCTGGTTCTGTAATAACTTGATGGTTTTTTTCATCAATAGTCAAAATCTTATTAAAACGTTCCATTGAAAGGGCAACACCTTGTTCAAGGGGAATTGCTCCGCCACTTAACCCAGTGCGTGCACCTATTGGAGTAACAGGCAATTTATTCTCGTTGCAATAACGAAGGATTTGAGAAACTTCCTCAACAGTTGACGGTTTTAACACACATGCAGGAACACGATGAATATCTTCAGTTTCATCATGGCTGTACTGTTGTCGAGTTGCTTCATCAGAAAAACAGTTATTGGCCAACAATTTTTCAAAAAATAGAATGTGCTGATTCATACAGTAAAGATAATGTATTGAAAAAACATAACGATAAAAAAAATAAAATTATCACACCAATTGACAACGATTACCTGGTTTTAAAGCCACTATTCCGTTCATTTCTAATTGAAACAGCAACACATTTAACTTAGAAGAAGGAAATTTTAGTTGCATAGATAGCGCGTCAATATTCATGTTTCCATTCTTTTCTAAAAGTGTAATAACTTCTTGTTCTTCTGTGGTTAACGTTGGAAAAATGGTGCGTTGCACAGGTGCTTTGACCAATAAATCCCACCCCATTTTTTTTATAAAATCACCTCCATTTCTTATTAAATGAGCTTTATTGCTCGCAATTAACAAATTACACCCTTCTGAATTTTCATCAAAAATGTTTCCAGGATAGGCAAAGACATCGCGACTGTAATCATTGGCTAAATCGGCTGTAATTAACGATCCTCCTTTAATTTTACTTTCTACAACAATTGTTGCATCGCACATACCTGCCACAATTCGATTGCGCATCGGAAAATGTTCTTTATCTGGTTTTGTTCCTGGAGGATATTCGGATAACAAACAGCCTGTGTCAATCATTTTTTTAGCTGTAGAACGATGTAATTGAGGGTAAACAATTTCCAATCCATGTGCCATCACACCAATGGTTTTTACTTGGTGCTGCAAACACAGTTGATGCACCGTTATATCTACTCCATAAGCCATACCGCTGACAACAACGATATTTGTGCCTGCAAATTGTTGAATCAATTCGGAACAAATCTTTTTTCCATAATCACTGGCATCTCTGGTTCCAACAACTGCTACAAATTTGGTGTTGTTTAAATCAATAGTTCCACGAATATATAAGACAATGGGGGCATCTTCACATTGTTTTAACCGACGCGGATAGGCTGCATCTCGGTAAAATATGTAATTGATGTTTGATCGACTCAAAGAGTCGTAAATCACTTGAGCTTTTTCTAAGGCTTCTTCTCGGTTCATTTTTTTTAATGAATCCAAAGAAAATCCAGTTTGCTCAGCTAATTTTTTTAAGGGCAACGAAAAGATAGTGTCCTCATTTTCAACAGTTGATAGTAATTGTTTGGTTTTTATTGAACCAAAACCGCACAATTGTGTCAATGCAATTTGATAAATTGGTTTAGTGTATTTCAAAATTTTGTTATTTTAGTCACTTGAAATTACTAACTTTTTTTAGAATATGAAATATTTCTCTGCACTTTTTTTTATGTTGCCAACATTTATTTTTAGTCAGATTTCTGGCTCTGTGAAAGACAAATCAAACAAAGAAGGATTGGTTGGAGCAAAGATTTTTTCGTCAAACAACGCACATGCCGTAACAGATTTGGATGGTAATTTTCGTGTTGTTACCAAAGAAGAAGATTTTCCCATTACCTTGATTACTTCATTGTCGGGTTATCAAAACGACACATTGGTTGTTCAGCAACCAGGAGAAGTAACTATTAATTTGTTTGAAACAGCAAAAACAATTGAAACAGTTGTTGTTACAGCAGGTAGAAGAGGCCAAAAAATTGAAGAAGTAACGGTTTCTATGGATGTATTGCGTCCAGATTTGGTGGATAACAAAGGTTTCAGAGATTTGGAAGATGCCATCGATCAAGTGCCTGGTGTACAGACAATGGATGGGCAAGTGAGTATTCGTGGAGGTGCTGGTTTTGCGTATGGAGCTGGTAGTCGTGTAATGGTGCTTTGGGACGGCATGCCGCTTGTTTCTGCCGATGCAGGGGATGTGAAATTTAATTCCATTCCGATGGAAAGTGCTTCACAAATTGAGGTCATTAAAGGTGCTTCTTCTGTATTGTACGGTAGTGGAGCATTGAATGGTATCATTTCATTAACGGAACGAATTCCAGATGAAAAAGGTGAATTCAGAATGAAGTATCAAATTGGTTTATACGGCAATCCTAAAAGAAGCTCACTCAGATGGTGGAAAACAAACCCAATGTTTGACATGCTTGATTTGTACTATGGAAAACGTTTTGGACAAGTTGGATTTACATTATCGGCGAATAAAGTAACGGCTCAAGGATACCGTCAAGGGGAAGATGAAAACAGAGGACGTATCTCAGGAACGTTCTTTTATCACCCAAAACAAGTGCGAGGATTGAAAACAGGAGTGAATTTCAATGCTCAATTGCAACGCAACAATAATTTTATGCTGTGGGAAAGCGATTCGTTGGGATATCAACCTATGGGAGGTGCAAATCCAGAAGATCCTGCCTCCACAATTGGATTTTTTAGAGGTGTTCGAGTAAATGTCGATCCATACATCAAATATTTTGATAAATACAACAATGCACACAGTTTGAAATCAAGGTTTTATTATGTGCAAAATAAGAATATTTACAATCCAACGCAAACATCGACATCTTTGGTGTCGTATGGCGACTATCAATACCAACGAAAATTTGATTTCGGTATGACCGTTACAACAGGTTTAACTGTTATTCACAACGGTATCAATGCCAATTTATACGGAAAACACAGTTCACTCAATGGCGCCTTCTATTTGCAATTGGAACAAAAATTGTGGAAGAAATTGGATTTAACTGCGGGAGTGCGTGCTGAATATTATGAACAAGATGGCAGACAAGGTGATTCTTATTTTTATTTAAAAAAGGATTCAACTGCTAAAATGCCTATTTACCCAGTATTTAGAGCGGGTATTCACTATGAACCGGTTAAAGGAACGCATTTGAGAGCTTCTTATGGACAGGGTATTCGCTATCCATCTGTGGCAGAACGATATACCGTTACAAGTGTTGGTGCTTTAAATATTTTTCCAAATCCATCGTTACGACCAGAAAGAGGTTGGGCTGCTGAATTTGGTATCAAACAAGTAATTCCTATTGGCCAAAATTGGAAAGGAATTTTTGACGTTGCAGGTTTTGTGAACCAATACGATGATATGATGGAATTTGAGTTTGGAATTTACAACCCTGACTCTATTTCTTTATCAATAGACCCAAATAATCCTGGATATTTAGGAAAATGGATTGGTTTTAGGGCTGCCAACAATGAATCTGCGCGTATTATGGGGTTAGAAGCAACGTTTTCATCCATTGGTAAAATTGGTCAAGTGGAATTGGCTTCCATGATTGGTTATACTTATATGAATCCTATTTCGCTGAACACAGACTCTTTATACCTGCTAACATTGAGCACTTATAAAGTAGAAAACGGTGTTGAATCTTATGATAAAACGTTGAAATACCGTTTTAGACACATGTTTAAAGGCGACATTGAAGCAACATGGAGGGGTGCAAGTTTAGGATTTTCTGCAAGATATACCAGTCGAGTTGCCAATATTGATCGTATCTTTGAGGAGGGTATTTTGGGACAATATATTTTGCCAGGATTAAGAGAATATAGAGAGAAGAACGATAAAGGGGCGTTGGTATTTGATGCAAGAATTGGTTACCGTTTCTTGGAACATTATCGCGTTTCGTTTATTGTAAACAATTTATTAAACAACGAATACGTTACTCGTCCTGGAGATATACAACCTCCACGTACATTTATTTTACAAGTTCAATTAACATTTTAACATGAAAGTAGTAGGCATTATTCCAGCACGGTATGAATCTTCCCGTTTTCCGGGGAAACCTTTGGTTGATTTAAAAGGAAAAACAATGATTCAGCGGGTGTATGAAAATGCTTCAAAGGCCAATTTAGATGAAATAATTGTGGCAACAGATGATGAACGTATCTTTGATCACGTAAAGGCTTTTGGCGGAAAGGTTGTCATGACACAAAAACACCACACAAGCGGTACTGAACGTTGTGGTGAAGTAGCCAAAAATAGCGATGCAGATGTGGTGATTAACATCCAAGGGGATGAACCATTGATTAATCCGTTGCAATTAAATGCAATTGTTGAAGCATTTCGCGATAAAGAAGTACAAATTGCAACCCTTGGTTATCCCGAAATAAGCAAGGAGGATATTCAAAATCCCAATCGAATCAAAATAGTGAAAGATGCTTTTGACAATGCGCTCTATTTTTCCAGAAGTGCCATTCCAAATGATTATCACTATAAAGGAGATGCAAAAACCTTTTTTCCTTTTTTAAAACACATCGGAATGTATGCTTTCAGAAAGGCAACTTTGTTGGAATTGGTTGCTTTGGAACCTTCAAAATTGGAACAGGTTGAATCTTTGGAGCAATTGCGTTGGTTGTATTATGGTTATAAAATCCGAATTGTAAATACAACCATTGAAACACCCAATATAGATGTTCCAGAAGATGTAGAGAAGGTTTTAAAACTACTTTAATCTTTTATCTTATTCAATCCCATTGCGCTTAACATCCATTTTGGCAATGATTTTTCAGGATTTCTGTTTTTTAAATTAATGTACCAACCCCATTTTTTCATTACAGGAACTTTATGTGTTTCTACAAATTCTATCCAAGTGCCATCTGGATCTTCAATGTATGAAAAACGACCGCCAGCTTCACCCATATCAAACGTTTCGCCACTGTCAACAGTGAATGGGAAACCCGCTGCTTCACATTCTTGGCGCAAACCTTCCATATTGTTGATGTCAAAACATAAATGAATGAATCCCCAATCACCCCAAAAGCGATTTTCAAATATTTTTCTACAGTCGGTTCTATCCAACGATTGAACCAATTCAATTTCTGTTGGTCCTAATAAAGGTGCAAAAGCTCCTTTTCGTGCATTTTTATGGGTTAATAACACACGTCTGTATTTTCCTTTTCCACCAGGTAATTGTGCCAAGTCATCAAACTCACCTGTTACATCATATTCAACCACGTTGTATTCTAACACATCGCGGTATAAAGGCAATGCTTTATCAATATCACTTACACCAATAATCGTGCCACCAACACCACCACAATTGCTATGGTGACCTGTGTTTTTAAACCATCCTCTACCATCGATTACTGTAAAAATATTGCCATTGGGGTCTTGCAAAAAGTACGATTTTTTTCCATTTGGGCGTGTTGTAATTGGTCCGAGTACATTTCCACCATTCTTTTTGTGGTGCTCGTAACTAGCTTCTACATTTCTTGATTTGATGTAACAAGAATACAAACCATAGTCGCCCAATTGTATATCAAAAGTAGCTTTTTCGGTGTTTCTTGACTTGTATTGCCAGATTTCAAATCCACCACCACCGTCCATGCTCAGAGCCAAACTCGCAGTTCGATTTTGGACAACACCACCGGTATATTTTATCATTAAAGGTGCATCAGCAGCATCTTCAAATATTTTTATATTCATACCAAACATTTTTCGATACCATTTCCAAATTTCTTGCACGTTTGGAACACCAATTCCCATTTGTTGAATACCACTGATAATCTTTGCCATAATTTTTTGTTTTTGTATTTTGAAGTACAAATATAAAGAATAAACTGATTATCTTAAAAAATAGCTATCTTTGCACTCCACAAACCTCAAGGAGAGGTGTCCGAGTGGTTGAAGGAGCTACCCTGGAAAGGTAGTATACGGGTAACTGTATCGAGGGTTCGAATCCCTCTCTCTCCGCAAATAACGCTGAAAATCAGCATTTTACCGGAATAAGGACTAAAAAAGGGACTAAATTTAGTCCCTTTTTTGTTTTTAGATCAATATTATTTTGTGGTATAAAACAAGTATGAAAAGAAATGAGGCTTGTATTACTCTCGTTTTTTCGAAGCTGTGAGAGTAAGTAGAAGTTGATTTGCCTTTTTTTAACTACAAGTATTAATTTTCATCTGTGCTCTTGAATTAACTCGAGCTTCCGATTTTTGAGTTCTGTTTTTAAATGCGAGTTCTATATAATCTTGAAGTAATCTTCTATCAGTTATGTAATTTCGAATAACAGCATATTCTGTTTTTAGATTATCCGCTAATCTTGGTGGTAGTTCAGAGTAACTATATGTTTTTGTGTTATAATTAGGGTGAGAGGGTAAAATTAAAGCTAAAATTCCCGAATATGACTCCCCAACTTTCAAATTTAATGCTCCACTAATTTCCCAATCTATATGTTTCCTGCATTTTGTTTTTGCTCCTAGAAGTATAACTAATACAGTTGTGTCACTTAAATGTCCTTTTTGAATTAATTGTTTTATGTATTCATCACTGACATCTGAATTTATATCTCCATCATTGACAGATTTATTGACAATTAAGTCTGACATTAAATTCACAAATTCATTCTTATATTTTTGATCATCCTTATGATAGTAACTGACAAAACATTTTCTTTTTGTGATGTTTTGAGGTAATTTATCGCTCCAGGACAAGCCACCACTTGAAGACAATGTTAAGCTTCCTCCTTTTTTCCATTTACCATCAATTGTTTTATGAACACAAACAAAAGATTTTCCTATCCTTAGATTTTGAATTACCCAATCTCTGGTTTGCTCAAATTCTTCTCCAACATTATCTCCATTATCAATATGAAGTTGGAAACTCTTGATTCGTTTAATTTCGTTCTCCCATTTTTCTTTGGATACTAGATAATCTGCCCATTTAGCCATGATAACAATCTTATTTTATTATTTAAAAAGAACCCCCTGATCATGTTCTCTCCAATTAATGGGATCTCCACTTATTCCAACAGAAAAGTTTGTTTTTAGCCAAATAATGAATTCATTAACAAGCTTTTCATCTGTGATTGTCTTTTCTCCGATTCCACTTTTACAAACTCCAATTAAGTTTTCAGGAATTTCTGGGCAATTGTCGCCAAAATAATAAAACTCTTCTGAAATAATAGCATATTTACCTTCCGTATCAGTTGACATATGTTTTTCATTCGAAACGCCATCAGGTAAAGAGTGAGCCGAATCTACTTGCCCCCAAGACCCATCAGCATTTTTATAATATATATTATCTCCATACATTGAAACTAAACTACCATTAATAATGGGTTTTTTATATTGGAAACGATTATCCTCCCAATAGTCTTCAAGTAAGATTTTTTCTGAAACTTTCATAGCATAAACAAGATGTCCAAGACATTTGAATCCTGTAACATCTTCAATATTTTTTGATCCAGTTCCTATAATCCAATCACCTATCTGTAAATTATTACTTCTTCTGATTTTTGTTTTACAAACAGTTAAAGTACAGAATTTTCCAAATGGGTTTGGTGCTAATCCATAATCATGGTGCACAACATAAGAATATATTTTCATAATTAACAGGCTATTCGTTTAACACTATAAATGGGAGCTGCTACACCTCCTCCTTGATTTTCATACGGCATATTCTTACCTGAAATTATTTCTCCAAGTTTATCTACCGAATTCCAACCAATTGTTGGACCTCCATATTTTTTAAATGCTTCTGGAAATTGAGCGCTATCCTTGTGTCCATGAGTATAAATACCAACGATTCTCTTACCTTCTTGGTGAGCTTTCCTTATTTCATAATTAACCCACTTTCTAGTATGAGTTTCAGGACCAATTAAGCAAATAACAGTACCTGAGTTTTTTATTCTGATATTTAGAAGCCTTTTAACGACTTCATCTGAAGGTTTCCTACCATCCTTATGTTTGGTACTATCAATTGAAAAATTCCGGACATTATATCCTTGATCTTTCAATCTACTCTTCAGTGATTGGACATGTGGATCATCTTTTCCATAATGACTAATAAAAATGTTGTGTTGGTCTGCCATATTATTGAATTAAGTGGTTAATATTCCATTTTGGTGGATAGAAATAGTTTATATGAGTATTCTTACTCTTATATTTCTGTTTTATTCTGATTCTTCCATTAGGGAGATTAAATTCAGGGTGAGCTATTCTTGCGTATTTAGCTACCTCGCAAAAAATGTTTTGACAATCTATTAATTGTAACTTCCGACCATATAAAGTTTTAAAATCAAGTTCTAATCGATCAAAATGATAATCCTGATTGTCTGTAACATATCGAATAATATCTTCTCTTGAATATGTTCCAACATCATAAAAGCATTTATCAATTCCTTCAATTGCACCTGGTCCCGCTTTAACAAACTCCATTTCATCAAAATCGGTTAGTTCACTATAGTTGATGTCTGTAATTAATTGATATGCCAAAAATGTTCCTATTGAAGAATATTGAAGTAATAAATCATACCCTTCTTTCATCGATGATATATCCTTAAGTTTTAAATGAACTTCATCCTTTATTATGTTATCAATCATTTTTAAATGATTTTGATGTTTTCTAATTTGACCATAAAAAGATTTTGCAGAAGCCATAATATAAGCTGCCGAGTATATTGGTTGATTCTCTAATAAAAGTTTTGTTAATACAGCATCATATTTTTCATAACTAAAAGATTCATAAGAAATTTCCCCCAACTCTAATTCTAAGACTTTCCATGTTTCAATCTTATTGAAAACCTTAAACAAAAGGATTCTGAACAGAGTATCTCGATCATCATAATTTCCACTGTAAATCACATCAGAAATTAAATATTGACTAACCCTATCCGAAGCTCTATAAACATTAGTGAATTTATATTCATTTAAAATTAAGTCGGATGTCAAATTATTCTCATTTCCATTCATTTTTTTGAATAGAATATTTTGTCTCTCATGTGCAAATCTCCAATAAGTGTCAAAAACAATTGACGGCTTCAGTTGATTCTTTTTTTGAAGATGAAACATCACTATTTTTTCTTTTGTCTCAATCATTTATTCGAAAATATATTTGTTAATCCTTTTAGGATCAGATATACAATTTCATTAATATGTGGTGTTGTAGCTAGTCGTTTATTTTCACTAATTGTCAATCCATTTTGTTCGCTAATTCCTTTCCATCCTAATTCTTGAATTTGTTTCTTTGTAACATCATAATCTATTGAAGAATCAGTATTTTGACTATTATAGTAGGAAATAAGCTCTTGATAATTTGTGTCAGACTTATAAAAATCATTTGACAAATCAGCAGTATTACCATCATTCAAGACATCAATTATGGTGTTGACGATCCCTCCAAAAGACCCCACAAGGTATACCGGATGCTTATAATCTATAGCTATTAGAAGTTCTTCCAATAACCCCGGATATTTTCCTTTAAATCCTTTTGAACGCCCACCGATAAAAATTCTAGCATCACATGTAGTTTCCATTTGTTGACGCATCTCCGTCAAACACCTTGTCCAAATATATAAGTTTGGAACTCCTTGAGGGATTAAAAATTCCTCTTTGTTTTCTATATTAATATCACTTGGAGGTGAAACCTTCTTAAATGTTACATGATTAATTAAATCAGATTGTTGTTGTTTAGATAATTCCAATGACAATGGCCAAGATAAAAAGCTATAAAACCTTTCACTAGGTTTATCGTGATCTGACAATTTATAGTGGTTTAGTAAATCAAAAAAAAGTTCAGTGAACCCACCATTACGCATATCTCCACCATACGCCAGTGAACCACCAAGTGATAAGATATATCGTGCTGTTTCAATTATTACATCTTTTAAATGAGGTAAATCATATCCTAATTCTTTAAGATTTTCACTTTCGGAAATAGATATTCCTATCCTTTTATTAGACAGAACTATCTTTCTATTTACTAGTTCTTCTTTCGTTTTAATAATTGAATAACTGAAACCCGAATCTGCGGATTGATTTGATATGTTTATTTCTTGATTCATTTGTTTAATAAAATTGAAGGTAAGGTAGTTGGTGTAATGAAATGGTAATTATCATCCAGTTCATTTAATACGTTTGATTCTTCTGTTCCTAACGGAGGGTCTGGATAAATAATTAATTTAAACTCTGAATCAGTATCTATGCTGCGCTCCTTTAGTTGAATGAAGGTGTATAGTTCCGGATAAGTAGATAAAATAGAATGAGCAGAGATACGATATAAATCGGTAATGTTGTCAAGTAATTTTCTGGTAAAGCTATTATAAAGAACTTGTTCCAGTGTAAGTCCAATTATTTCATCAAAATTTTCATTAAACCGAATTGACGGATAATTTCCCATATAAGGGAATATACGTTTTTCTCCATTTTTTATCGCATTTACAATTACGACCGGACACCCAACTTTTTTAGCTGTTAAGACTTCTATTCGGCACCACTCTCTTTCTGAGTAACTATCAGATTGAAAAGCTACTAATGCGGACTCCTTTACTGCTTTTTTTATTTCCTCACCAAAATTAGATCCATATGCAATATCATTCGCATCAAAAAATGTTTTAAGTTGTGTTTCAGAATTTATATAATCCCGAAATTTCAGAGCATCATATTTTGATTCATCATGCTTCGAATGGCTAATAAATAATTTAACTGGGGGATTTGAATGATCTAATGTTTCAACTTCATCAACTGCCTTTTTCATATTTAATAACAAACGACAAAACTCATGTAGTAAGGAAATTTTTAATAATGAATACAGTTTTGTTTGACGGTTATTATCAGGTGAACAAATATTTTGTTCAATTTTATCTGCACGAATGAAATTAATTTCAGCCAAACTTTTTGAAAATGTATATGCTCCTTTTGTTAATGCAATTGGATAAATTTTTGATTTTCCTTTACTTGCTGAACAGTCTTTTAGAAGATTCTCTAAATATTCTTTATATTGTTCATCTAATGTGAAATCTTCATTTATTAATGGCACTATTGCATTGTACTCAGACTCATTAAAATCTATATTTTTAGGTGTTTTTGAGTCTTTAAATACTTCTGATCTGAAGTAGACAGGGATTCCTAAAGTTTTATTGAGAGGTTTGTTGTAGTCTCGGCAGAATAATGAATATAAAGAATTAGCAATTTCTTTTCCTTCTTTAAAAGATGGATGCCAGATTATGTATATAGATAGTGGGCTTGTAAAATTCATTCGTTAGATAAATAATTAGATAAAGGATTAGAACTGCTGAATAATTTAATAGAATCTCTTTCTTGAACTGATTCATAAACAAAGAAGCTATTTCTTACGCTATTTAAAAACCGATTTAAAGATTGAGTTCCATTCAATATTTCTTTAGTTTTTAGATATTCTGGTAATCCTGTTTTTGGTAAATCTTTATGTCGTAGTATTTTCATTTTCTCTTCCATATTTTCATAGGCATAACCTATTTCAAAAGGAACCCAAGGAGAATTGTAAGTACTAGGTGAAACAATGACAAGCATATAATCTGATTTATTTAGACCACTAGTTATTGAATTTGTAACAGATTTCGGATCTCTGCTCTTTTTAAGATTAATATCATCCAAATCAAAAAAGACGTCAATTTGATGATCTTTTATATAACTAGCAACTTCTACTGCGTAATCTTCGTCACGCCTTTGATAACTGATAAAAATACAAGGCACATCTTTTTCTTTGTTTTCCGATAAGAGCCTTGTCAATCTTTCTACTAATTTGGCGCGGTTTACTCCTTCCATGTCTTAATTTTTTCCTAAATAAATTAATTTTCTGTTTTTTATACTTACCAGAACACGTCCGCCATTGTGTTTGCGTAATTCGTCATAAACCTTATATGAGTTAATGATTGCTGTTTCCCATTGTTTTTGCGTACAATTACTCACTTCTATTCCACTTACAAGTTTTTGAATTGTTTTTAAAACTTCTGTATCAACGCTACTACTATACTTAAATAATTGATGATCCAAACTGTAATTATATATGTACAGACTTATCAATTCTTCGGTTATGGCAGCACGTGCTCCATCTTCAACTTCATCGACCTGATTATTGCTTTTCCTTTTTATACACATTAATTTTCTAACAACAGGAGACCAACCTAAAAATGCAACATATCCAAAATGGAAAATGTCATGAAATCGATACCCATCATCTTGATGTGAATTGTCTGTAATATCATCTCCTAACTGTTTCCCAGAATTTTTATCAATTATTCTTACTTTTTCTTTTCCTTTTTGATTGATTACTTCAAAAACAACCTCAAATTCTCTTGGAAACTGTTCTTCTTCTGGATAGTTTTCGTCGTAAATAATGAAGTCATTATATGATGAATCAAATCGGTCAAGAATTTTGTCCAAGTTCGTTTTTGCAACATCTTCAAGATCTATGTTGTATTGAGTTGCAATTGTTGATATATACCAAAGAACATCACCTAGTTCTTCTTTTAATTTATTGTTGTAATTTGTGTACGCATCACCATCCCTCAGACTCTTTTTTAACTCTGATATTACTGAACCTGCTTCACCAATAAGTCCCAAGAAAGGAATAAGTGCACTTGTTTCCTTACCCTTTGCATAGTCTTGGATTGTTTTACTTGCTTTCTTTTGATATTCTGTAAATTCCATATATAAATATCTTTACTTTAACTTTTTTAATTCCTTCACCAACTCAAACACCATTGTACATGGGTTTTGGTTAGCATAATCTTTTTGTCCTTCATATAGTTGAGTCAAGCGTTCAGCATTGCGGATAGCCATTTCCTGATCTCCGTGTTGCTTTAACAGCTGATACATTTCCCTGCTGTTTTTCTGATAGCGGTATGCTTTACCAACTTTTGGCTGTAAGTTTTGTTCTATCAGCTTTTGGTATTTCGCTCTGTCAATAGGTGTGTTGTAGTAATTGAAATGTAGTAAGTACCACAATTCAAATGCTTCATTACTCCATGCACAACCAATTTTCGGAACACTGGTATCACATTGTTGTATGGCACTATTGAAATCGTTTGCCGTAAAGCTGTCTTTATCAAAGACTACCCAAAGTTTGTCTATCGGGCGACCTGTTTGATACTGATAAGATTCTTTGATTCGTTTTGCTTCAGTGATCAATGACCGTGTATTTCTGCCGGTTCCTTCTATGTCGATTTGATAAGCAGTTAGTACACCTTTCGGTAAATCTTCTTTCAATGCTTCAAAATAGTTAGGCTCGGTTTTGGTACCTTCGCATACGATGAGGTAATATTTGCGTTTATTCCGGGTATTGACTTTTCGCTTGGAGTCTTTTCTCGAAAAACGCTGTAACCTGTCTTTCGAAATTTCTACTCTTTTTGCCATGTGGGAATAATATTTGAAATGTTACCGATTATCGGGATTGCACCGTATCGACCTTCGATGTAGTCTTTTTCATAGGAACGATCTTTACGGACTGTTTTTCCTTCTTCTTTGTATTCTACCAGAGAATAAATTTCAGATGCTCCGTACTGATCTTTCTCTACAAAATAAATCTGGTCTCTTCTGTAATGTCCGTAGTTCAATAAATTTGTGTCATGTGTTGCAAAAATCAACTGTGCATTTTTCGGGTTCAGTTCTTTTGAATTGAACAGTTTTGTGACTGCCAATGTCAATAAGGGGTGTAAACTGGCATCCAATTCATCTACAATCAAAATTCCTCCATCGTGTAGTACATCGAATACAGGACCTGAAATGTTGAATAATTTATTTGTTCCGGATGATTCCTGAGCCCTCATATCAAATTCTACCTCACACACTTTGTTATGGTTATTATCATATTTGCTGTGAACTGTTTTGATATCCATTCTAAAAGCACCTTCCAAGTCGGTAATTAATTGTTTTATTAATCCCTCCGGCATGTCGGCAGGAAGTTCTTTCGGATCGAATGGTTTTTGGGAAATTGATATATCTTCAAACCCTAAATCTAGTTCTTTATAGAATTTTTTCAGAACGGGACTTGTTACCGGATTTTCGAGCATTGTAAATGTAATGCTCTTATATCCTTCATGGCTCAATCCTGAAATGGTATTAAAGTTACTGAACCAGTGCATGATTTTTTTTGCTGTCTCTCCATTGAATTGATCTACAACTGACAGAAACAAAGCATTGTGTCTTGTACGTGATTCCAATGCCTTTCCTTCCGGGAAGGCTTTCATTACTTCAATTCCGTCCGCTTCTCTCAAAAACAAAGGTTTTTCCAGTTTTTTTGTTGCTTCAAACAGCCATTCTGCTTCTACTCTTGTATTACTGACTTCAAAGCCATAACGGTAACGTACCTCGTCAATAACAAAAACAACTTCAAAGAGTGTCGGAGTATTTTCAGTTTCTGTACTTAACAAAAAAGGTGTAATGTCTAATTCCGAAGTAGAAGATTGTTCAAATGACTCGAAAATGATTCGCTTCATGGTGGACATTGCTTTGATAAAATTACTTTTACCACTGGAGTTTGCACCATAGATAATTGCACCTTTCAACAAATCATATCTTTCCAAAGAGAAAAGATTTGAATCTTCATATTCTTTAATACTGGTAGCAGTAAGGTCTAGAGTGTTTCTATCCTTAAATGATAAAAAATTGCTTACTGAGAATTCTATTAACATAATATGAGAAATTTTCTCAAAGATACAAAATTCAACTAAATAATTAAAATAAATGAGAGAATTTCTCATTTTAAATCAAAAACATGTGCTATTTATACTTTTATTGATAGTCTGATTCTGTTACAATGCTACTAAATTTTGAAATACAGTTTATGGCTGATGTTAAAACAGCGTATTTATACTTAGGTGTTTAGGTGTAAATACGTGAGTTTGGCATTACTTAAAACGATTTGGAATTGCGGATCTTTGATTGAATAAACTAACATTCTTCTTGAACTCATTGAACTCAATTCTCATATCTTTGTTTTAATTCCAATGTATTAACGCCAAATAGTAAGGAAAGGTATTTGAACAAATTAATTCTTAACCGTCTTCCACACCTCGATCTCTGCATCAATAAGCAAACGAAGTTCATGATTCACCCTTTCTTTTGTTTCCAGCATAAGTGTATTGTACTCTCTTTTAATCTTGTCAGAATGTGGTAAAGGATTATTCTTGAAAAATTCCATTTCGACAGGACGAACAATAGAGTTTTCTATATCAATAGCTTCTTCCATCAATTCGTCTAATCTCCCTGTTAAATCAAGACCAAAGGAGTAATCGATATATACATCATCTATATAATCAGCTACATACTTCCCTGGTCTTGTCGCTAATAAATCGTCTGTTTTTGAAGCCATAGTGTATATTTATTTTAGTTTCATTTCCGTTATTTTGAGAAAGCTATAGATGTCTTCTGCTAATTCTTCTACATTCTTAGAAGATGAATTAGATTCTCCAGCATCGGATCCTAATTCAATCATTCTATGATATAAGTCTTGTGTTTCTTCTTCTATCGGAATGCCCATTAAGTTAAATATAACCCTTGAATTATTCAAGTAATAATTGCATGCTGATATACCCAAATTTTGAAGATTACTTATCAATTTTGAGATCTTAATATCATCCTGAATCAAATGTATAATATTCTCTTTCATACAGTTTTTATGTAAATATATAAAAACAACTTGACTTATAGGTCAAGTCTGTCAGAGATTTTTATTCTTAGACTTGCCCTATGAGACAAGATTCTAATTTAGACAAACTAGGAAAAAGAGTAAAAGAAATTAGACTTTCAAAGGGACTAACGCAATTAGAAATTGCTGATAAGTTTGGTTCTTCTGAATCCACAATTTCAAGACTTGAAAAAGGACAATACAATCCCTCGTATCTTTGGCTGATAAAACTATGTACTGCTATGGATATCGAAATGAAAGAATTGCTGTAACCTTTTTATAACTCCTTTTCGGGTAATCATAGAATTTTACTTCCAAGTAATTTTTAGATTGTCAAATTCAATCATCCCATAATGATACGATTGATTTCCATCAGAGTCTCTATATCCAATTTTCAGAATGATTTTCTTTATTATTTCAACGGAAGGTAAAACCTTTCTTAATCGGATGGCAGATTTGACTGGAATTCCAGTGGGGAGTTTATCACATACGTAAGAGTCATATCCATTATTTATATTCTGTTGAGATCCAATCTTTCCATGGCTAGTATCATAAACGTTTCCTTGTTCATCGTATGCTTTCAAATCTTTGGAACTAAAATTAAGACAAACTTGCTGATGTACTTTGTCGTGTGAAATCACAAATACAATTTCAACTGCTTGTTGTTCCTTATACCCAATTACGCTACTCACTTCTACTTTAAAATGTGGATCAAATGACTTTATCCGGGCATTTTGTGTTGTATCGATTATACTTGCTAATTTGGTTTTTAAGACTCTGTTCTCTTCTACAATCATTTCACAATCTTGTGAATAAGACATAACTGACATAAATAGTACAATCAGTCCAAGTAGATTTTTCATTTTCATATTTTATAGTTTAGATTTTGGTTACTTTTTTTGAAACAACAAATTGTCTATTGCTCCATCAGGGTTAATAATCGTAAATGTTAAATTGTTACCGTTGAACGATAAATAAAATTCTCTTCCCGCTGTAAATTGGTCAAACGATATCTGCTGGTTAGTAGCTCCTTGTGAGGTAATTTCAAACCCTGTTATGGAACTAAATTGAAGTCTGTATTGGTAATTGGAGTTCTCATTATGAGATTTGTGATAAACACTAAAATTCACGGAGCGAGAATTTTCAGTACTGGAAAACAATGTTACTCCGGAAGCATTGATATTTACTTCATTGAATTCAAGCGTGAAGTCTTGATCTTGATAAATCAAATAACTCTCTTCAGAGAAATAGCCTCCTTCTTTCTTTTTCCATTCTTTGATTTCCTTTCGTTTTTGACAAGAAACAAAAGTCAAAGCAATAATCGATATGAAAAATATGGTTCTCATTGTACCTTTTTGAGTTCAAATATAATAAAAAGACAATTATAGCAGGCTAATTTTAAATAGGTGGTATTTTAATAGGCTTTAATCTTCTTTTGGATACATGAAAAAAGAAGAAAATATAGAAGAATATCAAAAAGAGCAGATGACACAAATTTCATCTGCTCTAAAGCGTTTACGTATTGAAAAAGGCTACTCTAATTATGATCATCTAGCATATGATATTGGAATGTCCCGCTCTCAATATGGTGCTTATGAAAATGGTCAGAATATTACTTTACTGACACTTATGAAAATTCTTAATCATTTTGGGATGACACTTGTTGACTTTTTTGAATATATGAAAATGAATGATAAAAGATAAATATCCCCAAAATAGATATTTCTAAAATAATGAAGGGTGTTCCTCCAATTATTTTCACCAAAAAACCGCTTTAGGAAGAAAAAACACTTCCATATTTTTCTATAGTTCTCTACCTTGATTTTTTTTCTCAGAGTCGTGCTTCTTTCTTGAGAGTTCTTCTCGTTCGAGCTGGTAAGCATTAGATTGTCCTTTCATTTTCTCGAAGAATCGTTGAGTAATTAATTTCAGATTCAGTTTTTCTAATATCTTGACGAATGAGAAATACTGCTCTTTCAAGCTCTTGGTCTGTGAGTTGGTCGATTTTGTTCTGCTCAACAGACCACTCAAAAATCCCGTTTTTTTCGCCTCGTAGTTTTGTTCTGATTCGATCATCAATTTCTCTGTTTCTGTTTTCTCTTCTTCTTCTAATTGCCTCAATTCTTTCTCTGACTGTATTTTTTTTTTGCTCCAAATCAGTCAAGTGCTGCTGGAGTTCATTTTTGTCTTGCTTTAGCTCTACCATATCGATTAAAACCTGTTTTGCTTCTTGCTTCACTTCGTTCAGGTATTCTTCCGCTTTGGATACTTTAAATTCAATGGCTTCAAGCCGTTCACGGTTGGAGTTAACTCGCATTTCACCTCTTTCCATTCCTAAAGCGTTAGCGACAACCGTTTGAATTTTGCTCAGGTCATGATTTTTCAACCGAAGCATTGTTCCTTTTTTCTTGTCTTGCCAATCAAACAGCATGTGCGCATGGTGATTGATGATTATTTCTCCCGTATTTTTATCTCTATGTCCTTCATCTCTGTGAATATGAATCTGGAAACATTCCATTCCGAATTGTTCTTTTAGAACATTTCCAAGCCTTTTCAAATCCTCCATTGTGTGATTTGAATTAAGATTGACAACTGCTTCTTTTATTGGTTCAGCATTTTTCTGAAGTTTTCTTCCAGAAATCTGTTTACATAACTTAGAAATTTCTTTGGTTTTGGCGTCAATGGATGATAAAGACCAGTTTTCAAAATTATTTTTTAGTTCCGGAATCAGATAATCCAATTCCTGTTTTCGGTAATTATGAGCTTCAGATGCTGGTTTAACAGCATCGAAGTGAATGGATGATTTTGCCATAATAAAGTTTTTTAAGCGTCGCAGACCGCATTGCAACTTTAGCGAAGCGTTAAGAAGTTGCAAGTGCGCTACCAACTTTAGATCATTTAAAGTAAAATAATTGTGTTAAAAAATGAACAAAAGCATTTTTGTATTCTATTTT
>JAMLHA010000004.1 GCA_023957475.1 Crocinitomicaceae bacterium | reverse complement strand
CCAACCAACGAGGTTAAGGCATTGCCTGTGGTGAATTGAGCACGATTGATGCCGTTGGTGAAGATGTTGATGGGTGCATTGTAAATAGCACTTGTGCCTAAAAAATTACCGCCACTATTTAACAATGTGCCAGTAGGCCACCATTGAGCTATCGCTGTACCAGTCATCATGATAACTGAAACAATTGTAATTATTTTTTTCATAATTCATCGTATTAGATGAATCATACCTTGATAGTGTTCTTTTTTACCTTCAAATTCAATAAACCCAATAATTTTCACAAAATAAACACCTTCGGGTAACTCTTTCCCTTGTTTATCTTTACCATTCCAAGTGAAATTACTAGTTGATTCATAAACTGTATTTCCCCAACGATTTAGAATAACTAGTAATTCTACACGATTTTTTCCTGATAATAGTTCGAACGTATCATTTACACCGTCTCCATTTGGAGTGAAAACATTTGAAAAAGTAATAGGTTCAGCTTCTTTTATCAGAGTAATAGAAGCATCATCAAATAGAAAATAAGCCTCATAACCAGACATGCTATCAGAGCCTTGGAAAGCCTGAAAAGAATCATTACTTGAATTTTTATTAAAATCTCCAATAATGATGTATTTCTCTCCACCCTGTGCTATATAATCAAAACTAAGTTCCACCCATTTAGAGGAGTCCGTTAGATCTAAATTTGATAGCACGACATCAGGAGTCATCACATCACTCAAAAAAGTATTGAAATATTGTAATGTATCTGCAAATTTAAAATGAAAAAAATCCGTAGTCCATCCTATTGCCGATGAAACACATGCGAAAATAGAAAAATGATACATAGCAAAAGGTTTTAGCTCTTCTGAAAATGAAAGTTGGATGTATTCTTTATAATCTCCAAATTGTATTGAGTGACAGAGTCCAACATAACCATCTCCACTTTTAGGTGTTATCGACCCTAATCCTGTTGTAGGTGTCACATTGGGGTTGGAGGAACAAGCGTTAAAATAATCCGAAGAACTTTCCCATTGTGGCGGTTGCCAATTTGGTGACATACATGGATTGTAAACGTATTTACACTTTGCTATTTCTTTTAAAGCATCTGGGCACTCCCAATATTCTTCGAAATTACCATTAAGAATAAGGTTTTGCTGTCCAAAGCTAAAGACAGAAAATAGTAAAAAGAACACTATATATTTGATATGATTCAAATTATTAATAATTGTTTTAAATCAAAAATCACTCTGCTTTCTAAAACTACTAAAGCCAAAAACAGGAAAGGGCTTGCCTCCGAGGAGGTCTTTTAAACTTTAACATTTTTTTAGTAAATACGTTACTTCTAATGTATTACCTTTGCCGCGATATAGGATTCAGAATTTATATTACGGGAGGTGGAAGGGCAGTATTTGTTTTTTCATCTCCTTTTTTTAAAACCAATATACCAAATTTAAACTATTATTTCGAAAAAAAATCAATAAATGAATATTTTGTGCTTCTAGATGAATAGTTTAAATTGTTGCATGAATATTCATGCTTAAACCTTTTTCAAAATAGAATTTGGTGTAGCCGCTTGTACGTTTCGGATGCGTGCATTTCCGTTTATATCTAGGTTAGCAGTAGGGTATTACCTCATGTTTTGGTCAACGTTAATTGTTAATAATATTCTTGTTTTAATTTTTTTTGGAGTTGCTTGGTTGCAAAATAGTTGTTAACTTTGTTGTTCCTGCGATTAAACACATGTTTTACATACTTTTTTAATTTTTGATGAGTTACCTAGACGAATTGAATCAAAGCCAGCGAGCAGCTGTTGAAAATATTTATGGACCAACGATGGTCATTGCAGGAGCAGGTTCTGGTAAAACGAGGGTTTTGACCTACCGCATTGCCTATATGATGGAACAAGGAATTGATCCATATAATATCCTAGCACTTACATTTACCAATAAAGCAGCAAAAGAAATGCAAGAACGTATTGCAAAAATTGGTGCTTCTGGTGCAATGGGTTATTATGGTGCAAGCGAAGCAAAACACCTCACAATGGGAACATTTCACTCTGTTTTTTCACGTGTTTTACGCTTCAACGCAGAACGAATTGGATACCCAATCAATTTTACAATTTACGACACGCAAGATTCCAAAAGTTTACTCAAAGATATCATCAAAGAGTTGAAATTGGACGATAAAGTCTATAAACCCAGTATGGTTTTGAACCGTATTTCTGCTGCCAAGAACAATTTAATTTCTGCAGATGAATACCTAGCAAATGATGAAATACTTGCCGAAGATAGAATGGCTCGTCGGCCTGAATTAGCACGGATATTTAAAGCCTATTCGGAGCGTTGTTTTAAAGCCGGTGCAATGGATTTTGATGATTTATTGTACAAAATGTATGTGCTTTTGCGTGATTTTCCAGATGTATTGGGTTACTACCAACAAAAGTTCCAATACATTTTGGTGGATGAGTATCAGGATACTAACTTTGCGCAATACACCATCGTGAAAATGTTGGCAGCTGCCTACGAAAACATCTGTGTTGTTGGTGATGACGCTCAAAGTATTTACTCGTTTAGGGGCGCAAATATTCAAAATATCTTTAATTTCAAAGTTGATTATCCCGATTTTAAACTGTTTAAACTGGAGCAAAATTATCGAAGCACCAAAAATATTGTGGATGCTGCAAATAGTGTAATTGCTAGAAATGTTGATCAAATCAAAAAGGAGGTTTGGACAGAAAATGGAGAAGGTCAACTGTTGAATGTTATCCGCACGCTGACTGATAATGAAGAAGGAAAGCAAATTGTAAACCGTCTTTATGATATCAAAACGCAAGAAGGCGCAGAATACAGTGATTTTGCTATTTTATACCGTACCAACAAACAATCAAGATCGTTTGAAGAGGCCTTGCGTAAAATGAATATTCCATATAAAATTTATGGAGGTATTTCGTTCTATCAACGCAAGGAAATTAAGGATTTATTGGCTTATTTTCGTTTAACGTCTAATCACCGTGATGAAGAGGCGTTTAAGCGTGTTATCAATTATCCAAAGCGAGGAATTGGTAAAACTACCATCGAAACCATCGTGATAGCTTCTACCAATTACGGTATTCCAATTTGGGATTTGATTACTAATTTTCAGCAATATCCGGTGCAAATTAATAACAGTGCTCGATTAAAAATTGAGGAATTTGCCACAATGATTAAAAGTTTTGCAGCTCAGTTGGATAAGCTCAATGCGTATGAATTGGGTCAGCACATTGCAAAATCAAGTGGAATTTTAAAAGAATTGTACGACGAAAAAGAAAAAGGTCCAGAAGAAGTTGAACGTTATCAAAACATTGAGGCATTAATAGGCGGGTTAAAAGAATTTACTGATTCAAAGGAAGAGGTAGATGAATTTGCATCGCTTTCTGAATTTATGCTTGATGTAGCCTTGCTGACCGATGCAGATACTACGGATGCAGATGATAAAAACTACGTGTCGTTGATGACGATTCACTCAAGTAAAGGATTGGAATTTCCACATGTCTTTTTGGTTGGATTGGAAGAAAATTTATTTCCATCACAAATGGCGTTGCAATCCAGAACAGAAACAGAAGAAGAACGCCGATTGTTTTATGTCGCTGTTACACGAGCAATGAAGTCTTGCACCTTGTCTTATGCAGCAACTCGTTTTCAATGGGGAAGTGTAACTAGTTCTGAATCAAGTCGTTTTATTGACGAGATAGATGCCAAATTTTTACACCATGAAGCTCCGCAACGAGGACAAGGTCGCTCACTTTCGAGTGGTATGAGTGTTGGTCGTGGATTCGGTGGAACGGGAAATGGTTTAAATAAATCGTTGAATACACCAACGCCTTCTCCTCATAGCATTTCTCAACGCAATTTAAAACCACTTTCATCAGCTGGTGATGGAGATAAATCCACTACAACCGAATACAAAGTGGGTTATAATGTACTACACGAACGTTTTGGAAAGGGAAAAATAACAAAATTAGAAGGACAAGGCCCTGACAAAAAAGCTACGATTTTCTTTCCACATCATGGTGCAAAGACGTTGTTGTTGAGATTTGCAAATTTAACGGTGGTTGAGGAGTAATCAATCCACCAATTCACATTTCATCACGCCGTCTCTGTCAATTTCTGTTAATTGGACTTTGTGAACCGTATTCGATAGTTTTTCGTCGTAAGGGAATTTTACTTTTACGTAATTGTCTGTAAAACCGTGCATGAATCCTTCGTCGTTGTCATTTTCAAACAATACATCTTTGGTTTTACCCACGTTTTCTTCGTAAAATTGACGTTTTTTCTTGTCCGATAAGATGTGTAAACGCTTACTTCTTTCGTGACGAATATTCATAGGAACAGAATCGCCCATTTTTATAGCTGTTGTATTTGCTCTTTCAGAATAAGTAAATACGTGCAAATACGATACGGGTAATTCTTTGATAAAGTTCACTGTTTCTTCAAAATCTTCATCTGTTTCGCCAGGAAAGCCAACAATTACGTCCACACCAATACAACAATCATCCACATGAGTTTTAATCGTTTTGATGCGGTCTTCAAATACTTCACGCAAATACCGACGACGCATTTTTTTGAGTTGATTATTAGAGCCCGATTGTAGTGGAATATGGAAGTGTGGCACAAATTTTTGTGAATTTTCTAAACAAAAATGAATAATTTCATTGCTTAATAAATTTGGTTCTATTGAAGAAATACGGATGCGCTCAACACCAGTTACTTTATCCAATTCTTGAATTAAACCATAGAAATTTTCTTCACCACCCTGACCAAAATCGCCAATATTTACACCAGCCAATACAATTTCTTTTGCACCTTCATCAGCTGCTTTTTGCGCTTGAATAACGGTTTGATCAATTGTTGCGTTTCTGCTTTTTCCACGTGCTAATGGAATGGTGCAGAATGTGCAGAAATAATCGCAACCATCTTGTATTTTTAAGAAAGTACGTGTTCTATCTCCAAAAGAAAATGCAGGAACAAATTCTTTGGTCTTTTTTATGTTTTCAAATGAAACAAGTGCTTTTTCTTTCTTTTCCAAAGATTCATCTACGTAGTCTAAGATATTGAATTTTTCATTGGCACCCAATACCAAGTCAACTCCCCAAATTTTAGCAATTTCCTCAGGTTTTAATTGAGCGTAACAGCCAATTACCACAATAAATGCACTAGGATTAATCTTTAAGCATTTTTTTACAATTTGCTTGCATTTGCTATCTGCCTTTTCTGTAACAGAGCATGTGTTGATGACATAAATGTCTGGTGTATCCTCAAACTCAACCTTAGCAAATCCAGCATTTTCAAATAATCTGGAAATGGTAGATGTTTCAGCAAAATTAAGCTTACATCCCAAGGTATAAAACGCTACTTTCTTAAACTGTATCATAATGAATGGTGCAAAATTACATAGATTTTATAGTTAATTCTATAAAATGACGATATTTTTAGAATAATTCTAAATAATTTAAAATGCTTATCCGTTTCTTTCTCCAAATCAAAGTATTGATTGATGAATTATAAGATTCCTCGACTTCGTCATCGGAATGACGGCATTATAATGATGTTGAAAGGGGATAAGTGCGAGCTTGGCTCGAGCTTATCCCCCAAATTACCACTTAAATTCTCGTCATTTCTCCGATTTATCGGAGAAATCTTATTGGGAGGGCTTTGTTTCTGCTAAATAATTTTTAAAATAATTTCTAGGGGAAAGTTGCGAATATGCATCTAATTTAATCCTCTGTGCAAGTCGATTATGCTATATTACTAAAGATGATTTCTTTAAAATTCAAATGGATTTATCAAGTGTTGAACACATACAGCGTTCTTTATTTTCAGGGTTTAATACTATGGACAAGCAAAAGCTTGTTCATAGTTAACACAGTTGTATTCTTTGAAGTAATTTCTAATTATTTAAAGTATTCCTGAATTTCATGAAGTATCCCAACAACTCCGTATGGAGTTAAACCTTTGTAACCTCGAACACTGTTCGAGGTACATAAAACAAATCTCAAACACAACTCCGTAGGAGTTGAATTATCCTATAATTTTGTTCTATAGGAAAAAACACAACGAACTTAACTGACTCTTATTTGTTGCAAGTAGGTAGCCAGATTTTAAATGTGCTTCCTTTACCTACCGTACTCTTCACATCAATTGTGCCATGATGCGCTTCTATGACTAATCCAACGTAGTACAAACCAAGTCCGAATCCTTTTACATCGTGAATATTACCTGTTGAAACACGATAAAACTTGTCGAAAATCATTTTTAAATGCTCTTTTTTCATTCCGATGCCATTGTCTTCAATTTCAAGACAAACTCCTTTCTTTTCGTTATACGTTTTAAGTGTAATATTGGGTTTGTTTTTGCAATATTTTACGGCATTATCAATTAAATTGTACACCACATTGCCTATATGAACCGCATCTCCGTATATAGAATCACAGTTTGCACCTAAATGAAGTGTGATTTTTCCATCGTGAATCATTTGGTTGAACTCAAATATATCTTTGGCTTCTTCCAACAATTCATGCAAACTAAAGTTTTCGTTTTTAAGTTCGAGCTTTTCTTTGTCTAATTTGGCAATATTTAAAACACGTTCAACTTGATTTTTTAATCGATTATTTTCCTTAAAAATAACACCAGCATAACGTTGAATATCTTCTTTGTCGGTGATAGCACCTTTAAGCAACATTTCACTCGAAAGTCCAATGGTTGAAATCGGTGTTTTAAGTTCATGTGTCATGTTGTTGATGAAATCATTTTTGATATCCGAAAGCCGTTTTTGTTTCAAAATAACGTTGACCGAATAGCCGAAAAAGAGTAGAGGAAATAATCCAATAAATACTAAGTACCACCACGAAGTAAGCACCTCTGTTTCCATTTTAGCATTTTCATCCACTACATTTGGAAAATAGACGGTAAAATAATGACCATCTTTTTTCTCCCATTTTAAATCGGGATAATTGTTTTCTGAATCGGTTGTTGCTGGGTTGTACAGTGAATCTTCAGAAAACTTAATTAAGTTACCAAATACAATCGAATCGGTAAAACAGTCATAGATACCGTATTGAAAATCTTGGTGTACATGTTGGTTGTAAAATTCCCTTTTTAAGAGCGTTTCCAAGTAAAATGGGTGCAATTCTTCGTTGATATCAACGGTGTAGTAGTTAATATCTAATTGTTTCACTGCCCCGTACATGTCAGAACTATCTGATTTGTCAACCGCTATTTGATCCAATGTGTTTTTAAGCGCAATGTGCACTTGTTCTGAAAAATGAATGAGATTCAAGCTGTCTTTTCGTTCTTGAATAGCAATTTTTCGTTCTTGAATAGCAATATTTTTCTTGGTCCAAACAAATTGAACAATAAAAATACTTAGCAGTGAAAACACTCCTAATATAATCGTTATTCGGATGGTTTTCGGACCCACTTATTTTTTCAATGTAATGCCATCAGCTACAAAATTGAAAATGTAGCGAGGTGAAGTAATTTGATCAATTTCTTCTTGAGATTTACCATCGTCAAGTGCTTCTTCTTTCAATTGTGCTACAGGAATAGAATCCCAAGTAGCAGTTCCATGCATATAGGCATAAGTACCCAATTTGGTATCCAATGGAATGGAAAAATGATCTTTGAAATTAACCGTTAAAACATCGTTGTTTCCATCATCGATACCAACCCAACAACCTGATTTTTTACATGTTTCAACAATTTTTCCTTTTATTGTATAATCTTTTGAATCTTCAATTTGTTCAAAATCATTAAAAAATTCTTGAACAGAAATAGCTTTGGTAGAATCTACTTCTACAGGACCATAAGAATTTGTAGAAGACGATGACTTTCCTCCGCAAGAAAATAGAAGAGTAGAAAGTGCAAAAAAGGCAATTATTTTTTTCATAACCATGCTATTTATTGTTTCTACAAAAGTACGAATTTTTCTATGAATTATCTATTTATCTAACTAATGTTTAACAATTGCTCCTCTGGAAAGTTCACTAAAAACACTTTTGATTTTGCACGTGTTAGAGCTGTATAGAGCCAACGATTGTATTCTTCCATATCCAAATCTTCTGGTAAAAAACCAACATCTATAAAAACGTGTTCCCATTGACCTCCTTGTGATTTGTGACAAGTTACAGCGTAGCCAAATTTGACTTGCAACGCATTAAAATAAGGATTTGCCAAGATCAATTCATAACGTTTTTTCTTGTTGTGTTCGTATAAATAATCTTTTTCGACTTCAAAGAATAACTCTTTTAAACGCTCTCTCGGTAAAGAAGCTCCTTCGCACATCAATGACTCCGAATGAATGATGACTTCTTGTTCACCAATTTGTTCGTAATCTGGAAATAGTACCGATAGACGAATAAAATCAAAGCCATAAAGGTGTTCGTGCTTTAAAACACGTTTTACAATCATCGTTTCACCATTGGCAATAAAACCCATTTCTGGCTCGTCTTTCAACCAATGGTAATTGTTTTTTACAACCATCAATAAGTCGCCATTGCAAACCAATTCTTCGTACCAAAACACACGTGCTCTGATTTGTCTATTGTATTCGTTGCAACGTTTATTTGAGCGAGTAATTAAGATGGTTTCATCTGTGCCGTAGTTGGAAAAAGAATGTTCTAAAAAATCTTGTAATTCCGTCCCATTTACCAAAGCTATATCTGCATTTGGGTGAACCTCAAATTGATAAAAAGAGGATTTAAAATTTCTAAGATTGGTCGCATTTAAAAGTATGTCCGAATCTTTTTGTTGACGCAACACTTCGTTTAATTGTGCTGTGTATAAGGTCAATCGAGGGAAATTGTTGGACAAATAAGCCGAATTGAGAGCAGGTGAGAAGTTGGAACCAACAGGTGGCAATTGTCCCACATCTCCCAATAAAATTAGTTTGCAGTGTTGACCACTAAATACGTATTCCAATAAATCTTCTAAAAGATTGCGTTGGTTGACATTTCCCTCCACCATGGTATAATCGCCAATCATTGAAGCTTCGTCAACGATGAAAATGGTGTTTTTTTGCAAATTTGGTGCCAATTGCAAGGTACTGAAATCGTCTGTTTTATTTTTGCGACGATAAATCATTTTATGAATGGTAAATGCTCTTTTTGAACTTTTAGAGCTCAATACTTTTGCTGCTTTACCTGTTGGCGCAAGCAATGTTGTGTTGATTTTATAATGTGCCAATGTTTTTATAAAAGCACCCAATAAACTTGTTTTACCTGTTCCGGCATAACCACTCAATAAAAAGGCACAATAAGGTGCGGAATCTTTTAAAAAAAGTTCCAATTGATCAACACAAGTGGATTGATCTGAAGTAAATTCAAATTGAAATTGGTATAAAAGTTGCTGTTTAAATGGAGAAAGTTCCATTTTAGTCAACTACTTTACCATACAAATCATAATGATCTGCATTGGTGATTTCAACCATTGCAAAGTCGCCTAAACGTACAAAGTACTCCGATTTTTTTACCAATACCTCATTGTCCACTTCTGGCGAATCAAATTCTGTTCTCCCAATGAAATAATCGCCTTCTACCTTGTCAAACAAAACCTTGAATGTTTTTCCGATTTTCTGTTGGTTCAATTCGTAGCTAATACCAGATTGCAACTCCATAATGGCATCTGCACGTTGTTTTTTGACTTCTTCGGGCACATCGTCCTCAAAATTGTAAGCATGCGTATTTTCTTCGTGAGAATAAGTGAAAATTCCCAAACGGTCGAATTTCATTTTTTCTACAAAAGTGTACATTTCTTGAAAATCTTCCTCGGTTTCACCTGGATAACCGGCAATCAATGTGGTACGGATAGCGATATCGGGGATAATCGAACGAATTTTGTTGACCAATTCTTCCGTTTTTTCTCGTGTTGTACCTCGTCGCATGGCTTGTAACATTTTTGTTGAACCATGTTGCAACGGCATATCTAGGTAATTGCAAATGTTGTCGTATTTTTTCATTACTTCAACAACCTCCATCGGAAAACCAGAAGGGAAGGCATAGTGCAAACGTATCCATTCAATACCCTCAACTTGTGCCAATTGTTCTAACAAATCGGCCAAAGCACGTTTTTTGTATAAATCCAATCCGTAGAATGTCAAATCTTGTGCAATTAACATCAATTCTTTCACACCTTGGTTAGCCAAACTTTTAGCTTGCTTTACAAGTTCTTCAATTGGTATGGAGATATGTCCGCCACGCATAAGTGGGATCGCACAAAACGAACAATTTCGGTCACAACCCTCAGAAACTTTGAAATAAGCATAGTGACTTGGAGTGGTGAGCAATCGTTCACCTACCAATTCATGTTTGTAATCTGCTTTTAATGTTTTTAGTAAGCGAGGCAACTCTCTTGTACCAAAATAAGCATCTACTTCTGGGATTTCTTTTTCTAAATCAGTTTTGTAACGTTCGGATAAACAACCTGTCACGTATAATTTATCGACCATTCCGTCTGCTTTTGCTTCTGCATAACGAATAATAGTGTCAATTGATTCTTGTTTGGCAACATCGATGAATCCACACGTGTTGATGATAACAATCTCTGCATCATCTTCTTTTGATTCGTGTTCCACTTCAAATTTATTGGCACGCAATTGTGCCATCATTACCTCTGAGTCGTAAACATTTTTTGAGCAACCTAAGGTTACAACGTTTACTTTATTCTTTTTTAATGTTTTTGTTTTCATTAATTAAATGAATTATTCTTTTGGATATCCGTAATCTTTTGATGAGACTTTTTGACCAGTAGAAGTGTCGTAAAAATCCCACACACCTACTTTTTCGTCATTTCGGTATTCACCTCTGTAATAAATGGAGCCATTTTCGTGATAAACGATAGAATATCCATCTTTTTTGCCGTGTTTGTATTCTGTTACCGATTGTTTTTTACCATCGATCGTGTAGTATGTCCAAATACCTTGACGTTCTTGATTTTCATCATATTCTCCTTCCATCTTTAGTTGATTATTACTTCCATAAAATGAGCGGTATTGACCTCCTTCTATTTTTTCGTAATCTTCAACAATTGTTGGTTCTTCTTCTTTTTGTTGTTCGTTATTCTTACACGAAACAACAGTTAATAAAGCCAATAAAACAAACCAGTATTTCATATTTCTATTTTTATTCTAAAAAAACTATTATTTTGTTCTTAAGGTTGTGTATTCAACCAATCCAATGAGTGATTGCTTGGCAGCAGAATCGGGAATGGAAGAAATGAGTTGCAATGCTTCTTCTTTTAATTCCATCATCTTTTTGTGTGCATAGTCAATACCTCCTGCTTTGATGACGATATCAATTGCTTTTTGAATGTGTTTTGAACTTTCGTTGTGATTTTTAACAATGTTGAGCAATTCCCTTTTTGTTTCTTTGTCACTGTTATTGATTGCATAAATGATAGGCAGTGTCATTTTTTGTTCACGTATATCATTGCCAGTTGGCTTACCAATATTGCCAGGTGTTCCGTAATCAAAAATATCGTCTTTAATTTGAAAAGCAAGTCCAACCAACTCTCCAAATTTTCGCATTTGAGGTGCTAAATCTTGTCGTTGAACAGAAACAGCACCTAATTCGCAACATGTGGAAATTAAAGAAGCAGTTTTTTTGCGTATAACTTCAAAATACACTTCCTCTGTAATGTCTAAACTCCGAGCTTTTTCTAATTGCAGCAATTCTCCTTCACTCATTTCTCTTACTGCTGTTGCAACAATTTCCAATAATTCGATATTTTTTCGTTCAATGGAAAGCAATAAAACACGTGAAAGCATAAAATCACCCACTAAAACGGCAATTTTATTCCGCCAAAGTGCATTTGCTGAAAAAAATCCACGTCTTTCGTTAGCATCATCTACTACGTCGTCATGCACCAACGATGCGGTGTGTAACAATTCAACAAGTGATGCGGCATCGTAGGTGTTGTCGTTTGTTTTGCCCAACATTTTGGCAGTCAAAAAGATAAAAAGAGGACGCATTTGTTTCCCTTTTCTCTTTACGATAAATTGTGTCACTCGATTTAAAAGTTTCACATTTGACTTCATGCTATCAGGAAAACGAACTTCAAATTCATTTATCTCGTCCTGAACGGGTAGCATTATTTCTTTGACTGTCATCATTGCAATTGCAAAGATAGTAAATTGTGATGATTGATGATGATAGCCAGCTATTTTTGGAACAAATTATTTGAGAATCGATAAATAAAGTACTTTGAATAGTTTAATCTACCAATGTGATTTTATTGTGCAACAGATTTGCATCTTTGGTTAGACTAAACGTATTCACTCGTAGCATGACTGCTTTTTTGTTTTTTGACAGTACAGATGCATCGTTGTCAAAACTTTTTACTTCTTTCTCAAAGCGGGTGATATTGGTGTAAGTTCCGTCTTTTAATAATTCAATATCGTCTTGCTTTAATTTCTTTATTTGATCGAGTGCAATTTGAGGTACAGAGCGTTCCAATGAGTTTTCGTGCCATTCAACCCATTGATGTTCGTCTAGTTCGTTTTTTTGATGTTTGACAAGGTCGCTTACTGTACGTTTAATAGCAGTTTGCAAAAGAGAAAGGTTTTCAAAATCACAGCTGATTTTAAAAATGAAGTTGGAGTAATCTTCTTCAATGATGACATTACTAATTCCTTCTTTTTGACCTAGATTGTACTTAAAATTATTGATTTTTTCACTTATTTCTTCCTTTGAAGGAACACGTTCACCATCTAAAGAATCTAATGCTAAAATTGAATTGATTTTTACTTTACTAGAAGACAAATTAATGGAATACTTAAAAGAACCCGAGCCATCAATATTCAGTTTTAAATCATCAATAATTTCAATGCAACCAGTAAGCATGAAACCAAGAACGACAAAACAAGTAAAAATCCATTTTTTCATAAAACAAATGTATATTTTTTTACATACAAATAATAGGCCAAGAAAAATTATTTAGAATTATTTTAAAAATAAAAATACTACGACTTTACAATCTTGTTTTTTTTAGTAATTTTGCACCCACATTTATTTATAATATAAAAGATTATGTCATATTTGTTTACATCAGAATCTGTTTCTGAAGGACATCCTGATAAAGTTGCGGATCAAATATCTGACGCTTTGATAGATAATTTCATGGCTTTCGATCCTACATCAAAAGTTGCATGTGAAACATTAGTTACTACAGGACAAGTAGTTTTAGCTGGAGAGGTTAAAACAACGACTTATTTGGATGTGCAATCCATCGCACGTGAAACAATTAAAAAAATTGGATATACACGTTCTGAATATATGTTTGATGCCAATTCTTGTGGTATTCTTTCGGCTATTCACGAACAATCTGCTGATATTAATCAAGGTGTGGAGCGTTCCAATCCAGAAGATCAAGGTGCTGGTGACCAAGGTATGATGTTTGGATATGCTACGAAAGAAACAGACAATTACATGCCATTGGCGCTGGATATTGCTCATAAAATTTTACAAGAATTATCACATATCAGAAGAAATGAGCCTGAGTTAATCGGATATTTACGCCCAGATGCTAAATCGCAGGTAACAATCGAATATTCAGATGACAATGTGCCACAACGAATTGATACTATCGTTGTATCTACACAACACGATGTGTTTGGCTCTGAAGAAGAAATGTTGAAACGAATTAAAAACGATATCATTACAATTGTCATTCCTCGCGTTAAAGCAAAATTACGAGAAGAAATTCAAAAATTGTTCAATGACAATATTACGTATCACATCAACCCAACTGGTATTTTCGTAATCGGTGGACCGCATGGTGATACTGGTTTGACAGGTAGAAAAATTATCGTGGATACGTATGGAGGTAAGGGTGCTCACGGTGGTGGTGCTTTTTCTGGTAAAGACCCGTCAAAAGTTGACCGTTCTGCAGCTTACGCTACTCGTCACATGGCGAAAAATGCAGTTGCAGCTGGATTGGCTGATGAAATGTTGGTACAAGTTTCTTACGCCATTGGTGTAGCAAAACCTTGTGGATTGTTTGTTGATACTTACGGATCTGCAAAAGTTAACATGACGGATGGTGAAATTGCTAATAAGTTGAGCGAAATTTTTGATATGCGTCCTTATTTCATCGAACAACGCTTGAAATTAAGAAATCCAATGTATTCTGAAACTGCTGCTTATGGTCACATGGGTCGTAAAAACGAAGTGGTGAAGAAAACATTTGTTGGACCAGATGGTAGAGTAATCGAAAAAGATGTGGAATTGTTTACATGGGAAAAATTAGACTATGTAGATAAGATTAAATCCGCTTTCGGTATATAAGAAAACAAAATTTTAAAGATAAGGTGTTCAATTTTGAGCACCTTATTTTTTTGGCACGATTTTCTATTGTAAATTTTTAATTACTTTAGCCGTATGAAATTTATAGTTGTAATAGTAGCTTTTTTATCCGTTTATTCATTTGGACAAAGTCCTTTTATAGGTAAATTGGTGTATAATGTGGAAATTGCCGATACTTCGCTCACACGTTTATTCAATCCTTCCAAGATGATTATTTACACCAATGACACATTGTTGCGTGTAGAAACACATACAGACGCTCTTGGAACACAAGTATTGATTCAGCATTTGCAAAAAAACAAAGCCTATTTGTTGATTGATTCTCCAAATGGAAAATATGCTATACAAATTCCGGATGTTCAACAAAAACAGTCCAACTACCACTATAAAAAAGGGAAAGGAACAAAAAGTATAGCCTCCATTAAATCAAACGTGTTGTTGGTGACGCATCCAGATGTGGAAAATCAAATGGAATTTTACTACAATAAGAAAATTTTGGCAAAATACATTCCAAGTTTTGAAGATTTTCCGGGTTTGCTAACAGAATATTATACCATTACTCAAGATGGAGTGTATCGTCATAGATTACAAGGGATAGATTACAAAATACCTTCTAAGGATTTATTTGGCATCCCTTCCGATTACCAACGTGTTTCAATGGATGATTTTGTGAATTTAATGTCTGGAGGAGAAAAAGAGGAAGGTAAATAGGACGTGGTTTCGATATTTTATCGGTGGTTTCGACTACGCTCAACCACCGTTACAATAAAGTCAATTTGTCATTACATCAACCAGTCAAAAAAAAACTATCTTTGCACAAAATTCAAGCAAAGTAGTAATGGAATACAATTTTAATTCGATAGAACAAAAGTGGAGAAAACGTTGGGCGGATAACAATACCTATAAAGTTTCAACGGATAGTAATAAAGAAAAATTCTATGTGCTCGACATGTTCCCTTATCCTTCAGGAGCCGGATTGCACGTTGGACACCCACTTGGTTATATTGCTTCAGATGTGTATGCTCGTTACAAACGTTTGCAGGGATTTAACGTTTTGCACCCTATGGGTTACGACTCTTTTGGTTTACCTGCCGAACAATATGCAATTCAAACTGGGCAACATCCAGAATTGACAACTAAAGAGAACATCGCTCGTTACCGCGATCAATTGGATAAAATTGGTTTTTCTTACGATTGGAGTAGAGAAGTACGCACGTCTTCGCCAGAATATTACAAATGGACGCAGTGGATTTTTATTGAATTATTTAATAGTTGGTACGATAAATCAGCCGATAAAGCACGTTCCATAACTGATTTGATTGCACTTTTTGAAAAGGAAGGAAATGCTTCAATTCAAGCTGTAACAGATCAAGAAACAGTTTTTACTGCTGCTGAGTGGAATGTTTTTTCCAAAGAAGAAAAAGAAGCTGTTTTGCAAAATTACCGCTTGACTTATTTGGCAGATTCTTGGGTGAATTGGTGCCCAGCTCTTGGAACAGTTTTAGCCAATGATGAGGTGGTGAATGGTGTTTCTGAACGTGGTGGACATCCAGTGGAGCAAAAATTGATGCGTCAATGGTCGATGCGTATCAAAGCGTATGCGGAACGTTTATTGACTGGTTTAGATAGCTTGGATTGGACAGATTCTATCAAAGACATTCAAACCAATTGGATTGGTAAATCAAAAGGAGCATCTGTCTTCTTCCCCCTTTGGAGGGGGATTGAGGGGGAGGATACCTCTAAAACTCATATCGAAGTGTTCACCACTCGACCTGACACAATTTTTGGTGTTACATTCTTAGTTTTAGCACCTGAGCACCCTTTAGTTGATGTGATTACAACTACCGAATATGCAGATAAAGTAGCTGAATACAAGCGTGTTGCTTCTCTCAAATCAGAGCGAGATCGTCAATCGGATGTAAAAAACATTACGGGACAAATTACGGGAGCAAAAGCGATTCACCCGTTTACTGGTGCAGAAGTGGATATTTGGATTGCTGATTATGTATTGGCGTCTTATGGAACAGGTGCTGTAATGGCTGTTCCGTGTGGTGATCAACGTGATTGGGATTTTGCTACACATTTTAATATACCGATAAAAAATATTTTTCAAGATAAAGACATTTCAAAAGCAGCTTATACCGAGAAAGATGCTTTGATTGCTGCTAGTGATTTCTTAACAGGTTTAGAGGCTAAAGTAGCGATTGAAAAAGCCATTGAAGCGATTGAAAACAAAGGAATCGGTAAAGGAAAAACCAATTACCGCTTGCGTGATGCTGTTTTTTCTCGTCAACGCTATTGGGGTGAGCCATTTCCAATTTATTATAAAAACGGATTGCCACAAACCATTGCTGTAGAACATTTGCCGATTGTATTGCCTGAAGTGGAAAAATACTTACCAACCGAAGATGGGCAACCGCCATTGGGGAATGCAACTGTATGGGCATGGGATACGGCAAACAACAAAGTGGTAGAAAACTCAAAAATTGACCATCAAACGGTATTTCCGTTGGAATTGAACACCATGCCAGGTTGGGCTGGTAGTTCATGGTATTTCTTGCGTTATACCGATCCGTTAAACACCAATGCATTTGCTGCTAAAGATGCGGTTGATTACTGGAAAAATGTGGATTTGTACATGGGTGGAGCAGAACATGCAACAGGACACTTGTTGTATGCGCGTTTCTGGACAAAATTTCTTTACGATAGAGGATACATTCCTTTTGAAGAACCTTTCCAAAAAATGATCAACCAAGGAATGATTTTGGGTAGAAGTAGTTTTGTGTATAGAATAAAACCTCTTTTCTATTACACTAATGAAGATCCTTATAGTTTGGATAAAAAAATTGATATAGATATAAAGAAAAATGTAGATTTGAATATGGAGTTAACCAGACAAATGCCTCCAATATTTATAACATACTCTATATTAAAAAAATATCTAAATGACCCTTATTCATTTAGTGACAACAATTTTAATATTGAACATAAAAGAATATTAAAATTAATAAAAGAAAACGTGCAAAATCAAAATGTTAGTGTTGAACTTTCAATTAATGATGCAACACCAATCCACGTGGATATTTCATTGGTTGACAACGATAAATTAGACCTTGAAGGATTCAAAAAATGGCGTTCGGAATATGCCAATGCCGAATTTATTTTAGAAAACGACGGCACCTACATTTGTGGACACGAAGTAGAAAAAATGTCCAAATCAAAATACAATGTTCAAACACCAGATGAATTGGTAGAAAAATACGGTGCTGATACCTTGCGTTGCTATGAAATGTTTTTAGGTCCTGTGGAACAAGCAAAACCTTGGGATACAAAGGGAATCAATGGTGTGAGTAATTTCTTGCGTAAATTGTGGCGTTTGTTCAATTTGGATGAAAATGGTTCGCCTCGTTTGGATGAAGGTGAACCAAGTAAAGACAATTTGAAATCGCTGCACAAAACAATCAAAAAAGTGAGTGATGATTTGGAGCGATTCTCGTTTAATACCTGCGTTTCCAACTTTATGATTTGTGTAAACGAATTGTCCGAACAAAAATGTACTAACAAACAAATATTGGAGCAACTGTTGGTATTGGTTTCACCGTATGCACCACACATTGCAGAAGAACTTTGGGAAAAAATGGGCAATGGAGCTACGTCTGTGACGCAAGCATCATTTCCTACATTTAACGAAGCTTATTTGGTAGAAGACAACATTGAATATCCTGTAAGTTTTAATGGTAAAATGCGCTTTAAAATGCCGTTGGCAGCTGCACTTTCACCAAAAGAAGTGGAGGAAATTGTTTTGAATTCACCCGAAGCAGCTAAATACTTGGAAGGTAAAACACCTAAAAAAGTGATCGTTGTTCCAGGGAAAATTGTGAATATTGTGATGTGAATTTTAAGGTAGTAAGAAATTGCTACCTTTTATCTTTTTAGGTATTCTTTGGACAGTAGGGCTATATGACTGATTGACTATATGACAGTATGATTAGATGACAGTTGACAATATGATTAAGTGATTAGATGACTGCTTGGTAATCAAAAGTCATAACATCATCAAAATCACAAATCTGCTACGTGTTTTTCTGCGTGGTAGGAAGAACGAACCAACGGACCACTTTCAACGTATTTAAATCCTAATTTTAAGGCATAATCTCTGTATTCAGCAAAACGCTCTGGAGTTACAAACTCAGCAACGGGCAAATGTTTTGGTGTAGGTTGTAAATATTGTCCCAATGTTACAATATCTACATTAACAGATGCCAAATCATCTAATGTTTCAATAATTTCTTCGTGCGTTTCACCCAAACCAAGCATGATACCTGATTTCGTACGCATACCTCCTTTTTTCAAGCGGAATAGTACCTCTAAACTGCGGTCGTATTTTGCTTGAATACGCACAGATTTTGTTAAGCGACGAACTGTTTCCAAATTGTGCGAAACCACTTCAGGAGCTACATCTATGACATTTTGTAAATTTTCCCATTTACCAGCAAAGTCAGGAATCAATGTTTCTAATGTTGTTCCAGGAGATTGTTTACGAATTGCACGGACTGTTTGTGCCCATGTTAATGAACCACCATCCTTTAAATCGTCACGGTCAACCGAAGTGATAACAGCATGTTTTAAATTCATTAATTTCACGCTGTGCGCCACACGCCCCGGTTCAAATTCATCAACTGCATCTGGTTTCCCTGTTTGAACAGCGCAAAAACCACACGAACGCGTACAAATATTTCCAAGAATCATAAATGTTGCAGTACCAGCACCCCAACATTCACCCATGTTTGGGCAACTACCACTTTCGCAAATGGTGTGTAATTTATGCTCTTCTACAATAGAACGAACCTGACGATAGTTTTCGCCGGTTGGTAGTTTAACACGCAACCAATTCGGTTTTTTAATTCGCACTTTCGATCCGTCTATTTCTTTTGTCTCGTCCATTCTTTCTTTGTTGAGAAATAAAGTACAAAATTACAAAAAAAGTAAGCAATTTGGAAATAAAGAGGAGAGATTAAAAAAAACAATTACTATTTTCCAATACAAAATTTACTAAAAATATTGGCTAAAAGGTCGTCTTCGGAGATATTGCCAGTAATTGTTCCTAAATGGTACATCGCTTGACGAATGTCCATGGCTACAAAATCACCGGTAATGTTTGTTTCGAGTCCGGTTTTGGCTTGTTGCAATGCTTCGCGTGTTTTGGTAAGTGCATCTCGGTGACGTACATTGCTTATAATCACCTCGTTTTGTAAATCAGCTCCTTGCACTATTTGTTGAACCATCCAATGTTTTAATTCTTCAATATTTACACCTTTTTTGGCACTGATACTGATTTCATTTTTTTCTAATTGAACAGGATTTATGTCTGTTTTGTTTGCTATCAGAATGATGCGTTTATCGGGATGTTTTTCTTGTAAATCTTTTTTCCACAAGCGAACTTCTTCCAAACTATTGGCAATGGTCACATCTGCTAAACAAAGAACCAATTTGGCTTGTTCAATTTTTTGCTTTGAGCGTTCAATTCCCATTGCTTCAATTTCTTCAGCATGCTCTCGAATACCAGCAGTATCAATCAAACGGAATAAAATACCATCAATGTTAAGCGTTTCTTCTATGACATCACGTGTAGTTCCTGCAATATTGCTTACAATTGCACGATCTTCTTGCAACAATTGATTGAGTAAGGTAGATTTCCCAGTATTTGGAGCACCTACAATAGCAACTGGAACACCGTTTTTAATGGCGTTTCCTAATTCAAAGGATTGTTCTAACCGAGTAATGATTTGCAAAACTTCTTTGATGAGGTTCATGAGTTCAGTACGATCGGCAAATTCTACATCTTCTTCCGAAAAATCCAATTCCAACTCAACCAAACTTGCAAAATGAATCAATTGTTCTCGTAAATCTTTTAATTCAGATGAAAAATTTCCTCGCAATTGATTCAACGCTATTTCGTGTGCTTTTTTGGATTCAGAGGCAATTAAATCGGCAACAGCTTCTGCTTGCGATAAGTCCATTTTCCCATTCAAGAATGCACGCATGGTAAATTCACCCGGTTCTGCCATTCTGCAACCTTGTTCTAAAAGCAATCCAAGTACACGTTGTAAAATGTAGTTGGAACCGTGACAAGCTATTTCTGCACTTTCTTCACCTGTAAAACTTTTCCCGTCTTTGAAAATAGAAATCAATACTTCATCTATGATTTCTCCATTTTTAGCGGAAATTGTACCAAAATGCAAGGTGTGAGAACTCTTTTGAGATAAATCTTTACTATAAATGGGTTGAATTAATTTTAGGCAATCTTTACCCGAAACACGGATAATGCCAATGGCACCAATACCATTGGGAGTAGCAATTGCACAAATTACATCATCTTGAAGCGTTGTCATGCTACAAAGTTAGTTTATCTTTTTTAATAACATTAAAAACTCTTTATTTCCATCACCACCTAAAATAGGAGAGTCGATGTGGTCGATGTATTCCAGTTGACTTAGATTTGCAGTTTGTTTTATTTTTTCTAAAACGGTTGCATACAGCGTTTGATCTTTTACAATTCCTCCTTTGCCAATGTTTTCTTTTCCAACTTCAAATTGAGGTTTTACAAGTGCTACAATTGTAGCATCCTTTGCCAAGTAACTTGTAATAAATGGAATTATTTTTTCAAGTGAAATAAAAGAAACATCAATAACGCAACCGTCACATATATCGGGAATTTGTTTGTTTGTTAACTCTCGGACATGTGTTTTTTCAAGGTTTACAATGCGTTTATCTTCTTTTAATGAAGCGTGAAGTTGGTCCTTCCCTACGTCCACACAAAATACTTTTTTAGCACCATTTTTGAGTAACACTTCTGTAAATCCACCAGTAGATGCACCAATGTCCATAAAAGTTTTATCAACAATGGGAAATGTCCATTTTTCAACTGCTTCAACTAATTTTAAAGCACCTCTGGAAACCCATGGTATTTCTTCTGAAAGAAGTTCAATCGTTGCATCAGTTGGAACTTTTTTACCAGTTTTGGTAATTAATTTTCCATCCACTTTTACACCGTATTTACGAATGATTTCTTCGGCTCTTACACGAGAGCTAACCAAGTTTAACTGTAATAAAAGCTTATCAATGCGTTCTTCCATAACACAAAAGTACAACAATTCATCAAATAAAAGTAAATAGGCAAAACGATATAATATCTACTCTAAAATCTAAGTATGCACCTTTTTTTTGTAGTTTTGTAAAAAAATAATAAATGGCACAAAAACCATCCATACCAAAAGGCACAAGAGATTTTTTACCAATTGAAGTAGCACGACGCAACTATATTTTTGATGTTATAAAGTTCGTTTATAAGAAATATGGGTTTACTCCTATTGAAACCCCTTCTTTTGAATTATCATCTACTTTGCTTGGTAAATATGGTGAAGAAGGAGATCGTTTGATTTTTCGCATTCTAAATTCGGGTGATAAAATGAAAAAAGCTGATTTAGAAGCGTTGAAAAATGATCATTTGGCTCGTTTTGCAAATTCATTGGCCGAAAAATCATTGCGTTATGATTTAACAGTACCTTTTGCTCGTTTTGTGGTGCAACATCAAAATGATTTATCGTTTCCGTTTAAACGTTATCAAATACAACCTGTTTGGCGTGCGGATCGCCCTCAACATGGTCGATACCAAGAGTTTTATCAGTGTGATGCAGATGTTGTTGGTAGTGATTCATTGATTTATGAGGTGGATTTCGTTACGATGATGGATGAAGCATTGTCAACATTAGGAATTTCGGATTTTACAATCAAAATAAACAACCGTAAAATTCTGTCAGGAATTGCTGAGGTATGTGGAGAATCTGAAAAAATCATTGCGATTACTGTTGCTATTGATAAATTGGATAAAATTGGAATTGATGGTGTAATCAAAGAGTTACAAGAAAAGGGAATTGCTGCCAGCGCAATAGAAAAAATTAAACCTTTGTTCAATATGTTGGGCGATAATGGTTCTGTTATTCAGCAAATGAAAGAATACCTATCTACAAGTGAAATTGGACAAGAAGGAATAAGAGAATTGGAATTTGTACTTGATGGCGTTGCACAATTGGAACTCAATCGTGCTAAAATTGAATTTGATGTAACACTCGCTCGTGGATTAAACTATTATACTGGAGCAATTTTTGAAGTCAAAGCAAATGGCGTTCAAATGGGAAGTATTTGTGGTGGGGGAAGATACGATGATTTAACAGGGTTGTTTGGTATGAGTGGAATGTCTGGTGTTGGTATTTCTTTCGGTGCTGATCGAATTTATGATGTATTGACAGAACTCAATTTATTTCCAGATTCATTAACAAAAGGAGTACAAGTATTGTTTATCAATTTTGGTGAAAAGGAACAAGCTTACTGTATGAAATTGGCATATCAGTTGCGAAAAGAAAACATTTCTTGCGATATTTATCCTTCGGCTGCTAAGTTGCAAAAACAAATGAAATATGCAAATGATACACATGCAGAATATGTAGCTTTAATCGGTGAATCGGAAATGCAAGCAAATGAAATTACAGTGAAAAATATGACTTCAGGTGAACAAGTGAAATATACATTGGAAGATTTAATAAAAACAGTAAAATGAAAACAGTAATCATTGATAGAAAATGGTTGCGTTTAGACGAGATTGAAGAAATTCTAAGCAACTCAACTAAATTGCAACTTGATGAAGATACTAAAAATGAAATTCAGAAATGTCGTGATTTTTTAGATAAAAAAGTAGAAAAATCAAAAGAGTTAATCTACGGTGTCAATACTGGATTTGGCTCTTTGTGCAATACTGCTGTTTCTAAAGATGATTTATCAACATTGCAGTCGAACTTAGTTCGTTCTCATGCTTGTGGAATGGGTGAAATCGTTCCTTTTGAGATTGTGAAAAGAATGTTGCTGTTAAAGGTTTTGGGACTTTCTCATGGAAAATCTGGTGTGCAAGTGCAAACTGTTGAGCGTTTGATTTACTTTTTTAATAACGATATTTTACCAGTTGTTTATCAGCAAGGTAGTTTGGGTGCTTCGGGAGATTTGGCTCCGTTGGCTCATTTAAGTTTGCCTCTTTTGGGAGAAGGAGAGGTGTTGTATAATGGTACAATTCGTGCAACAAGTGAAGTTTATGCGGAGTTGAATTTAACTCCAATTGTTCTTCAATCAAAAGAGGGTTTGGCGTTGTTGAATGGAACACAGTTTATGAGTGCCTTTGCATCGTATTCCATTGCTAATTGTTTCAAACTTTGGCACCAATTTAATGTGATTGGAGCAATGTCATTGGAGGCGTATGATGGCCGTTTGAATCCTTTTAATGAAAACGTGAATGCTATACGCAATCAAAAAGGACAAATGGAAGTGGCAGCTCAATTTCGTTCAATTTTAGATGGAAGTCAGCTGATTGCTCGTCACAAAGAACATGTGCAAGATCCGTATTCTTTCCGTTGTATCCCACAAGTTCATGGTGCTTCGTATGATACGTTTAAACATTGCGCAAAGATTATTGAAAGAGAAATAAATGCTGTTACGGATAACCCAACGGTTTTCCCAGAAGACGATGAGGTGGTGTCTGCTGGTAATTTTCACGGTCAACCATTGGCTTTGGTGATGGATTTTATGGCAATTGCTATTGCAGAAATGGGAAGTATTTCGGAAAGACGTGTTTATAAACTAATTTCGGGCACTCGCGGGTTGCCTGCATTTTTAGTAGCCAATCCTGGATTGAATTCTGGTTTTATGATTCCTCAATATACGTGTGCTTCCATTGTTAGTCAAAACAAGCAATTGTGTACACCTGCGAGTGTGGATACGATTGATTCATCAAATGGACAAGAAGATCATGTTTCGATGGGTGCAAATGCTGCAACAAAATTATACCGAGTGATTGAAAATTGTTATTCCATTCAAGGTATTGAGTTGATAAATGCTGCACAAGCGTTAGAATTTAGACGTCCGTTAAAAAGCTCTAAAACAATAGAAAAAATACACGAAGAATACCGAAAAGTAATCCCATTCATTGATAAGGATACCTATTTTCATCCACTTTTAGAAACAAGTAAACAATTTGTAAAACATTTAATTCTGATTTAAAATGACTGATAATATTGATAATTACGAAGAAAGAGACAGAAAGCCACCATTTTTGGTTGTAATTGCTGTTTTAAGTTTGGTTAACATTGCTTGGTCGTTGATTAATAATGTTTCTGCTCTGTTTAGAGGTCCTATGTCACCAGATGAAATAGACGATTACAAAATTGAAATTTCGAAGAGTATTAGTTCTGTGCAAGATGAAGGAATAGGTTGGGCTGAAGGGATTTTGAATAGTGCTATGAACATGATAGAATCCATTAATATTCATCACACGTTGAATTTGGTTACAAGTACCATTATTTTATTAATTGGAGCCGCAGCGGTGCTAATGATGCTTAGAGGAAGAAAGATTGGTTTTCATGGATACATCATTTATAGCTTCTTAGCCTCTACACAAATTTATTTATTTGTAGCGCCATCCATTTTATCCAATGCTATTGTGATTTTCTCTCTTTTAGCAAGTGGATTATTTGTGTTGTTGTATGGATTGAATTTAAAGTGGATGAAATAGTGGGATTCCGAAACTCATTTTGTGATTTTGATAAAATCCTTTTTTAAATTAGATCTATCAAAAAGACTTGGAAAATTTACTTTATTTCGTTCTGTAAATAATGTGAAATAAATAATGTTTTCAAAAAATAAAATCGTGAGGTAATTCTTTTTCCAAGTGAATAATCCAGTGCTTCCAAAATTGTCTATCCCGATGATTGTGTTATTACTGTTTTTCTGAATGTTTATATTATTTCTTTCGAAATATTCAATGATGATTTTTTTGTTTTTTTCTATCGAATTGTCTGTGAAGACTTTAGTTAGACGGTTTTCAGTTATTTTTTTTATTAAAAGAAAATTAAAGTATGCTGTAAACACTATAAAAAATAGTAGAAATGATTTCCCATTGATTCCATAATTGCTCCATTCACTTAAATTTATTATTAATGCAAAAACTAAAGCAAGATTTATAAATACTTGAAAATATAAATCAGAGTAATACTCAAACTCTCTTTTGAATATTAACTTTTCATTTTTTATAGAGCTAGAATAATTAATTGATGTGATCTTCATTTTAACTATCAATAAAAAAATGGTTGTAATTAGAAATTTAGATTTCCAAAACACCAACCATCGTTAGTAGCTGATTTAACTTTGTACCAAACATTCCATTCGTTACCTTTCTTTTCAAGATTGCCAACTTCAATTAAATCAATCTTTGCGTTATCACTTTTTATTTCCTCAATAATTTTTGAGCTAAAACTTGGTGTTTCGTATAATTTTAGACCTTTAGTGGTAAAAGTATATTTTAGTTTTGAAATAGAATAATCCATTTCGTTATATTTTAATGTGGTTGAATCGGATGATAATTGCATAGTATATTGTGCGTTATCCATACACATACTTGGAATTTCGGATGAACCACCACAATTGTCAATTAAAGAGGCTTTACCTTTAATTTTTAACGCATCAATATTTCCGCCATAATAATCAAAAATAGTATATTCATTTTCACAATCAATTCCTACAGATTTAACTATTCCAGATTTAATATACAACAATATCCTACTTTCGCATTTTTCTTCAAAAATTTCACCAGTTCTTGAATACAGTTTAATAATTGCTTTTTCTGGTGTTATTTCTTCAACCTCTGTATTCAGTTCAGCATTTAATGATGTTGAGTCTGTGTTTTCTGTCTCACTTCCACAACCTGTTAGAATGAGTAAAATAGTCAAAATTACTCCAACAATTGCCTTTCCTTTTTTCATTGTTTTGTCAAGTATGTTTTATGAATACATTCTTATTTTTTAATAGTTATAAAACCGTGGCATTTAGATTTATATGGTTCTTCTTTGCAATTGAAATCATCTGATACAATTTTATAGAAGTAAACACCTTCGTTTAAGTCCACACCTTTTTTATCCTTTCCATTAAATGTTGGGTTGGTTTTAGAAGCTTCATAAACCAAGTGCCCCCATCTGTTAACAATTAATACCTTGTATTCAATACAATCCAAATTCATTAAAGGCATTTCAATGTAATCGTTCACTCCGTCATTATTTGGAGTAAGTACATTTGGAATATTAAAATCTTCTGCATTTACACCATCTGGCACATCTACTAAATCAGTATAGATAGCCTTACAACCGTTTGCATCTGTAGCTGTTAATGTATAAGTGTGATCCCCAGCAATTTCAGCTGTATAAAACAATGGATTGCCAGAACCGATAATAGAACCGTTTTCTGTCCAACTGTAATTCGAATAATTAGCTGGTGTTGCATTGAATGTAATTCCTTGGAAACAATCAATACTTGTTTTGTATTCAACAGTTAATGGGTTTCCAATGGTAAAATTATGTGTGTATGAACTTGCACAACCTTGGGAACTTGTAACATTATAAGTAAACGAATAATTTCCAGTAGTTGCATTCGCTATTTCCAAAGTATTTCCATTGACCAATGTTCCAGCCAATACTCCGCCTGTAGGTTGAATAACAACCGTGTAGTCAGGTGATCCAAAACAGAAATGCGTAGGTGTGTTTGTTGTGATTGTTCCTCCATTGATAACAGTGATCGTGTCAGATGTTTGTGACAAACAACCTTGACCTCCAGAATCTGTTACTGTGTATGAAATAATGTGTTGGCCCAATCCAAATTGTGCTGGATCAAATTGTGTAATTGTTTGACTACCTACTGTAAATACGCCACCTGCTGGAGTTCCTGATAAAGAAATCGGAGCTGCCTCAATACAAATTTCATCTTGTACAGTAAATACAGGAGGTGTAGTTGACGTTACTGTGAAAGATACTTGTGCTGTATCCGAACACCCATATTGATTGGTAACAATGTACTTAATAGTATGTGTTCCAGGTCCTGCATTAAAAATGCTAATAGTATTACCACTTACACCTGGCCCAGATAAAGTACCTCCAGCAGGTGATAATGTAGGTGTTATTGTATTATTAGATAAACAATAAGTAGGATTAATGCCAGAAATAGAAGCTACTGGTTTTGGATTAACAGTGATGGATGAAGTGGCAGTATTTTCACAACCATTTTCATCGGTAAATTGATACGTTAGAGGGAAAGTCCCATTTCCTGCTGTAGCCACGTTAAAAGATGATCCAGTAACACCTGTTCCTGTAAATACTCCTTGTTGACCCGTTGTTGCTGTTGGTGAAAAGCCTGTTAACGAAACGGTTTGTCCTTCGTTACAAACCGCAGTTTGTGCTGAAAAACTAACTGTTGGTACGTAATTTTGAATTGTTACTGAGAACGTTTGAGATGTCCCTGTGTTATCTGTTACAATTACTTGATAGGCTCCTTCGCATAATCCCGTTGCTGTTTGTGTCATTTGAGATTGGGAGTCATTCCATTGATAGGTATAAGGAGCTGTTCCTCCAGTTACGTTGACAGTAGCTGTTCCGTCACAAGAAGAAGCACTTGAAATTGCGCAGTTGGAAGCATCATTACATGCTCCAGGTGTACCAATGGTAGTTTTTTGATCAACAACCCATGATGCACCATCAGGCATTCTTCGAATAGTGTTGTCATTTGTTGCTACAGAACCTGTATAAATAAAGTTTTTACGATTTGCAGGGATGTTATCATAACTTGCTAGAGATGTTACACCAGTATTACAACCCGTGTTTTGAGGAACACAAGGTTGAGTTGCTGAACCAGATATAGTTCCCCAACTAACAGCATCTTGAGGCACACCGTTGTTGTCATAAAAAGCAAACCACCCTCCTGCATTTGGAAACCATAATCTAGGGGTGTTAAATAAATATCCAGGGTCTGCTGTACATAGTCCAGTTCCAGTGATCGCACCAGGAACAACAACTTCAACAACATTTCCACCATTACTAACCAAATTAGCAGCTGGTACTGGTGCTGCATTGATTCCTCTAACTAAACAAAACCCTGCTGGTGGAACAACTGTTCCTTGTGGCAATTGAAATCCACCACCATATATGGTGGTAGCGTTCGATCCCGTAGCAGCGTTACCAAGATAGTAACAACTAATGTCAATAGGGTTACATTGGTCTGGATTGTACAATTCAATCCATTCACCTCTACCTGTATTTGTTCCTGCATCTCCAGATAATGAGCCATCGTAAGTACCGGCAGGCGCAATTTGAATTTCATTAATTAAAATTGTTGGGCCAGTATAGTTACAACCACTACCGTTACACAATGTATTGATAGTCTTATTAAATGTTGCGGTCATTTGCGAATAACCTACTGAAATTGAAAAAATAAATACGAGAAAAAATAAAATCTTTCTAAATGTCATAATGCAAAATGTTAGTTCTAAAATCTGAGTAGAAGACGAGAAAGTTGACATTGTGGTTGCATATTTACTAAAAAATATTTAAATTACAACAAATTGTTAAAAAAATATCGTATTTTATTTAGAATAAAACTTTTTAAGAAAATAAAAAAGGTGCACAAATTTAATTTGTAACACCTTTTAGATGAATAGATTCTCTATATAGCCTAATTTATAGGTACACCGCAATAAATTTTAGCGTATCATTTTTTGATTTAATTGTCAAATTGTCGTTTTTTACCTCATACGTCAAATTGTTGTTGTTGAGTATTTTTAGCAATTGGTTAGACACAAATGAATCAGGACAAGCTCTCAAGGTAGAAAGCATTTTCTCAAATTTTATGCTATTTCCATCCAATGAAAATTGACCATTAAAAATATTGCAACCATCATTTCCTCTCACTTTATTGAACTCAGATTTTAAAATAAAATGTGGTTCTGTATCCATGAAATCTTTATTAGTTACTGTTTTGTTGTTGATGGATTGCAGTTTCCAATATTTTTCTGTCAAATTTCCATCTACTTGTATTTTTTTAACTGTCACGTTCTTTTCTTTAAAGGAAACATAGTTTTCACCCACAAATAGATCTTTTGTTCCATAAAACGGTACTTCTTTGTCCAACTGAATTGAAGATCCAATCTTGTTCCATTGAAATTTACCACTGATGTAATCATTAGCTGTTTGATTTCCTTCTGGATTTAATACTGTTATTTGGTAGCTATTATCCTGTCCAAGAGTAATTTGAATACTTGGTAAGTCATTTGTTTCATCGGATAAATATACACCACTCCAGTCAATGGAATTTTGTGTTGTATGAATGTCACTATTTTTCTTTGCTCCACAACTCATCATAAATATTGCTACGATAAACATTCCTATTAAATTAAATCTTTTCATTTTTATTTACTTTTTAATAAGTAGGTCAAATTCCATGCCAAAATTCACTATTCATTTATCGTTTTGGTGTTCTTTTTTAGTCTTGTAGAGACGAAACCTTTGTAGAAAATTTAGAAAATTGATATTCCCCACACAACAAAGCACCGTGCGATATTTTAATATCGATTAATTGATTTAACAAAGAAATAAAAACATCTTCTATGTCAAATTTTAATTTTTATCAGGTTAAATAACATAATTTAAGTTTTTCTTTGGCATCTTTTTTGTTAATTTGCTCCAATAACATACAACATGAAATTTTTATTGACCATATTAGTCGTTGTTTTATCAACTTTTACCTTTTCACAATGCGAATCGGTTATGTTTAAAGGAAAGGTGTATGACACTTTGCGCCCACAATCTTTTTACAACATGATGATTGTAAACAGAAAAACAGGTAAAGGTGTATTTGGCCAGCCAAATGGTCACTTTTCTGTCTATGTCAACAATGGCGATTCGATAACCATCTCTATAAAGGGTTACGATTTAATCAATATTGTTGTGCGTGCGGATGAAAATTGCCGTTTTGTGAAAGAATTTCCAATTATTGGTAAACCTCATGAATTTGAGGAGGTTATTGTGCGCCCAATAAAAACGTTGGAACAAATAAAGGAAGAACGTGAAGCATTGGTGATGATTGAAACCCGAACAGTAACAGGTATGGAAGTTATTCAAAGCCCAATTACTGCGTTGTATCAGGCATTCTCTCGAACTGAACGCAACAAACGTAAAGTGGAAGAATGGAAATTTCAAGACAATAAACGTTCGATTATCAAAGAATTATTGCGTACTTACGTTGCTTACGACGTGGTTAATCTAACAGAAGATGAATTTGATGATTTTATTAATTTCTTGAATATGGATCCTAATTTCTTGCGTACGGCAACCGAATGGGAATTAATTGAATTTATAAAAGGAAAATACGAACATTTCATGTATTTGAGGTACCACCAAAACGATTAATAAAAAACTAAAATGATGAAGCATAAACTCCCCATATTTCTATTGACTGTCATCGGTATTCCGTTGCTACTTTCCAGTGTGAAAAGCAATAAGAACAACGGTGTTGAAAATGTATCGTGGGCAGATCAGCGACTTTCGGAAATGTCGTTGGAGCAAAAGATTGCTCAATTTTTTATGGTTGCTGCCTATCCTGCCAAAGGCGATGCACACATGAATGAAATTGAGAAAATTGTCAAAGAAAATGAGGTTGGTGGAGTAATCTGGTTTCCCGAATCAAAAGATAATTATTTAAAATATGCAGGAAAATTACAAAAAGCTTCCTCAAAAACACCTTTGTTTTATGCTTTAGACGCAGAATGGGGAGTGAGTATGCGTATGCAAGGAGAAGCACGTTTTCCGTATGCTTATACAATTGGAGCTGCTAATGACTTGAAACTATCCAAAAAATTAGCAGAAATGATGGCGTATGAATGTGCCGAATTAGGATTTCAATTTAATTTTAGTCCAGTTGCTGATGTAAACTGTGACCCCAATAATCCGGTGATTGGTTTTCGTTCGTTTGGAGATAACCCAAGTTTGGTAGGAAGACAGGTGGCTGCATTTGTGAAAGGGTTTGAATCGAGTAATGTGTATTCGTCTATTAAACATTTCCCTGGACATGGTGATACGGATAAAGATTCGCACTTGGAATTGCCAACTGTTACAAAATCACTGGATGAATTAATGAATGACGATTGGGTTCCTTTTAAAGAGGGAATAAAAGCTGGCGCAAGTTCTGTTATGGTTGGTCACTTAAATGTGCCGGCACTTGATCCGAGTGGAACGCCAAGTAGTTTATCAAAAATCATTATACAAGATTATTTAAAAGGAAAATTAGGATTTAAAGGATTGGTCATTTCAGATGCTTTAAACATGAAGGCGGTTGCGGATAAATACGGAAAAGTTGAAGTTGCAGTCAAAGCTTTTGAAGCAGGCTGTGATATACTCTTGTATTCTGAAAATATAGACGCATCTATCAGTGCCATCAAAGCAAAGGTTGAAAAAGGAGCTATTTCGGTAAAAGAAATCAATGAACGTTGTTTGAAAATTTTAAAACTAAAAGAAAAAAGTTTTATAAAACCGGTTAAAGGTCAATCCTATACAACTGGCGAAGTGGAATGGGCAAAAAATCAATTGTTTGAAAAAAGTACTGTTTTATTAAAAAATGACGGTGATAATTTACCTTATGGCGATTTAAGTCAGAAGATTTTACACATTTCAATTGGCGAGAAACCGTATGAATTTACAGCTGTTACAAATGAATACGCACCTATCAATCGTGTCAATTATTCGTTTGAAGAAATTTCAAAAGGTGTAAAAGTTCAAACAAGTGGATTTGATAAAATTGTTGTAACTGTTCATGCAACAACTGTAAAAGCAAAAGATAATTATGGCATACCACGTAATTTAAACGACTTTTTAAAACAATTTTCAATTTCCACAAAGAACGTGTTTGTGTTGTTCGGAAATCCTTTGGCACTATCGCAAAATTTGAATTTTCAAGGGTTTCAATCAGTTGTAGTTGCCTATGAAAACAATAAGTTTGTTCAAAATAGAGTTGCACAACAAATTTTTGGAGCCATTCCTTTTTCGGGTAAATTAATGGTTGATATTGATACTGGTTTTGAAAAGGGAAGTGGAGTGACAACAAAAACCAATGGTAGAATTAAATTTTCTCAACCAGAAGAAGTGGGTGTGGACCCAAAACGTTTGGAAGAAATTGACCGAATTGTTGAAAATGCCATTCAAGTAAGAGCATTTCCAGGTTGCCAAATCGTGGCAGCTGTGGATGGCAAAATATTCTTTAGAAAGAATTATGGAACACAGCAGTACAACGACAGACCTGTAGAGAGTGATGATATTTACGATATTGCTTCCATTACAAAAATTGCAGCTTCAACTACAGCATTGATGAAATTGCAATCTGAAGGAAAATTTTCGTTGGACAAAACATTGAAGGATTATTTACCCGAATTAACTGGAGATTATCCAATGGGAAATGTGAAATTGAGAGAATATTTAGCACATCAAGCGGGATTGCAGGCATGGATACCGTTCTACAAAAAAACGATTGTCAATAATGAGTTAGATCCAACTGTTTACAGCACCACTTCCGATGGAGCGAAAAATATGAAAGTAGCTGAAAATATATACATCAGTGCTGATTATGGAGATAGTATCCGTAAATACATCCTTTCAAAATCACTTGGAGCAAAGAAGTATCTATACAGTGATTTGAGTTATTATTTTGTGAAATTAATTGTGGAGCAAGAAAGTGGAAAGAAATTTGAACAGTTTTTATCGGACGAAATTTATTCCAAAATGGGGTTGCAACATACTATGTACAATCCATATTTGACAGTAGATTTGAATAAAATAGCACCAACAGAAGATGATAAGATTTTCAGAAAGCAATTAATTCGAGGATATGTGCACGATCCTGGAGCAGCCATGTTGGGAGGTATAGGTGGTCACGCAGGGTTGTTCACCAATGCTACAGAATTGGCACAAATTATGCAATTGTTTTTAAACAAAGGTTATTACGGTGGGGTGCAGTTGCTTCAACCTAAAGTGGTTAGTGAATACACAAAAGTGCAATTTGCTGGCAATAGAAGAGGAGCAGGTTTTGATAAGCCGGTATTAGGAAAAGGAGGAGGAACGTGTGACGAATCGTCTTCGTTTGAAAGCTTTGGACACTCTGGATTTACTGGCACATTGGCTTGGGATGATCCAAAAAATGGACTGAATTATGTATTTCTTTCCAATCGGGTATATCCAGATGCTGAAAACAAAAAATTGATTTCTATGGGAACACGCTCACAGATTCAAAGAGTGTTGAATGAAGCTTTAAAAAATCGAAAAACTGAATAATTTTATCTTCAATGAAATCGTTTGTTACCATAGTTTTTTTAATTGTTCATTGCAGTTTGTTTTCTCAAAATGCATTACCACAATCGATTTCTTTTGTTAAAAATAACAACCAAATTCGGTTGGTATGGTATACGCCAACAGAACATGTTGGTATTGTTAAAAAATACCACAAATTGGAAATAGGTTTATCTGTTCCAAGAGGTGTAGAAAATGAAATTCGTGCTTTTTTACAAACGAGTAATAGAGGTATTAATCCTTTTAATCCAAATGAAATAGCTATTAGCGCTGTTTTTACTGCTCCATCAGGTAAGAAAGAACAAATGAATGGATTTTATTACCAGCCTTTTTATAGAGATGTAGAAAACAATCAGTGGATTCAAGATACCACCAACTTTCCATGGAGAATTCGCTTTTCACCTGATGAAATAGGTCAATACAATGTTTCTGTAAATGTTGTAGTAAGGGGTCAACAAGTTGAAGAACCAATACTATTTTCTTTTGATGCTATTGAATCTGAACACAAAGGTTATATAGTTAAAGGGAATAAAGGAGATGAAACAGATCGCTATTTAAGATATAGAGATTCTGGAGAGACATTTTTTTGTATAGGACACAACATTAGCCATTCAGATTATGTTCAGTTAACACCAAAGTCTGGACTACGTCATATTCAATGGCTTAAAGAATTATCTGAAAATGGAGGAAATTTCTTTCGTTTGGAATTGGGTGGACAAAATGCATTGCCAGACTGGGATAATTACAAAAATTATTTTTCAAAAATGGACGAAATGTGGGAGTATGATCAGCTAATAGACACTGCTTTCGCTATGAATTTGTATTTTATTCTATTTCGTCATCATGTGGAATTAAATTACAAAGGTTGGCCAGAAAATTGGTCAGAAAACCCCTATAAAAATAGTTTTCAGTTAATGAATTTTAGTTCATACTTTACCAATAATGAGATAGATCAATGGCAACGATATTGTTTGCGTTACATTTTTGCACGATGGGGGTACAACCCAAGTTTGGCTTTTTATGGCTATTCAGAAGTGGATAATTTCATAAAACCAATGATGGAAACAGAAAGCAAAACATATAAAGATGCTTTGCAAATTTTTGAAGATTGGAATAAAAACCAATTTAACTACATTAAAGACACACTTCAAAACAAACATATCCTCACTTTAAATACGTATGCATCTATTAATGATTTTGATTTTAAAAAACCTGATAAATCAATGTTGTCTTATCTTGATGTGGTTGGTTTTCATACTTATAAAATAAAAAAAGATGCAAATTGGAATAGAGCGAAGTTAACAGATATCTTATGGAAAACCTGGAAAAAACCGATTGTTATTGAAGAAATGGGATTTACAGATGATTATTTAGAAGTTTATTGTTGTACAGATATTGATTTTCACAATAGTATTTGGGCAACTGCTTTAAATGGAAATGTAGGTACAGGTATGCATTGGTGGTGGGACAGAGGAGTTCATGATTTTGGTTTTTATATTCTCTATCAAAATTTAGCTAATTTCTTTAAAGGAGAAGATTTAGTAAATTATAAATATACTCCTCAACAATGGAAAAATGCTTCAAACATAAAAAAAGCGACAATAGAAACATTTATGTTAATTAATAGCAATCAAGAACGGGTTTTGGGGTGGTTGCATAATGCAACATTTTATTGGAGGAATAGTTATGCTTTTAGTCCATGTATGCAAGAACTGACAGAAACTGGTCAACTAAAATTTCAATGCGATATGGAAGATGGGTACATTATTCCTAGTAAAAAACAGAATTATCAAGAAGACAGAATTAAGGATAACTATACAGAAAGGGGAGGTATTGTTCAATTTAATCAAGGGATAAGAAATCCAACATTTACTATTTCAGGATTGAAAAAGAAACGACTCTATCGGATAGAGTTTTATAAGACTGGATATGTAGTTAGAAATCAATTGGTGAAAGAGTTGACACAACAAATTAGCACAAAAGCCAATGGGAAATTAGTTGTGCCAATTCCTGATTTAGATGTGATTCATCCTGATTATGGATTTAAAGTGTCACTTGTTCATGGAGTAGAGTGGTGAGTTTTAGATATTTTTCCATCCAATTGCTTCCATTTACTTTAAAATAACTTTATCTTTGAAACTTCTTTATAACAAGTTCGATAAAAAATAATAAAAATATGAAATTCGGAACAAAAGCTATTCATGCTGGAGTTAAGCCAGATGAGTCAACTGGTGCCATTATGACACCAATTTTCCAAACTTCTACTTATGTGCAAGAAGGAGTTGGGAACCACAAAGGATATGAATATTCACGTACGTTAAATCCTACACGTCACGCATTAGAAAAAAGCTTGGCAGCCATTGAAAATGGTAAATACGGAGCTTGTTTTGGTTCTGGATTAGCAGCTATTGATTGCGTTATCAAAATGTTGAACCCTGGTGATGAGGTTGTTTCAACAAACGATTTATACGGAGGTACTTACCGTTTATTCAGAACCATTTTTGAAAAATACGGTATTGTTTTTCATTTTGTTGACATGACAAAAATTCAAGAAATTGAAGAAAAAATCAATAGTAATACAAAATTAATTTGGGTGGAAACCCCAACCAATCCAATGTTGAATATCATTGACATTGAAGCAGTTTCAACGATTGCTAAAAAACACAATGTTTTATTGGGTGTGGACAATACATTTGCCTCTCCTTATATCCAAAACCCATTGGATTTAGGTGCAGATATCGTCATGCACTCTGTTACAAAATACTTAGGTGGACACTCTGATGTGGTAATGGGTGCATTGATTTGCAATGACGATGATTTGGCAAAAGAAATGTACCGTATTCAAAATTCATCGGGAGCAGTTACTGCACCAATGGACTCGTTTTTAGTGTTGCGTGGTATTAAAACATTGCATTTACGCTTGCAACGTCATTGTGAAAACGGTGAAAAAATAGCTCATTTCTTAACTAAACATCCAAAAGTGGACAAAGTTTATTGGCCAGGTTTTGAAACACACCCAAATCATGAGGTTGCTAAAAAACAAATGAGAGGTTTTGGTGGAATGGTGTCGTTTACTTTAAAAGGCAATGTGTTGGAAGATGCCTTGAAATTGGTTAAAAACGTACAGTTGTTTGCTTTAGCTGAATCGTTGGGTGGTGTTGAATCTTTGATTGGTCACCCAGCTACAATGACACATGCTTCTATTCCAAAAGAAGAACGCGAAAAAACGGGTGTTGTTGATACCTTAATTCGTTTGAGTGTAGGTGTGGAAGATGCCGAAGATTTAATTGCTGACTTGGAACAAGCGTTGAGATAATTTATTTTTAACTAGTCCTGCAATTATCAAAGTATTTGTAGGGCTAGTTTTTATCCTATCTAACAACCTGCTACCAAACTCCAAACCCTTATTCTTGGAATCCTATCGTTTTTTAATTTTTGGGTTTTATTTTTCTTAATCCTACATTTGAAAAAATGATTGTTATGAAATTCCTTGTTTCTATTCTTTTTGCAGCTTATTTGTTTACTACAAGTGCACAATTATACCCTGTTAGTGTATATGCTGTAACAACAATGCAACCAGCCCAAAGTGGTGAGGATGCTTATAAAATGATTGATGGTAATCCAAGTACTATGTACCATTCTCAATGGTATTCGATTGGAATTCCTGATGAAGTGAATTTTTATTTTACTTCTCAGGCACAAAGCATTAAAGAAATTGTTTATACACCTCGTCAAGCGCAAACAAATGGTATTTGGACAACTGTTGATGTATTGTATGCCACACAAAATCAACCAACAACGTTTATACCATTGGTTACTAACCTAACTTGGTCTGGTGATAATACACTTAAAACAATCACCCTTCCAACAGCAATTCAAAATGTTGCGGTAATTCGATTTGCTGTGCAAGCAGGAGTTGGAAATTTTTCCAGTTGCGCTGAAATGAGTTTTTATTCAGATAACCCACCTGTACCAACCTCTGTTTCATGTGTAGTTGCAACAGCTGAATTAGAAGTTGATGGAGCTAATGATGTGAAAATTCCAGTACAATTAAGCGGTTCTTTTGCATCTTCGTTTCAATCGGGAGAAAATATTGAAAAATCTTTTGATGGAGATTTAACTACTTTGTACCATTCATCGTATGGAAATACACAAATGCCTGTAACGTTGAATTATCGTTTTGATGGTAGTTCAACCATTGAATATTTAAAGTACATCCCTCGTACATCAGGAAGTAATGGAAATTTCGGAAATGTAACAATTCAATACAACACGACTACTAATAGTGTATTTGTACCATTGCTAGATTATAATTTTAATCAAGGAGGGCAACCAGTTAGCGTTCATTTTCCAACAGCAATTACACCTTTAAATATTCAGCTGATTGTGCACGATGGTTATGGGGATTGGGCAAGTTGCGCCGAAATGGAATTTTATCGCTATGGCACAACATCAAACCCATCAATGCCTATTGGTATTTTTGCTGATAATTTGTGTTCTCAACTGTTACCAAGTGTTACACAAACAGAAATTGATCAGATTGCATCTTCTTTTTATAAATCACTTGCTCAATGTATTTTTGATGGAACATACAATCATCAATTTAGAGTGCAAGATTACGAAGTGTTTAAATCAATTCAACAAGTTAGCCAAGAGCTTAAAGTAGGTGGTTACGATCCGTATGAAAATGCTACAGGAATAGCGTTTCATGCTGGAGATAAAGTTGCTGTTTTTGCAGAAAATGTGCCCTATAATGCTGGTGTTTATTTACAAATAAAAGATTTTATAAGTGATGGATTTTGGGGGGCAGAAACTTATTATCCACTAAAAAATGGATTGAATGTCGTTGAAGTTACCACTACAGGATTGGGGTACATTAGCTATTTCAACAGTGATTTGAGTTTGCCAGCAGTTTCTTTAAACATTGTTTCAGGAGAAGTAAATGGGTATTTTGACCTTGCTAAATCTACTTCTTCTCAATGGCCAGATTTATTGCTAAATGATACCTATCCTAAAATGGATATTCGAGGTGAATTTGCCCATTTGGTGTTTGACAAAGATGCTTTACGTTCGTATTGCCCACTTGATGGCATGGACTTGATTAAAAAATACGATACCATTATTCGGTATGAACGCATGCTGATGGGATTGTTTAAATACAATAAATCTCCAAAAAACCACATGTTGACCTACAGTGATACGACAGGAGGTTGGTACGCAGGCGGGCCAGGAGTGCACTTAGATTTAACATGGGGGCCCACATCCGTTCTCAATCCAAATCAACTAGATGTGTGGGGTATTCCACATGAATATGGCCATGTCAACCAATTGCGTAGAGATTTAAATTGGATTGGAACAACTGAGGTAACAAACAATGTTTATTCGGTGTGGGTTCAGTATAACATGAATCATGCAAATCAAAAATATACAAGATTGGAAGCTGAAGTCAATCAACCATCTTCTGGAATGCCTGCTGTGGCTGGTGGAACAATCAATGGTGCAATCAATTCAACTTTTGTAAATGAAAATCCTTTGCAACAAGAAGAAGGATATGATGTATTTAAAGTATTGGTGCCTTTTTGGCAATTAGAGTTGTATTATCAATTAGCTGGAGCAAGTAGAAATGCACCCGATTTAACTTTTGACTATCCAGGTACTTATACTGGATTTGACTATGCAAGATGGTATGGAACTGTTTGTGAGTTGTCAAGAAATACCAATTCAGCAGGATTGTCTAATGGAGATTTTGTGATGAATTTTGTCAAAAACACGTGTGCTGCAGTACAAGAAGATTTGACCGATTTCTTTATAAATTCAGGTTTTCTACGCCCAGTTAATGCAACAATTGACGATTATGGAGTTGGAACACTACTTATAACCCAACAAATGATTGATGCAACAATAGCAGAAATACAATCACACAATTATCCACAGCCAGTTTCGCCTGTAATCAATTACTTATCGGCTCATAGTGTTGATGCGTTTAAAAACAAAGCATCATTAACAGGGCAAACGGGTGTTGGAGTAACTGTTGGTACAAATTCATTAACCATTCAAAACAATCAATGGAACAATGCTGTGGCGTTTGAAACATACGATGATGCAGGAAATTTAATGCATGTAGCAATCGTTGGTACAGGAGATATTTCTTTAGCTACAACAACCATTTATTATCCTGCAAATGCACTTGGAGTTTATGCTGTTGGTTATGATGGTCAAAAAATATTGGTGTATCCGATTGAATTAAAGGTGGATAACAAATTGTTGGAAAACATAGTGGTGTATCCCAATCCAACACAAGATTATTTAACCATTTCTTCATTTATAAATATCGATGAAATAACAATTATGGATTTGGATGGACATGTTGTGAATCAACAAACCATTGGTTCAAAGGAAATCCAATTGGGTATTCAATCATTAAAAAGTGGTGTTTATTTGGTGCGAATTATTACCGATAAAGGAAGTGTTGTCAAGAAAATAATTAAAAAATAATGAGTAAATTAATCGTTATTACGGGAGTGTCTTCGGGCATTGGCTATGCTTTGACTCAACTTTTTTTATCAAAAGGAGAAAAGGTAGTAGGTATTGGAAGGAGAAATTCTATTCAACATGCTAATTTTCAATTTATTGAAAAAGATTTATCCAAAACAACCGATTTTTCGTTTTTAACTCCATTTATCAATGATTCAAAGGAAATACTATTAATCAATAATGCCGCAATTATTGGAAATCTTGAACGTGTTAGCGAACAAACACATACAGATGTGACAGAAGTTATGCAAATAAATACCATTGCTCCAATACTTCTAATTCAGTCGATAATGTACCAATTTTCGTTGCATTTACCATTAACGATTTTGAATATCAGTTCAGGAGCAGCGCGGCGACCTATTCCAGCTTGTGCTAGTTACTGTGCTTCAAAAGCTGCATTGGACATGTATGCACAAACGATTTATTTAGAAGAAAAAGAACGAGGTAGAAATATAAAGATGTACAGTGTCTCTCCTGGCGTAGTTGATACAGACATGCAATTGAAAATGCGTTCAGTAAGTAGTGCTAAATTTTCTTCAGCAGATACTTATAAAACACTCAAAAAGAACAAAGAATTGCAAAATCCAGAGCAAATTGCAGAAAAAATCATGTGTCTTTTAGAGAAAAAATATTCTGGTGAAATTATTTATTCATTGCGTGATATTTCAATTTAAAATGTGTTGAATTTAGATTTATTGGCAATTAAAGGTGTTGAAAATCATTGTTTTTACATTTTTTTACAGCTATTGTTTTTTTTGTTTCAAGATTTATTTGTAACTTGTCAACGCTTATTTGATTAAACTATAATAAACTAAATAAAACCCCAATGAAAAAAATTTACTTAGGATTGGCCTCTCTGCTATTTTCTACAATAGGTATAGGGCAAACTTTTAATTCTCAAAATGCGCGGCAAGGTGAAAGTGTTGAATATTGTCGCCAACACACATTGTTAGAGCAGTATAAAACGCATGATCCTGCTTTGTATAATACAATCATGCAAGGTCAGGCTCAGTTAAATGCTGAAATGAAAAATTCTAATGCAGCCAAAGCAGATGAAATTTATACCATTCCAGTTGTTTTTCACATTATTCACAATGGTGGAAGTGAAAATATTTCTGATGAACAAATTTATGATCAGGTAGCTATCTTGAATCGTGATTACCGTAGATTGAATGCAGATGCAGACAATGTGAACTCAAACTTTACAGGAATGCCTGCGGATGTAAAAATTGAATTTAAATTAGCAACAAAAGCACCAAATGGAGCCTGTTTCAAGGGAATTACACGTACGGTTTCTGCTTTAACTGTAGATCCAGGAGGTTGGAATGGTGGAGCCCAACAATTGCAAGCTATATTTAATGGAAACGATGTGTATCAAGGAACATGGGCACATAATAAATACTTGAATGTTGTTGTCGCAAAAAATATCGGTGGAGCAGCTGGTTACACCATGTATCCTAATGGTGGGGGAACAGCGTCTAATTCAATCTTTATTTTGAGTACGTATGTAGGTTCTATCGGTACTTCCAGCACTTCTACAAGTAGAGCTTTAACACATGAAATTGGTCACTGGTTAAATCTTTCTCATGTATGGGGTGATAACAATGATCCAGGTCAAGCATGTGGTAATGATGGAGTTTCTGACACACCGATTACAAAAGGATTTACATTTTGTCCAAATGAAAACGGAGCCAAAGTATGTGACCCTAATATTGTAGAAAATTACGAAAACTACATGGATTATTCTTACTGTTCAAAAATGTTTACTCCAGGGCAGGTAACAAGAATGCGTACAGCAATTACAAGTTCAACAGGAGGAAGAAGCAATATTTGGACTACTGCAAATCTAAATGCTGTAGGAGCTGTTGACAACCCTCCTTTGTGTAAAGCTGAATTTTCTTCTGACAAACGAATTATTTGTACTGGTCAATCCATTCAGTTTACAGATATGAGTTTCAACTTACCAATTGCAAGTTGGACTTGGACTTTTGATGGCGGTTCTCCTGCAACATCTACAGCACAAAATCCAGTTGTTACTTACAATACTCCTGGTGTGTATAATGTTAAGTTAGTTGCAACGAGAGGTTCGGATAGTCCTTCTGAAACGAAGACAGGATATATTGTTGTTTTAGAACCAGGTACTGGTTTGCCATATTTCGAAGGTTTTGAAGGATACTCTAATATGGCAGAAGCTACTTCTCAAAAGAAATTGTTTGTAAACAATCCAGGTAACAACGCTGCTTTTGAAATCACAACCACAGCAGCTAATTCTGGAGCTAAATCAATTAAATTAGGTAACTTCGGTCAATCTGGTCAAAACTTAGACGAGTTTACTTCAAATGCGATTGACTTATCTGCAGGTTCTATTAATAACGTGAATTTTTCATTCAAATACGCGTATAGAAAACGTCAATCTACTAATATTGAATACTTGAAAGTGTATTTCTCTGGGGATTGTGGTGATACATGGGTATTGAGAAAACCTTTGAGTTCAAGTGCAATGACAAGTCAAACTGCAACAAGTGCATGGACACCAACTGCTAGTGATTGGGTTAATGTTGACATTCCTTTTAACAGTGGTGTGTACAACCAATTCTTAACAGCTAATTTTAGATATAAATTTGCTTTTGAAGGTAATGAAGGAAACAATATTTATATTGATGATATCAACTTGACAGCAACAAATGCAGGTGTTGAAAGTTTAGAAACATTGAACAATGTGGTGCTTTATCCAAACCCAAATGATGGACAAGTAAACCTTTCTTTTGGATTGGAAGCAGCTCAAAAGTTAACTGTTAAAGTACTTGACATTTCTGGAAAAGAATTAAAGTCTTCTACTATTCAAGGTGTTGCAGGAAATAACATTGTTTCATTGGATAACACAGAGTTTACAGCTGGACTTTATTTTATTAAGTTAAGTACAGAAACAACAAATAAAACGATACAGTTTATAAAAAAATAAATAAATAGTTTTGATTTTTACAGAGGGTGCTTACTTTTAAGTCACCCTCTTTTTTGTGTCAGAGCTATTCATAAATGAATTAACTAACATTCAAGTGTGTAAATATCCTTGTAAGGATGTGTTAGATGCAGTTATCTAATTCTTAATTTCGTAGAATACAAAAGTATAAATGACCGAAGAAAACGAAATAAAGAGGAAAGGGAATACAAAAGAACAGCCAAAGGATAGTAAAACATCAAAATCATCTAAGAAAGAGAGTGATAAGGTGCGTTTATCCAATCGTATTGATCTTAAAAAAATCAAAACGATTGTTGGGGTATTGCTAGCCTTATTAGCAATCTATCTCTTTTTATCGTTTATCTCTTATTTGTTTAATTGGCAAGAAGATCAAGATCGTGTGATGAACAAAGGTTTATTTGAATTTTTGTTTGAAGATAACGACGAACCTGTTGTCAATTGGTTGGGGAAATTTGGTGCTTGGTCGTCACATCTCTTTATGTACAGATGGTTTGGAATATCCTCTTTTGGCTTTTGTTTGTTGTTTTTTATCTCTGGATTTAAAATCGCATTGAATATTCGCATATTGCCAATTGTTAAAACCTATGGAATTACTTTGGTATTCATTGTGTGGAGCTCAATTTTTTTAGGCTTTTTTGCCAATGGAAATAACTATTTAGGTGGCGCATTTGGTTACCAAACGAATCAATGGCTAAAACTAACTTTGGGAAGTTTTGGAACGTTTGTATTGATTCTTGCATTGCTATATATTTCCATTGTTTCAGTGTTAAATCCTGATTTTGGAAAATTGGCTGATTTCTTTAAAAAAGAAGAAAGTGCGCCCGACGAAGATGTAGCAGAAGAAATGCTATCAGATGATAACGAACTATTGGATATCAATGCAGTCAATACGATTAAAGAACATCAAATAAAAGAAGACGATATCGCTGAAACAGTTCATTTTGATCAAGAAGATGAATCTGATTTGTCCGATGAAGAGATTGACAATAGTTTTGAAGTAAAATTTACCACTACAGAAGAAAAAGAAACTCCAATCGAAATTGAAAGCGATGATGATTTTTCTGTAGCCGTTGCACAAGAAGAGGAATCGGTAGCCGAAGATGAATTGGATAAATTGCGTCAAGAATTTGGTGAATATGACCCAACGTTGGATTTGTCCAGCTATGTACTGCCTCCAATTGAATTGTTAAATGATTATGGCGGTAAAGGAATTTCAGTCAATAAAGCCGAATTAGAAGAAAATAAAAACAGAATTGTAGAAACGCTTGCCAACTATAAAATTGATATTGATAAAATTAAGGCAACCGTAGGTCCAACCGTTACACTTTATGAAATAGTGCCGGCTCCAGGTGTGCGAATTTCTAAAATTAAAAATTTGGAAGACGATATTGCACTCAGTTTATCAGCGTTGGGTATTCGTATCATTGCACCTATTCCGGGCAAGGGAACCATTGGTATTGAAGTGCCGAATAGCAATCCGGATATGGTGAGTATGCGTGCGTTGATCGCCTCAGAAAAATTCCAAAACATGGATGCTGAATTGCCTGTAGTAGTTGGTAAAACGATTACCAATGAAACTTATACGTTTGATTTAACCAAAACTCCTCACTTATTGGTTGCAGGTGCCACAGGTCAAGGTAAATCGGTTGGGTTAAATGCTATTTTGGTTTCACTATTATACAAAAAACACCCTGCTCAAGTGAAATTTGTGTTGGTTGACCCTAAAAAAGTGGAGTTGACCTTGTACAATAAAATTGAACGCCATTTCTTGGCTAAATTACCTGGAGAAGAAGATGCCATCATTACCGATACTTCAAAAGTAGTTAATACGTTGAACTCGTTGTGTATTGAAATGGATGATCGCTATGAATTATTGAAAGATGCACAGTGCCGTACTATTAAAGAATACAATGCGAAGTTTATTCAACGCAAACTAAATCCAGAAAAAGGACATCGTTACTTGCCTTATATTGTGGTGCTAATTGATGAGTTTGCCGATTTGATTATGACGGCAGGAAAAGAAGTGGAACACCCAATTGCTCGTATAGCACAATTGGCTCGTGCTATTGGAATACATTTAATTGTGGCAACACAGCGACCTTCTGTAAACGTTATTACAGGTATGATTAAAGCCAATTTCCCTGCTCGAATTGCCTTCCGTGTGTTGTCAAAAATTGATTCTCGAACCATCTTAGACGCATCTGGTGCCGATCAGTTGATTGGTCGTGGGGATATGTTGATTTCCTTAGGTTCTGATTTGGTGCGTTTGCAATGTGGTTTTGTGGATACACCAGAAGTTGAGAAGATATGTGAATTTATTGGTGAACAACGGGCCTATCCAGAGGCAATGTTATTACCAGAATATGTCGGTGAAGGTGGTGAAAGTTCTGGAGATTTTGATTCTGATGAATTGGATGCTCTGTTTGCTGATGCTGCTCGTATTGTGGTTTCCACACAACAAGGTTCGGCAAGTATGTTGCAACGTAAATTAAAGCTTGGATACAACCGTGCTGGTCGTTTAGTGGATCAATTAGAAGGAATGGGAATTATCGGAGCTTTCCAAGGAAGTAAGGCAAGAGAGGTTTTATATACAGATTTAGTTCAGTTAGAAGAATTCCTTGCCAGTAAAGGACTTGTATAATGAACAAAATAAAGATTGATGGCTTTGTTTTAGCAATTATCGTTACAGTTGTTCTTGCTTATCTATTTCCTACTTTTCACAGTATAGTACCATTTGATACCATTGGGAGTGTTGGAATATCGCTCATTTTCTTTTTTTATGGATTAAAGTTATCACCTGATAAGATAAAAACAGGTTTGTCAAATTGGAAATTGCATGTTGTAGTGCAATTGGCTACATTCTTACTGTATCCTATTTTAATTGTTCTTTTTTCTCCTTTTTTTTACCGTGGAGAGCATGAAATTTATTGGTTTGCTTTTTTGTTTTTAGCTGCATTGCCTTCTACTGTTTCTTCATCGGTAGTTATGACCTCTATTGCCAAAGGAAATGTTCCAGCAGCTATATTCAATGCAAGTATTTCAGGACTAATAGGGATATTGGTAACACCTCTCTGGATAGGTTTGTTTTTAAAATCTACGAATACTGATTTTGATATGGGGGTAATTTACTTAAAATTACTCGTTGAAATATTGTTACCAGTAGCTATCGGGTTATTGCTCCAACGCTATTGGGGAAAATATGCACAGCAACATCTAAAAACGATTACCTTATTTGATAAATCGGTTATTTTAATCATTGTATTTAAAAGTTTTTCAGAATCATTTGAAGATCACGTTTTTTCATCTGTCCATCCGATTGTTTTTTTATTGATTGTAATGGCAGTTATCGGTTCTTTCTTTTTTGTTTATTGGTTGATAGGTAAGATCGCAGAGAGATTGCAGTTTAATCGAGAGGATACGATTACGGCTCAATTTTGTGGCACGAAGAAATCATTGGTACATGGCACTGTGTTTTCAAAAGTATTGTTTCCAGCTTCGTTTCATGCAGGAATTATCTTGTTGCCATTGATGCTTTTTCATGCTATACAATTGTTTGCTGTTAGCATTATAGCTGCCAAAAAATCAAAAGAAGTTTAAAGCCTGATATTTACACAGAATCACTGGTTTAAAGACGCATCAACTCTTCGGATGCTTGCTCCCAAATTTGCATTTGTTCTTCCAATTGCTTCTTTAGTTGATCGTAATCCGCTAATGTTTTTTGAGCTTTAGCTTCGTTTGAATAGTCCAATACTACAATTATTTGATCCAATTCAGCAATTTTTTCTTCCAGTTTTTCTATTTCTTTTTCTGCAAAATTGATTTTATTGGTGAGCACATTTTTTACACGCTTTAATTCTTTTTGTTGTTCTCTATCTAATTCAGGTTCTTCCGCTTTTTTAACTTCTTCCACCTTTTTCTCTGGTTTTTTCCCCAAATCTTTTGCAGAAGCAAGACTCATTTTTCGGGCCAAGAATTCTTTCACTCCGAAGTGATGAATTTTTAGTGTTTTTTCTTCAATATCCCAAATTCTGTTGGTCAAATTATCCAAAAATTCACGGTCGTGAGAAACAACGATAAATGTGCCTTCATAGTTTTTTAATGCTTGTTTTAGCACTTCTTTACTTTGAATATCCAAGTGATTGGTAGGTTCATCGAGAATCAAGAAATTTGAAGGACTCAACAACAATTGACAAAGAGCCAATCGAGTACGTTCACCTCCTGATAATACCCCAACTTGCTTTTCCACATCTTCGCCACTAAATAAAAATGTACCCAATATTTGCCGAAGATTTTTACGAATTTCACCTTCTGCAATGTCATCTACAGTCTCAAAAACGGCTTTTGTTTTGTCCAACATTTCCGCTTGATTTTGAGCAAAATAAGTGATTTGTACATTGTGCCCATATTTTACAGAACCATCACCTTCTAATTCGTTCATGATGCGTTTCAGTAAAGTAGATTTACCCACACCATTTGGTCCCAAAAGTGCAATTTTTTCGCCTCTTCCAACTGTTAGATTGATGTTTTTGAACAGAATTTTTTCACCAAAAGTTTTACCCATATCAATCATTTCCAACACCCATTTACCAGGTTGAACACTCAAAGGGAAAGTAACGTGCATTTTGGCTACATTGTCATTATCCACCTCTATGCGTTCTGTTTTTTCTAATTTTTTGATCAACGATTGAGCAAAGGCAGCTTTATTGGCCTTGGCACGGTATTTGTCTATTAATTCTTGGGTTTGTTTGATATCTTTATCTTGCTGTTTTTTTGCAGCATGCATACGTTCTATTTCCTCAGCTCGTACTTGTTTGTATTTGGTGTAAGGGAATGGGAAATCCAGTACTTTGCCGTTGGAAATTTCCAATGTGCGTTTCGTTACATTGTCCAAAAACAAACGGTCGTGCGAAATAACGATAACCGCTCCATCAAAGGTTTTTAAATAGTTTTCCAACCATGCAATGGAGATAATATCCAAGTGATTGGTAGGCTCATCCAATAAAATAACGTCGGGATTGTTGACCAATATTTTAGCCAATTCGGCACGCATTTTCCAACCACCAGAAAAGGTGTTCAATGAACGAGAAAATTCTTCTTCTTCAAAACCCAAACCTTTTAAAGTGGAAGCAATTTTTTCTTCCCAAGCATAACCATCAATAATGTTGAATTCGTGATTAACGTCATTTAGTCGATCTAAGAGCCCCAAGTAACTTTCAGATTCATAATCAGTTCTTGTGGTTAATTGGAGATTGATATCGTCAATTTCATTTCTTAGTTTGGTCAATTTTTCATTTGAATGATTGAGATATTCAAACACCGATTGATTGGTGTCTATGACAATGTCTTGCGTTAAAAAACCAATGGTACAATCCTTGGGTTTGTGTACTTTTCCTTCAGATGGTTGTATCATTCCTGATAAAATTCGCAACATAGTTGATTTTCCAGCACCATTTTTACCCACCAAACCAACTTTATCTCCTTTGTTGATTTGTAAACTGATGTTTTGAAATAAAAACCCTTGCGGTAAATGCAGACCTAAGTTCTCAAAATTTATCATTTGTATTTTTAATTTTTTTTGAAATGAGGTGCAAAATTAAGGAATTATAATGAATTTAAAGATATTTTACTCCATTTTGACCGATTCCTCATTCCGAACGGTTCCATTGAGCTTGCCTGCAATAAGTATATCGAATTGTCGAAATGTAGAGAGGAAACTCAAAATCGATAAAGCAATGTTACTATCCTTACTGTCTCTCTTTTTAGTCCTGTAAGGACGCAACCTTTGTAGAAAATGATGTTACCACCAACACCAGCGACCCCGTAGGTGGTCGAATGGCTATAAAAGCACAGCCAAAACACATCAACGACCCCGTAGGTGGTCGAATGGCTATAAAGCCTCTATCCACTACCTACAGATTCCTCATTTCATTCGGAATGACGCAGCAATGTGTGAGAGTAGAAGACGGCGGCTACGCCGCCGATTAACCTACAAAAAAGACGGTCATTCCGAACGGTTCCATTGAGCTTGCCTGCAATAAGTATATCGAATTGTCGAAATGTAGAGAGGAAACTCAAAATCGATAAAGCAATGCTACTATCCTTACTGTCTCTCTTTTTAGTCCTGTAAGGACGAAACCTTTGTAGAAAATGATGTTACCACCAACACCAGCGACCCCGTAGGTGGTCGAATGTCTATAAAAGCACAGCCAAAACACATCAACGACCCCGTAGGTGGTCGAATGGCTATAAAATTACTCATATCATTCTATATTTTTATGCCTCACCAAATTCACAACGGGTATATAGAAGGAAAAAATAAACACAAGTAAAAAAGTACTTAAATACTTTTATTATTAAAAAAGATTGTATATTTGTACCAGTAAATTTAAAAAAAACAGTTTATGCAAGCAGAAAATGAATTGATAATCAGTGTTCAAGATATTGAACCAAGATTGAGACACCAAACCATATTTCAAGAATTTCACAACCTAAGCCAAGGAGAAAGTTTTGTGATTCACAACAACCACGACCCAAAACCTGTTTATTATCAATTAATTGACATTTTTGGAGAAACATTTACATGGGATTATCTACAAGAAGGTCCAGAATGGTGGGATATTCGTGTAACTAAAATTGAAAGTCCTGAAGATGACGAACCGAAAGATTTGGTGTTGAATGTTCCTGCTATTGAACCGCAATTTAAGCATGAAACTATTTTTAATACGTTTAAAAGTTTACGCCCTGGAAATTCGTTCATTATTCACAACGATCACGATCCAAAACCAGTCTATTACCAATTGGTAAGCATGTTTGGCGAAACATTTACATGGGAATACTTACAACAAGGACCACAATGGTTTGATATTCGCGTTACAAAAAATGGTGAAGCAGCACCAAAACAAGAGGAAAAACCACAAGTTGCAACAAATGAAACGGTAGGAAACGGCAATGAAGTAATTGTAAACGTGCCTTCTTTGGAGCCAAGATTAAAACACGCAACTATTTTCCAAACATTTGATGGGTTAAAAGCAGGTGAAAGTATGATTATTCACAATGATCACGATCCAAAACCTGTTTATTACCAATTGTTGAACGAAAAAGGTGATGTTTTTACATGGGAGTATTTGCAACAAGGTCCACAATGGTGGGATATTCGTTTGACAAGAAAAGGAACTGAAACATCTGAAACTATTGGTGAAATTGTAGCAAAAGATTTGCGAAAAGCCGAAGTTTTCAAGAAGTTTGGTATTGATTTTTGTTGTGGCGGAAAGAAAACTGTTCGCCAGGTCTGCGCAGAAAAAGGGATAGATGCTACATTGGTTGAACAAGAGTTGCAAAAGCCAGTGGAAGGCGTTACTTCTACCGATATGAACTATACTGAATGGGAGTTGGATTTCCTAGCTGATTATGTGGTAAATAAGCACCATAAATACGTACGTAAATACCTTCCTGAAATTGTAAAATATGCTACAAAAGTGGCACAAGTTCACGGTGGTGGTCACCCTGAATTGCATACCATAAAAGATTTGTTTGATCAAGTTGATAGAGAATTGACACATCACATGAAAGATGAAGAAGAAAAATTATTTCCGTTGATTAAAGAGATTGTTCGTGCTAATGAAGGGTATTCTACTTATCAAAGAAATATAAGTTTTACAGATATGGTTGCAGATACCGAGCAAGAACACGATATTGTGGGTAGAGCAATGGAAAAAATTCGTGAATTGAGTGCTAATTACGCTATTCCAGAAGATGCGTGTACAAGCTACAAATTATTGTTTGCTATGTTGCAAGAGTTCGAAAACGATTTGTTTACACATATCCACTTAGAAAACAATATCTTATTTCCTAAAGCTGAGGAAATAGAAAAAAGCTTGTAATTTCAATTCTAATAACTTATTCAGCTTCTCATTGTGCGAAGCTGAATAAGTTGTATAAAACCTTTTTATTTAGAATGATTCTTTATAACTTTGCTTCAACTAAAATAGCATTCAATGTTAATAAATGAACGAACAAAAATAGCGCAACTGCTAAAACACCATCCTGATGCGTTGGAAACAATCATCACGATTGCACCAGATTTTAAAAAATTACGCAACCCAATTCTTCGTAAATTAATGGCTGGTAGAACCACCATAGCGATGGCTTCTAAGATTGGAGGTTGTAAACCCGAAGATTTCTTTAAAGCGCTGGCTCCTCTTGGATTTGAGGTTGACACCGTTCGTACGGTTTCAGAAGATACTCCTGAGAATAAACCAATGCCAGCTTATTTAAAAAGTCTTGCAGCTAATCAATTGGTTCATTTTGATGTAAGAGCGATGTTGGCAAGTGGCGAAGATCCTTTAAAAAGTATTCAACAAAAAGTCAATGCATTAAACCCAGGTCAAGCACTGTTGATTGTCAATAATTTTGAACCTGTACCGTTGATTAAACTATTGGAACGTCAAGGTTATTCTGCTTACGTTCGTTTTGTAGATAGTGAAACAATTGAAACGTATTTTTATAAAGAGAATGCAACTTCTGAAACAACGATGCAAGTAGATGAAGTTGCTGATTCTGATGATTGGGATGAAGTTTTAAGTAAATACGATGGTCGATTGGTAGAAATAGACGTTCGTCACCTTGAAATGCCAATGCCAATGATGACTATTTTAGGAGAATTAGACGTTTTACCTGAAGATAAAGCATTGTTCGTTAATCACAAGAAAATTCCAGTGTTCTTACTGACTGAATTGAAAGATAGAGGGTTTGAATACCGCATCAAAGATGTGCAAGAGGGAGAAGTTTACTTATTGATTTTTAAAGATAAATAATAGATGTCGGGACCAATATTTAGTGGAAACTTACAACAAACGACCAATTATAGAGTTGTTTTACCATTCTATATTTATGGAGCAGTTTCGTTTCTTATAGCTTGTGTATTATTGTTGTTTAACACTGATTTGGTTCATTTGCATTATTACAGCCCGCATACCTTGGCGATAGTTCATACAATGGCATTGGCATGGGGAACAATGATTATTTTAGGAGCATCACACCAGTTGTTGCCTGTGTTAATCGAAGGAAAGTTGGACAATGACAACATTGCGTATGCCACTTTTGCTTTTACTGCCATAGGTATTCCTGTTTTAATTGTAGGCTTTTTTAATTTTAATTACAACCTCTTAGAAATTGGCGCAACGTTGGTCAATGCAGGTGTTTTACTTTATCTAATCAATGTCTTTAGAAGCTCTTTTAAAAGCAACACAAGAGGCGTTCATGCTTGGTACATGATGACTGCTTCAATTTGGTTGTTTTCAACAACTTTCTTCGGATTGTTATTGGTGTTTAATTTTAGTTATCCACTATTGCCAGAAGGTTCGGTACATTACCTGTCCATTCATGCACATTTGGGAATTATAGGCTGGTTTTTAATGCTCGTAATAGGTGTTGGAACTCGTTTAATTCCTATGTTTTTTATCTCCAAATACACCAATGAGAAAGTATTGTGGGTCATCTATTGGCTCATCAATTCAAGTTTAATTTCATTTATCCTTATTCGTTTGCTGAATAGTGATACTATTGCTTATTATTTTCCATTAATACTTGCATTATCAGGGGTTGTTCTTTTTGTGCGTCATATTATTAAAGCGCATGCAGTAAGAATTAGAAGAAAAGTGGATGAGCAAATGAAAACATCTATCATTTCTGTTTTTCAAATGTTGCTTCCTATCGTTGCCCTATTAATCGCGTTGCTATTTTTGCCGATTGACAGAAACGCCAATCTTGGATTGATTTATGGTTTTTGTGTGTTCTTTGGTTGGATAACAGCCATTATTTTAGGAATGACATTTAAGACCTTGCCATTTATTGTTTGGAATAGAGAATACCATAAAAAAGCACGTTCTGGTAAAACACCAGCCCCAAAAGAATTGTTCAACGAGAAAGCGTACAATACAATGTTAATTCTTTATTTAGCAGGATTTGTAACATTTATTGTAGCTTTAAGCATTAAAAACAGTTTAACGGCACAAATAGCCACTGTTGCATTATTAATAGCAGCGTGTTTGTATGTGTACAATGTAGGTTTAACCATTTTTCATAAAGCAAATTAAGATGAGTGTAGTATGTGTAATGACCAATGATAGCGATAGATGCGATTTTGCATTGGTTGGATTGTATGAGGTATATGACCCAGAAGTAGGGCTAAACGTAGTTGATTTAGGATTGATTTATCAATTGGATTTTGATGAAGATGCGAAAAAAGTTCATTGTTTGATGACGTTGACAACGCAGTTTTGTCCGATGGGTGATCAAATTACTGGTGATGTGACCGCTTCGTTGACAGAAGCTTTCCCTGATTGGCAAATTGCAGTAGAATTAACGTTTGAACCGGCATGGGACTATACCAAAATATCAGATGTAGGAAGAGAGTTTTTAGGGCAATAAAATGTTAAGTTCAACTTGTAAAACGGCTATTAAGGCAGTTATTTATTTATCTAGCAAAAACTCCTGCGAGGAAAAAGTTAGTATGAAAGAAATAGCTGAAAAAATCGATGCGAGCGAGCATACGGTTGGTAAAACTTTACAGTCGCTTGTCAAGCACAAAATTATCAACAGTGTTAAAGGGCCAACAGGTGGTTTTTACATCAATGAAGAACAGCAAAAGCAACCAATTTATGTAATTGTAGAAACCATTGAAGGAAGCGAAGTGTTTAAGCAATGCGGTTTGGGATTGAGTCAGTGTTCGGAAGCACATCCATGCCCAATACACAACGATTATAAAGTGGCACGGGAGTTGATTGAAAAAATATTTAAAGAAAAACGAATTAAAGACTTGTGCGACCCTGTTGCAAATGGTCTTGCATTTTTAATAGGATAAAATAAAAAGTATGATTGAAAAAATTAATATCAAAGAAGACATTGATGTGCGTATTTACGTTCCCATTCAACGTCATGAAATGTTGATTCAACTGTTTAAAGAATTGCCCGTAAATGAAAGTTTTACGTTTATCAATGACCACGATCCACTGCCATTGTTTTATGAGTTCCGCTCTATCTATGGAGATGTTGTAGGTTGGGAGTACTTAAACCGTGGTGGAAGAGAATGGAAAGTGAAAGTTACTCGTACAGAAGAATCACAAGGGCGTGAATTTACAGATATTTCTACATTGATTGATTTACGTAAAGTAGAAACACAAGATTGGAAACAAGTTGTATTCCACCGTTATGGAATGATGGAAGAGGGCACAACAATGGAAATTATTGCCAAAGAAGATCCAGTAGAAATTCATGGTATTTTCATCAATAAATTTGAAGGAAAACACGCTTGGAACTATAAGAAAAAAGAGGATGGAGAGGTTGTTGTACACATTACAAAGAAAGACAACAGCGGATTGGGTGATACAGGATTTTCTGTTGTCAATGAGTTTGATATTCGTCCATTTCCACCAACAGAACGTCACGAAATGTTCTACAAGGCATTTGATGATATCAAGCCAGGAGAAGCATTTGAATTTATCAATGACCACGATCCACTACCGTTGTATTACCAAATGGAAGCCGAAAGCAAAGATCCTTTCCGTTGGGAATACATTGAGAAAGGCCCAGAAGCTTGGAAAGTTCGTGTGATTAAAGTGAAAAAAGAAGCGTAATAAAAAGTCGGCATTGCCGACTTTTTTATCTTTACACCATGAATAAATCATTCAACACTCAACACCAAAATGAATTGGCGGAACAATATAGAAAACTACATCATCAGACAGAACCATTGATTTTGGCGAATGCATGGGATTGTATTTCAGCTAAAATAGTGGAAGAAGCAGGTTATTCAGCTATTGCAACAACAAGTGCTGGTGTTGCTTGGGCAAATGGATACAAAGACGGTGAAAATATCCCAACGGATATACATCTGGATGCTTTGCAAAAAATCACACGAGTAACGAGTTTACCAGTAACTGCCGATATTGAAGGTGGGTATTTTCGCAATGATTTGGAAAAGTTTGGTCAGTTTATTCAAGCGGTTATTGAAGCAGGTGTTGTAGGAATTAATTTGGAAGATGGCTACAATCACTCAGAAAAATTAAATACAACCGAATACCAAGTAAAACAAATTGAAAAAGCACGAGCAATAGCCAATCAACAAGGAGTTAATCTATTTATTAATGCACGAACCGATGCACAATTACTTTCGTTGCCACAAGATGAAAAATTAAAATTGATTCTTGAAAAAGCTACGGCATTTCAACAAGCTGGTGCTGATTGCCTTTTCGTTCCATTTATTCGAGATGTTGAGAGTATCGTTTCTCTCAAACAAAATTGTCAATTGCCACTTAATATTTTAATTGCAGATACATTACATGTGTCAGATTTAAAAAAGATAGGAGTGGAACGCATTAGTGTGGGTGCTCGACCAATAATGGTTGCCATGAATGCATTAAAAAAGACCGTTCAAACAATAAAAGACAGTGATAATTGGAAGGATTTGTTTGAAATTGAGGTGAATTATGATGAAGTGAATGGTTGGTTTTGAAAAATGGCACGCTGATACTTCGATCTGCTCAGCACAAGTAACGCTGATTATTTTTGAAGAGGATTTTTATAAAAAAAGGATTATCACTGATTTTAGAACTGAATTAACAACCTATTTTATCTGCGAAAATCTGCCCAATCTGTGTTCTATCCATTAGCCAAAGGCAACCCAAAACAAACCATCCAAATTCCTATTTTTAAATCTATATGATAGAATATTTTTGCCTTGAATTGAAAAAATTAGTAAAATTGTAAGAAACAAAACTAACTTATTGAAACATGAGCACGCATAACGAAAAGTCAGAACGCATCATTCGAATTTTTAAAAGAATCTTACCAAGCCCGCTTACAATTGCTATTTTACTTTCCATTTTTACACTGTTATTGGCTCAGTTTCTAACAAAACCAGAAGGTGTTTCTCACGGTTCCTATTTTGTGGAGTTGGTTACTTCTTGGGAATCTGGTTTGTGGGACAGCTCGGGCGGAGGTTTGTATTTTGCCTTTCAAATGATGTTAATCTTGGTGCTTGGACATGTTTTGGCACTAACTCCCGCCATCGACAAACTTATTCAAGCATTGTTGAATTATTGTACTACAACAGCAAATAGTGCCGTTGTTGTTGCCCTGGGTTCTATAAGTTTGGGACTTATCAATTGGGGGTTGGGACTCATATTTGGTGCTATTATAGCTCGTAAAGTGGGTGAAAAATTTGCGAAGTTGAATAAACCGTTAAACTATGGATTAATTGGTGGAGCAGGTTATGCAACCATGATGACTTGGCACATGGGGTTATCAGGTAGTGCTACTACCAAATCTATGGAAAGCGGATACATACAAGGAATGATGGATAATGCAGGTATTCCAGGTGATTACCCCGATTTTATTCCTTTTGAGGCAACCATTGGTTCAACCATGAACATTGTTTTAATCATTGTTTGTTTGGTACTTATTCCATTGACGCTTTATTTAGTGGCAAAACGAAAGAAAAATGAATCGGTTCCTGTGTTTAAATCAATTGAACTTGATGTGGAAGAAGATAATGAAGAACAAATTCAAGGAGCAGAACGCATTGATTATAGCAAATTTTTTGGTATTGGCTTGGGATCTGCATTTTTAATCTTTGCTGTTTACAAAGCAGTAACCTATTCTGGCGTGAGTTCTTTAGGTTTTATCCATTTAAACTTTATCAATTTTACTTTTTTAGGATTGGCACTTATTTTGCATAAAAACATCGTTCATTTTTCCAATGCTTTGCAAGTTGCAGTTGGTGATGTTTCTGGTATTTTGATCCAATTTCCATTTTACTTTGGAATATTAGCAATCATGAGTAGTAGTGGTTTAATCACATTGTTGTCAGATTCAATAACTTCTGTTGCAAATGCTTATACATTACCAGAATTGACATACTTGAGTGCAGGAGTAGTAAATTTCTTTATTCCAAGTGGAGGTGGTCAATGGGCAGTTCAAGGTCCGATTATTATTGAATCTGTGCAACGAATTGGTGCCGATTTACCAAAATCCATTCTTGCAATGGCTTATGGCGACCAATTAACCAATATGTTGCAACCATTTTGGGCTTTGCCGTTACTGGGAATTACAAAATTAAAACCACACCAACTTTTACCCTATTCATTTTTGGTGTTTTTGGTTGGTTTAATCATTTTTGGAGTTGGGTTATTGGTGTTTTAATACCATTCTACTAAAATCTAAAACGCTTAAAACGTATATCTATGCAAACTACGTATGAAATAATTTCAATTGGACTGTACTTATTGCTGATGATTGGAATTGGTGTTTATTCCTATAAAAAATCGACTAATAATGCAGAAGAATTTTTAATTGGTGGTAGAAAGCTGGGACCAGCCGTAACAGCGCTTTCAGCAGGAGCTTCGGATATGAGCGGATGGTTGTTAATGGGATTACCTGGAGCGATGTACATTGCTGGCATTTCCTCCTTGTGGATTGTGATAGGGTTAACAATTGGAGCTTATTTGAATTACCTTATTGTTGCACCACGATTGCGAATTTATACAGAAAAAGCCAACAATGCCATTACCTTGCCGGTATTTTTTGAAAATAGGTACGACGACAAGACTCAGTTGCTGAAAATCACATCGTCATTATTTATTTTGGTATTTTTTACATTATATACCTCTGCTGGAATGGTTTCTGGAGGAAAATTGTTTCAGTCGGCTTTTCATTTTGATTATTCAGTCGGTTTGTGGCTTACAGGATTGGTAGTGGTGTTTTACACTTTTTTAGGTGGATTTTTAGCTGTTAGCTTAACCGATTTTGTACAAGGAACGATTATGGTGTTGGCATTGGTTATTGTTCCAATTGTTGCCATCTATGGTGTTGGAGGAACAACCGAAACGTTTCAGCTCATAGCAGCCAAAGGAGAAAATTACACCAATCTTTTTAGCGGCACTTCTGTTATTGGAATCATTTCTTTATTGGCATGGGGATTGGGATATTTCGGTCAACCGCACATTTTGGTTCGTTTTATGGCAATTGACAAAGTAGAAAATCTAAAAAAGGCTAAAAAAATAGGCATGACTTGGATGATTATCACTGTTGCAGGTGCTTCGATGGTCGGTTTAATCGGAATTGCTTACTTGCAAAAATACGATGTGCATACAATGACAACGTTTGATCAATCCAAAGCAGCAGCAGAAACCATTTTTATTTATTTTTCTCGCATATTGTTTCATCCATTTGTTGCAGGTTTTTTATTATCAGCAATCTTAGCCGCTGTAATGAGTACCATTTCCTCCCAGTTATTGGTTACGTCAAGCTCGTTGACAGAGGATATTTACAAAGCATTTTTAAACAAAGAAGCATCTCCAAAGCAGATGTTATTTGTAAGTAGATTGTCGGTGCTAATCGTTGCATTAATCGCGCTTTTGTTGGCAATTTCTCCAAAAGACACCATTTTGAATTTAGTTGGCAATGCTTGGGCTGGATTTGGAGCGGCATTTGGACCTTTAATCTTGTTGGCTTTGCTGAATAAAAAATCAACTTGGCAAGGAGCTCTTTTCGGGATGATTACTGGAGGTGTTGTTGTATTGTTGTGGGTGTATATCGATCATCCATTCAAGGAAGTTTATGAAATAATCCCAGGTTTTATTGTTGCGTTGATAGTAAATTTAATGGTTTCCAAACTGACATATAGAAAAGGAACAAAAATAGAGGAAGAATTTCCGTTTTAATTTTAAGGTAAACGCATTAATATTTAGGATTAATTCCCTTAGATTTCTCTGACTACGTCATCGAAATGACGCGTTGCAGTGTTCAAAGTAAGATGAGTGCTTGCGAGCTCTGCTCGCAAGCACTCATCTAAAAACTCTATTTATTTAGTCATCCTGACGACGCTTCATTGGGCTCTGTCGAAATGAAGTCGGAAGGATCTAATAAACTATTTTATTCTTTATTGATTTTTAACCTTTCTTTCAACAATGGTAGATTCAAAATTTAAATGCGTTTGTCCGAATTTTAATTTCTAATTTTCGATTGCATGTATTGATAAATTCATTACCTTTATAGGTTAGAGACTTTTATACAAAAAACAATGGAAAGTAAATCAAATAATTCGACGCCTCAAAGACCAGATGGAGAGCGTGCACTCAATGCAAACTTCATTCAAATGGATTTAAACAAGTACATGGAACAAATAAAAAGTGAGGCAAAATGGGAAACGGGAGAAATGAACTCCATTACTCTTTTTAAATCAGAAGCCATGCGTATTGTTTTGATAGGTTTGCACAAAGATGCTGTTTTAAAGACACATACTGCCAAAGCAACGATAAGTGTACAAGTTGTTGAAGGAAATATCCAATTTCAAGCAGCCGATGCAGTTGCTCATTTAACCAAAGGTCAGATGATTACCTTGCAGCCAAATATTCCTCATGGTGCAATTGCCAATGAAGAAAGTTTTTTCTTGTTAACTTTGGCGTTGAACTAGATTTTAAACTTACAGTATTTTATTACAGCACCTTTTGCGGTGAATAATTTCTCGTAATGTGTTTTGATGTGAAGAATATCTTTGGTTGTTTGGTCGAGGTTTTCGGGTAGTTCTCCATACAAATCCCATGTCAACTCCAAACATTCATAGTTGTTTTCCTTGATTTGCTCTTCGGTATATTCAAACAACAAATCACTATCCGTTTTCAAATGAATGATTCCTCCTGGTTTTAAGAGCTTTCGGTAACGTTCAATAAAAGGTAGAGAGGACAAACGTTTATTCGGTTTTTTGGGTTGTGGATCAGAAAAAGTTAACCAAATTTCATCGATTTCGTTTTCTTCAAAACAATTGTTGATGAAATCTATTTTTGTGCGACAGAAAGCAACGTTTTTTAACCCCAATTCCAAGGCTTGCTTTGCTCCAATATACATTCTTGAACCTTTGATGTCAACACCTATAAAGTTTTTATCTTGAAAATGTTGTGCCAATCCTACTGAATATTCACCTTTTCCGCAGCCTAATTCTAAAACAATAGGGTTTTCATTATGGAAATAAGACGAACGCCATTTACCCTTTAAGTGATAAACTTCAGGAATTTCCGGTTCGAAAAAGTTCGGAAACTCTTTAACAGCAGCAAAACGACGTAATTTATCTTTTCCCATAATTTGAGTGCAAAAATATGATTTTTTTAAGAATGAATAGCTTTATATCGGCAAACATTTGTATTTTCATCGCTTAAAATGAAATTATGGATACAATCATAGATACTCCCAAAATGGATAAAATGCAATCTACCAATTACAGTGCATTATCTACGTTGACCACTGTTTTCTTTTTCTGGGGATTTATTGCCTCGGGCAATTCGGTGTTTATTCCTTTTTGCAAAGAATATTTTGGTTTGGATCAATTTCAAAGTCAGCTCATTGATTTTGCTTTTTATGGGGCTTATTATTTAGGTGCTTTGGCATTGTTTTTGATTAGTTCATCTAAAGGAAGAGATGTAGTTGGTTCTTGGGGTTACAAGAAAACCATTGTGATTGGTTTGTTGTTCTCTGCATTGGGTGCAGGAGCAATGATTGTATCTGTGTTTAGCAACGTTTTTTCTGGAATGTTGCTCGGATTATTCATTGTTGCGCTTGGATTTTCATTGCAGCAAACTTCTGCCAATCCATTTATGATTATTTTGGGTGATGAACGTACAGGGAGTACACGAATTACCTTAGGTGGAGCAGTCAATAGTTTCGGAACGACAATCGGTCCATTGGTGATTGCAATGGCATTGTTTGGTACAACCGAAGCCATTAGTGATGATTTAATTAAGTCGTTGGAGTTGAATCAAGTGAGTATTTTGTACGGCTGTGTTGGGTTGTTGTTTTTGGTTGTTGCTTTGTTGTTTAAAATGTCGAAAAATGTTCCAGATGGAAAAATTATCGAGGAAGAAACCGAAAAGACAAGTGAGAAAAAAGCCATTACAACGTTGTTGGTCATCACTGGATTGCTAATCATTTGCTTTGCACCGGTATTTTATAGTTACAGTGAGCGTTTTTCGGGAAATCCAAAAGAAGCCGAACAAATACGTATTATAGGCTGGTTGGCTGGATTGTTTGTCGTTGTTATCGGTTTAATTGTTGCGTTTTTTAAAGGTTCCAAAGAAAAAACGAATTGGGGCGCTATGCAATATCCGCAGTTAACTCTCGGAATGTTGGCAATCTTTATTTATGTTGGGGTAGAAGTTGCCATAGGTAGTAATTTGGGTGAGTATTTAAAAAGAAATCAAGGGATGTCGGCTTCAGAAATTTCGCCTTATATCTCTATGTATTGGGGTAGTTTAATGATTGGGCGCTGGACAGGTGCTGTAGCTGCCTTTGATTTGAGTCAGAAAATGAAAACCTTACTCCGTTTTATTGTGCCATTTATTGCATTTGGCGTTGTACTTGGTGCTGGATACTTAATTGGTTATGATTTATCGCATTTGCATTGGTATTTCATCTGTGTAGCCATTCAGATTGTTGCTTTTTATCTAACGAATGACAAACCAGCTTTGACGCTTGGTGTTTTTGGTATTTTGGGTGTTTTAGCGGTTGCAATCGGTATTTTATCCAGTGGAACGATTGCTATTTATGCTTTATTAAGTGGAGGATTGTTTTGTTCCATCATGTGGCCATGTATTTTTTCATTGGCATTGGGCGGACTTGGAAAATACCAAACACAAGGCTCTGCGTTTTTGGTTATGATGATCTTAGGAGGAGCCATTATCCCACCGTTGCAAGGTAAATTTGCCGATATTTTCACTATTCAATCTTCGTTTATAGTGGGAATAGTTTGCTTTACCTATCTAACGTTTTATGCATTTTATGTGAAGAAGATTTTGAATAAGCAAGGGTTGAGTTTTGAGTAATCCCCCCTTGCTTACTCAATTAAAAAGATTATCGTTCAATTAGCAACTGTTCAATAAAATTGCTATTCTCACCTGTTATTTTAACAAGGTAGCTTCCTGATGCTATACCAGAAAGTTGAACAATGGTTTGCTCTTCATTGTTGATTGTTGTGGTGTAAATAATCTTACCACTTAAATCATAAATAGTTACTCTATCGTTGTGTTTTGCATGCTTAATTTGAATGTTATCGGTTGCAGGATTTGGAAAAACAACAATAGAAGAAGTGCCTTGCGATTGAATAGAAGCATTTGAAGTTGTTGTTGTATCAAGGGCGGCAAGAATTTTAAAATCATCAAAATAAAAACCATCTTTTCTAACACCACCATCCGATTTCAAAATAAATCGAATTTGAATGGATTGCCCTAAATAATCACTTAAATCAATGGATTCTTCCACCCATGAATTTTTTACCCCATCCCACAAAGGTTGATTTTGTGGTTGAATTGTTCCACTTTGACCAGAAGAAGCAACAGTGTAATTTCCACATTGAGCAATCCATGTTGCGCCATTATCCGTAGAAACTTGAAATTGACAATAATCGTAATCTTTTTCAATATCCCATCGAGCATAAAAACTTGCTTTTGCACTGGTAGCATCTGTCAAATCAATAGGTGTAGAATAGGTGATGGTTTTAGTGGTATTGTTGGGATAATTTCCCTGACTATCGGTAATTGATTTTGATGGAGAATAATACAGCAATGATGAGGTTGTCCAATTTCCTGTCCAATTGGTAACATCGTCACCGTTTTCATAAAGTAACGTATCAAAACCTCCATTGTAAAATTTTACGATGGTATCTCGTTTCACCCATTCACCATCATCTGTCACCAATACATAAACAATTGAGTCGCCTGGTTGAATGGAACTATTCAACGTATAGGCAATTACCCCATTTGCAGTTCCTAAAATTGGTAAATTATGTGTGACATCAGTTCCTATAGTACTTATATTTTGCAACGGCTCAATAGAAACAGTGGCACTACCACTTTCACGACCATATTTTTTTACTGTATGTGTGAAATCGCCAGCTAACTCAGTGATTGTGGAAGGTGAATTGTCTTCAACTACATAAAATTTATGGACAGCATGAGCAAATCCAAGGTTGACAAAAAGCATTTGTTGGCAAAGAGGGATGATTTGTGAGCTTGCAGGCCAAAAGCTGCTTCCAATTTCTGGTGTCATCGCAAAAATAGTGTCTTTTTGTTGCACACCGATATCGTCTATATACATGTAATCGTCCGAATCTCCTGAGGCAGGGTAGAGTGCACTACTTTTTTGAGCTGTAAACCCATTGTACTGCACCAAATAGTTGGCTAATTCTTGAAAATAAGTATGGTGTGGAGCATATACAGATGTTTGCGTTCCAATAGGGAACAATAGCAAGTTACTGTATGAATGGGCATTTAAAGCAAATTTTATCTCCATATTTTGCACCAACCAACGCATGGCTTGTGTTTCTGGCTCAGAAAATGCATTAACTCCTGGATACGTATCATTGTTTTGATCAGCGCTTACACCAGATGTTCCCCATTCATAACCATAATTTCGGTTCAAATCTACACCTGGGTTTGAAGAACCAATCGATGGGTTTTTATTTTTTCTGTGCATACCACCTCCGTTCGGATTTGTTGTTTCATTGTGAATGTATCCATCTGGATTGATGCATGGTACAAAAATCATTTGCGTGTTATCAACTAAAAATTTCACTTCTGGATTGGTAGCGTAATTTTCTAATAAAAACCACATGTAATAAAGCACTTCCGACATACCTATTGGCTCACGAGCATGATGAACAGCCGTGTAAAGCACCATTGGATTGCCGTTATCTACTGTTGGATTGTTGGAGATTTTTACATAATAAAGAGGCCTTCCTTCCCAAGTTAAAAACGTACCGATAGTCATTTTGGATGAAATGAGCGAAGGGTACAATGCCGCCATATTGTCTAATTCTTGCAACATTTCATTGTACTTGTAAAACCCACCATAGGTTGAATGAACTTGAAAATTAGAAGGAACAGCATCTCCACCTGGAATAGGTGATTGTGAGGAACAAACCGTGTTTTTTGCATCAACGGTTGTGTTTTTATTTTGTTCCACATAATAGTTGGATACATCTTGAATCAATACATCGTAATTAAAATGAAGTGCATCCAATTTAGAAAGATCGTTTTGGGATAATTCTGAAATGATAAAAACACCCTCTTTGCGTATTCCATGATCTACTGCAACACCTGCTTTTATAAGTTGATTGATGCCATTTTGATCGGTGTAAATTTTGACTCTTGAATAGTTTTGAGCCGAAAGATTCAACGCAATGAGCGTTAAAAATAAAGAAAGTAAAGTTTTCATTGTTCTCTGTTTGATGTTGTGAAGGTAAATAAAAATTAACTCAATGAAAAATAATTTTGTAGTTTTTTTGATTAAGGTAGGATTGAAATCATTTTTGTTCAACTGTTTGCAAGGTCGATAATATTAGATAGGTTTATGATTTATTCTTCTCATTTCACCCGCTCACTTCTTTTTAGGTTCTTTATTCGTTGTGAAACTTGAATCTGCCATGAAACATAATAAATCAACAATTTTCTCAATCAATTTAAATTCAGTAATTTTGTACTATGAAAAGAGTAGTAGTCGGACTTTCTGGAGGTGTTGATTCGAGCGTTACAGCTCATTTATTGCTTCAACAAGGGTATGAAGTGATAGGAATGTTTATGCGAAATTGGCACGATGAATCGGTTACACTCTCGGATGAATGCCCTTGGATTGATGATTCAAATGATGCACTTTTAGTAGCACAACATTTGGGTATTCCTTTTCAAGTGATTGATTTAAGTAAAGAATACAAAGAACGTATTGTTGACTATATGTTTAGCGAATACGAAGCAGGGCGTACACCAAATCCCGATGTGTTGTGCAACAGAGAAATTAAGTTTGATGTATTCTTAAAAGCAGCGATGGAATTGGGTGCCGATTATGTCGCTACTGGCCATTATTGCCGTAAAATCGAACACGAAGATGGTACTTTTGGTTTATTGGCTGGAAAAGACCCCAATAAAGATCAATCCTATTTTTTGTGTCAACTTACGCAAGAACAATTGGCAAAAGCGTTGTTTCCGATTGGTGAATTGCAGAAATCGGAAGTGAGAGCTATTGCCACTGAAATTGGGTTGGTAACAGCAGATAAAAAAGATTCACAAGGATTGTGTTTTGTTGGAAAAATTAGTTTACCCGTGTTTTTGCAACAGCAATTGGCTCAAAAACAAGGAAATGTAATCGAAATTTCAGCAGATTTCCCCGCTTTTCAAGCATATCATGCCCTGCCACGCACAGAAGAATATTTAAAAGAATTGACCACTCCTTTTGTTTTCAATGAAACGGATGGAATAAAGGTGTGTGAACATATTGGTGCGCATTACTATACGATTGGTCAACGAAAAGGATTGCACATTGGAGGTCGCCCTCATCCTTCTTTCGTGATTGGAATTGATACACACACAAATACAGTTTATTCTGGTCAGGAGGAAACTCACCCAGGATTGAATCGAGCAGCTTTGTTTATTGAGAACGATGAAATTAGTTACATCAATTCGAATTACGAACTAAAAGATGGAGAATCGTTGAAATGCTTGGTTCGTATTCGTTATCGTCAACCGTTACAAGGTGCAACACTCTATAAGAAATCAGACGGATTGTATATTTTATTTGATAAATTGCAAAAAGGTATTACACCAGGTCAATTTGCTGCATTTTATATAGGCGAGGAGTTGATAGGCTCTGGAACGATAAAGCAATAAAGGATTGAAAATAGTGCAAGTCCGTTTGATGGTTTGTGTTTTTTTATTATTATTGTACAATGAATAGGCGAAACATTTTATCTCTTTAGAACGAAAATATTGGCTAAAGGGAAGTTTTGACTGAAGATATAAAAGAGTTAGTGGTCAGCTTATTGCGAGTCAATATCTAAATAAGTTGATTCTTTCAGAAAAGGACATTTAAGTTATTGCTATTTTTATGGTGAAAACTGCATTATATAAATAAATACAACACTTTAAATACAATGATTAATCTCAATTACTTGCTTATTAGTTGCCTGTTAACTGCATCGCTGTTAACATTTACAGTATCCGCTCAAGTTGAAGTCAAAGAATATTATGAAAATGGCAACATTCAAATATCCGGATTTTTTAATGAAGATAGCCTCAAAACAGGTAAATGGGAACACTTTTACGAAAATGGAACTACTAAGGCTGTTTTTCATTATGAAAATGATGTATTAAATGGCGTACATAAAGTATACTATGAAAATGGACAATTGAAATACGAAGAAGAATATGTGAATGGAATTTTAAATGGCGCATATAAAGAATACTATGAAAATAGTCAATTGAAAACCGAAGAAGAATATGTGAATGGAACTTTAAATGGCGTATATAAAACATATTATGAAAACGGTTCTCCTCAAATCACAGGATATTATTTAAATGATAAACGAACCGGGGAATGGAAGCAGCACTACAAAAATGGGCAAGTAGGAGAAATAGGAAATTTTGTAGAGGGCGTTTTTACTGGAGAAGGTCGTTTCTATTATGAAAACGGTCAGTTAATGAAGATTTTTTACTCTGATTCTAAGAAAACTATCGATTATGACGAAAACGGAAATTTGCTAAAAACAAAGAAGCAGAAAAAAAAGAATAATGAAAGAATAGAAAAGTCTGTAAACGAATAAGCGGGACTTTTTATTAGCAACTCACTATTCAACAGAAAAGCCGAACCGCTAACAGCAGCTACCCAAAAGTGGCGGTTCAGTGGTTAACTCAAGCTTTGTGCTTCTATCAAAGTTTGTGCTTGGTTGACAGTGAAGTGCTCCGAAATCGCCACCTTCGGGTAGCTGCAAACCGTTAGGCACAATGCAAAAGGAAGACTAAAAATGAAATATATTTTAACCATATTGATAGCATTGTTTTTGACAGCTTGTAGTCTGAACAAAATGTATTTGCATCCGACAAAACTACCACAAATACCAGCAGACAAAGACAAGATAACTATCACTTCAAAATCTGACAGAGACACAACGATTGTAGTATTTAAAGCTAAAACTTTGCAACCGACATTTTTGACAACCAACAAAGACACAATCAATTTAGACTTTACAATAGAAAGCGTTGTATTTAAAAGTTCAAGCGGAAATAATCTAAATGGTTGGTTACTCAAACCGAAAAATGTAAATCCGACAATTACGCTACTTCATTTTCACGGAAACGCAGGTTTTTTATTAAGTCAATATCAGGCAATGACACCATTACTAAAATATGGATTTCAAGCATTCGTATTTGATTATAGTGGATTTGGCTTTTCTGAAGGAAAGGCTACAAGAGACAACGTGTTACTTGATGGAAATTCTGCATTGACGTACATAAAAAGCAGAAATGACGTAAAAAATACAAAAGTGATTATTTACGGACAATCTTTGGGCGGACATTTATCTGCAGTTGTAGCACAACAAAGACAAGCAGACATTGACGGTTTGGTTATTGAAGGTGCTTTTTCATCACATAAAGACATTGCGGCAAAAACCGCAGGTTTTTTTGGACGAATACTTGTAAGTGAAAAATATAGTGCTTACAAAGCTATTCAAGACTACAAGAAACCTGTATTAGTAATTCACAGCACCGAAGACGAAACAATTCCCTTTGAATTAGGGAAAAAAATTTATGCAAATGCAAATGAGCCGAAAGAATTTTACGAAATCAAAAAATGCCATATTTGTGGAACTAATTTTTACGCAGACAGCATTGCAGACAAAATAGAAAATATGATAAAATAATGCACAGTGCCTAACAGGCGTTTGGCTCAATGGCGGGTGAAGTGGCTAATTGAACATTCTGCCTTGCATCAACTTTTGTGGTGTATTGACAGTTTTATGCTCCGAAATCCGCCACTGCGCCAAGCGCCAAAACGTTATGCACTATGCGATTTAAAGGCTACGTCATAAAATCAACACTCCGTAATAAAAAAAACTTTCACAATTCAAAAATAAAAATTAACTTTGTCAAAAATTGACAAGTCTAATGAGAGAAACTTTTGGAGAATATATAAAGCGACTTAGAACCGAAAACGGTTTTACGCTAACTCAATTGGCCGCTAAATTGGATTTAGACTCTGCCAACCTAAGTAAAATTGAAAACAACAAACGTGAATTTGACGAAAGAAGACTTTCGTTACTTTCTGATGTTTTCGATTTAGACCTTGCTAAACTTCGGACAGAATTTTTTAGCGATATCATCGCAAAAAAGATTTATGAAAATAACTGTGATGAAGAAACTTTGGTTTTGGCTGAAGAAAAAGTTGCTTATCTAAAATCTAAAAACCCAATAACAATATGAATATAGTATCATTTTTTGCAGGTGCAGGAGGTCTTGACCTTGGTTTTCAAAATGCAGGCTTCAACGTAATCTGGGCAAACGAATACGACAAAGAAATTTGGGAAACTTACGAAAAAAATCATCCTCATACAATTTTGGATAAACGAAGTATCGTAAATATTCCAGCAGACGAAGTTCCCGAATGTGACGGAGTTATTGGTGGTCCACCTTGCCAAAGTTGGAGTGAAGCAGGGGCAATGAAAGGCATTGAAGATAAGCGTGGACAATTGTTTTACGACTTCATTAGAATTTTAGAAGCCAAACAGCCAAAATTTTTCCTCGCTGAAAACGTAAGTGGAATGTTACTTGACAGACATTCCAACGCTTTGGAAAACATCAAAGAATTATTTAGAAATGCAGGAATTGGCTATGAACTTTCTTTTGAAATGGTTAATGCGTGTGATTATAATGTTCCGCAAGACAGAAAACGTGTGATTTTTGTTGGTATTCGTAAAGACTTAAATTTTACTTATCAATTTCAAAAACCAAATTTTAAAAAATTGACTTTGCAAGATGCAATTTGGGATTTAAAAGATAATGTTTTATCTGCAAGAACAAATAATAAAACAAACGGAAACGACTGCCTAATTCCTAATCACGAATATATGACAGGTGGATTTTCAACTATTTTTATGTCAAGAAATCGTGTGAGAAGTTGGGACGAACAATCATTTACCATTCAAGCAGGTGGTCGCCACGCTCCTATTCATCCACAAGCTCCAAAAATGAAATTCATTGAGCAAAATATAAGAGTTTTTGTTCCGGGAAAAGAACATTTATACAGAAGATTAAGCGTAAGAGAATGTGCAAGAATTCAGACTTTTCCAGACGATTTTATTTTTCATTATGACAACATTTCAGCAGGTTACAAAATGATTGGAAACGCTGTACCAGTTAATTTGGGGCAGTTTCTTGCAGAAAGTATCAAAGGACAATTGTTGCAAAACGAAATACAAAACAAATTACAAACTCTTTCCAAAGAAGCTATTGCCGTATGACAAATATTTTAGAAGCTATTGCAAATATTGTTGAAAATCCGATTTATGAAATTAAAAGTCATTATTCGGGCAGAAACAGAATGAATAATGTAGGCGAAGCGTTGGAAACCTTTATCAAAGACGCTTTTTCAAACACAATTCTGACCGAGAACGAACAAGAAAAAATGTGTAGATACAACGATGAATTTTCTTGGTTGGGCAACCAAAATCATCCACCTGATATTATGATTAAAGGTGGAGATGCGATTGAAGTGAAGAAAACTCAAAGTGCAAATTCTGATTTGGCTTTGAACAGTTCTTATCCAAAATCAACCGTACAAGCAAGTAGCACAATGATTACACAATCTTGTAGAACGTGTGAAAATTGGACTGAAAAAGATTTGATTTATTGTGTTGGACATACAAATGATGACAGTATAAAATCTTTGTGGATGGTTTACGGGAACATTTATGCAGCAAACCACGAAACATATCAAATCATCAAACAAAAAATAACAGAAGGAATAAACGAAATCCCAAACGTGGAACTTGCTGAAACTAACGAATTAGGAAGAGTAAACAGAGTTGACCCTTTGGGAATTACAAATTTGCGTATCCGTGGAATGTGGCAAATTCAAAATCCAAGGCGAGTTTTCAATTATTTGTACACTTCATCAACCAACACTTTTGAATTGGTTGCCGTTATCCCAACATCGAAATATGACAGTTTTCCAACAGAAAGTAAAAACAGATTGGAAACTTTGAGAAATTTGAACTTGTTAATCCAAAACGTGCAAGTGAAAGACCCAAATAATCCAGCAAACTTGATTGAAGCAAAACTGATAACATTTAAACTTGACGAATAGTCCGCACAGTGCATAACAGCTCGTTTGGCAAAAGCGGCAGGAAACGGCTTCGATTGAAAGTTTTTCGTAAATATGAAGTTTCGTCTTCGGTTGAGGTTCAATGCTAAAAGTGCCGCCTTCGCCAAGCGAGTCAAACGTTAGCGGAAACCCTAATAAAACCAACCTGAAATAAATAAACAGGAATGTTAAATTAGGATTACCATAGGGGTTAAAAGAATTTATATGACAATTTGGAGTAAATTATTTGGAAGCCGAAACAATTTAAAAGACATCAAAGACGATTATTTCGGTGAATTAAAGCATGAAATTAGAACAGATATTTATGGCAAAAAGATAGTCTCAAAGAATCTGAAGGGCAAAGTTCTTTTTGATGAAGTAGAAGTCAAAATTGATTTGGATTGTAGCACAGGTGTTCCAAACAAATCCCAAAAAGATTTCTTTACGTTTCTTAAGAGCGAGTTTGATAATCTTAAAAGTAAAATAATTATCCCTTTACTTGAGGAGAAGCTTGCGCAATGGATCGATCGTCAAAAAGTGAAAGTAGACTTTGATTCTGATATTATTTTGCGAGAAATATTTATCCCTGATTGTTTAACTAAACCAATTGATTGGAAACTTAGTTTAGTTTACATACCAACTGATGATTATGTCACAATAAAGTTTACTGATTTCATACCTGATAAAAACATAGCATTCAATTCGTAGTATCAAAACGGAAGTAGTTGTATTTCAAACTGACGAGCAGATAAAAATACATTTATCAATAAAGGTATCCGCTAACATATAGAGACTAAACCGCAGTGTAGTGAAACGAACTTAGCGCAGCGATTTCACGGAACAACGTGGAGTAAACTTCGGCTTTAGTCCTTGTTGACAGAAGCATTCGGGAGCCAATTCGGTTTCTCTATGGCGTTTCAATAATTTGGAGTGTTATTTTTAGTCGTTTTCACTTCGAAAGAAGTTTGTTTTTAATAGTAGTTTTTACTTTTCAGCCTTTATTTTCTGTGTTTTAAACAGCCAATAAGACTTTTTTGTATTTTTTCGCTTGTCTTATCGTCATTTTTCAACCTTATGGGCGTAGCAATTCCTGTGTTCAACAGTAGCCGTACAACTGAAATTTACACACATGTATCCAAAAAACAAATTGAAAATATCAAAAGTCCGTTTGATGATTTGTAATTTTTTTATTATTATTGTACAATGAATAGGCGAAACATTTTATCTCTTTAGAACGAAAATATTGGCTAAAGGGAAGTTTTGACTGAAGATATAAAAGAGTTATGCGGCATATTAAAATGACATTCCAAATGAAAATAATCATATTGTTTTTAATGCTGACAATTCAGGTAAAAGCCCAAAAATTAATATTTATACCTGACATCAATTTAAGAAACGAATTGAAAAAAGAAGGTTTTGTAACCAATGATTCACTTGACATTAGAAAAATACAAGGCAGGCTTCAACTTGAATTAAATAACAAAGGTATTGAAAATCTTGATGGACTTCAATATTTCAAACAAGTTTGGAGACTAGTAATTGACAATAACAAAATTAAAACACTTGACAATTTACCTCCAAATCTTACTGTTCTTTCTTGTTCGAAAAATGAAATTAGGCTAATTGACATTCTACCTGTTAATCTTAAACATTTAGGATGTAGTAATAATAAAATTTCAAGCATTAAAAATCTTCCACCGTACTTAATTTCATTCGACTTTAGCAACAATTTAATGAATAATATGCCTCTATTACCAAAGACTATTCAATACATTAATTATTCTAATAATCCAATTCCGTTAGACAGTTTACCAAAACTATTTCAAAGTATAAGTTGTGATGACCCATCACAAAATTGCTTACCATATGAGTTAATGAACTGGAGGATACTTAATTCCAATATAAAGGATACATTATTGAAAATTACCGGAATGACCATTATCCTAAATTCTGGTTATAGTTGGGGTTTTGGAAGTCAAGTTGAAACCATTAATTTTAAATTGAAAAAATCAAAATTAGTTGCAAAAAAAATAAATATCAATAGAAACTATGATAAAAATGTTCAACCGAACATGAAAGATTCATGTTATATTACTAATGTAAATTATTCAGTAGAAGTTTCTAAGTTAAATCAATTTCTTAAAGACGTTTATTCAAACAATATGATAGTTAAAATTGAAATAGGAGATAGTCTAAAATTAATTAATCTTAAGCACAAAAAGAATGGCACTACTTGTTTCTCAGATTGTAGTGACTGTACCAGTTATAATTTGCAATACATATTTTATAGTTTAACAGACACAATAAAGTTGAATTATAGATTTGACTCAGGACTTAGTAGCGGTCCGACAATCTGCTCAACTAATGGTCCTGAAAATATTAAAACAATTATTGACTGGTTGTATATTTATAAACTAACAAATTTGACATTTGACAATCATGAAACAATAAACGCTTATTTTAATGAAAAAAATATTTGTAGAATTGTAAAATGGGCAAAGTAATACGACCGCATAACAGGCGTTTGGCAAAAAAGCGGGTTCAGTGCTTAAATGAAGTTTTGTGCTTCGTATCAAGTTCAGTGCTGACAGAAAGTTTAGTGCTTCGAAATCCGCTTCTTCGCCAAGCGCCAAACCGTTAGCGGTCAGTTTAGGACGACCCACCAATAACATACATTACAGACGAAAAAAGTGAAACAGGGAATAATCATATTGACAATTTTATTTTTTCTTAGCGGTTGTTGCGGACTTCTTTGCGAACGAGAAAAACACGCTGAAATGATTATTGAAAAAGTTGAAGCGTATAGACAAGAAACAGGAAAACTACCTGAAAACGTAACGGAAGTTGGTATAGACGATAATCAAGACCATCTTTCATTTTATGTAAAGAAAAGTGAAGACGAGTATGAAATTTGGTATGGCTTGGGTTTAGGGGCTTCCAAAATTTACAACTCAAAGACGAAAAAATGGCGAGAAGAAGGTTAATATGAAATGAGAAATGCAAGTAATTAAAAAGACAATTTTTTGGGCAGCAATAGTTTTTATCGGACTGACAATTTTCACATTGACAGTTGGACAAATCTTGCCTTACGAATTTGCTGACTTTAAATTACAACACAAATTTTACGACACAATTATTCAAGGACTTCCTATTGCTGTTTTGCTGTCACTTTTTGGAACATTAAAAAAGGAAAACTCAAAGACAAAAAATTGGATTTTTGGCATATTGACTGCTCTAACTTCAATTTTATGTTTAGTCGGACAATTATTTATGATTTTTGCATTTGGTTTTGGTGCGTGGACAACTGTAACGACAATCTACAAACACAAGACAGACAACAGAGAAATTAAAGAACAACTTTACGACATTGGTGCTTTTGGTTATGGCGGACAAAGAACAGTTGAAATAAAACCGTTTTTGAAATATTGGGTTTTACCGACAAAAATCGACACGGCAACAATAAACAAAAACGAATGGAATTTAATAAACGAAAAAGGCGACATAAAATTTCCGTAAATCGGACGACATAAACAAAAAAACCGAACCGCTAACACGGCATTGCCAAAAGCGGGGCTGAATTGCTTCGATGGAACATTTGTGCAAGGTTAAACATTTGTAATTCTATTGAACTTTTGTGCTAAAATCCCCCGCCTTCGGCAATACCCAAAACGTTATAGCCAATAATAAGCGCGATGTTAAATTGAGGTGTAACAAATAATTGAGTTAAATTGTCTTAATAAAAAATTGAATCATGAAAAGAACGTTTGCAATTACAATATTTTTAATGAGTGTCCTTTCTGTGTTTAGTCAGGAAAAAAATACAAGTGAAGACCTCGAACGTAACACAATTTATGCAGAAGCGTTTGGTCAAGGGTTTTGTTATTCAATAAATTACGATAGACTTTTCAATACGGAAAAAAGGTTTATGAATTCATTTACAGTTGGCTTTGTTTATGTTCCAGAGTCTTTGGGATTCGGAGATGGAACATACTGTGGAATACCTATATCATATAATTGGCTTCTTGGTAAAAAAAGTCATCATTTAGAATTAGGTATTGGATTGACTTCACTAGTTGTTAATCCATATTCAAACATGGTTTCTGATTTTTACACTTACTTGACTCCAAAAATTGGATATCGTTTTCAAAGACCAAATGGTGGACTTTTTTTCAGAGCAACTGCAACCCCAATGATCGATATTTTAAATGTAAGTACTTATAAATTTGGAAACGAAAAGTCCCGTAATTTTTCTTCATTTAATAATGTTGTTGGTATAGGATATGCAGCATTTCCTTGGCCTGGCTTCAGTATTGGTTACACCTTTAAATAAAATGGCTATAACACACAGTAGGCAAAATGGCGCACAATTATTCTCGAGAGATTGCGCCACTTCGCCTACTGTGAAACCGTTACAGGCAATAAAATGGGCGACCGTGCTACTACTAACCGACAGACAAAATTCTAACTTTATCACTTAAACAAACAGACAAATGACAAATCAAGAACGACAAGAAAAAATTGAGAACATTCTCTCACAAATTGAACCTCTAAGCAGAAGACGTATTTACGTATCAACTTCCTTTTTCTTTGCAAAGGAAAAATTCAACAAGACCTATGCGGACACAGACCGACAAGAAGTTGAAAAGCTAAAAGCAGAGATTGCTTCTGTAGAAGGACAGCTTGAACCTTTGTTCGTTCAACTAAGACAACTTCAAGCTAAATACCTTGTTGAATACGAAGGTGAGTTCATTAATATCTATACTGGACCGACAAAAGAAATTTACAGAGAAGTGTTTTACCTAACAACCGACTGCAACATTGACACATTCGCTAACGGTTGGAACTTAGCTGACCCTGTTGTAAATGACTTGGCTTATGAAGTTGCAGATTTTCTAACTCAACATCGGTTTAACCACTTCACAATTCTAAACATTAAACGACTTCCATAATGAGCTTAAATATTTTTCAAATCTGGGACAGCATTGGGCGTAAGACACCTTTCGCAGTTAGACGAGATAACTGGACTGAAGAATATTATACGATTGTTGAAAGTATTGAGTGTGAAACTTTGCCTTACGGTAAAGCATTTGGTTATCCGACATTCAACGGACAATATTCAACGCATTACGAGTATGACAGTAAATGGAAAAAGCACAAAATTATTCCTTGTTGTGGTTGTTATCAATGGACACTTGTAGAAAACGCAGACATATCAAAATATAAAGACGGACTTAAAGCAACAGAGAAAACAGTTAAAGCTGCTTATACAATCAGTTCGCAATTCTATTTTGGCAAACACCAAGGCAAGACAGTTGAAGAAGTTTTCAGAACCAGTTCGGACTACATTGAGTGGGCAATCAACAACATTGACAAATTTTTCTTGACACCTGAAACTCTTGACTACTTAGACAAACTAAAAACGGACTTCAAATTTAAGGACGACACAAAAAAGATAAACAATGAAAAAGTCGGCAAGCGACAAAAAGCATAAAGCTTTACTGCCTGTAACAAGGGGTTTGCGATAGCGGGGGTTCCGTTCTTCGCAGAAACATTTGTGCAAGGTGAAAGTTCAGTTCTCCGAATGAAGTTTAGTGCTAAAACACCCCGCCATCGCAAACCCCCGAACCGTTATGAGTAAACTGAGATGACTGTTCATGAGACTACGATAGGGCTGAACACCCATTATGAAGATCAAAAGGAGAAAAAAATGACCCGAACACTCCTAAAAGAAGTAGGGCAAAATTTAAATTTAAAAATATGAAAACGATAATTTTAAAAGGAATAATGTTTACTTTAACTACATCTTTTTTGTTTAGTTGTAAAAAAGATGTGTTAAATTCTGTAAATAATAGCACAGATGAAAAAAACAATATAACAAACATAACAAAATCTCTTGTTGGTGGTTATAATTATGTAGAAGCTAATAGAAGTTATAAATGGGTTGAAGGGAACACGAAGTTAGACTGTTCATCTTCTGGGACAGGCTGTGTTGTAAAATCTAAGTACACGAATGACAATGATGAAATAGACGTTTCAGTTGAACAAGTACTTGCTTTAATGAATGCAGGGAGAGTTAATTTAAACAATTATTTTGTAAATAATAATTTAAAATATGAATTCCCGTCATTATATGAAGATGAGATTTTTTCTAATATCAAATTAGAGAAATTAATCTTAACATTTGAGTTTCCTTATTTTCAAATCACGAATAATCTTGGAGAGGTAGTTAAAATTTACAACTATACTGCAACTCTTTCTAACGGCAGGGTAATCTCAGAGTTAAGTGTTGGTGGTTATACAAAAAAAATATCTGTTAATACAGGTGAAGGTGGTCCATGGAAATGTACAGAATCAGGCGATAACTGTAAAGTAAGTAAATTTAGAATCAATGTTGATTGGTTATCGAAAAATTCTAATTTTACATATTATCCACAAAATGGTGGTTCTATTTCCGACATAAATGCCGATAATATCAATAAAAAATTATTGATAACAACAAGTTCTGGAAATCAATACGGTTTAGAACTATGAAAAAATCGTTCTTTTCTAATTTTAAGGAAGCTAATCTAAGGATTAGCTTCCTTCTCATTTTGATGTATTCACTATTAGGCTGCAATTCTAATAGTAATCAACGTATTAAAGAATCAGATAAAATTACATACCTTCATCCTGTTGACAGTATATCATTTACATACCAATCATCTTCTTGGAAAGGCAATAGTAGTAATTACACCGAAAATCAGTATGGTCAAAATATGTTTATTGACTCAAATAATAATTTTAAATATGTAAGTATTAATTCAAGAAACGAAATTCATGTTTTTGATTTTGGCACAAATCAACACTCTTATTCTGAACCAATCACATCTTCAAATTTAGAAGCATGGTTAATTGATTCAAACTTGATATATTTACTATATAATGACACTTTGCATATAAAGGACTATGACTTAAACACAATAGATGCTTTTGCTTATAAAAAGCCAAAAATTAAATTACCTCATGGTATAGACTTTAGTGTTGAAAATAATAATAGTTTATTCAAAGTAAATGATTATTACGTATTAATGTATTATGTTGTTGATAAAAATGAATGGTATCGAAATACCAAGTACTTATTCTATTACTTCAATCAAGACACATCTTTTTTTTCAAATAAAGTTTGTGAAGAATTGGAAACTTCATTTCAATATTTTAGATATCCTGTTATTGCAAGCGACGGATTTTTTCTTTATCATGCTCCAAGAGTTCTTAATTGTATTTCAAAATCTAATGAATTAAAAACACAAAATCATTCTATAATAGATAATTTGAAAAATAACTATTTATCATTAAAGCACATTGACCAATATCAAATTTCAAAATTAAAAAAGTATAGATTTAGTACAGATTACAATAAAGAGGTTTTTATTACAACTGATTACGTGTATTTGTTGAAAGAATTTCCAATAGATATTCATGTTGAAAATAATATCCAAATTTACAATCACAATCTTGAACTAATTAAGTTTGATAAAAATCTAAAGAAAATCAGTTCTTATTACATCAAGGATAATGTTTATTATTATGCATTTATGAAAGAGAAAAAAATGTATCTATTTAATTTCAAAAAAAACAAATATTATGTGTATGAAATTTAACTTAGTATTTTTATGTTTAATATCATTTTTTTCTTGTCAGAAAAAAGAAAAAAACTATTTAATAATTTACCCTGAATATTGTGGTGGATGTATTGTTAGAAATTTTACAACAATTAATAAAAATGAATTTATTGATGAATTTAGTGTTTTATTTGATACTACAGATTTATTTATTTTAGAACAAGCTAAACAAAACAAGTTGAACTATACTCATCTAAATAATTCTGAAATATACGAAAAGTTTGGTGATTTTGCAAATTTAGTCATTGTCAATAAACAGGGAAAATCACATGAATTAAGCACTAACGAAACTATTCAAAAAGGAATACATTTTTAGTCTACTCATAACCCGTGGTTCAGAGAAATGGCAAGCAAAATGCTTCGTTTTGAAGATTACTGTAAGAAAGAAATTTACGCTTCGTGCTTGGGTTTCACCTTAAAATTGCCACTTCTCTGAGCCACTGACCGTTAGCGGTCATGCAAAACAACCGACAGAAACAATTTTAATTGGAAAAGATAGGTTATGTTTTTTTTCATGCAAAAACAAGTAATATATAAAGACAATTATTGAGTGGTGTCATATTGACATGCAATAAAATGCTGGTTATCTTGGATATAAAAACATAACCGCCATAATGGCATTACGCATTGTCTTTTTCTGCCACCCTGAGAAATTACAGAAAAGAATATAATGCGTTGTTTATCAGGGTGTTTCATAAAAACCATGTTTTTTACAAATTTATTGGCATTAAAATTGAGAATCAATATTCGAAAATTAAATATTAAATGTTTAACCAATAAAAAAGGAGTAAATTATGGCACTTTTAAGAAGAAGCGATTATTTGCCTACTTGGGCAAACTTCGTAAACGAGTTTTTTAACAACGATTTGTCTGATTGGTCAAACCGTCATTATTCAGACACAAACACAACTTTACCGGCAGTAAACATCAAAGAAAACACCGATACTTTTGTAGTTGAGATGGCTGCACCCGGAATGGTAAAAGACGATTTTAAAATCGAACTCAACAACGATTTGCTGACAATTTCGTCTGAAAAGAAAAATGAAAACGAAAGTAAAGAGGGCGAAACCTATACTCGCCGTGAGTATAGTTATCAATCGTTTAGCCGTTCGTTTACTTTGCCTAAAACTGTCGATGCAGAAGAAATTTCTGCAAAATACGAAAACGGTGTTTTGAGTTTAGCAATTCCTAAAAAAGAAGAAGCAAAACCAAAACCCGTAAAACAAATTTCAATTTCGTAATTGATTTAAGTTACATCTGTGGGAATCTTTTCCCACAGATGTCTTCTTAAAATTTTACAACAAATGGTTAACCATAAATAATTTGAGTTATGAAACTGTTCAAATGGAATATATCAGATATGAAACCGAAATTTCCGAATTTTGTGGAAAAATTTTTCGGTAAAAAAATAACCGATTATACTTCTCATAACGAAGAAGTTGCAACAGTTCCATCGGTGAATATTGCAGACGAAAACAAGGCATTTGAGGTAAGTGTAGCTTTGCCCGGACTTGATAAGAAAGATGTAAAAATCGAAATACAAAACGATTGTTTGATTGTTTCGTCTGAAAAAAAATACGAAAAAGAAGAGAAAAACAGAAACTGGATGCGCAGAGAATACGGCTATGCTTCGTTCCAACGAATGTTTCAATTGCCCGAAAGTGCCGACCAGGATAAAGTACAGGCTGAAATGAAAAACGGAGTTCTTTCGATTAAAGTGGCAAAGAAAAAAGGCTACATTGAAAATAAGAAACAAATTGCTATTCAGTAACCTTTAAAATTGTAAGATTATGAAAATAAAATGGATAACTATGTTCATTGCAATTTCATTAATCTTTTCAGGTTGCAATGCACAAGAGATAAAAAAGGAGAAAAATAAAAATAGTGCTGATTCTGCCTTAATATCTGGGAATCAGCCCAAAGAAGATATTAAAGTAAACAAAGAGTACGATAAGGACGGAAATTTAATCCGTTACGACTCTACATATACGTACTATTATTCAAATGTTGACGGAAACAAAGCCGCAGGCGACAGTATCTTTAATAACTTCCGAAGTATGTTTGAAAATCGCTATCCATTTTCTACAAAGCCATATTTCGATAATTTGTTTTTCGAAGACAGCTTGTTGCACTACGATTTTTACAAAAAAGATTTTTTTCACGACCGTTTTATGCGGAACATGCAACGAATGGACAAAATGTTTTGGGAAATGGATTCCATTAAAAACAAGTTTTTCATGGAGCAATTTCCCGAGCAAAAAAAGAATAAGTAATGGAACTTTTGTAAAATCGGTGCTTAATTAAAAACATAAGCACCGATTTTAATAAAGATGTATAACTCTTAAAATCTATAACATTATGATGCTTTGGTTAATATTCGGAATATTTTTTATTTTGAGTTGTCAAAGTGACGAATAATAATTGTTTTTGGATATGGAATACAAAGATTATTATAAAATATTAGGCGTTGATAAAAAGGCATCGCAAGACGAGATAAAAAAGGCATATCGTAAGTTAGCCGTTAAATATCATCCCGATAAAAATCAGGGAAACAAAGAAGCAGAGGAGAAATTTAAAGAAATCGGCGAAGCTTACGAAGTGCTTGGCGATGCCGAAAAACGCAAAAAATATGACGAGCTTGGTACAAATTGGAAAAACTTTCAATCCGGTCAGGCATATTCGGGTGGCAACCCGTTCGGAAACTTTAATTTCGGACAGGGAGGAACGTATGTCGAAATGGATATGGATGACTTTATGAATGGAAACAATCAATTTTCCGATTTCTTTAATATGTTTTTTGGTGGAGGCAGAAGAGCAAAATCCACAAATTTTGGTGGTGGTTCGTGGGGAAATTTTCAACAAGCGGCTGATTATGAAACAACAATAGATATAACGCTTGAAGAAGCCTTTCATGGCACTTCGAGAATTATTCAATTGGAAAATGAAAAAATAAGAATAAAAATTAAGCCCGGTACTGTCGATGGGCAAAATTTACGAATTAAAGGAAAAGGGCAAAAAACTTCAAATGGACAAAATAACGGCGATTTATATGTTAAAATTAAAGTATTGAACCACCCAAAATTTGAACGCAAGGAATACGATTTACACACAACGCAAAAAATAGACCTGTTTACTGCTGTGCTGGGAGGCGAAATAGTAGTAGGAACTATTGACGGTAAGGTGAAATTACCTATTCAGCCCGGAACGCAAAACGGTAAGACTTTTAGGTTGAAAAATAAAGGCATGCCGGTTTATGAGAGCAAAAATCAATTCGGTGATTTGTACGTAAAAATTGATGTTCAAATACCCGAAAGACTTACTGATAAGCAGAAAAAACACTTTGAAGAACTTAAAACTTTATTTTAAATGTAATATATAAATTAATTGAGAAATGAATATCATAAAATATCCTTTACCGATTAATGAAATAATCAATCGTTTTCATGAAGCTGTCAATGATTGTGAGCTAAGATACAGAACATCTGATTTATATAAAGCAGGGTTTGAAACCGAAGCCGATCTTAATGAAGCCTTGCTAAAAACAATCCATATATTGCGTATGGCTAATTTGGATACAACTCATTATCTGAAACGGATTTATGTTACAGAAATTGAAAGTGGAAAAACCTATATAGACTGGCGTATGAACAAACTTGCTTTTTTCTTTGTAATATTAAATTCTGAGTGTCAGAACAGTATAATTTTACAATGGAAAAAGAAGATTTTAAACACTATAAAGACTTAAAATGCAATGATATAAAAAGCACGAACCGCTAACATCGTGTATAAAACATTTGGCAGTCAGTGATTTATCAAGCATTTCAGCTCGTATCAAAAGTAGTTGTAACTTGATAAGAAATCCCTTCGAAATGCCAAACGTTTCATACACGTAACCGTTAGCGTTCATTGTAAAAAAAAACACGCATCCAGACAGATAATTACTAAATGAAAGAATATGAAACTAATTAATCAGGATAAAATAATCGCATTGATTTTTTTTGCATTGACAATTATATTTTTGGTTGTATCAATGACAAATCAAACCTTCTTTGACTGGGTTTTTGATAGACATCACAACCAATGGAGTTGGTATATAAGACCAATTTTTTTGATGCCGTTTTGTTTTTATGCATATAAGCGAAGTTGGACAGGAATTTCGATAACAGTATTCTGCCTTTTTACAAGTATGTTTTGGTTTAATAGACCAGAATTCGTAAGCGATAATGTTAAGACATTTCTACAATTTGAAAAAGACTGGTTATATGGTGAATGGAATTATAAAAAAATAATGCTAATTATTACGGTTCCAATTTCATTTTTCGCATTAGGACTTGCTTTCTGGAAACGTAGTTTAATTATGGGACTTGGTGTGGTAGTTTTAATGGCGACAGGAAAGATAGTTTGGAGTATTCAAAACGCTGGAGAATCGGGGAAGTCAATTATTATTCCTGCAATACTTGGATTAATAATATGTAGCGGACTAATTTTTTATGGATTTAGAAAACTTGAACAAAAAAAACAACGAAACGCTAACAACGGCTCATAAGCAATGCGGGTTTCAATGCAATTTGCAAGTTCAGTTCCCGCTGGCAAGGTTCTTATCGGGTGATAGGGTCGTAACCACGCAATCCCGCACTGCTCATAGCCGCGACCGTTAGCGAACATATGAAAGGGTACGATTTAATATAAGTTTTATTATTAGAAGAAAATGACTTTAATTCAAAATTGCTACCACACGGCTCTTTGTGTCAATAACTTAGACACTATGTATAAATAGCCACACGGTTCAAGTACATCGCAATAAAACTTTTGCATTCTTTCAGAATTTATGTGAAAAGATTTTATTTGCAATTTTGCCAGCACTGACCGATGCTCAATTTATTCTTTTCTTTTCTTTCCTCCACATTTTTAAAATAGTTTTCTTTTTTCACACAAGATTACCCAACGAAATTATATAAGTTGAGTGTATTTGAATCCTAGATTAGGGACAAATACTCTATTTTCTCATTTTTTAAAATTTAATCATGATATTTGTTTATAAAAAAAATATTTGTAAATTTGTGAAAAGAGTTTTTTTTTTAATTAAAAAAAACAATTATGTGTAGAGATGAAAATAATATAAATCACGATTGCAATTGTGGGTGTCAAAAAATAGCTAAGGGATGGTTCCCTCTTAACTCAACTGTTCAGGTAAACAGGGATAGAAGTATAACCATTCAAGCTCCATCAGGATGGGAGTACATAGGGGTAACTGAAAGAGAAAGATGCCCAGAAGTTCTCAAAATTTCAAGCGGAGTTACTTCTGTTTCTTGTACCTGCAATACTAGTGGGGATTGTTTACCATTCACAGGTAGTGGTCCTCAAGGAAATACATCAGGTTGTGCTGGAAACTGTAGTAATTGCACAATGAAACAATCGGCAAGACTAAATGATCGAGTATATGATTTTGTTCGTGGAGGATTTATAGATTTTTCTGATTCTGTTAGATTTGTAGAGCATAATTCTTCATTACCGACTGTATTTGAAGAAATGTTTGAGCTACCCGAAGTGATAAAATCTTTAGAAACTTTTTTTGAAAGAGTATGTGGAGGTCTTCCCGCCCCTGCTGTTAGGGTTGGTGATAATTTTGTTTCTGCCCCCACAGGATACGCTATGGCACCCATAAGTATTTTAGGAAGGGTTGCAATGGTTGCTGTACCCGTTATCTCACTTCCTCCTACTCTGCAATTATCAATCGGTGGTGCAGGAGTTTCTAAGGCTTCGTGTAGCTGTACTAGTGGGACTTGTAAAATTAAAACACGAAGCCTTTTGGGAGTAGGAAGTCTTGCATATTGCGAAGGAGATTGTTCAGGAACTTGTACTTTATCTACAGGAAAAATTATTGGAGGAGGTGTTGAAACAATTGCCTACACCGCAGTTTCGTATCAATTTTAATATAAGTATCTATAGTTATGAAAATAAAATATTTTTTTAGACCATTTAGTATTATTGTTACTTGTTTCATTTTCTTGTTCGCTTGTACTACAAAATCCAACTCAAATAGCGTTATCGTAGGTAAATGGGAGATAAATAGCATTACCCCTAATGAATCAGATATAGAGGGAATGGAGTTGATTGCTACTCTTTTTCTAAATGTCAATTCCATTGGCACTGAATATGAATTTAACGAGGATGGTAGTTTTGTGGTAAACGGAGAAAAAAACTCTAAAGGAGAATATAAAACTTCGGAAGATAGCAAAAGTGTGAAATTAAAAACGTCATCAGAGGAGATGGATTTCAATATCGTAAAAAAATCCAACAATGAAATTGTCTTGGAATCTGTAGGGAAAGATAATAATTACTCTATCACATTGAAAAGAAAGTGAATTAAACACAATGCTCTCTATTTTTCCATAAGCTATTTTATAATGAGAGATAAAACTGTAAAAACAGAATCTTTTTAAAAAATTCTCATATTCACTTTATTTGTAATCTTTTTTATTACACACGGTTGTAATTTAGCGAACTCTCAATTCATTACTTACAAAATCTCATGACTTTGATGGTAATGAATTAAGTAGCCAATATATACTTTAAATAGAGGATACTGACTATATTTGCGTAGTTATATGGGCGAAATTTACTGGCAAACTCAACAAAACCAAAGTTAAAGAATGGGAGAAACAAGCTAGAGAAAACAACAATACTAAAATAAAATTCATTAAACTCAATGTTGACTTACAGGAGTGGTGGGGAATAAGTGAAGATGATCTCGATTTAAAATAATACGTTCGCTAACCCGCAGTTTGGCAAAAACGGCAATAATAGCTTCGATTTAAAGTTTTTCGTTAAATTTGAGGTCGAAGCTTCGATTAAAGATTTGTACAAAAAGTGCCGTCTTCGCCAAGCTGCCAAAACGTTAGCGGAAACCCTAATAAAACCAACCTGAAATAAATAAACAGGAATGTTAAATTAGGATTACCATAGGGGTTAAAAGAATTTATATGACAATTTGGAGTAAATTATTTGGAAGCCGAAACAATTTAAAAGACATCAAAGACGATTATTTCGGTGAATTAAAGCATGAAATTAGAACAGATATTTATGGCAAAAAGATAGTCTCAAAGAATCTGAAGGGCAAAGTTCTTTTTGATGAAGTAGAAGTCAAAATTGATTTGGATTGTAGCACAGGTGTTCCAAACAAATCCCAAAAAGATTTCTTTACGTTTCTTAAGAGCGAGTTTGATAATCTTAAAAGTAAAATAATTATCCCTTTACTTGAGGAGAAGCTTGCGCAATGGATCGATCGTCAAAAAGTGAAAGTAGACTTTGATTCTGATATTATTTTGCGAGAAATATTTATCCCTGATTGTTTAACTAAACCAATTGATTGGAAACTTAGTTTAGTTTACATACCAACTGATGATTATGTCACAATAAAGTTTACTGATTTCATACCTGATAAAAACATAGCATTCAATTCGTAGTATCAAAACGGAAGTAGTTGTATTTCAAACTGACGAGCAGATAAAAATACATTTATCAATAAAGGTATCCGCTAACATATAGAGACTAAACCGCAGTGTAGTGAAACGAACTTAGCGCAGCGATTTCACGGAACAACGTGGAGTAAACTTCGGCTTTAGTCCTTGTTGACAGAAGCATTCGGGAGCCAATTCGGTTTCTCTATGGCGTTTCAATAATTTGGAGTGTTATTTTTAGTCGTTTTCACTTCGAAAGAAGTTTGTTTTTAATAGTAGTTTTTACTTTTCAGCCTTTATTTTCTGTGTTTTAAACAGCCAATAAGACTTTTTTGTATTTTTTCGCTTGTCTTATCGTCATTTTTCAACCTTATGGGCGTAGCAATTCCTGTGTTCAACAGTAGCCGTACAACTGAAATTTACACACATGTATCCAAAAAACAAATTGAAAATATCAAAAGTCCGTTTGATGATTTGTAATTTTTTTATTATTATTGTACAATGAATAGGCGAAACATTTTATCTCTTTAGAAAGGAATTTTTAGCTAAAGGGAAGTTTTGACTGAATATATAAAAGAGTTAGTGGCAAGCGTAACACGACATAGACAACATAAAATTAAATATGGACAAACAGACAGATAACACAAAATTCATCATACAGCGGTATGACAATTACATATCGGGTGCCAATGTGAAAGGGAATTTTCTATTGGCATTCAATACCTTTTTGACTGGTGGAGTAATAGCTAACTATTCAAAAATGATTGAACTAATTACAGACAACTGCGGTGCAACACTTTTGAACATAGCCTTATGCTGTTTAATTATTAGCAGTATTGTGACAACTGTTTTTGTTATAAATGCAGTTTACCCATATTTAATATCGGGAAACTCAAGCAAAGACAATTATCATTCTCACATTTTCTTCAATTCTGTATCAGAATTTGAGAGTGACAAAGCCTATCACGACTCTCTTAGCAAACTTACTGACAATGAATTTGAAAGAGACCTATCTCATCAAGCATTTCAATTAGCCAACGGCTTAAAATCAAAATACAATAATTTAAAGTGGGCTATGCGATTTGTCTATTTCGAGCTTTTCTGCATTTTTTCAATAATCTTAATAATAGTAATCTACTGATGAGACTGTTTGATAATTACCTTGACGGACTAAATGACGTGCTATCGAAAAAGGTAGCCGTTACACCCAAACTACTACAAGAACAGAGAATGTTTAGTGGTGACTTGCAAAAAAGCATACAAGCGAAAGCAGTTAATGAGAGTACTCAAAATGTTCCAGCCGTAATTGAAGGGCCAAAAGTTTTATTTACTTACGATAAAAGGTTTCTTGAAGATAAATTTGGAATTAACCCTCACTCTTTTCCATTTATTACAATTGGTCCGCATCCAGACTTTAAGGAATTAGCAGACACCAACTACATTAACCATCACTGCGTTTCAGTTTTTGTAGATATAAAAGGCTCGACAAGACTAATTGAAAAATATTCTTTACTAGAAGTAAGGTTAATAAAGGACTCTTTGCTGACATTATCAATTCAAGTAGCGAACCAATTTGGCGGTCACGTTCATAGACTTCAAGGTGACGGGATTTTTCTCCAATTTGTTAGACGTGATAAAAATGAAAATGACGCTATAATTAATGCTCTTAATGCATCATCCATTTTGACACAGTTCGTAACAAAAGACCTTGCAGACATTATGAAACAATATGAATTGCGTCCTTTAAAAATTAGAGTTGGCATTGACTTTGGTAATGCTGACCAAGTTCTATGGTCTTATTATGGTATTCCAGGATGTAATGAGTTAACTACAACTAGCTTACATACTGATATGGCAGCTAAACTTCAATCAAAAGCATACGATAATAATATTTTAATTGGCGGAAATGTAAAGGAAAAATTGGATTTAAAACCTGAGTTTTATAGCATTTACGAATCTGAAGTCAGTAAAGAAAAAGTATACTACATCTCAAATCAGTTTACTTATAAATTCTTTGTTTTTAATTGGCAGGACTACTTGCTTTCACTTCCCTATATGGGAAAAAGTAGCGATGGCAAGTCAATTGAAGTGAAAGAAAAGCAAATACATATTGAATGTTTTATTTCAGATGAAAGCGGAAGTAACACTGAAAGATACTTTCCTAATTCTCGTTCAATTCCCAAAGGAAAAAAAATAGTTTTCCGCTTGAAACGTGGAAACTCTCTATATGTAAAACAAAGCTTTGAGAGAATTGAATGGTATGCATATAATTCGGGACAAGAAGCAGAAAGTAAAAATATGTCACGACACGACTTTAATAAAACAAACCATAACAAAGTAATATGTGAGACAGCGGCAGCTTATCTTGGACATCATTATGTAGAATGTAAAATTATTAGAGACCATACTGGAACAGAAAAATTCACATTCCCAATATTTGTACAATGACGGAAAACAGAACGCCAGCCACTAACACGGGTTTTGCGTCAGGCGGGCTGATCCCGTTTCGTTCCTCACGGGACAAGCTGTGCAAACTTGGAGCTTTGTGCTTCTAATAAACTTTAGTAATAAATTGAAGCTTTGTGCTCTGAAACCCGCCCGAACGCAAAGCCCGAAAACGTTAAAGGCAACCCCTGACCCACCGCACATTTAGCACATTTTGGTTTTCCCACCGCACAAGCCTAAACACAAAAACCAAAAAGAGCTAAATTTTTCCAACGCTTAAAAAACCATTAAAAAAAATTGTAGAATCAAATTATTTATTTAATTTTGTCATAGATTGACAAGTTTTAATTTGCAAGTATATGAAAGCAACATTTGGGGAGTATATAAGAAAATTAAGGAAAAGCCATCGCTTAACTTTAACGCAACTTGCTTTTCAGCTTGACCTTGATAGTGCAAATTTAAGCAAAATCGAAAATGGGAAACGTGAATTTGACGAAAAACGATTAGAGAAATTGGCAACTGCTTTTAATCTTGACATTGAACAGTTGAAAACAGAATATTTTGCAGACCAATTCGCAAAGAAAATGTATCAATACAACTGTTCACCTGAAACGCTGATTGTTGCGGAAGAAAAAATAAATTATCTAAAAAGTATAAATACAAAACAAGGAAAAATAAAATTTGAAAATGAAAAATAAACCAACAGTAATAGACTTGTTTTGTGGTTGTGGTGGACTTTCTTATGGGTTTATCGAAGCAGGTTATGATGTATTATTGGGTATTGACCATTGGAAAGATGCGATTGTTACATTTGAAAATACTCACAAAAATGCAAAAGGAATTGTTGCTGATTTATTTACAAAAACGCCTCAAGAAATTCAAAAAGAAACAAACATTAAAGATGTTGATGTAATAATTGGTGGGCCACCTTGTCAAGGTTTTTCCATTGCAGGGAAAAGAATAATTGATGATGAGCGTAATCAACTTTACAAATCATTTGTAAGTTTTGTAAAACATTATCAACCAAAAGTCTTTCTAATGGAAAATGTGCCTAACATTGTTTCTATGGGAAAAGGCGTTGTAAAAGACAGCATAATTGCAGATTTTGAAGAACTTGGTTACACCGTAGTTTACAAAGTTTTATTAGCTTCAGATTTTGGCGTTCCACAAAACAGAAAAAGAGCATTTTTTGTTGGTGCAAAAAATAACAAAGAGTTTGTTTTTCCTGAACAAACAACAGCAAATCCAATAAGTTCAAAAGATGCAATTTCGGATTTGCCTGAAAAAACTTTGAAAGATGGAACTAAATACAAAACAGAACCGAAGTCAGATTATCAAAAGCTAATTAGAGAAAATTCTAATGGAATTTTTAATCACGAAATAACCAATCATAAAGAACAGACAATAAATATTATTTCACTTGTTCCTGATGGGGGAAATTACAAAGATTTACCCGAAGAATTACAAAAAACAAGAAATGTAAATATTGCTTGGACACGATTAAATAGTGAAAAGCCGAGCTTTACGATTGATACAGGACACAGACATCATTTCCATTATAAATACAATCGTGTTCCGACTGTAAGGGAAAGTGCAAGAATACAATCATTTCCTGACTCGTTTATTTTCTTAGGAAGTAAAACAAGTCAATATAAACAAGTTGGTAATGCAGTTCCACCAATTTTGGCAAAAGTATTGGCTACAGAAATAAAAAAATATTTATGAGCGAAATAAAAACATACCGAATACCTAAAGAGTATTTTTTTCGATTACATCACGTTAGACCTCGTTTTAAAAATGATGTAGAGGAAGTTTTGTTGTATGTAGCAACCTCAATTTCAGAAATAGAAGTTCTGCCAAACAGCGATTTTAGAAATGAATTGAACAAGGTGTTATTTGGGTTTAAGAAGAATGCAACATCTACACAAAAAACAATTGATAATTGGCGTACAGAGATTTCTGCCTTGTTTGGATTTATACAAGAAACTAATAATTATTCTCAACCCGGACTAATGGCAAAAAGACTTGCTAACAATCAATATTTAGATGAGTTTTTTAATTACTTTTTATTTTCATTTCAATATCCTGGCGGTCATATTAAATCTCAAAATGTAATCAAACAGATTGAGGCAGGTGTAAGATTTAAACCTTGTCAGTTTATACTTAATTTACTTATTGAAGGAGAGAAATTAACAGGAAAATCATTTAGCATAACAGCAGAAGAATTAACACAATGTGCTTATTTTGACCTACGTGTTACCACGGGAGAAAGACAAGCGAAAGAAGTCGCTAAACTCATTCTACAAAACAGAAAAGATAAAGTAGAATATAAATATGACTATGAAGCCCTAAGAAACGAACGTACAGGCAAGTTTCCGTCAAAAGGCGATACAAATCGTTATGCTGGAGATATTTTGGACTATATGGTTTTAGCCAACCTATTACAGCATAAAGGAACAGGTTATTATTACTATCTTAATAACGAAAACAAAGAGGCTATTAACTTTCACTTACAGAATGATGTTTGGTTTGATGAGTACGATAAATTCTACAATATAGACGAAATTACAAATCCTGAAATCGGAGCATTAGAAGCGGTCTGGTTTGATTATGTAAATAGTTTTGATAACATCGAAGCGTTCGCACCACATTTAGAAGAACAGGAAGTTGAAAATATATCTGCACTCATTCAAGAGTATTATTCACGAATGAAAGAAGATAGAAAAGTTCCCACAAAAATAATAGGCGACTATGGTGAAACACTAATATTAGCACACGAATATTTGAGAACAAAAGACGGTTCAAACCGTCAGCATTTAATCAACAAAATCCCTACACCACTTGGAGTTGGATATGATTTACAAAGTATTGAAATAGAAAAAAAGAAACGGTATATCGAAGTAAAGACGACTAAATCAAGAAAAGCAATCAATAATAACCGTTTTAAACTCACACCAAACGAATGGGATACAGCCGAGACATTGGGCGATAATTATTACGTATATTATTTAGTGATAAATGACGAGGGTAAAAATATTTTTGTCATTCAAAACCCAATCAAACAATTTGAATTAGGTAATTTAAAAATTGATAAAAATTTAGTTGTTGAATTTTCTAAAACATCAGGACAATGGCAGAAACTTTTGGAAATAGCAAATTAAAGGTTGCTTCGCTTTTTTGTGGTTGCGGAGGGATGGATTTAGGCATTCAAGGAGGTTTTAATTTTCTTAACAAGCATTATGCAGAATTACCTTTTGAAGTTGTTTATGCAGTTGATAATGATGCATATGCAACTAAAATTTATAATGATAATTTTTCGCATAAATGTGAAACAAAAGACGTTCGGGAAATTGTTGCAGATGAAGTACCTGACCACGATATTTTGTTAGGAGGTTTTCCCTGTCAATCATTCTCAATAAGTGCCCAAAATCCACCAAGATTGGGTTATAAAGACGAAAGAGGGCAACTATTTTTTGAAATGGTAAGAGTCTTAAAAGAAAAACAGCCTAGGTTTTTTATTGCAGAAAATGTTAAAGGACTACTCTCGGCAAATAAAAGAAAAGCATTCCCATTAATTATAAAAGAATTTGAAAAAGCAGGTTATCACATTCATTATAAACTTTTAAATGCTTCTGAATTTGGTGTCCCTCAAAAGCGTGAGCGTGTTTTTATTATGGGTTTTAGAGATTTTGTCGATTATTTCAATTTCAAATTCCCGTTGCCTAACACCTTAGACAGTTCTAAGATTGTTTTAAAACAAGTAGTTGATAAAAAAGCAGATAAAGACGAAAAATGGTTTTTCAGTCAAAGAGCTGTTGATGGAATGTTACGGGTCAGAGAAAAGATGAATAAGGGTCGAGTTCAGGATTTAAACGAACCTTGCAATACAATAACCTCACATTTAGCAAAAGTAAGCCTTAACGGAACCGACCCTGTTTTAATGGTTGGAGAGCGATATAGACGATTTACACCAAGAGAAGCCGCTTGTATTCAATCATTCCCTTTATCATTCAAATTAGACAGTGTTTCAGATAACAGAAAATACCGTGCAATTGGTAATGCTGTTCCACCTGTTTTAATGTGGAATGTTGTAAATGCGTTAGTGAATAGTTGTTTTGAAGAAACAATAAAACAAGCAATACTAAATGAATTTCAAGAAATCCTTTAAAAGTACAAAATGAGAATAGAAAGCATTGCGAGAGATATAGCAAATATTGATAGAAACATAAACACCGTTGAGAAGAATATTCAAACTATTGACACAAATATCAGCCGTAAACAAAAAGAAGCACATAGAATTCTCGAAAAAATATCAAAAGAAAAAGATTTGAAAAGAGTAATTTCATATCAAAAGGACTTAACAAGAAAAAATGAAGAGATAAACAAATTAGAAAAGGACAAAAGCACAAAATCTAAAACACTGTCAGAAAAACAAAAAAAGAGACTTGATTTGATTTCTAAGTTAACCAAAGAAGAACAAAGAGAAAGAGATAAGGCAAAAAAAGAACAAAAAGAAATGTTGTCGTTACAACAACAAATCACAAGAGAAATGGAACTACAAAAAAGATTATCTCTTTATTCAATTGATATAATTAAACCCCAAAGCATCACTGTTAGCAATTACGATGTCTTTGTTTCACACGCTTCGGAGGATAAAGACGAGTTCGTACGTCCTTTTGTTAATTGTTTGCAAGAATATGGGATCAATGTTTGGTATGACGAGTTCTCTCTCAAAATTGGAGATAGTTTAAGGCGTTCTATTGATAGTGGTTTAAGAAATTCACGTTATGGGATTGTGGTTTTATCAGAGGCATTTTTTAGCAAAGAATGGCCACAAAGAGAATTGGACGGACTATTTGCAAGAGAAATAAACGGAGAAAAAGTAATATTGCCCATTTGGCACAAGATAAGCAAAAATGAAGTGTTGAAATTCAGTCCGACTATTGCAGATATGTTAGCTTTAAACACATCAAGTTTTACAATTGAAGAGATTGCAAAACAGATTTCGGAAAGAGTTAAAAGCGAGTAAAAGACCTAATACATTTAGTAGCACATTTGCATTTTTCCAAACGCACAAAGCTAAATAAAAATGCAAAAGAGCTACCACAGAAAACAAATTAATAAACTGAATATCAAAGGGGTATGCCTATAACAAGCGGTTTGAACGCAAGGCGGGTTAATTGCTTCGATTGAACATTTTCGTAAAGAAAAAAGTATTATCTTCGTATTAACATTTGTCGGTAAAATCCGCCCTGCGTCAAGCCGCCAAACCGTTACCTGTAATTATTGAATGACCTTCAAATATCAACTTTATGAATAGAAAACTACTGACATATTTTTTCGCAACGACAGTTTTACTGACAGCTTGTGGTGTACCTAAAGAACTCATACAGAAAATTGAAAGCGGTAAAAAGGAAACTATTGACTTTCCACTTGACTATGCAAACTTATTTCCGACACCAACATTTGAGCAGTGGGACAATGACTACAATTATTATGAACGCTACTTAACCCAAGACATTCTGCGCACACAAATGGGGCTTTCATATAACAACAATGGAGTTCAGACCTGGTGGTGTATGCCCTCCGCCAGAACACATGTTCAACTTGACACAATAACAATGATAACAGACCCCAAAGCTGTAATAGGTGATTGGAGAAGCGTTTGTAATAGACGAGTTTCTTACATCGACTCTGTTGTTTATGCCGACAAAAAAATATACCGAAACTCAAAACTTGTTCACAACGAAACGGACGCAGATGCATTTCTATCAATTACCGAAACCAAATTCAACTTGTACGGTGCAGATAAAGCTGGAGAAAGTTTTAAGCGTGTAGTCAGTAAAAATTATGACATCCAGAGTAAACGGTTTTTATTGCTTTATGGATTATCTAAAGCTGCAGCAGCAATCTCATTCATTGGCATTGACAAAGAAGGGCGACTAATTATTAATTCATACTGGGTTCAGGAACGAAAGGTTAAAGGTACTTACATTACTTACGAAGCTGTAATGATACAAATGATTTACAAACGCCAAGAATAACTACAGGTAACAGCACCTATGCCCAATAGCCTATGAAAGAGCAAATTGAAACAGCAGTGCCCCGCAGAAAACTTGTAGCGGGTGACAGCGACGAATCCCGCAAAACGGCTACTGGGCATAGCTGCGGGACGTTAGCGGTCAGTTAAAATGACGACCATAATAGAAACCAAAACATAAAAGAAAATGGGACAATACAAGGTAAGTTCAATAAACCAAAAAAATTTCGGTTTGACACTCAACGACAAACTTATTGGCGAATTAGTTTATCCGAAATGGTATTCATTCAAAGCCGACATCAACATTGACGGTAAGACAGAATATAAATTTGTTACTAAAGGACGTTGGAACTATAAAATTGAACTGCAACAAAACAACAAGACTTTATTGGAACTCAAAATCAGTTGGAAAGGGATTGTTTTAAAAACACATTTTGACAATAAGGAGAAAAATTATCTTTTAAAACTTAAAACATTATTAAGTCGAAATTACATTTTAATTGACACGGACAAAAACGAGTTAGTTTCGGTTGACACAGACTTTCAATGGAAAAAACTTCGTTTTGACTATACAATTGCAACAACTGACGAATTTGATAAATTGGAAAATAAAGAACTGTTTTTGTTTACGATACTTCACAGCATAAATTATCATAAAGCAATGGCAATGGCTGCCGCATATTAAATGACAAATGGACGAGAAAAAATAACCGAACCGCTAACATCAGGTTGGCAAGAGCGGGGCGAAAATGCTTCGTTGAAACATTTTCGTTAAATTTGCAGTTTCGGCTTCGGATTTGGGTTTTCGGGGAAAACCTCGCCCTCGCCAACCTGCCGGACGTTAGCGGTAATCCCCAAATAGACATAAAAACAATGATTAAGCTAAGTCAAAAACATTTTAAAATAAGGACGACTTTAATAATTGCGCCCATAGTGACGTTGTTTTTATTGTTTTTCGATTATAGTTTAATCAAAGATTACCTAATTCATAAGGAAAGCCTAAATAAAGCAACCTTTATTATTGATAGTTTTCAAGATCAGGTTTGGGTCGAAAAAAGGCTTTTTAAACCAGATATTATAAATAAATGTTTAGACATAAAAACGAAAGAACCGTCCCATATAATTCGATTGAGTGACGAGTTGTTTTCAAACAAATGGTCCATAATTCAAAAAAGATATTCAGTTGGAGATACGTTAGTGGTTTTATTTAAAAACAGATTATTAAAAAATGATACTTTATATAATCCTTACGAAATCAAAATAAACAAAAACACACTAATTAGTTATGAAGATAACAGAAGAAATAATTTGTATTTCGTGCTTTTAATTTCATTTTTAATCCTATTGTTTAGTTTTTTATCTCTAATCGCATATAATACCTATAAAACGAAACTATTATACAATGACAAAATACTCTATAAGAAAAATAAATGGAAACTCATTGGAAGATGGCTTTGGGAATAAGGCTACCGCTAACAAGGCGTTCAGAGCAAAAGCCAAAACCGTTTCGAGTTTAAGATTTTTGTATAACTTTGAGTTCGTGCTTCGAGTTTGAAATCTTCGCAAGAAGGGCTTCTGCTCCGAGCGCCTAAAACGTTGTGCGTCAGTGTAAAAAGCCGACCCGCAAATGGCACATTTGGTTTTTGCCGACACACAAGCCAACGCTCCAAAAACCAAAAGAGCCATTTTTTGCCAAGGCACGGACAGACAGAGAAGATTAAAAACATAAATTGCGAATTTTGAAAAGCAATATTTAGGACTGAAAATATAGAATGAGATTTATAGATTTATTCGCGGGACTTGGAGGCTTTCATAAAGCATTACACGAACTTGGACACGAGTGTGTATTTGCAAGTGAACTCGACCCTGTATTAAGAGATACCTACAAAAAGAATTGGGGTAAAGACATTAACATTCACGGAGACATAAGGAAAATAGTCAAAGACAATATTGACTTAATTCCTGACCACGACATATTGTGTGCAGGTTTCCCTTGTCAGCCATTTTCAAAAGCAGGAAAACAACTTGGACGAGAGGACGACAGAGGAACACTGTTTGACGAAATTGTAAAAATTCTTGAAGCTCGAAAACCCAAATATTTCATTTTAGAGAATGTTCGATTCATTGCCAAGCACAATAACGAAGAAACTTGGAAAGCAATGAAAGTTGAGTTTGAGAGACTTGGGTATCAAGTTGACCATAAAGACTATTCCCCTCACGACTTTGGTATTCCACAGCATAGACAAAGAATATTTATTGTTGGCTCGCTAGGTTCAAATGCACTCGACCATTTTAGTTTTGACAAAGTAGATAAATACAAAAAAAATGTTGTTGAACTTGAAAATTTCATTGAACAGAATCCAGTTAGTGCAAAGCAACTACCTAAATCAAATCAAGATTGCATACGACTTTGGCAAGACTTAATTGATGCTTTACCAAAAGAGGTAAAAATCCCAGGTTTTCCAATTTGGGGAATGGAATTCGGAGCAGACTATCCATTTGAAGAACAATATCCTCATTTACTTTCTGCAAAAGAATTGGGCGAATTCAAAGGAAACTTTGGAATTTCATTAAAAGGAATGACAAAGGAAGAACAATTAGCAAATCTACCAAGTTACGCAAGAGTTGAAGATGAGTTCCCCGATTGGAAACAGAGATATATTAGGCAGAATAGGCAATTTTACAAAGACAACAAGAAGTTCATAAAAGAAGCCGTTAAACAAATTTCAAAGTTGCCTTCTCAAAGTTGGCAAAAGTTAGAATGGAATGTTGGAGATAGCGAACGAAAAATCAATAATTATCTCTTGCAATTCAGAGCCTCAGGTATTAGAATTAAAAAACCAGATTTTTTCCCTTCTCTAGTTTGTACAAACACGCAAATTCCAATTATCGGTTGGGAAAACAGATACATTACAAAAAAAGAAGGATTAAAACTTCAATCTTTAACAGGCTTAAAACTACCTGAAAACGACAATGCAGCTTTCAAAGCTCTAGGAAATGCTGTAAATGCCAAAATTGTAAAGCTCATTGCTACTCAGTTTTTGGTTGAAGAAAAGAAACTAAATGGAGTTGCTTCGCAACTCCAATCGTCTAATTCATTATCCAAATCCTATGAGCCAGCAAAGTAAAGTTAGTATTCGTCCACAAGTTACTATGCTCTCTGTTCTCAAGCACATAGAATATGAGACTTGGTTTGCGTTGGCTGAATTCATTGATAACGCAATTGATAGCTACTTAAAAAATATAAAACGATTAAAGGAAATTGAGGGAGATGATTTTGCTCTTGAAGTAAGAGTTGAAATAAACGAACCTGAAAATAGAATCACCATAAGAGATAATGCAGGAGGAATTGGAGAAGCTGATTATTCAAGAGCATTTCGAGCTGCGGAAGTTCCACCTGATAATTCAGGTCTTTCTGAATTTGGAATGGGTATGAAATCAGCAGCTTGTTGGTTTGCTGACAATTGGTGTGTTACATCCACAGCATTGGGAGAAACACAGGTGAAGAAGGTTTCCTTCGATATGAAAAAGATTTTTGAGGACAAGTTAGAGGAGTTGGATGTTGAAATTAAATCTTGCGAAAAAAACCATCATTTCACAATCGTAGAATTGTTTGATGTAAATAGAATGCCTAGAAGAAAAGGTGTAGGAAAAGTAAAAGACCATTTACGAAGTATTTACAGAGAATTTATCCGTAAAGGCGTTTTAAAGCTAACCTTGAACAATGAAGAATTAAAATTTGAAGACCCAAAAATCCTTAATGTTCCTCAATATGACAAACCAGATGATGACCCTATTCTGTGGCGAAAGGAAATTGATTTTGAATTAGAAGAAGGTTTAAGTGTTCACGGTTTTGTTGCAATCAGAGAAAAGGCATCTACATCAGAAGCAGGTTTTGCATTATTTCGAAGAGGCAGAGTTATTGAAGGCAGTTTTGATAATGGCTTTAGACCTGATTTTATTTTCGGAGCTCCAAACAGTTATCGCTATCAAAGAGTTTTTGGAGAACTTCACTTAGATGGATTTAGTGTAAACTTTACTAAAAAAGGAATCCAATGGGATGAGAACCTAGAGATTTTTCTCAGACTACTTAAAGATGATATTAGCTCTAAAGACTTTCCATTACTGCAACAAGCAGAACAATATCGAGTAAGAGCGACTGAAAAGGAATATAAAGCAGCTGTAAAAGCACTTGATGAAACGGTGAATGACTTTCAGAAGAAAGCACCGCAAGCAGTTGCCGAAGTAGTAAATTCAATTTCCGTAGCAGAACCCGAAGAAAAGGTAGAATTAACCAAAACCGAAAAAACGCTTCATAGAGAGTTTGACATACGGTTTAATAAAGTTGATTGGAAAGTGTCAATTGAACTTTCTTATGACCCTTCACTAACAGAGTTAATTGAAGTAGGCGATAGTTTTATTAAAGAAAAAGTTAGCAATTCATCTGTTCGTCAGATTGGGATAAGACTTTCTTTAACACATCCTTTTATGGTTGAATTTGCGGGAGCCGACACTAACAAAATTGAGCCTGTTCTCAGAATTGCGGCAGCTTTAGGTCTTTCTGAAATCATTGCAAAGGACAGCTACAAAAATCAAGGAGAAGTTCGGAGAAATTTTAATGAGCTAATATCCAATCTCTCAAAACAATAAAGATATGACAGAATTAATCGAAATACAGAATCAAAACCAAAATGGAGATTGGCAACCATTTGTAGGTGATGAAACTACTGAACTTTTGCGAAGTAAAGGTTTTACTAATTCTGATAGAAGTTTAAATCAAAGTGGCGAAAGAATATTGGATGAAACATACAGAATTATGCAGGTGTGTGGTAATCCTAATGACCAAACCAATAATGAAACAGGAATTGTAATTGGTTATGTCCAAAGTGGAAAAACCCTTTCTTTCACTACTCTGACTGCATTAGCTAGAGATAACAACTATCAGATTGTAATCGTCATTGCAGGTGTTTCAACTAATCTTGTAAATCAGTCAACACAGCGATTAGCGGACGATTTAAGATTAAACACTCGCTTTGACAGAAAGTGGACATTACTCCAAAATCCAAACAGTAACCAAGAAGCTGAAACAATAGAAACTACACTTGCCCAATGGGCTGACCCAACTTTCCCAATAGAAAGGTGTAGAACATTGCTTATAACAGTGATGAAGAACACATCTCACTTGAATAACTTGGTTAATATTCTTGCAGGACAAAACCTTACAGGTGTTCCAACCTTGATAATTGATGATGAAGGAGACCAAGCAAGTCTAAACACTAGAGCAAGATGGGCTGCACGACAAAACATTGATATAGAAAGTTTAACCGAAAATCAAGTTTCAACTATTTACCGAAGAATAAATGCACTTCGCAATGTTTTCCCACATCACACATTTTTACAATACACCGCTACGCCACAGGCAAATCTATTCATAAATATAATGGATAGACTTTCTCCCAATTTCATAAAACTGTTAACTCCCGGACCAGATTACACGGGTGGAATTGATTTTTTCAGAAATAATCCAAACCTTATCTTGGAGATACCACCAAATGAAATTCCTACTCCAACAAATCCGCTATTTGAAATTCCAGAGAGTTTGAAAAGTGCTTTACGCATTTTCTTTTTGGGTGTAGTTGCAGGAGAAATGCAAAATAATCACAGGAACAGGACAATGCTTGTCCATCCTTCAAGACTGCAAGGAGACCATAACGAATTTACAAATTGGATAAGAAATACTTGTAATAGTTGGCAAAGGCTTCTTTCAGGCAGTGATGACGAAGACAGAAGAGAACTTATTGAAGAGTTTAGAAGTTCTTATAATCAATTACAAATGACCGTTTCTGATTTGCCTAGTTTTGAAACGCTAACAGGAAACGATTTGATTCACGCTCTGCGATACACCCAAATTGTTGAAGTCAATTCTAGAAATGGAGTAACACCGCAAATTCCTTGGAATGATTTCTACTCTTGGATTTTAGTGGGCGGACAATCAATGGATAGAGGATTCACAGTTGAAGGGTTGACTGTAACTTATATGCCGAGAAATATTGGTACAGGAAACGTTGATACAATTCAACAGAGAGCAAGATTTTTTGGATATAAAAGAGGTTACTTAGGCTATTGTAGAGTATTCTTAGACCAAGTAACTATTGATGCATACAATTTTATCGTAGAACACGAAGAAGATGTAAGAAATAGACTTTTAGAGTTTCATTTGAATGATAGACACCTAAACGATTTAGACAGAGTGGCAGTGCTTAATCAAATGTTAAACCTAACTAGACGAAACATCATCTATGACGATTTAGATAGAGATACTTTTGGTAATGATTGGTTTAGAATTAACGCACCACACGACACAGATGAATTGATTGAAGCCAATAGAAATGCCCTTTTAACTTTCCTACAATCAAGAGCAAGTTTGTTTAACCAAGATGAGGGACATCCAAATAGAACCGAAGAACAAAAACATTTAGTTGCAAGAATTACGATTCAAGAATGTTTGGAGCATTTGCTTAACAATCTTCGTTATACAAGAGAAAGCGATTCGGCAACATACTCAAGCCTCAGAGGAATTTTAAAAGGATATATTGAGGAACATTCAGACGAAGAATGTTTGGTTTACTTGATGAGTACAAATTCCTATGATAATTGGACACCAAGAACTCGTAGATTAAATCGAAATGATGAAATACAACAGCTATTTCAAGGTCGTAACCCGAGAACAGGAGAAGTAATTTACCCAGGTGATTCAGAAATTAAGGATGAAAATCTTTTGACAATTCAAATTCACCTTTTGAATTTGAGAGATACCGATTTTCAAAACGTTCCAACCCTAGCAATTTGGATTCCTGAACATATGGGAGCTGATTTAATAAGGCAAGTATGAATTTAATTGACCTATACGATTCTCTGAGCTTGCCTGAAAATGACAGCAAGGTTTTCAATGCAATTCCAATCCCCGAATACCCAAATTTTCGAGTGGCAATTGACTTTGAAGGGAATGCAGTTTTATTGCTTTCTGTATCTAAGAGAATTAAGGATTTAAGCCTGAAGAATTTTCGCCTCAAATATTTGCAACTTGAACAAAACCTTGAATGTAAAATTTATGAGAATGATTCCTTCAAATTTCAAACATTTACTGTTATTACATTCCGTTGCAGCGACAGAAACTTGCAAGAATACTTTCTTAGAATATCTGAATCTCTCGTAAAAACAGTTGGACAAAATCCAACTCAACAACAAGTAATTGATTCGCTCAAAAAGTTTGTTGAAGTATTTAAAACCTTGACAGATTCTCCAACAAATACAGTAAACGGTCTTTGGGCTGAGTTATTTTTAATTGAAAATTCAACCAATCCAAAAGAACTCTTAAATTATTGGCATAACATACCAGAGGAGAAATTTGATTTTAACGCAGGAACAGAAAGAATTGAAGTTAAGAGCAGTTCGAACTTTGAGAGAAAACATATTTTCTCAGCGGAACAGTTAAACCCTCCGTCTGACACACAAGTTTTAATTGCTTCGGTTTTTTTAAAACAACACAATTCAGGGAATAGCATTCAGTATTTAATTGACAGAATTTCTGAGAAGATTGATTACGACTTTGATACAGTTGAAAAGCTAAACACAATTGTTTTTAGAACGCTTGGAAGTTCTTTGGAACATTCCATTGGCGTAAAATTCGATTATGACATTGCTCAACAGTCTTTACGTTTTTACAGACATCAGGACATAGACAAAATAGAGAAAGTTCATATTCCAAACAATGTTTCGGAAGTGAAATATAAATCTGACTTGACAAGTATCAAGGCAATAGAATTAAATAAACTAAAAGAAAGAAAAGGACTATTCAATGCTTTATAACAAAATAGAAATAAAACCAACGCTTCACAGCCACACACATTGCCAAGTCGCACCAGCCGACCCGCAAGCCAAAACTTGGCAAAGAGTGTGTCTGCCCTACTGCACGACCAAACCGACCGAAAAACCGACGGACGAAAAAGAACACCGAACGCACAACATCACCTATACGCAAGCAGGGGTTTTGTGCTTTGTAGGACAGATAAGTGGTAAATTCAAAGTTCAGTTCTTCGTAGGAAGTTCAGTGGTAAAATTCCCTGCCTGCGTATAGCTGAAAACCGTTACAGGCAAGCGTAGAAGAACCGAACCACCAAAATAAATTCTGAAATTAATCCAAGTTTTTGTTTTATTTTTTGCCAACGCTCATTTAGCACATTTGGTTTTTGTCAACGCACAAACCACTCACAAAAAACCAAAAGAGCTAAATTTTCCCTTTGCTACAAACTCACAGACACAAAGACCTTTCTATCGTATCAAATTCAAAATAAAATCCGGTATTTTTTAATTTTTCGTTGCTGACTTTTGAACCTTCTAAAAGCATCACCGCCATTTCGCCAAAGAGCAAACGAATAACAAAAGCAGGTGCATTGGGCAAGAAGCTTTTCTTCCCGAAAGATTTTAATAAGGCTTTTGAGAAATCATTCATGGTCATTTGTTCCGTTGCAACGGCATTATAAATTCCGTTGAGTTGAGCGTTAGAAAGAATAAAATTGTACAATTTGACCAAATCCCGAATGTCTATCCACGGCAAATATTGCTTGCCTGAACCTAAAGAAACATTTATTCCGAGTTTGGCTAATGGGCTTAGTTTTTTAACCATTCCACCCTCTTTTCCAAGAATAACTCCTTTGCGTAAAATAACAGTACGAACACCTAAATCCTTAAATTCAAAAGCAGCATTTTCCCATTGCTGACAAACAGAAGCTAAAAAATCGTTTCCGCTTTCAGAAGTTTCTACAAATGTTTTATCCGTTGTTACCGCACCATAAAACCCAACAGCAGAGGATGAAATAAAGGTGTTGATGTTGAATTTATTTTCCGAAATATATTGATACAATACATCAATGGAATTTGTGCGACTGTCAATAATTTCCTTCTTTCGTTGTTTTGTCCATCGTTTTTCGCCAATGTTTGCACCGGTAAGATTAATGAGAATTTCTACTCCTTCAAATGCTTTTTTGTCGATGTATTGTCTTTCGATTTCCCATCGAAAAAAGCGAATATTTTTTGATGAATTAGCACTTGGTTTTCGGGTTAAAACATGAATTGAATATCCTTTTTCTACTAAAAAAGGAATGAGCTGTTTTCCAACAAAACCAGTTCCTCCTGCTATTAATATTTTCTTCATTGTCTTTCTTTTACTGCTTCACCATAAATTTTTAAAGCTCTATCTTTTGCAAAACTATGTTCTACTATCGGTTTTGGATATTTTTCAGTTCCAAATTCGGGTAACCATCTTTTGATGTAGTCAAAATTTTTGTCGAATTTTTCGGTTTGCAATGCAGGATTAAACACCCTGAAATAAGGTGCAGCATCGCAACCACAACCTGCTGCCCATTGCCAGTTTCCATTGTTGGCAGACAAATCGTAATCATTCAACTTTTCAGCGAAATACGCTTCGCCCCAACGCCAATCTATCAGCAAATGTTTACACAAAAAACTGGCAACAATCATCCGAACCCGATTGTGCATATAACCTGTTTCGTTGAGCTGTCGCATTCCAGCATCTACAATCGGATAGCCTGTATTTCCAGTACACCACAACTCAAATTCCTGCTCGTCATTCCGCCATTGTATAAAATCGTATTTCGTCTTAAAAGAATGACTGACCACCTTTGGAAAATGATACAAAATCTGCATAAAAAACTCCCGCCAAATCAATTCGCCTAACCAAGTTTGATTGTGTTGCAAAGCAAAATTCACACATTTACGAATACTGATGGTTCCAAATCTTAACGCAATCCCTAATTGAGTTGTTTTTTGAAGTGCTGGAAAATCTCTGTATTTATCATATTCATCAATGATTTTTGCTTCTAATTTTGGCGTTTCAAAATGAAATTCTGTTTTCTTAAAACCAATTTCATTTAAAGAATGAATTTCAGTGAAATCTTGTTTCAAAAAGTGATTAAAATCTGCTTTCTGAATGTGATAATCTTTCTCGGTTAAAATTTCTTTCCATTTTTTAGCATAAGGTGTATAAACCGTATAAGGCGTTCCGTCATTTTTTACAATCTCGTTTTTATCAAAAATCACCTGGTCTTTAAATGCTTTAAAAGGAATGTTTTGGGTTTTGAAAAAGTTGTAAATTTCGGTATCTCTTTCAATGGTTTGTGGTTCATAATCTCGGTTGCAAAACACCGCTTGAATGTCATATTCTTGGGAAAGTTGTTGAAATATTTCTAAAGGTTTTCCATAAAAAGAACTCAGTTTTGAATGATAATTTTTTAATGCTAAATTGATTGTTGAAAGTGCCTGATGAATATAATCTACTCGTCTATCGCTTTTATTTTCTAACGCATTTAAAATAACTGTATCAAAAATAAAAATCGGCAACACCGGAAATCCCGAAGCCAAAGCCTGACACAATCCTGCATTATCTTCCAATCGCAAATCCCTACGAAACCAGAAGATGGAAAGTTTAGTTTTCATTCAAATAGGGATTATCGGTTTTGTCGTGTTTTACCCAAATCAATTTGGAAGTGTCATAACCGATTTCTTCCGCTATTTTCAAGTACTTTGTTTTTATATCCTCGGGAATAGTTTTTGTGCGGGATAAAATCCATAGATAATCCAAATTCTTTCCGGCAATTAAAGCATATTGGTAATTTTCGTCTAAAGCCACTACATTGTAGCCTGAATAAAATGGTCCGAAGAAACTCACTTTTAAAGCGGCTATATTTTTATCTCCTCTAAATTTTGCCAATCCATCAGCTTTACTCCATTTCTTTTTCACGAAATTGTAACCGCTGTTCAAGACCATTACATTTCCTTTTTTATCCAATTTATACTGTGCTGAAGTGTTGTCTAAATCCTTTTCAAATCGGAAATCAAATCGTGCAATTTCGTACCAAGCACCTAAATATCGATTGACATCAAAATTTTCTACTGGTTTTGCATTCTTAGGTATTGATGCACAAGAATTTAAAAGTAAAATCCCGCAAGCGATAAAAGCGGTTCCTATGATTGTTTTTGTTTTCATTTTATCTTATTTTAAAAGTTATCTCATCTATATAGTTTAATGCTCTTTAGTCTTGCTCTGATCAAACTCATTGATAAATTTCAGCATGGTTTTAATTTGTTTTTCGTCTGAATTTTTAGATTTTATTTCTTCAATTATTCTTTTTCTTTCGTCCTCAGTCAAACTTTCAAAAACCTCTAAAACACCTGACTGGGAAAAAGTTTCTAAAATTTCATCCTCAGTAATTTGTTCATTTGAAGTCAACAAATAGAGTGTAATTTTTACTTTGTCGCCACCGGTTTTATTTATTGATTTTCTGATTTTTTCGTTTATGGAAATCAACTTATCTTGTCCTGAAATGGTAAATAGATTGACTTTTTCAAGAGGATAATTGTCAATAGTGCCAGAAGCTTTTAACGAACCCCATTTTCCTACAATGTGCTTTGTATTAGGTATTTGAACATGGTATGTCCACGCACCTTTTCCAGGTTCATACTTCAATTCAAGCTGTTCATCTTTTATTAATAAGTTCATTTTTTACTGTTGATCTTTAAACAGATTATATTATTTTGAAATACAGAACAACTTATTATTTATGTTTATTTTGCTTTTGATAATTTTTTGAAAAAATAAAGCACTATTAAAAATTGAGAGTATCCATAAACTGCATCTTCAATAGGAATGGTAAACATTCGTATTCCCAAAAAATCTTTTGGATTATAATTAACAATCGGATTTTCAATAAAACTACCAGTTAATACCCCATTAACCGGAAAAAAACCAAGCATAAGAAGCATAAAAACCAAAGATGCTTTAGTAAGCCAATCTACTTTAGCAATAAAATGTAAATAGATCAATGTAAGTATCGTAACTATTGTTGTAATGAGGGTGTAAATTTTGTCTGTATGCAATAAGCCGACAACCGACAAAATTATAATGCTTACAAAAACCAATAAATTATTAAAAGCACTTAAGGCTTCCCATTTGTAGTATTTATCAATGGTGTAATAGGTAAAAATGCACGAAAACGGAATACAAATAAAGAATAAAATTTCTTCCAAAGGCAAACCAAAAAACGAAATTCCAAGAGTATAATCTGTATTAAACCACCATACTCCATGAGCCGTAAACCATATATCCCAAGCGATAAAAGGAATAGCTACTAAAATGGCAGCTTTTAGGAATGAACCAAATTGAAGATTGAATTGAATTCTTTTGTCAAAAGATGCTATAAAGCAAATGATGATCGTGAAAAACAATATGAGTGCGTAAGTATAAGCCATCAGGATTTAACCGATTTAAAATACATTTTAAAATACTTCAAGGGCACATATAAAAACCCGAAACATTCGCCTTCTTCTTTTCCTAAATGTTTGTGATGCTGCTTGTGTGCTCTGCGAAGTGCTAAAAAATAAGCGTTTTTAGTGTGTGTGAAAAACTTTATCCGTTGATGAATAAAAATATCATGTACAAAAAAATAAGCCATGCCGTAGAGCATAATTCCCAAGCCGATAAAAAACAAATAATTGAAATTTTCTAATGACCCGAAATACATCAACGCAATAGTGGGGATTGCAAAAATCACAAAAAACCAGTCGTTTTTTTCTAACTCGCCTTTATTGCTATGATCGTGGTGATCTCGGTGTAAAACCCATAAAAAACCGTGCATAATGTACTTGTGAATAAGCCAATTAGCTCCTTCCATAGCGATGAATACGGCTATTGTGATGAGTACATTTATCATTGGTTAAAAAGTTTTTCTAAAATGCCGTAACGGTAGTTAAAAATATGGTTGAGTTTGTTTTTGACAAATAAGCTGTGAGTGACAGTACCCAAAATTCCCAAAGGCAATTCATAATCAACAGTATCTTTTACCAAAACGCCTTTTTCATTGGGAATAAATTCGTGAAAATGGTTCCAATATTTGTACGGTCCTTTTTGCTGAAAGTCGGCAAAGCTCTTATTATGTTCTACTTGTGTTATTTTGGTTTTCCATTTCATCGGAATTTTTAGCAAAGGCGATACTTTATATTCAATAATCATTCCTTCGTAAATGGATGCATCCACTAATTCGGATGTTACCACAAAACCCATGTCTTTTGGAGTTATTTTTGCCAAATTAAAGGGCGATGAAAAGAATTGCCAAGCGGTATCAATGTCGCAATTCAGTTGTTGCTCTCTATATAATTGATGTCTCATGTTTTATTCTTTTAAAAGTATATCGATTTTGCTTTGCACCAGTTCAGAAGTAATTTTTGTGCGATGTGTTTTCAAGAATGCTTCATCCGTTTTAATCATCGAATTGTAACCCAAAAAAGAGGGTGCATTTTTCTGAACGGACAAACGGATAAAACGTATTTCTGCATTATCCTTATCAGCCGAAACCGCCTTTTCAATGTTTTTCTTTCCTTGATTAAAGGTGTTTAGTTTACTTATCGGACTAAAAATATGATTTGCCCAAATGGTTTGCAATGCTCCCAAATAAGCCAAAAAAAGTGGTGTTTGTTCTGCTTCTTTCAAATCTTCAATCATTTGGCTACACAATTTTTTATCCGTAACTGCCTTGTCATAATTCGCTCTCACATAATCCAATTCTATCGCAAATACGTTAAATTGCACCAGTAAACAGAACGTCAAAACACCGATTACTTTCTTCATAATACATTCATTTTAAAACGCACATAACTACTCAACGCAACATATCCTTTTTGATAATCAGGTACCCGAATTCTATTGTTCAAAATATCTTTTGACGACTTCTTTCTTATTTTTTTAAACAAAGAAATGTAATATTTATAAGCCAAATACACTCCAAATAAAGACGAAGCAGGTAATTTTTTTATACCGATTAGTGCCTCTTTAAATTCCTGTTCGATTTCTTTTTCGATTTCAAATTTCACCTGATTATTAAACACATTCATGTCAATATTAGGGAAATATGTTCTGCCCAAAACCTGATAATCGTCTTTCAAATCACGCAAAAAATTAATTTTTTGAAATGCCGAACCTAACTTCATTGCATAGGGTTTTAGCTCTTCGTATTTCTCTTTGTCGCCATCAGTAAAGACCTGCAAACACATCAATCCGACCACTTCCGCCGAACCATGGATATACTCATCATACAAATCAGAATTGTACTCTATCTTTTGCAAATCCATTTCCATGCTGTGCAAAAATTGGTCAATCAAAGCCTTGTCAATCTGATATTTATGCACGGTTTCCTGAAAGGATTGTAAAATGGGATTAAGTGAAATCCTTTCTTCTAAGGCGTTTTGAGTTTCAATTTTTAATCTGTTTAACAGTTTTTCTTTATCGTACTCGTGAAAACTATCTACAATTTCATCCGCCAGTCTCACATAACCATAAATCGCATAAATAGCCGAACGAATAGATGGTTTCAGAGCCAAAATTCCCAGTGAAAAACTCGTGCTGTATTTTTCTGTCGTTATCTTACTTACCGAGTAAGAAAGTTCGTCAAATAGCTGTTTCATATTAATCAGTTCTTGAATTTGGTTATTTCGTTAGCTACTATTTTACCCGATATAATGGACGATGGAACGCCAGGACCAGGAACGGTCAACTGACCGGTATAAAAAAGGTTGTTCAATTTTTTATTTTTTATTTTTGGCTTCAAAACCGCAGTTTGATTAAGGGTGTTTGCCAAGCCATACGCATTCCCACCGTAGGCATTATAATCCTGCACAAAGTCGGTTACACAATAACTTCTTTGATACTCAATTTTTGAAGCTAAGTCTGCAATGCCCGTATGTTTTTCAATTCGGGAAAGCATTTCTGCCAAGTATTTTTCCCTATTTGTTTCATCGTCTTGAATGCCAATCGCCAAAGGCATCAACAAAAACAGATTTTCTTTTCCTTTTGGGGCAACACTCTTATCTGTTTTAGAAGGACAACAAGCATAGAACAGTGGGTTTTCTGGCCATTTTTTTTCTCCATAAATACAATCAATATGCTCGTCTAAATCGTTTTCAAAAAATAGTGTGTGGTGTTTGAGGTTCGAAATAGTTTGATTTATACCTAAATAAAATATCAAACTTGACGGTGCAAAAGTTCTACTTTGCCAATATTCTTCGGTGTAATTCCTTAATCGTTCCTCTAAAAGTGTTTCGGTGTGATGATAATCTGAAGAAGCGATTACGGTGTCAAATGTTATATTTTCTCCATTTATTTGCAAAGAAATGATTTTATTATGGCTCGTATTGATTTTCTCAACCGTTTTATTAAAATGAAAAATTGCTCCTTGTTTTTCTGCAACCTGCTGCATTGCCAATACCAATTGGTAAAATCCGCCTATCGGATAATGCGTGCCTAAAGCGTAGCCGCCATAATTCATCAAACTGTACAATGCTGGAATGTTTTTGGGCGATGCCCCTAAAAAAATAACAGGAAATTCCATCAGCATTCGTAACTTCTCATCTTTAAAGTAGCTGCCAACATAGCTTCTGAAATTGGTGAGCAAATTTAATTTCAATGCACTTTTCGCAATTTTGGGAGATACAAATTCTAACCAACTGTGGCTAGGTTTTGTAACGAAGTCTTTCATACCTACCTCGTATTTGTACTTTGCCGACTGCATAAATTTTTCTAATTGAACGCCTGCACCTTTTTCTATCGTTTCAAACAGTTTTTTTAAGTCTTCGAAATTTTCAGGAATATTCATTTTCTCATCAGAAAAAATCATTTCAAACTGAGGATTTAAGGAAATTAAATCAAAAAAATCAGAAGTTTTATAGCCGAAATCAGCAAAAAAATTATCCATAATATCAGGCATCCAATACCAGCTTGGTCCCATGTCAAAAACAAAACCTTGCGCTGTGGTAAATTGTCTGGCTCTACCACCCGGCTGATCGTGTTTTTCAAAAACATGAACTTCATGACCCGCTTTTGCCGCATAAGCAGCAGCCGACAATCCAGAAAATCCTGAACCTATTATAGCTACCTTGTTTTTCATTTTTTGATATTTTTAAGTGCTTCTCTTAGTAAATCCTCCGTATCAATATTTTTATCATAAATAGGTTGATGAAAATCATCGAGCTTATTGAGTAAGCGGATTAATTCCATTTTCTCCTTTTGTGATAAATTTCCTGTAACGATTGAGGTCGCTTGTCGTATTTTATCCATTTGGTTCCCCAAGGCTTGAAGACCCGTTTCAGAAATTGAAATCACTTTGCTTCGTTTATCCGTTTTAGAATTCCGCTGTTCAATCCAACCTTGATTGATTAAACGATTGATAATCTGCATTCCAACCGGTTTTTCGTGTACGTTTTTTTTTATCAAATCCATTTTTGACATTTCGCCAAATGCTTTGAGATTTATTAGATAAATAAAATCTTCCTGCGTAGAAAAATCCGACCCAAAAATTGCTGACTTGGAATAGCTTTTTGCATACCTATTCAAATGCACAATCAAGGTGTTAATAACGCTTTCGGCACTTCTTCCGTTTTCTTTCCCTTCCCAATTCGGTTCATTAACGATAGTGTTATTGTTTGTCGAAATCCAATTTTTAAACCCTTCAACAGATGTGTCATATGATGTGCTCCCCTCATTTTGACTCTCAAATTCCTGAACTAAATCTATTACATCTTTTACCAAACGATAATTCATTTTAACTGATTTTAGAATACAAATATACTATTTACTTTTAATTAAAGTACAAAAATGGACTATTTTTTGAGAAATTAGTTTACTTTTGTACCAGTCAATTGGTTTGTAGTATGAAGAAAATACTTTTAGGATTGGTTTTTCTCTTGATTGTAAATAATATTTTTGCCCAAACAATAGGTACTATCAACGGTGTCGTAAAAGACAAAAACACACAAGAAGTTTTAATTGGAGTTGTGCTTAAATTTGCCGGAAAAGACACTATAAATACATTATCCGATGATAACTAACCTTTTAATTCAACTTACTGAGCAAATTATAATTTATAACTTCGGTATTGGTTTGTTTACAATACACCTTCTTCACGCTTTACAACATTAATTTGACTTTTGAAATGCCTAAATTCCCACAGATAGAATTGACGAGAAAAGTCAGGAATTACAGGGAGTGGTCATCAATGCTGGTAACCGGTTAGGGCTTCGGGATATGATTACACCTTTGGCTACTCAAAAATTAACAGCCGAAGAAATAAAATCCAACCGGTGGAATCTCCCGACGTTTCAAAAGTTGGTTCAAGTATTGCCCGGAGTTGCGAGGAACAACACCTAACCGTAACGATATTATTGTGCGTGGTGGCGTTCTCGAGTGAGAATTGTCTATTATTTGACGGTATCGAAAATCCCCCGTTTTAAACCATTAAACACAATGGCGCAAGTGGCGAGCTACCGGAATTTTGAATGTTTTTATTCAAGATGTACAACTCACTTCATCGGCTTTTAACGCAAAAAAGATGATAATGTTTGGCTTCTACGCCGATTGCTGATGAACAAACGAGGTACCTACAACCCTGACAAATTGAGTGGAAACTTTCGTTTGTCGGGAACAGAATTCCGTTAAGCAACACGCTGTAGTCGTCCACTGGGAAAGAAAACCACATTTATGGCTTCGGCAAGGCGTTCATATCTGCAATTTTTATTCAAATTATTGATTCTACTCCATCTGCCCCGACTACTACAGATTTTCAATACAAAATCAATCACAAAATCAATTAATAAAACGACTAATTTTTATATAGAATTGAGCGATTGACAATTTTAAATTAGCTGTTCCGAAAGTAGATGCCAATTACGGAATACATCAATCGGGCAAATCCCTAATCAATCAATGCTAAATTATACCGTTGGAGCAACCTTGAAACGACTAGCAAACAATGGTTTACTATTCGTATTGGCGGCAAACATGTTTAAATGGTACACCGTTATGAAAACAATGCTTCAAAAAGTGGGAAATAAATTGTTTAGTTTGGGAAGTCATGAAACGGAAAGTAAAACTTCGTTTTGATATGAATAAATTAAAACGGTTGGAAATACAGTTATGGTGTAGATGCACAATATGTAAAATACGATGCCGATATTTTCAATACGATAAAAGAAGAAGTAAAGGATAATAACGGAAACGTCATTAGTCCTGCCGTTAGTTTTCTGGCAATATGGTAAATTTAACTTTTCAACTAAGTGTGGTCAAGCGTAAACGATTTTTGACGATGTAAATTTTAGTAAGCGTCGGAGGTCATGAAAGACATTAATTACTCATACAAAAAACGGATTAAATCATTGAAAACGCTTTCTCCAAGGGTTTCATTTTCTTATGCTTCTCAACAACTCACATGGAATATTTCGCATCCGTTGGAAGTTATTACAAACTGCCTGTTTACACCATGCTTGCCGGTAAAGACAATAATTGGCATACTTGCCAATAAAGAGTTGAAATATACCAGACCTCTACAGGCTGACTTATACCATCGGAACGGAGTTTGTACTGAAAAACGATTGAGGTTACTTTAATATCACAAAGATTACAGGAATTATCCAACTTCCAACCAACGACTTTGCCAATATCGCACGTGGATTATTCGGCAGTTGGTAGCGACAAATACGCATCAGACGAGGACGAGGTGTATGGAATTGAAGTATACATTCAACAAAAAATTGATTAAAAACCTTTTTATGTAGCCATACATGCTTTATAAATCGGAATTTTCGGGAACCGATAATCAATTCAGACCTTCCACTTGGGATTATGGGTTTATTGTTTCATTTACTTGGTTACAAATCCAAAAAGAATTGCAGATGATCGTCAGAAACATCGAATTTGTCGGAGGACAACCGTATCCTTTGATATGAACGCTCTCCAACAGTTTATTTTCGCATTTTTAATAACCCAGAATGGTATTTACGACTATTCACAACTCAACAAAGCAAGTCGACTGCCTATTCTCAACCAATTGATTTAGAGTAGATAAAAAGTTCAATTTCAAGAAAGTAAGTTTAGATGTGTTTGTTGATTTTCAAAATATTCTGTTTTACAAAACGCCTTATTTACCCAAATTCACCTTTGAAAGGAATGATGATAATACTGGATTTAAAACAACAGACGGACAACCCATCAAAGCAGATGGAAGTAATGCCATTCCATTAATTTTAAATCAGCGGTCGGCAACCATCGTACCTTCTATTGGATTTATATTTGAGTTTTAAGGAATAATATAACAGACATACACATTGTCAAGCCACACAAGGCACCGCTCAAAGCAAGGCTTACCAAAGAGTATGTCTTCCATTCCACACATAAAAATAAAACAAAAACAACTTTACCGAAAGAACGCCAGCCTGTAACAAGCGGTTTGAACACAAGCAGGGGTGAATTGCACCGTTTGAACTTTTTTGCTATATTTGAAGTTCGGTTCTCGCATCAACAGTAGTGCTAAAATGCCCTGCCTGCGTCAAGCCGCAAAACCGTTGTGCGGCATACAAAAAAAGCCCACCGCACAAACAGCACATTTGGTTTTTGCCGACACGAAAGCCAACGCTGAAAAAACCAAAAGAGCTGTTTTTTTGCCAACGCACGGACAGAAAAACTAACTTTGAAATGAAAATTTGAGAACAGAATAAATGACTTTAGAACAATATATTGACAACATAGACAAAAGGTACAGACTCGGAAACGCAACCGAACATACTTTTCGTGGAGACTTGCAACAACTTTTAGAAAGTTTAGTGCCGACAATCAGAGCGACCAACGAGCCGAAAAGACAAAGTTGCGGAGCACCTGACTACATTTTGACTAAAAAAGATATTCCAGTTGGATTTATTGAAGCTAAAGACATTGGCGATAAAGACCTTGACGGAACAAAGAAAACAGGAAACAAAGAACAGTTCGACCGTTACAAGGCTTCATTAAACAACTTAATTTTCACGGACTATCTAAGTTTTCATCTTTACCGAGACGGAGAATTTATTACTAAAATTTCAATCGGAGAAATAACAGAAAAAGGCATCAAACCCTTTACTGAAAATTTTGCAAGTTTTGAAAATCTAATCAAAGACTTTTGCTCACACGTAGGACAGACAATAAAAAGCAGTAAAAAATTAGCAGAAATGATGGCGGGCAAAGCCCGCCTTCTTTCTGATATTATTGGTAAAGCTCTGACAAGTGATGAAATAAATCACGAAGACAGTACATTGAAAGACCAAATGTTGGCTTTCAAACAAATTTTGATTCACGACATTACACCGCAAGGTTTTGCAGACGTTTACGCTCAAACCATTGCTTACGGAATGTTTGCGGCTCGTTTGCACGACCCAACTTTGGGAACTTTCAGCAGACAAGAAGCGGCTGAATTGATTCCAAAATCAAATCCGTTTTTGAGAAAGTTGTTTGGCTACATAGCAGGACCTGACATTGACGACCGTATAAAATGGATTGTAGATAGTTTGACAGATATTTTCTTGGCTTGTAACGTAGAAGAAATTTTAAAGAACTACGGGAAATCAACAAAAATGGAAGACCCGATTATCCATTTTTACGAAACTTTTCTAAGCGAATACGACCCGAAATTGCGTAAATCTCGTGGCGTATGGTACACACCGCAACCTGTTGTTAATTTCATTGTTCGTGCTGTTGACGACATTCTAAAAACCGAATTTGATTTGCCTCAAGGTTTAGCCGATACAAGCAAAACAAAAATCAAAGTTGATGTGCAAGGCAAAAAAGTGGAGCAAGAAGTTCACAAAGTCCAAATTCTTGACCCAGCCACAGGAACAGGAACTTTTCTTGCAGAAGTGGTTAAACACATTCATAAAAAATTTCAAGGACAACAAGGTATTTGGAGCAATTATGTAGAAACGCATTTATTGCCACGTTTGAACGGTTTTGAGTTGCTAATGGCGAGTTATGCAATGGCTCATTTGAAATTGGATTTGCTTTTAACCGAAACAGGCTACAAACCAACAACAAACCAACGATTTAGAGTTTACCTTACCAACAGCTTGGAAGAACATCACCAAGACACAGGAACTTTATTTGCCAATTGGTTAAGCACCGAAGCAAACGAAGCCAATCACATCAAAAGAGATACGCCAGTAATGTGTGTAATTGGAAATCCACCGTATAGCGGAGAAAGTGCCAATAAAGGTGAATGGATTATGAGCCTAATGGATGATTACAAAAAAGAACCAGGCGGAAAAGAAAAACTAAAAGAACGAAACCCAAAATGGATAAATGATGATTATGTAAAGTTTTTGAGATACGGACAACATTTTATTGAGAAAAATGGAAGTGGTGTTTTGGCTTTTATCAATCCACACGGATTCTTAGATAACCCTACTTTTAGAGGAATGCGATGGAATCTGCTAAAAACGTACGATAAGATTTATACAATTGATTTGCACGGAAATTCAAAGAAAAAAGAAACTGCCCCAGATGGAAGTGTAGATATAAATGTATTTGACATTGAACAAGGCGTCTCAATAAATATTTTTGTAAAAACAGGAAATAAAAAAGCAAATGAATTAGGTAAACTTTTTCATTTTGATCTTTATGGTAAAAGAGATTTAAAGTACGATTTTCTATCGGATAATACTCTTAAAACCGTTCCCTATCAACTACTCCCGAATGTAGCACCAAATTATTATTTCACATATAAAAACTTTGATGAGCAATCTGAATATGACAAAGGATTTCAATTAACAGAATTGTTTTTATCAAATACCGCAGGAATTGTAACCGCGAAAGACAAAATATTGATAAGCGAAACAAGAGAAGGTTTAAAAGATAATATTTTAAGTAATTATGATATTGAAATTATGCCAGAATTAATAAAAACAATTGCGTATAGACCATTCGATAACAGAAATATTTATTGGGACACTTCACTAATTGAGAGAAGTAGAGAAAAGAGTATGCGGCATTTTTTAAACGGTGATAATTTAGGATTGGCATCAATTAGAATAAACAAAGAGAAAAATTACAGTAGCCTTTTTATCACTACTTCATTGGCTGATGCAAGATTAAGTGATCGGTTTTTGACTTCTATTTTTCCTCTCTATCTCTACCCAGAAACCAACGGACAACAAACCATTGAACAATCAAATGAAAGAACACCAAATCTAAACCCTGAAATTGTAAATCAAATAGCAGAGAAATTAGGTTTAACTTTCACCAACGAGAAAGAAACCACCGAAAACACCTTTGCCCCAATTGATATTTTAGATTACATCTATGCAGTTTTGCATTCGCCAACTTACCGAGAGAAATATAAAGAGTTTTTAAAAATAGATTTTCCGAGAGTGCCATACCCAAAAGAAAAAGAAACGTTTTGGCAATTGGTCAAATTAGGCGGAGAAATACGCCAAATCCATTTATTGGAAAGCCCAACAGTTGAACAATACATAACTCAATACCCAATAGACGGAGATAATGTAGTTGGCAAACCCAAATTCAAAGACGGTAAAGTTTTCATCAATGATATACAGTATTTTGACAATGTTCCTCTAAACGCTTGGGAGTTTTACATTGGTGGCTATCAACCAGCTCAAAAATGGCTGAATGACCGAAAAGACCGCAAATTGGAGTTTGACGACATTTTGCATTATCAGAAAATCATTGTGGCACTTTCGGAAACGGATAGATTAATGAAGGAGATTGATAAAATTGATTTCTTATGACAGTTCAGGAATTAAGTAGAAAAATAAATAATGACATTCATAACAGAATGTTTCAACCAAATCACTTCAATGAAGATTTTGGAGATTATGAAAAGTGTTTTACTTCTTTGGACTTGATTGAAGATTGTCAAGATGCAATTGATGAATTTATTGCAATTCCCGAATCAAAAGTGCCTAGGCGTTCTGTTTTAAATATATATGGTGTTTTACAAGCTACTTTTTGCCAACAAGATGGTTTATTTGGTTTGTTTCAAAATATTTCACGAGAGAAATTTAAAAGCATTACAGATTTCTTTACCCTTTTTGAGTTTGATTCTAAAAACAGAGAAATAAGAAATGATATAGTTGGTCATCCATCAACAAGAATTGTAAATCGTAAGCCTGAATTTTACTTTATTGATAAAGGTCCAAACTCAAAATATAAATTCACTTATGCAGGCTATTCTCCTGAATTTGTGGTCAAAAAAGTGGACTTAAAGAAAATTATTGACGAACAGAATAACTTAGCAACAAACGTATTAAATAAAGTAATTAAAATGATTAACGAAAAGATGAACCAACATAAAGAAAAACATAAAAGTGAAAGTCTTCACTCAATCGTATCTAATTTAAACTATTCAATTCAGTTGATTAAAAGGGGCTATTCAGATACGCAAAGAGCTTTTCAAGCAGAAGGAAGTATTAAAATAGTCGCTTCAAAAATGAAAGAAGTTGAAGAAGAACTTAAAAATAGATTTAAAAGCTCAATACCTGAAAGCATGGAATACACATTGAAAAACATTAATTACATTTTAGAAAGGATGCAAAATTGGTATGATAACAATGAACTTTTGGACAACAAGAATGCTGAAATTTTTATGATAGCATTTGACAAGGAATTTGACGAATTAGAGATTATGCTAAAGGAAATTGATGAAGAATATAAATAAATCAAATATGCCAACGCTCTACAGCCACACACATTGCCAAGTCGCACCAGCCAACGCTAAAACCAAAACTTGGCAAAGAGTGTGTCTGTCCAACCGCACGACCAAAACGACCGACAAACCAACGGACGAAAAAGAACACCGAAGCGATAACATCACCTATACGCAAGCAGGGGTTTCGTGCTTCGTAGGAAAGGAAAGTAGTAAATTTAAGGTTCAGTTCTTCGTAGGAAGTTCAGTGGTTAAAATCCCTGCCTGCGTATAGCTGAGAACCGTTAGTATATGAGTTAATAGGCTTTGGCACGATTAAGCAGTAGATTCAAAAACATTATTCAAAAAACCAGTATAAAAAAATAGGCCATCCGATACGGACAGCCTATTTACTATATAGAGAAATTAATTAATTATTTTTTAACTGCGTCCACAACAGCTTTGAAAGCTTCAGGGTTGTTCATTGCTAAATCAGCAAGAACTTTACGATTTAACTCGATTCCACTTTTGTGAACTGCACCCATGAATTGAGAATAGCTCATTCCATTCATACGAGCACCCGCATTAATACGAGCAATCCATAATGAACGGAAGTTTCTTTTCTTTTGTTTACGTCCTTCGTAAGCATAAGTCAACCCTTTTTCAACGGCATTCTTTGCTACTGTCCAAACGTTTTTTCTACGTCCAAAGTATCCTTTGGCAAGCTTCAACACATTCTTACGACGTGCTCTTGAAGCTACATGATTTACTGATCTTGGCATATTCTTTTAATTTTTTTGATAAAGAGTGTGATTTTGTTTCAATCAACTTTGTACTCGTTACCGGGTTAAACAATTAATAAACCTGGGATTCTATTATTTTAATCCCAATTGTAATTTAATGTTTGACTCATCAGCAGTATGTACTAATCCTGCGTGTGTCAAGTTACGCTTTCTTTTAGTCGATTTCTTTGTTAAGATGTGACTTTTGAATGCGTGTTTTCTTTTAATTTTACCGCTTCCAGTGATAGAAAATCTTTTCTTTGCACTAGATTTAGTCTTCATTTTTGGCATCTCTCTTCAATTTTTAGTTACCTCTATATAGCTTCTTCTATTACCAATTATCAATTGATAAATAATTACTTCTTTTTCGGGTTAATCATGATCGTCATTCGCTTGCCTTCTAATTTTGGCATTTGCTCTAAAGCACCAATTTCTGCCAATTCTTGAGCGAATTTCAATAACAATATTTCACCTCTATCTTTAAACACAATTGTACGTCCTCTAAAGAATACATAAGCTTTTACCTTACTTCCTTCTTCTAAGAATTTCTTAGCGTGTCCTAATTTAAAATTAAAGTCGTGGTCATCTGTATTCGGACCAAAACGAATTTCTTTAATAGTTACTTTCGATTGCTTTGCTTTTAACTCTTTTTGTTTTTTCTTCTGAGTGTACAAGAATTTACGGTAATCCATGAGTTTACAAACCGGAGGAACAGCATTTGGGGAGATTTCCACTAAATCCAATTCAGCTTCTTCTGCTAATACCAATGCTTCTCTTACTGTCAGTACTTTAGGCTCTTCTCCTTCCATTACTAAACGGATTTGTGGAGCCGTAATTCTTTCGTTAATTCTGTGTTCGTCTTGTTGTTCCTTACGAACTGGTTTTCCTCCTCTTATTTTACTCATTCAGTTAAACTATACGTTAAATACAAGTTCTTTTTCTACTAATTTTTCTATTAAAATTTTAAATTCATCCATACTCATTGCCCCCAAATCTCCTTCATGACGTTGGCGAACAGCAACTTGATTGTTTTGCTCTTCTTGCTCTCCAACGATAAGCATGAACGGTATTTTATTGAGCTCAGCCTCACGTATTTTCTTCCCGATTTTCTCATTTCGGTCGTCAACGGAACCGCGAATATCGTAATTATTTAGATACTGTGAAACTTTTTCTGCATACTCGTTGTATTTTTCAGAAATTGGTAGCACGACAAATTGACTTCCTGTCAACCACAATGGAAAGTCGCCAGCACAGTGTTCCAACAATACCGCTACAAATCGTTCCATAGATCCAAAAGGCGCTCTGTGAAGCATTACTGGGCGATGTTTTTGGTTGTCTGCACCAATGTATTCCAACTCAAAACGCTCTGGTAAGTTGTAATCCACTTGGATTGTTCCCAATTGCCATTCTCTACCCAAAGCATCTTGCACCATGAAATCCAATTTTGGCCCATAAAATGCTGCTTCTCCGTATTCTACTACAGTAGGTAATCCCTTTTCTTCTGCCGCTTCAATAATGGCACTTTCAGCTTTTTCCCAGTTTTCATCACTTCCAATATATTTTGAAGGATTTTCAGGGTCACGCAATGAAATTTGTGCCTTGTAATTATTGAAAGACAATGTTTTGAAAATATACAACACTAAGTCGATTACTTTCTTAAACTCATCTTTTACTTGATCTTGTGTACAAAAAATATGCGCATCGTCTTGTGTAAATCCACGCACACGCGTTAAACCATGCAACTCACCAGATTGTTCGTAACGGTAAACTGTTCCAAATTCTGCAAATCGCGTTGGTAGTTCTTTGTATGAACGAGGACGTGATTTAAAAATCTCACAGTGGTGAGGACAATTCATTGGTTTTAACAAAAATTCCTCGTTCACATCTGGAGTTCTAATTGGTTGAAATGAATCTGCCCCGTATTTAGCATAGTGACCAGAAGTTACATACAAATCTTTGTTACCAATATGCGGTGTGATTACTTGCAAGTAACCTGATTTTTTCTGTGCTCTTTTCAAGAAATTTTCCAAACGCTCACGCAATGCAGCTCCTTTAGGTAACCAAAGTGGTAAACCTTGACCAACTGTTTGAGAGAAGGTAAATAATTCCAACTCTTTTCCCAATTTTCGGTGGTCACGACGTTTTGCTTCTTCAACTCTTTCTAAGTACTCTTCCAATTCTTGAGCCTTAGGAAAAGTGATCCCGTAAATACGTGTTAATTGCTTGTTTTTTTCATCACCACGCCAGTAAGCACCTGCAATGGCTGTTAATTTTATCGCTTTAATAAAACCTGTATTTGGAATGTGTGGTCCACGACATAAGTCGGTGAAATTACCTTGTGTGTAGAAAGTAATATTGCCATCTTCCAAACCATCAATTAGCTCTAATTTATAAGGGTCTTGTTTTTCTGTAAAATAAGCAATAGCATCGGCTTTTGAAACTTCCTTGCGAACATAAGGACTTTTCAATTTTGCCAATTCCTTCATTTTTTGCTCGATTTTTTCTAAGTCTTTTTCTTGAATGGTGTAATCCATGAAATCAACATCGTAGTAAAAACCGTTTGTTACAGGAGGACCAATTGCTAATTTTATACCTGGATAATAGAATTCCAACGCTTCAGCCATTAAATGCGCAGAAGAGTGCCACATTGTTGATTTACCATCAGTATCATTCCACGTCAGTAATTGCAAAGCAACATCGTTCGTAATAGGTGTGTTTGCATCTACTACTTTGTCGTTTAATTTTGCTGCAAGTACGTTTCTTGCCAACCCCTCAGATATGCTCATAGCAACATCCATTGGAGTAACCCCGCTGTCATACTGTCTGACTGATCCGTCTGGAAGTGTGATGTTAATCATTGTGTAAAATACTATAAACTATTATAAATTAAGTTTGCAAAGATAAGTATATGGAATTGAATTATAATAAAAAATAACTTAAAATCGTGTGTTGAAGGTGATATTTATGCTTCTAAATGGTTTATTGTGGGAAATCCAGAGCAAAATTCAATTAAAATTAAAACACTATCTTTAGCAAAAAAATAAATAAAATGGCATTAAATCAGTTAAAAGAACGTGCAAATAATCAATGCGAATTGTGCGCATCTTCACAAAATTTACAAGTTTATACTGTATCTCCAAAAACAGAAGAAAGTGTTGAGAATTCTATTTTAGTTTGCGATACTTGTTTTGAGCAAATCAATGATGAAAGTAAAATGAATGCCAATCATTGGCGTTGTTTAAACGACAGTATGTGGAATGAAAATGCTGCTGTTAAAGTTGTTGTTTGGCGTATGTTAAACCGTCTTAGAAATGAAGGTTGGCCTAACGATTTATTGGAAATGATGTACATTGAAGAAGCTGATTTGCAATGGGCAAAATCTGAAAGCACAGCAAATGAATCAGAAGAAGCAATTGTTCACAAAGATTCAAACGGTGTTGATTTGGAAGCTGGTGATACTGTTGTTTTAATCAAAGATTTACCTGTGAAAGGTTCAAGTTTGGTAGCAAAACGTGGGACAGCTGTTAGAAGAATAACATTGGATAGAGATAACCCAAATTACATCGAAGGTAGAGTAGAAGGGCAACAAATTGTTATCCTTACACAATACGTGAAGAAAGTTTGATTTTTTCTGTACGGACGCGATTAATCGCGTCCGTACAGAAAAAAATTAATCGCGTCCGAGCAGAGAAAATTAAGCCAAATCCTGATTCAAAAGCTTTCCACTATTTAACACCTTGTGTAAATAAGGTAATCCTGCACTGTTTTCCATCAATAACAAATGTTGAATACGGTGACAATCAGTAGCCAAAAAGGAAAACAATTCTTTGTCAATCAATAACTCACTTTGTTTTTTGATGTGTGGACCATAATGCCCTGTCAACGAGTTGATGTTTAATTGCAATTTAGCTCCAAGTGCTATCATTTCTTCGGCAACTTTTGTTGAGCCGTGCCAATAGACGTAGCGCTCAAAATGTGCTATAATGGGTGTGTATCCAGCTGCTTGTACTCCAAATACAAATTCTTTCCAGTTTTCCATTTCGGTATGGAATGAAAACTCCATCAACACATATTTATTATTGATTGTTAAAAGTTCTTTTTGGTTGATTAATTTTAAAAAGTATTCATCGCAGTAATATTCGGCTGCTGCTTCAATTTCTATTGATAAACCAAGGTCTTTGGCGGTTTGTTTTACTTGTTTTAAACCTCCTAAAATAATTTCGGGAGTGTTTTTGTAGCAATCGCTGTAAACATGAGGAGTTGTTATGATTTTTTTATAGCCCATGGATTCAAATTTTGCCAATAGAGCAATGGTTTCGTCCATGTTTTGAGCGCCATCATCAATGCCGGGAATGAGGTGACTGTGCATGTCAACAACGAGTTGACCGAAGTCAATATTGGGTAGCGTCTTTTTCGATTTAAAGATGTTGAATAGTCCCATTTTATTCGTTATACATTTTTTTGTAATAGTGTTGATAATCACCTGATGTTACTTCATTGATCCAATCTTGGTTGTTTAAATACCAATCAACGGTTTTTTCAAGTCCCTCTTCAAAAGTGATAGATGGCTTCCAACCCAATTCTTTTTCAAGTTTTGAGGCATCAATGGCATAACGTAAATCGTGTCCCGAACGATCTTTTACGTATGTTATTAATTGTTCCGATTCGCCTTCCGAGCGATTTAGTTTTTTATCGAGTAAGCGACAAAGGTATTTAACCAAATCAATGTTTTTCCATTCATTCAATCCACCAATGTTGTATGATTCGCCCAATTTTCCATTGTGAAAAATGGTGTCAATTGCTCGTGCATGATCCTCTACCCATAACCAATCTCTGATGTTTTCACCTTTGCCATAAACGGGTAATGGTTTTTTGTTAACGATATTATGAATCATTAATGGAATCAATTTTTCAGGAAAATGATGACTTCCGTAGTTGTTTGAACAATTTGATAGTTTTATTGGCAATCCATAGGTATGAAAAAATGCACTTACGAAGTGATCGGATGCTGCTTTGGAAGCAGAATACGGACTTCTTGGATCGTAAGCTGTGGTTTCTGTAAATAAGCCATCATTACCTAAAGAACCATACACTTCGTCTGTAGAAACATGGTGAAAAACATGGTTTGTAAAGTCAGTCCAATGATTTTTTGCAGTTTGCAATAGATTGACAGTTCCAACCACATTTGTTTGAACAAAAGCCATCGGACCTTCAATGGATCTATCTACATGAGATTCTGCTGCAAGATGAATAACATCGGTAATGTTGTACTGAGAAAACACATTGGTAACAGCATCATTTGCAACAATGTCTCCTTTTACAAATACATAGTTTTCTTTGTTTTCAATATCTTTTAGGTTGCTAAGATTACCAGCATACGTGAGATTGTCAAAATTGACAATGCGATAATGAGGGTATTTATTGACGAACAATCTGACAACATGAGAACCAATAAATCCAGCTCCACCAGTAATTAAAATATTTTTTTGAAATGTCTTTTCCAACTTAATAAGCGTTTCAGTAATTGAACGCTAAATTAGAGATTTTATTTGAATAGTTATAACTAATGAAACGCTATTTACAAAATAGGGCTGTTTTTTTGGAAGTGGAGGTTACAATAATTGCTTCAATTCATCCATTTTAGTAGAAGAAACAGGTATTGTAATACTATTTATAACGGTATGTTTTTTATGTGTTTCATCTATTTTATCGATGTTTATGATATTAATACTTCGCTAAAAACACTTATAACCATCTGATTTTCAGCATAATAAGTGTTAAAAAATTTGGATAACTCACTGATAATCAGTGTATTTATGTGTGAAAAACCATATACAGAAATCGGAGTTATCCATAGTCAAAAGTACTATATTTTCTTCATTTGAGCAAATGGAGGAAAAATTGGATTTTAGAGTGCCAAGAAGTTTTGCTTTAATTATTATTTTGTTTTTGAGCATCAAAGGAAGAATTAACTTTTTACAGTTAGAACGTTTCTCAGGTAAATGTGAATCAAGATTTCGATATTTTTTCGAGCGAAGTTTTGATTTTTTGTCGTTTAACAAAGCCATGTTGAAAGTACATTTGAATGGAAGAACCGCTTTGGCTTTTGATCCAAGTTACATTTCAAAAGCAGGAAAGAAAACACCAGGAGTTGTCTATTTTTGGTCAGGAGTCGCAGGAAGAGCAAAATGGGGATTGGAGTTTTGTGGTTTGGCTGTTTTGGATTTGACTAGAAAAACGGCTTTTCATTTGTTTGGATTTCAAACTATTGATTTACGAGACGAAGAAACTTTGATAGAATTCTACGTTCGTAAACTTTTGGTGCGAAAAGAATCGCTTTTGGAATACTCAATATGGATTATGCAAGATTGGTTTCTCAAGAAGAAAATGAAAAAATCTATTCAATGAAAGCATATTCAAAATCTTTAAAGACTATTATAAACCTTGTGATTGTTTATACTAAAAATAGCAAAGGCAAATGGTCGCATAAAATTTATTTTTCGACAGATTTGGAACAAGAATGGAATGAGATTTTGGAAATGTACCGTCTTCGTTTCCAAATTGAATTCCTATATCGTGATGCAAAACAATATGCAGGTCTAAATCATTGTGAGGCAAGAAGTAGGAAAAAGTTAGATTTTCATTGGAATATGTCACTTACAACTATTAATTTGGCTAAAATTATTCATTGGATTCCAAAAAAGAATGAAAACCCGAAAGAAGAAATCGTTTTTTCTATGAATGATATTAAGACACAGTATTACAACCAATTACTGTTGGAACGATTTATTTCAATGTTCGGCATAAACCCCGAACTTCCCAAAAATAAACGCAAGAATAAGCGGTTCTTAGATTTTGGGAAAGTGGCAGCGTGAACTTTTTAGCGAAGTATTGAATGAAATAGTCATAAAAAATTATCTTTGTATGAAACTAAAGACATAAAATCATGGAAGAAAATAACAATGAAAACCAATTAAATATTGAACTAAATGACGATGTAGCATCTGGTATTTATTCAAACCTTGCAATTATTACACATTCTCCGGGTGAGTTTGTTTGTGATTTTATCCAATTGATGCCAGGGCTTCCAAAAGGGAAAGTTAAGTCACGTGTGATAATGACGCCTCAAAATGCAAAACGATTTTTAGGTGCTTTGATGGAAAATGTACAAAAATACGAACAAGCATTTGGAACCATTCAAGAAATTGAACCACATCAAGGGGTTGCTCGAATGAATTTTGGCACACCAACAACAGAAGCTTAATTTACTACCGATAAAACTCAAAAAAGGGTTTTTAACTAAATAAGGTCGAAAAGAGGCACAATTTTTGTGCTTTTTTAGTATCTTTACTATGTAATTTAATGTAAATACTTTGATCATGAAGAAAATTGGCTTACTTTTTATGTTGTTTGTTTTTTCGCTTACATCAGGTTTTTCGGTAGCTCAATCTACAAAAAACAAACAGTTAACAGCTTATTTACAGTTGAAGCAATTTTATGCGCCAGAAATTGGAAATTATGTAGAATTACATTTTCAATATGTCGGTTATACCATTTCGTATTTGCGAAAAGGAAACGATTTGATGGGTGAATTGGCCGTTATTATTAAAGTAACTCAAGATGGTAAAGAAGTAGCTAGTGATGCTTATCGGTTAAATACACCTTTGATGATTGACGGTATTGTAGATGATTTTTACGATATCAAGCGTTTTGCGTTGACTCCCGGAAATTACCAATGCAATGTAGAATTGATGGACTTAAATTCTAAAAATGCTTCCATAAAAACCAATTTTCAAATTGGAATTGATGATTTTTCTGACGCTTTGTCTATTTCTGACATTCTTGTTGCCGAATCTGCCAATAAATCGGATACACAAACGGTTTTCACAAAATCAGGATATGATATTTTACCTCGAATAGCAACGTTTTATCCAAGAGAGTTGACCAATCTGCCAATTTACTTTGAAGTGTATAATTCCAACTTATTGGAAGATCCTGTTTTTACTATTCGACAACAGTTGATCAATACAGAATCTTCGGCAATGGTGCCTCAATACACATCGTTTTACAAATATGATCAAGCTCCAGTTGTTCCTGTGTTTAAATCCATAAACATTGCTGATTTACCAACTGGAAAGTACAAATTAAGCATGACAATTTTTGATAAAAAATCGAATAAGTTATCGGCTCAAGATTACGAGTTTGAACGAGCAAATGATTTAGAAACAGAAGTGAATTTTGCAGATATGGTATTGGATCCTGCATTTCAACAGTCAATTACGGATGATAGTGTTAGGTATTATTTGGCAAGTTTAGTGCCAATTTCCAATCAAGGGCAAGCGAGAACAATTCTTAGAGAAGTAAGGAAAAAGAACACGGATAAAGAGATGCAACGTAAATTGATTCAAGCTATTTGGAAACAAATTGACCCTGTTAATACATTTGAAGCTTGGATGAAGTATAAAACTCAGGTTCGTTTTGTAGAAAATAACTTTAAAAACAATTTCCAACCTGGCTTTGAAACGGATAGAGGTCGTGTTTATTTACAATATGGTGCGCCCAATAGAACAATTGAACGGGAAGTTTCTGCATCTGAGTTACCTTATGAAATATGGGAATACAACAAAGTTGGTAAGTATAGTAACAAAAAATTTATTTTCTACAATCCAGATTTAGTGAACAACAATTACCGTTTGTTGCACTCAGATATGATTGGTGAACTAAACAACCCAAATTGGCGATATGAATTGAATCGTAGAGATACCAAACACGGAAATGTGGATAATCCAAACGAGTATATTCCAGATTCGTGGGGTAACAATTCAAAGCAATTGTTTGGTGAATAAATTTTCAATTTGTGAAGGACGTTAGTGTTGTTATCTTAAATTGGAATGGACGAAACTACTTGGAAAAGTTTTTGCCTTCGGTTGTAGCAAATTCTGGAGATGCTCAAATTGTTGTAGCTGATAATGCTTCAACAGATGATTCAGTTGCTTTCTTGAAACAAAACTATCCTTCTGTTAAAATTATTGTCAACCAAGAAAACGGTGGTTTTGCCAAAGGATATAACGATGCTCTAAAACAGGTAAAATCAAAGTATTATTTGTTGCTGAATTCCGATATTGAAGTTGCGCCCAATTGGTTGAATCCACTGGTTGAACTAGTGGAAAGTAACGAGTCAATTGCCGGATGCCAACCAAAAATATTGAGTTATCACGATAAATCTAAGTTTGAACACGCTGGTGCTTGTGGCGGATATATGGATCACAACTTTTTCCCGTTTTGTCGAGGTCGTCTTTTTGACAATGTTGAAACGGATAATGGTCAATACGATGGCACAACAGAAATTTTTTGGACTTCTGGTGCAGCTTTATTCATACGTTCTGAGGTTTTTCATCAATTGGGTGGATTTGATGAATCGTTTTTTGCACACATGGAAGAGATTGATTTGTGTTGGCGAGCTAAGAAATTAGGTTATTCATTTTACGTTCAACCTCAATCGGTGGTGTATCACGTTGGTGGTGGTACTTTATCCTATGTTTCTCCTCGAAAAACATATTTGAATTTTAGAAACAATTTGTACATGCTAGTTAAAAACTACGAAGGCTTGTTGTTTCCAAAGTTGTTTTATCGAATGTGCTTGGATGGTATTGCTGGTGTGCGGTTTTTTTTCAAAGGAGAATTTCAAAATGTTACAGCTGTTATCAAAGCACATTTTTCGATGTATGGCAATCTTTCTAAATTGTTGAAAAAACGTTCGGAAATCAAAAGCCTAACTACTAAATCCAATACTGTAGGAATGTACAAAGCCAGTATTTTGTGGGCTTATTATTTTAAAGGCGTAAAAGAATTTTCAAAACTCAATCAGCGGTTATTCAGCGCAAATTAAACAATTCTTTAGCATTGGCGGTTGTGATTTCCTCAATGGTTTTTATGGAAACGTTGTAAACACTCGTTAATTTTTCGGCAACGTGCAAAATGTACGAACTCTCATTTCTTTTACCTCTAAATGGAACAGGTGGCAAATAAGGTGAGTCGGTTTCTAAAACAAGATGTTTCAAGTCAATTTCTGTCAAAACTTCTGGTAAATCTGATTTTTTATAAGTTAAAACGCCACCAATACCCAATTTGAAATTGCCGTAAGATAGTGCTTTGTTTGCTTGCTCGATATTTCCAGTAAAACAATGAAATACACCAGATAAATTCTCATCATTTAATTCATCAAGTATAGCAAAAATTTCGTCAAACGCTTCTCGGGCATGAATGACAATTGGTAATCGCAGTTCTTTTGCCCATTTTACTTGTTCTGAAAACACAATTCGTTGTTGCTCTACATGCGATTTATCCCAATATAAATCCATACCAATTTCACCAACAGCAACACATTTGCTTGTGTTCTCAAACAATGCTTTTTTAACACTATTTAGTTGCTGTTCAAAATTTGCATCCACCGAACCAGGGTGTAAGCCCACCATTGGGTAGCAATTGTCAGGAAATTGGTTGCACAACTCAAACATCGCATCCAAAGAGGAGGAGTCAATATTGGGAAGTAGTAATTTTTCAACGCCACTTTTAATGGCACGTTCAACAACTTCTGTTCGATCTGTATTAAATTCTTCTGAAAATAAATGGGTATGCGTATCGATGAGCATAATTAAAATAAAGAAACGGTTAAACCTAGTTGCAATAAATGCAATTTCGTGCTAGTTGTTCCACTGTAAAATGGGTTGAAATTATAAGAAGCATAGAGTGCAAAATTGCGAATACCCATTCGTGCATGAACGGAGTAAATAAGGCGATTGATGTCTTTTGAATCTTTGTTTTTAAATTTTATTTCCTCATCATTGTATGTGTAGCGCTCCTTGTTGAATAAAGCTAGTTGATAGCCTATTTTACCACCAATGTGGAATTTAAAATGCTGTATTCCACCTGTTCTGAATCGAAATTCAATTGGAACAGACAATTGGTGGCTAATTAATTTAATTTTTCCAAAATTACCAGCATCCTCACTAGTTCCATAAGTAGTGATTTTGTTTTCACCGTCATAATAAACAGGTAAATTATGGTGAAGATTTTGCAACCCATAACTCGGACCAATAGCAAAAGAAACAATACCATTTTTAACAATCGGAATATCAAATAACCAACTAACATTCATTCCCATAGAAGGGCCTTTCATGTTAAACGTTTTGCGCTCACCAACCCAATCATTGTAAGTGATATCAAACATTAAGCGGTCGTATTTTGGTGCTTTCCCGTTTTGCCAACCGGTAAAAAACCACATCACGCCTGGACGATAACGAGTTTTGTTTTGAGCAGGAGTTTTATCCTGACTGATAGCAATGGCTGAAAAACAACAAAAAATAAGTACTATGTATGTTTGTTTAAACATTAAATCTATTCGATAAGACAACAAAAATAGTGAATCTTTAGATATTTCGGATGTTCTTTTCCCAATTCCATGCATCGTTGATGGCATCTTTGATAGAATATTGGGCAATCCACCCTAGTTTTTCCCTTGATTTATCTGCATTTGCGTATATTTCCACAACATCACCCTCTCTTCGTGGACCAAATTTCCAATTGAGTTTTTTACCAGTTGTTTCTTCAAATGTTTGTATCATTTCTAATACAGAAGTTCCTTTTCCTGTACCTACATTGATGAATTCAACACTTTTAGGTTGGTTTTGTGCTAGAAAATCGATTCCTTTAACGTGTGCTTCTGCTAAATCAACTACATGAATGTAATCTCTTACACAAGTTCCGTCAGAAGTAGGGTAATCGTTGCCAAAAACAGTCAATTCTTTATGTAAACCTGCGGCTGTCTGAGTGATGAAAGGCAATAAATTATTGGGCTTTCCAACAGGGAGTTCACCAATTAACCCAGAAGCATGTGCACCTATTGGATTAAAGTACCGTAAAGCAAGAATGTTTAAATCAACGCCACTGTGCTTCACGTCGTTTAAAATTTGTTCACCAATAACTTTTGTTTGCCCATAAGGCGAATTGGCAATACCAGAAGCTGTTTCTTCAGATACTTCTTTGATGCCTTGTGGTTCACCATATACTGTACATGAAGAAGAAAAAATGAAGTGTTTTACATTGTTGTTCAACGCCCAATCCAGCACATTGATCAAGCCCTCAACATTGTTGTGGTAATACATGAGTGGTTTTTCGACAGATTCACCTACTGCTTTATAGGCTGCAAAATGAATAATTCCTTCAATTTCGGTATTTTTTAGTACATTGTTTAATGCTGTTTTATCACAAATATCAATGGCGTAAAATGGAATTGATTGGTTGGTAATTTTTTCAAGATTTTGAATAACAGCTGGTTGTGAGTTTCTAAAATCATCCACCACAATAGGGTTGTATCCATTTTGTATCAATTGAACTACGGTGTGAGAACCGATGTATCCTGCTCCTCCAGTAACAAGTATCTTTTTCATTTATAAAAATTGCTTAACAAAATTAAAAATAAAACCCAATGATTGGTGTAAATAACAAAGTATAAAATGAAAAAAAATTTGATTTTATTAATAAAAAAATTAAATTAGCCCTTCACTAAATAATAAATTGTTATGAAAAAAACACTATTTTCCCTGTATTTCTTATTGATACTGCCCGTCTTGTCCTTTGGACAAACGTTTAGTTCTAACTATCAAGATGGTAAAATTTGGTTCAAAATGACCAATGAAACCCGTTTTTCGTTGGAGTTAAACTCAAATCCAGATAAACTACCTTTAAATACAATCCCTGGATTAGATGCTGTGGCAAAAAAATATGGTGCAACGAATTTGTCAAAACCATTTCATATTGCTAAAGAATCGAAAGAACTTCAACTAACATTTATGGTTGAGTTTACGGATTATTCAAATATTGATCAGTTTATTAGAGAATTATCTAGTTTGAAAAATGTCGAATATGCTGAAAAAGTACCTCTTTATAAGCATTTCCTGACAACAAATGATCCATATTATAGTTCTCAATGGGGGTTAACTAAAATCAATGCGCAAGGAGCGTGGAATTATTTCTCTACAGGAAGTACTGTTGTAGTAGCAATAGTGGATGATGCTGTGAAAAGAGATCACCCAGATTTAGCTCCTAACTTATGGGTAAATCCTGGTGAAATCCCTGGAAATGGCATCGATGATGATGGCAATGGATATATAGATGATGTAAATGGTTATGATGTTGGTAGTGGGGATAACAATCCCAACCCACCAAGTACTCAATACGGACATGGCACCCATGTTGCAGGTATTGTTTCTGCAGCATCAAATAACGGAATTGGCGTTTCATCAATCGGATATAGTTGTAAATTAATGTGTGTAAAGGCTACCGACTCCCCTACAGTTGTTTCTCATGGTTATCAAGGGATAACGTATGCCGCTGCAAATGGTGCTAATGTTATCAATGCCAGCTGGGGTGGACCTGGAGGAGGAACAACAGGTCAAAATGTAATTAACTACGCCATCAGTAAAGGTGCAATTGTAGTTGCTGCGTCTGGAAATGACAATGTTCAAACACAATTCTACCCAGCCGCTTATTCAGGTGTAGTTTCTGTTGCTGCTACAAATAGCTCAGATAAAAAGGCTAGTTTTTCAAATTACGGATCTTGGATTAAAATTTCTGCTCCTGGAGATAATATTTTAAGTACTACAGTAGATAATTCTTATGGTTATAAATCTGGTACATCAATGGCTTCACCAATGGTTGCGGGGTTGGTTGGTTTAATGAAATCGTTAAACCCAACATTACCAAATGCAGATATAATTAACTGTTTGTATTCAACAGCTCAAAATATCAATAGCCTTAATCCATCTTATTCAGGTTTATTAGGTGCTGGACGAATTGATGCGAATGCTGCAATGGCATGCGTAGCTGCTAGTTTAAGTTTACCACCTGTGGCAGATTTTACGGCAAATTTCACAACTATTAATGCAGGTGCATCGGTTCTATTTACTGATCAATCTACGTATAATCCAACTACATGGAACTGGACATTTACTGGTGGCATGCCTTCTTCTTTTAATGGAAAAATACCTCCCGCAATTGTGTATAGTACCCCTGGAACTTATACGGTAACATTGACTGTAACAAACGGGAATGGTTCTGATGCCGAAACCAAAACAAATTATATTACTGTAAATCCACCATCAACGTGTGATCAGTTGAATTATCCGATACCTTCTGGTTGGACGTTTGCTAACTATACTGCTGGAGCTGGAAATGGGTATGTAAATGGAAGTAATATCTATGGAGATAAAGAAAAGGCGATGTATTTTGATGCTTCCGCTACTTCAAATACAATGTTAAATGCTGTATATGTGGCATTTGCAAAAGCCAATTCTTCCAATTTGAATAAAATTGTTCCAATCAAAATTTATGATGGAACAACAGGAACTCCTGGAACAATTTTAGGAACAACCAATTTAACTATTGGAGAAATTAAAAATGATGTTTTAAATGGTAGTTATACCGAAGTGAGTTTTGTTAATAATGTAGTAACATTGCCTGCCTCAAAGAAATTCTTTGTCTCTGTTGATGTATCCAATTTAACATGGAGTGGAGATAGTTTAAGTATTTTAAGCAATACGAATGGACAAACAACACCATCTGATATTTGGGAAAAACAATCGGATAATGTATGGTATCAATACGGCACAGCGGGTTCGTTTGCGCTAAACTCTTCTTTGATCATGCACCCTTTTTTAACAACTACACCAACTCAAGCAGTACTTTCTGCGAGTTCGTTATCCGTTTGTGAGGGTGAATCAATTGACTTCAATGCAGCAGGTAGTACGTATGAAGATACGTTGCTTTGGTATTTCCCTGGCGGAACACCACAAATTGTACCAAGTGCACCAACTGCAACGGTTGCATTTAACTCTCCAGGTACGTATGAAGCTATTTTGTACGTAGTTGGTGGTGGATGTTCGTTGTTTGATTCAACTTTTGTAACAATTACCGTGAAACCAAATCCAACAGTTACGATTGCTGGTAATGCTTCTATCTGTAAAGGAAGTTCTACAAGTTTGACTGCATCTGGAGCAAATACGTATATTTGGAATAATGGTTTAGGAATTGGTTCTAATAAAACTGTTACCCCTGATACAACTACAACCTATATTGTAACAGGAACAGCTGCTAATGGATGCGAAAATATCGCGCAATACGAAGTGGTTGTAAACCCGTTGCCAACAATCAGTTTAGGTGGTGATATTACCATTTGTTCAGGTAACTCGGCTACTTTAACCCCAACAGGAGGAACAAGTTACTCATGGAATCAAGGGTTGGGTACTGGAAATTCTAAAACAGTCAATCCTACATCGGATACAGAGTATATTGTGACTGGAACTGATGCAAATGGTTGTCAAAATAAAGATACCATTATGGTATTTGTCAATACTTCATTGAATGTAAGTGCTGGTTCTAATGTAACAATATGTTCAGGTCAAAGCACTACATTGACAGCTTCTGGAGCATCTAATTACACATGGGATCAGGGCTTAGGAAATGGCGCTTCTCATAGTGTTTCACCAACGACAACCACGACTTATCAAGTAACTGGTACATCTGGTGGATGTAGTTCTTCGGCTCAAGTAACTGTTACGGTAAATACTCCACCTACAGTTTCAGCAGGATCAAATGTAACGATTTGTTCTGGTGGAAATACAACACTAACAGGTACTGGTGCTTCTTCTTATACATGGGACAATGGATTGGGTGCTGGTGCTTCGCATACAGTAAATCCAACTAGTACAACAACCTATCAAGTGACTGGTACAGCGAATGGATGTAACGCAACAGCACAAGTAACTGTAACTGTTGACCCAATACCAGTGGTAAGTGCAGGATCAAATGTTGCAATTTGTGTTGGACAAAGCACAACGCTTACAGCAATTGGAGCTTCTACTTATACTTGGAATAATGGTTTAGGAAGTGGTGCTTCTCATAGCGTTTCACCAACTACAACAACAATGTATCAAGTGACTGGTTACAACGGAACGTGTTCTGCTACTAGCCAAGTGACGGTTACGGTAAATCCATTACCGATTGTTTCAGCTGGTTCAGATGTTACAATTTGTGCAGGGCAAAGTACTACAATTGCAGGAACAGGGGCTACCACTTATACGTGGAACAATGGTTTGGGAGCTGGTGCAAGTCATTTAGTGTCACCAACAACTTCAACTTCTTATACAGTAACAGGAAATGATGGAAATTGCTCCAATACCGCTTCTGTAATGGTAAATGTTACACCTTTACCAACTGTTACAGTTAGTCCGAATGTGGCTATTTGTAATGGTCAAAACGCTACGATTTCAGCATCTGGAGCATCTAGTTATTCTTGGGACAATGGCTTTAATGGTGCGGCACAAACAGTGTTCCCAACTGCAACAACTACTTATGTCGTAACAGGTACCAATGGTGCTTGTTCAAATACAGCTCAGGTAGTGGTTACAGTTAATAATATACCAACAGCTGTAATAAACATGGCTGATAGTACTGTTGGTTGTCCAACTTCTGTAACATTCAGTAGTGCATCATCTACTGGTGCTTCAACTTATGCTTGGACCTTCCCTGGTGGAACACCAAACACTTCAACAAATGCGAATCCAACAGCTACATTTGGAACAGCTGGTTCGGTAACAGTTCTTTTGACGACAACAAATGATTGTGGAAGCGCTAATAGTTCGTTCCCTATTACAATTGATATTTATTGTGCAGGTTTAGAAGATCTGACAAATGATTTCATTGTTACTGTGAATGAAACACAATCGGAAATTCACATTTTTGCAACAAATGGATTGGAAGAAAATTCAGTGATTCAATTGTACAACGAATTAGGGCAATTAGTATCGTCTAAGCAAGTTGACGGTTATCAGCAATTGGTTGTAGTTCCAATTGAAGATTTAGCTTCAGGAGTTTATTTGATTCGCTTAAAAGGCTCTTCAAGTGATTCATTGCACAAGGTGGTAAAACAAAAATAACTTTTTAAGACAATAAAAAAACCTTCTCATATAGTTTGGGAAGGTTTTTTTATTATCTTTAATGGAGTAATAAATGAAATACTATGTTGATTAAAAACCTAAATTTAGAAAAAGTCTTATTTCTTGACATTGAAACGGCACCACAAACGTATTTGGCGCAATATTTAGATGATGAAACACGCAAGCTATTTGGTAGTAAGGTTAATGTTTCTCCAGATGATATCGGTGATTTTGAAGAAGCTTACGCCAGAAGAGCGAGTATTTTAGCTGAATTTGGTAAGATTATCTGTATTTCGGTAGGTTTTGTTACAGAAACGAGTACTGGGCGACAAATGCGCTTAAAATCGTTTTACCACGACGATGAAGAAACCTTGTTGAAGCAGTTTAAAAAATTGTTGGAAGAACATTTTAACACACCCTATCATTTGTTGTGTGGACACAACGCAAAAGAGTTTGATTTCCCATACATCTGCCGAAGAATGTTGATAAATGGGATAGAAATTCCACCTATTTTAAATTTAGCTGGGAAAAAACCTTGGGAAGTGGCACATTTGGACACGATGGAACTGTGGAAATTTGGCGATTACAAAGCTTATACTTCATTGGCATTGCTGTGTCACGTATTTGGAATTCCGACTCCCAAAGATGATATCTCAGGCGCGGATGTAGCAAGAGTGTATTACGAAGAAAAAAATTTGGAACGCATCAAGGTTTACTGTGAAAAAGATGTTATTGCATTGATACAATTGTTTTTAAGAATGCAGGGCGAGCCCATGATTGATGAAGGTGAGATTATGCATACTAGTTGAGGTAATGTTAGAATATATCTGGAATACATTGAAAAGAAGAAACGGAAAAAATATATTTTAACCCGTTTAGTGGATTAAATTACCCAGCCAAAGCATGCTTAATGTGATTTAATGGTTTTTGATTTTTATGATTAATATATTGCAAAACTGTTACCGCTGTCATTTTAGATATTATTCTCGTTGTCAGCCCTGTAAATGATTTAGCGTAATTTCTTTTCATTAATAAATGGTCTGTGAGTTGCGAAAATGTTGTCTCAATTCTTTTTCTATTGTATTTAAAAATAGGTGCATACTCTTCAAAATCTTTTTGGTTACTTCTTTTTGGAGTTTGTAAATCAATTTTGGCATAGTTGAACAAATCAATTTGTTGAGAAGAACTTAAATACCCTCTATCTCCTAAAAGAAGACAATTATTTAATCCGGAATATTTTACATCTGTTAAGTATTTTAAATCATGAACACTGGCTTTAGATAAATTCATAGAAGAGTAAACACCTCGAACTGAAATAACTAAATGAAGTTTATATCCAATAAAGTATTGTTTATTAACCGCAGAATATCCCTTGTCTGGTGCTGTTTCAAAGTTTTCCTGACAAATCTTCAATCTATTTTCACGACTATTCTTACAAATAGGAATAGGCATTGAATCAACTATATAGGCATTTTCACCTTCATTTAGAATCGAAGATAATGCAGTGTTAACTTTTTGAATATATCCATTTAGGTATTTTCTCCTATAATTATAACGCGTTATATGAATCAAGTTTGGAAACTCTTGTGAATAATCAGTTTTTAACTTTGACCAAAAGAAATTTTCACTGTCAATCCCTAAAGCTTCTTGACAAATCGAAAGAGTAATTATTTCAATATCAGTCATTTTTGGTTTATGACGGTAAACCTTAATGTTACCATCAAATAAACAACTTGACAGGACGGAGTTGCTTATTTCATAAATTTTGTCGAAATTTGTCTTTAAGTCATGCATAATTTAAAAAGTTAAGAATGTTTTAAATTACTGAATTTCAGTTTAATGCATGGCTTTTTTACTTTTTAGTTATCAACAATTTAATCCACTAAACGGGTTATTTTAAAGTTTTTTTGAATTCTTAATTTCAATTTTATTAACTTCGTACTTTATTCTTGTATATGAAACTAACATTGTTAACTCTTTTATTGGCTTTTAGTTATACATTGCTATTTGGACAAATTACAATCGTGGATACAGATTTGCCAAAAGCAAAAGATTCGTTAACCTCTAGTCAGGCGGTCAATTTTTCCATTGATTATGCTTCTACAGGGCCAGATTACCAATGGGATTTTTCCAATTTATCTTTTTTAAGTCAGATTACTCGAGTTTATAAGCCAATGACTGGTGTGCCAATTTTGATTAATGTGGCCTATGGCCCATTTGCTGTTACAAAATACCGTTCTACGTATTACATGCCGTATATGGATTTGCCTTTATCTCAAATTAGTGACATTTTACCACTACAATTTGATTTAGGCGATATTAATCAATACACGAAAAAACAAGCTACCAAATTGACTTTGGTTGGTTATTCTTTGGGAATTAGCGGTCAGGGCATTCCGATGAAATCAGACTCAATTGAAACAAAATATGTATTTCCTTTAACCTATGGGACAGAATTTGTATCGACAGGATACACCAATTTTGATTTAAGTCAATTTATTGATGCACAATGGGTTCAAAAAAGAAAAAGACATACTGTTGTTGATGGTTGGGGAGAAATAACTACACCTTACGGAACGTTTGATGTATTGCGCGTTCAACACAGAGTAGAAGAAACAGATACCATTGGCTACGAAGGAAATGTTTTTGGTCTAGAAATTCCGGTTGTTTACGAATACGAATGGTTGGCTAAAAATGAATTAACCCCTATTTTAAAAATCACCACTTCTGAATTGATGGGCAATGAAACTGTTATTTCAATAGAGTATAAGGATTATAATTTCTTGGGAACAGAAAAATTAGGCGTTGAAAAATTGGAAATGTATCCCAATCCTGTAAACGATGAATTAACCGTTTCATGGAAAGCAGGAAACAAACAATTGACCATTTACCACATCGACGGAACAATCGTGAAACAATTATCATTTGACGAAACGACACTTTCCATCTCTACAACCGATCTAACACCAGGAATGTATTTTGTAACTGTGGAATGCAACGGAGAAGCTGTAACAAATTCATTGGTGAAAGAGTAGGAGAACTTTTTGATACTTTTAGGTATTGAAACAGAAACACATAACTTCACCAAGTTAATAACCTCTTCAGTTATAATTTATTTCACTCTACAGTTGAAATTTATTTTATAGATTTTATAATTATCTTTGCATTGGCAAATCGGTTTATCGCTGTTCGTCAATTGGCGGAGAGAGGAAAGTCCGGGCAACATAGAGTAGCGTACTTCCTAACGGGAAGGTGTTTTCAGCCTTGTGCTGAAGGCAACAGAAAGTGCAGCAGAAAATAGGTAGCCCTTCGGGGTCATAGTGAAAAGGTGAGGTAAGAGCTCACCGTGCAAGCAGTGATGTTTTGTAGCTAGGTAAACCTTACGCGTTGAAAGACCATGTAAACTGGGGATGTTTGGCAGCAATGTTAAATGATAGGGTTACTCGCCCAACTCAGAGGGTAGGTTGATGGATTCTGCGAGTGATTGCAGAACTAGATAAATGATAAACGTTCCTTTTTGGAAAACAGAACCCGGCTTATAGATTTGCCTTTTTTTTGTTATGACTGATTGACTGATTGATTGATTGATTGATTGGCTGACTTATCATCTGTGATAGAACAAACGGTCATTTCTTCAATTTGTCACCCAATCATCTTATCACAACATCAACCAGTCATAACATTAACTAGTCATAACATCAACCAGTCATAAAGTCATAAAGACAACCAAAAAATCGAAACGACTTATAGTCAAATTGCAGGATATTCCTTATTTTTGAAAAAAACATTGAACCAGTGAACGCAAGATTTATCAATTATTTCATTTCTGCTTTTGTTATCGTTATTTGCATTGTATGGATATTTTTTCTCATGACTTCTAAAGAATTTTTGATGAATCTATCCAATTTACAAAGGCAATCGTTCATTGTGTTGCTTCTATTGTATGCGTTGTTTCGTTCCTATCGAATATACCGTATGTACCAAGAAGATAAAAAATCTAAAGAATCTGAAAATTAAATAAATACCTATGAAAAAAGTTGCATTTTTTCCCTTTTTAATGCTGGTACTTTTGTCTTGCAACAATAGTATGCAAGGTAAAAACACCAATAGCTCTGGTGATATAAACATCTACTTAGAAGAATCGTTTAAGCCGTTGTTTGAAACCAGTATTTATACCTTTGAAGGCCAATATCCTTTGGCTACAGTTAATGCACATTATGTTACCGAAAACGATGCTATTGAAGCATTTTTTAGCGGTAAAACTTCTACAATTTGTATTACCAGAGATTTTACCGATGAAGAGAAAAAATCCTTGTTGAGCAAATACAACATCGAAGTAAGAAGCACTCAGTTGGCAATTGATGCCGTAGCTTTAATTGTCAATCCAGAAAATACGGATACGTTGATGACTGTTGAGCGTTTGAAAAACATTATTCAAGGGAAAGATTCTTTGTGGACAAGTACCAACAAGAGAATCAACGTGGTATTTGACAATAAAAATTCGGCAAATTTCAATGCGATCAGAAAATTGGCAGATGTAGATAAAATGCCTGATAATGTATTTGCTGTTAACTCAAATGAAGAAGTTATCAATTACGTGAAAGAAAACAGAAACGCATTGGGCATTATCGGTGTGAATTGGATTAGTGATGAAGACGATCCGGCAACATTGGATTTTAGAGATGGATTAACCATTGTTTCTGTTGCGAAAAACGAGGGAGAGGACTATTTCAAACCCTACCAAGCATATATTTACGAAGGGTATCACGATAATAAATCCTATCCTTTGGTGAGAGAAGTTTGGATGATTACAAAAGCAGGTAGAACAACTTTGGATGCTGGATTTGTTAATTTTATGACTGGCGAAAAAGGTCAATTGATTATCTTGAAATCTTCTTTACTCCCAGCAAATATGCAAGCTAGAATGTTAAATATTCGAACTGAATAAATAAAAAACACAGTACTAACCGACTAAATAGATGAGATTCTTCACTTTGCTCTGAATGACAGTGTTTTTGTCGTGATTTTGATTTGGGTGGGTTAGGTTGGTGGCAAAACCACCAACCTAACCCACCCAAAGAACCTAACTAATTGATTGTCATTTTGAACAAAGTGAGAAATCTCATTAAACTAATTTTTACTCGGTCAGAAGTAAAAAAAATAGTATATTAGCGACTTCTTTTAACCAAAGTTTTTGTTTTTGGCAAGGATTTTGATTTAGAATAAATATCAGAAACTAGAAAATTAAATAAAATGAAACGATTTACAATAATAATGTTCTCGATAGGTGTCACAACAGGAGTTTCTTTTGGACAAACTTTAGGTGATGCAATCAAAAAAACGGACAATGAACGCTACGAAGAAGCCGGAAAAGATTTTCGTACATTATTGAATCAAGGAGGTAACTTAGGAGATGTTTATTTCTTCTACGGAGAAAATTATTTCCAAGCTGATGATAGTGATTCAGCAAAGATTATGTGGAACAAAGGTGCTGAAATTGCTCCAGAAAATCCATTGTCTGTTGTTGGTAAAGGAAAAGCTATGTGGATTTCTGGTGACACAACTTCTGCAAGTGCGTTATTTCAAGGTTTGTTGAAATCTACAAAACGCAAAAATGCAGAGGTAATTCGCCAAATTGCAGCAGTGATGATTGAATCACCTCAAAAAAGCTTAAAACAAGCTGCAAGTTTGTTGGAAGAGGCTATGAAATTGGAACCTAAAAACCAAAATGGATACTTGTTGATGGGTGATGCGCAAGTGGAGATTAATCCAAGAAACAGTACAGAAGCGATGAAGTATTACAACAAAGCAGCGGATATCAATAGCAATGCTCGTGTGTTTGTTCGTAAAGCAAAAATCTATCAACGTGCGCAAAACCCTAAATTGGCAGATAGTTTGTATCGAGTAGCACAAGATATGGAACCAAATTATGCACCTGCATACCGTGAACGTGCTGAATTGAACATGAAATTTGGTCAAACAGCTCAATCAATTGCGAACTGGCAAAAATACTTGCAATTAAACGATAGCGACCATGCACGTTACCGTTATGCAACATCTTTGTTCTTAGGTACAAAATACGGTGAAGCAATAAAAGAAATTGATTTGCTACACAATAGAAACTACAAAAATATGTACACAGAACGTATTTATGCTTACTCAATTTACGAAGACAATGCGGCAAACAATGCGGATTCTGCTGCTTATGTTAAAGGATTGGAAGCTTTGAATGAGTATTTTAAAATTGTGCCAAAAGATAAAATCATCGGTTCTGACTACCGTTATGAAGCGTTGTTTTACCAAAAAATGAATCAACCAGAAAAATATTTTGAAAGCATGAAAAAAGCTGCCGAAACAGATCCTTTAATTAGAGGTGGTATTTATGGTGAATTGGCAGGCACTTATATGAAGGATAAAAATTATGCTGCTGCTATTGAAATGTTTACAAAGAAAATGGCAGGTGATTCTTCTAACTTGAGTTTGGCTGAATACTATGAATTGGGCCGTGCATATTACTTTGGACCGCAAGATTATGTGAAATGTGACCAAGCAAATGCGAGAGTATTGGAACAATCTCCAAGTTATGCAATGAGCCATTTGTGGAGAGCACGTTGTCAATCGCACATTGATGAAAGTAAAGAAACTTGGGCAGCAAAAGGACACTATGAAAGTTTCTTAACAAATTTGACTGATGATCAAAAAGCGGGTCAATTTAAAAGTATGGCAATAGAAGCTTATAAATACTTAGGAGATTATTACGTAAACTCTACAGAAAAAGATATTGAAAAAGCTAAAGAAATTTGGGGAACTATTCAAACGTTAGACCCTAACGATGCACAAGCTAAAGCTTTCTTTAAGACAGTGAAGTAAAATAAAACTCGAATAGGAATATAAAAAGCGACTATCAATTGTGGTAGTCGCTTTTTTATGGAACGCTGATATATTTCATGTTATAGGGTGTTTTATTCTATTCTTAAAATTGGACTTTCCATTATGGGCTCCTTCTTTTTTGAATTAACAATAAGACCATAAATTATTTTCGCCCTTTTTTTTCCACTATAATTTTTGTCTATACCTATTTGTATAGTAAGCCAAGATTTGTCGTTCTCCATTCTATATTCATTACTAAAAAAAACTGTCATTAGCCTCAAAATCGGTTTCACCTTCTGGACCAAAGAAAAAATATGAACTTAAAACCACTTGCCCTGATTTGGTATCTAAGATTTTATTGTCACTATCTGTGAATTGAAAATTGTAAGTTAAATTAGTCAGATTCGTTCTCGTAACTGTTAATACATATTTGTTACTGTCTTTAATCGCTGTATATATTGTGGATTTGTTTAATAGAAGATCATTAGGAAAATATGTAGTGTCTTTACCAGTTACGATATAATTGTCAATAAGTTTAATTAAATCATTATAGTCAGCAAGTCCATCAATAAATGTCTGGTCGTATTGTGATTTATCTTTAATATAAATACCTTGCGTCTGTTTGTCAGTTGAAACAGTTTGTAAAGCGTCAACCAAATTTTTGTTCGCTGCTTTTTCTGTTGTTTGATTGTTACAACTACTAAGCCCTAAAGTCAATGTTATTATGTAAATTATTTGCTTCATTGTATTTTATAAAATGCCTATCAAATCTGTGTTACCTACGTTCTATTGTATCACCACTTGCTGTCTTTTATACCCATAAGCAGAAAAGTAACCCAACGCTTCATTTGTCCAATAATAATCTGGATTCCCCTGCGCTGCTGTAAATGCAGAGGTATTGGTAGAAAGTTGGTCGTAATAATTATGTACCGCTTGATTGATACTTTGCAATTCAATCAATACCGTATCACCAATCAAAAATGATTTAAAAATAGATAATTCGTGTATATTTCCATCCGTAAGTCTGTCGTCTCCAAAGCGAAATTCACCAAATTTACTGAAAGTAGTGTCTCTATAAGTTTCAATCACTTTGTAACAATTACCAATACCCGGAGGATCTTGAAAGCTGTATTTAACTCTATAACCTGCTTCTGAGAACAACGTTTCTTCTTGGTATTCATAAGCGGCAGGTAAAAAATCCATGGTTGGCATCAATAGGGAGCTTGATTCGTAAGCAATTCCATCTTTTACCACTTGAATGGTGTAAGTAGCACCATACGTAGGTGCATAATTAGCTAATTCGTACTTACCATTTCCAACGGAAGGAACTGTTGTGTAACTACCATTGGTTTCTTTAATGAAAACCGCTGCATCGTTCACTAAATTGGATGAGTATTCATCAAAATAGTTTCCAGTATAAGATATTCTGACTGTAACAAGACTATCTGTGGCAATGTAATTGGCTTCAATCACCAATTTAGGATTTGCTTCATTCAAATTAATTTTTATTTCTTTTTGGCACGAAAAAAGTGCGAATAAAGCTACTATCGGAAGAACAACTAAATTTTTCATAGTTATTTAATTTTAAAGTTATAGGTAATGGATGGAACCAAACGGAACAAGGACGTTTTAATAGCCTTTGTTTTTCCTGGATTGTCTTCATCCTCTTCAAAACTTATCATAAATGCATTTCTCTGTGCATAAACATTGTAAATGGAAACATTGAGGTTGTGCTCAAATTTCGGACGGTCTTTGAAGTAAACAGTTAGCCCCAAATCCAAACGGTGGTAGTTCGGCATTCGATAGCCGTTTCTTTCAGTGTAATAAGGTATTACTGCTCCGTTAATTTCATATTTACCAGATGGAAAAGTAACTGCGTCACCTGTATAGAATACAAATGTGCCCGAAAGTGCTATCTTCTGACTTGCTCGATACATGGCAACTACTGCTAAATCGTGTATTCTATCTTGTCGTGCAGGAAACTGTTTGCCCATATTGATGTCATTAAATTTGCGCAACGAACGAGATAATGTATAGCTAATCCAACCGGTAAACTTCCCTTTTTTCTTTTCCAATTGAATTTCCAAACCGAATGTTTGTCCTTTACCATAAACCAACCCCCCTTCAATTTCGTTGTTCAGAAACAAACTGGCTCCGTTGCGGTAGTCGATTTGATTTCCTAAATGTTTGTAATAAATTTCTGTAGTTAACACCAACATATTGTCAAAGAAATTACGGTAATAACCCATCGCAACTTGATCGGCAATTTGTGGTTTCACATTGTTGGTACTGGGTACCCAAATATCTGTTGGGCTACTTGATGAAGAATTGGAAAGTTGATGCAAATACTGGCTGTTTCTGTTGTAAGCAATTTTTAATGAATTTTTTTCGGAAAGAATAAAACTCAATGATAAACGTGGCTCAATGAAATGATGGTATTTGATGGTTTTAAAACTGCCGTATTGCTGTTCGCTCAATTTTGTTCCTTTTTCATCGTATTCATAAGCGGTTCCCTTTCCCATGTAATCAAATCCAGAATAGCGAATACCGTACATGATAGATAACCAGTTGCCAATTTTTTGGTCGTTTTGCGCATACACACCAAATTCCAACGCATATTGATCGTCAATTTTAAAATTATTTATGGCTGGAATGGTTGATTTTAATTCACCTGGTTTAAACGTATGGTAAATTACATTGAAACCAAATTTTAAAGCATTGCTATTATTTACGTAGTAATCAAAATCTTGTTTTAAGTTTAAATCCTGAATTGATGCGCCAACTCCCAATTTATTTCCTCCTGAAGATATGTCAAATGAATAGTTGAAATTGCTAAATACAAAAGATGTGTTTGAAAACATTTTTTTACCGACAATTCTATTCCAACGAAAAGTTCCTGTTCCATTTCCCCATTTAAAACCAAATAAATCATTGAAAGAAAAATTGTCTCTTCCAAAATACCCAGATAAATAGATTCTATCCTTTTTTGATACTTGATAGTTGGCTTTTAAGTTTAAATCGTAAAAATACAATTTGGTGTTTTTTAATTCGGGCTTTTTGGATGCTTTTAAGAACAAATCCATGTATGTTCTTCGACCAGAAACAATAAAAGAGCCTTTGTCTTTTACAATCGGGCCTTCAACTGTTAACCGAGAGGCTATCAATCCAATACCACCCGAAACATTGTAGCGTTTGTAATTTCCTTCTCGCATTTTGACGTCTAAAACCGATGAAGCACGACCACCAAATTCGGCTGGAATACCCGATTTGTATAATGAAACATCTTTTATCGCATCAGAGTTGAACACAGAAAAGAAACCCAATAAGTGCGAAGCGTTGTAAACAGGAGCTTCGTCCAGTAAAACTAAGTTCTGATCGGCACCACCACCTCTTACATAAAATCCAGCATTGCCATCTCCAGCTGATTTAACTCCTGGAGTAAGTTGCAAGGTTTTTACAATATCTTTTTCTCCAAACAATACTGGAATTGTTTCAATATCTTTGGGTGAAAGCGTTGTTACAGCCATCCCTGACTTTGTAATGTTGTCATTTTCTTTTACAGCAGTAACTTCCACTTCTGCCAATTCTTTGACATCCTTTTTTACCACTAATTCAATAGAAATGTGCTTGTTTTCTTGTAGATCAACAGTTATTTCTTTTTGTTCATATCCTGTTGCTCTGTAAATCAATGTGTATGTTCCAGCTGGCAAAGTTAGGGAGTAAAAACCATAAGTGTTTGATTTTGAACCCGTGTTACTCAGTTCTTTAACCAACACAGTCGCATCAAAAAGATCTTCTCCATTTTCACCGTCTTTTATGTTGCCACTTACGGTGAATTTTTGTGCTAATAGTGTTAAACTCGACAAAAAGAAAACGATTAAAAGAATTAGTCTATTGCTCATAAAATTATAGTTCTTTGTGATTGGGAGGTAATAATGCTGGTAATTTTGTAACGCGGTCGTGTAGAACGATACTGCCTGTAACACCTACATTTAATGATGAATTTCCAGGTAATTTTATCAAAAAATGGCATTTTTCTTTGATATAATCGGGCAAACCACAATCTTCCGACCCAAGTAAGTAAATAGCTCTTTTGGGGTGATTGAATTCGTGCAACCATTCTGCATCGTCGGTTAATTCAACACCAACCAATCGACAATCGTAAGGAATGTTGTTCAGTAAATCATCAAATGTATCGTAGTGAAACAAGGGAATGCGTGACCAAGATCGCACTACATCCGATGCTTGTTTTTTATAACGTGTTTCTACTGTAAAAATATATTGAGCACCAAGAATGTAAGCACTTCGCCATAGTGTGCCTATGTTGTGAGCAGTTTTTCCGCGATAAATTCCTATGGCATAGTAGCCAACTTCATTATTGGTTTTCATTGTAGCAAAGATAGTAACAAATTGCTACTTCAACTATCTTGTAATCATTTCAAATAACCATTCAAACTAAAGAAATAACCATTCATAAAATTCTCTAGCTAAATTGATTGTTTCGATTTTACTTTTGTAATTGAATAAAATTGAAAAATTGTATCTATGAAAGGTAAAAAAATAAGTTTCGGAAAAGTATTTTGGCCAAGTTTTGTAGCCGTTTTAGTTGGTTCCATTATTGGCGGATTGTTGTTTTTAATGGTTGTTGGTGGAATTGCAAGTGCAGTAACTCCAAAACCTTCATCTGTAAAAGTGTTGCCCAATTCTGTTTTGCATATCAAATTAGATGGGGTAATTGGTGAAAAAACAAAATCAGATGTAGATTATTTTTCACTTAAATTAAAAACGAACTTAGGTTTATCTGATTTACTATATGGATTGGAAAAAGCAAAGACTGACAATGCCATTAAAGGTGTGTTTCTTGAATTGGGAAGCCTTTCATGTGGTTATACAACCGCTAAAGAAATTAGAAATGCCATCAATGATTTTGAAAAAAGTGGAAAATTTGTTGTAGCCTATACTGCTGGTGAATTGGTTGGATTGGGTAAGTATTACATTTCATCTGCTGCCAATGAATTGTATGGTTTTCCAACTTCTACCATGGAGTTTTTAGGATTGGGAGGTGAGTTGACATTCTATAAAAATACGTTGGACAAATTGGGTATTGATGTACAAATTATACGTGGAAAAAACAATGATTTTAAAAGTGCTGTTGAACCATTTTTCTTAGATAAGATGAGTGATTCAAGTCGCTTGCAAATGGAAACGTATTTGAATAATATCTGGACAGAAATGCGAAACGATATTGCAAAAGATAGAAAAGTTACCGCAAATGATATGAATGTCTATGCTGAAAACATGTTGATTCGTCGCATTAAAGATGCTGTTCAATACAAATTGATTGATGGTTCAAAATACAGAGATGAGGTACTAGATATCATTAAAAAGAAATTGAAATTATCAAGTGATCAGACATTGAAATTGGTTGAATTTGAAAAATATGCTAAAACATCGTTTAAGAGAGACCAAATGTTGATGAAAGACAATCAACCAAATGTTGCAGTAATTATCGCAGCTGGTGATATCTCTGTGGAAGGCGACGGTTTAACTTCCAAAGAAGTGTGCCAATTGTTAAAAGATGCAAGAGCTAATAAATCAATCAAAACGGTGGTGTTGCGCGTTAACTCTCCAGGAGGTAGTGCTTTGGCAAGTGATGAAATATGGCGCGAAGTGAAATTAACCAATAAAGAAAAGAAAGTAATTGTATCTATGGGTGATGTTGCTGCTTCTGGTGGTTATTACATTTCTACAGCTGCATCACGTATTTTTGCAGAGCCAACAACTGTTACAGGTTCAATTGGTGTGTTTGGAATGATCCCTTATTTTGGTAATTTCATGCAAGATAAATTGGGATTCTCTTACGATTATGTGAGAACAAACCAGCATGCAGGATTTACCTTGAATAGAAAAATGACTCCAGAAGAATTGAGCAATGTACAAGAAGAAGTGGATGAAATTTACCAAGATTTCTTGGAGCGAGTAGCAGAAGGTAGAAACATGACAGTGGAACAAGCTAATGTTATTGCTCGTGGACGTGTGTGGACAGGTTCTGATGCTGTTAAAATTGGTTTGGTAGATGAATTAGGAGGTTTAAAAGATGCAATTGCTTATGCTGCCAAAACAGCGGGCATCAAAGAACCAAAAGTGTTGTATTATCCATTGGTAAAAGAAGATATGTTTGAAACTATTTTGGAGCAATTGGATGAAAAATCTAAAAATTCAACTGTATCAACAAGAGCAGCAATTCCAACTGAATTAGTTAACCAATACCAAAAGCTAACCAAGTTAGAAGGTATGTTTGGTATTCAAATGCGTATGCCATTTGTGATGGATTTGCAATTGAAGTAGGAAAAAGTTTCTATTCTTCAAAAGAATATAGAATAAATTAAAATATATTTGCTAAGTATTTAGGGTTGTTTTAATAATAGACAGCCCTATTTCTATAATTCATAAACATGAAGATTCTAAAATACTTTTTAATTTATTATTTACTTTTTTTCTTTTTTTCGAGTTGCTCTTCATTAAAAGATGTTGAAACTAGACAATTTTCTAAATTTAATTATGAATTTGATACTATATCAAAAGTGTATCATTCGGATTTCACGAAACAATATACAGGTGGAATAGATGTTTTAACTGATTTTAAAACAAATTACGTTGTTTATAATTTTTGCAGTGATAACACTATAAAAATTATTAACCATTTAAATGATTCTGTATTGATTTTAAACCAATTTAACCCAGATTGTAAAGAGGTAAATACAAGAATTATTGGAAATGATGTTTATGTTATTTTAAATTCAAATAAAGTTTATTTGTATTGCGATAAATCTCAAAATAAAGAGTTGGCTTTGGATTTAATGGATATTGAAAAATTTAAACAATCAGGCTTAACTGTTGAGTGGAATAAAAGAGGAGGGGATCAACATGTCAATATACCAAAAAACAATTTTTATTTTAGAGTTAATCAAAATTATGATGATTCATTAGGTAAATATTCAAATGATGTAAGCAATTATCCCGCTTTTGCAAAATTGAATATTCAATCCAAGGAAATTGACTTTTATGGGAAAACACCTTATTTTTCAGAATATAGAGAATATGGTTTAATCAGTGATTTTTATGATTTATATATTGGAGATTCTATAATTACTTGTAATTCAATAAGTGGAACGATTGAAGTTATTAATACCCTTAACAACCAATCTCAATTTTATACGGTTAAAAGTAAATATGACACTGAGCCAATCGAAAAAATTGTATATCCAGAAGACAATAAAAATATTAATGATGTAAAAATGAAACATTGGTTGCTTTCACCTTATTATGAGTCATTGTTTTATAATCCTTTTACAAACTATTATTACCGTATTTTTCATCCCAAAATGGATGAATTGAATGAAAAAGGATTGTTAAATACAGAATTTGATAAAAAATGTATGTTAATGGTCTTGAATAGTAAATTTGAATTGATAGATGAGGTTTTACTTCCTATTCATAAACTTCAAATCTTGAAATTATATCCAACTGAAAATGGAGTGTTAATTTCGTTACCAGATCTTGGTGAAGTTTCTAAAGATAAAATTGATTTTAAATTTTTAAAAATTAGTCATCTAAAAAAGTAGAAAATGATAAAAACAATATTTATACCATTTTTATTAATAGTTGTTTTCTCCTGCAAATCATCAATTAATTCACTTGAATTATCAAAAGGTGAAAAATTTTTTATAACTCAAGTATTAGAAAAAAAAAGAGAACTAAAATTTGGAAAACATTTAATATTTATTTTAAATCAATCATCTTGTCAACCTTGTGAGGATAAAATTACAGCATTTGTTACTTCTAATGAATGGAATAATTTAAACAAATTATTTGTAGTTACAGAAGATAGGAATCCTTTAAATGAAGAAATTGATAACCATGTTGTTTTTAAATACAAGGATTTAGCTAGTTATGGATTGATTCGTTCTAACGGAACAATTTTAATACTAAATAATAATGACTGTGTTTTTCTTGAATCAATTGATGTTAATCATTTAGATGAAATTAAAAGTAAGATACATAGTGTTTTAAGTCAGAATTAAAAAATAATCACTTCTTAAAACTATTCACGACTTCATCAATGGCCATTACACCAAAAGTGTTGTTGTTCCACACTCGATATGGTTTAGAATCATTGATCAATACAAAAGTTGGATACCTACCTTCGGCTATTTTGTTTAAAGCTTCTACATTGGTAGCGAGGTAAAGTGGAAATTCACCTTGCATGGCTTCGTTGTAAAAGTCCAAATTTCGCTCGTCTTCAGACACAACAGTGTATTCGACAACAATATCTTGACGAATTTTTTTAATTTCTTTGAAAAATTCAATGGATTGCTTGCAGTATTTGCAGCCCGGTAACGATATGACAACTAATTTGTGTCCGTTTAATTCACTTGTAGCCTCTGTTGGTTGAATAGTTCTCGCTTCATTGGTAAAATCTCCCTCATAAATTGGATGAACGATAAAATAAACAACAAAAGGCACAACCATAAATAAGAGTGCAAAAATCTTGCCAAGTGTTGATTTTAACTTTTTAAATAAAAGGAGTCCTAATCCTATTCCGATGATGATTAAAAAAATATATGGAAGCGCTTTGCTCCAAGTAAATGATAATCCAAGTTTAATGAAATAATTTTCCATGGTTCAAATTAAAGTCTAGGGTAACAAAATATATATTTTTCAACGGGTCTTGATAGTGCAGAAATATTCAAATTATCACTTGCCTCGGCGATATCAACGATGGTGCCATTTTTCAATAACAAGTTAATTGTTTGTTTTTCTTGACTATAAGCATTGTTTACTAAGTTAGAAGCGTGAACGAAATAATTGGTCTCAGCTAAGCTAATTCCCATTTTTTGTACTACTTCTTCTTTCTTTTTGTTGATTTCATCTTCCGAAAAAGGTTCTTTAGCTATTTGAACTTTAAACAATTTTCGATTTAAAATGCGTTGTGCCAAATCGGCTAAAATTTTATCGTCACTCAATTGCCACACTTTGATAGCTCCCATGATATCGTAATCATCGAGTAAAGCAAATGTGTCCAATACTTTTGGGTTGGTTTCAAAATCGTGTTGCGTGATGTTATTTTTCAAAAAGAAAGCCAATGCAGGAGAAGCAAATAACTCCTTTCCTGAAATGGATAAATCTTTTGCTCGTTTTAACGTGTTGATCAGCAAATGTTCGGCAGAAACAACCGTCTTGTGCAGATAGACTTGCCAGTACATCAATCTTCTGGCAGAAATAAATTTTTCAATCGAATAAATACCTTTTTCTTCGAGTACCAAGTTGCCATTGTGCACGTTCAGCATTTCAATGATGCGATCGCTACCAATAACGCCTTCGCTAACGCCTGTGTAAAAACTATCTCTGTTGAGGTAATCCATTCTGTCCATATCCAACTGACTTGAAACCAATTGATACAAGAATGGTTTTTTATAGGTATTGGTAAAAATTTCTCGTGCAAGGTGTAATTTTTCGCCAAATTGATTTTCCAAACGTTTCATAAAATAATCAGAGATGGCTTCGTGACTCACACCGTTTACAATATCGTATTCCAAAGCGTGACTGTATGGACCGTGTCCAATATCATGAAGTAATATGGCAGCCAACACAGCTTGCTCTTCTTCAATGGTAATTTCATACCCCTTTCTACGGATAACTTGAATGGCTAAATTCATCAAGTGCATAGCACCTAAAACATGGTGAAAACGTGTATGCAATGCTCCAGGATATACCAAATGAGTTAAACCAAGCTGACGAATACGGCGTAAACGCTGCATGTATGGATGCTCGATTAAATCAAAAATAAACTCATTAGGTATGGAGATAAACCCATATACAGGGTCATTGAAAATCTTTTTCTTGTTGTTTTTCACGTTGGATTATTAGAATAACAAATGTACAGAAATTCTTGAATACATGACAAAAATTAAAATTTGTGATAGAAGAAATGTTTATTTCTTTGTTGAGTCAACTAATAGATAGATAATATCGCACCTACGGAGCTCTGTTGTGCGGAGAATATCAATTTTCTACAAAAATTTCGTCTCTACGAGACTAAAAAACAACCTCAAAACGAGAGTTCTTACAAGGAGTCAAAAGTGCGTTGGCCCGATGAAAATAACGGAAAGCGAAAACCCAATAACTATAAATTATTGATTTAATTTAAAAGGAAAAATTTTTCAATCATTACAATTCTATCCAACCACCTCTGGTTGGGCGAAGCGCATCTCTAAATGATTTCATTTCATCTTCTTCAACAATCATATAGGAAAATGAAAAATCATCGGATTCTGTTGTAGTTCCAGTAATTCTAAAACCCAATTTTTTTGCTTCAAGGTATTCTTCTAAATGATGTTCATGTCGTCTTGCCCTTTCTTCAGAATCGGAGCCTCTAAAATCCCAAATTAATTTTACCTTTCTAAGCATATTCTTGTTGTTTTCTACAAAAGTATTGGTAAAAACAGATAAAAAATATGATTGTAGTCATGTTGAGGTTTGCTATTTTATTTCCATAGTATAAAAATATCTTGTTATAAATCTTCTCAATTAAAATAAAAACCATACATTTGTCGCGAATTATTGCACAAGCAATTTTTCACCCGGGGTGCCTTAATTTCAGGCTGAGATCACACCCGTAGAACCTTGACCAGGTAATGCTGGTTAGGAATGGTAAGTTAAACTTACGGTTTGCAGTTGCTGTAAACTATAATAGCCTGGATATTTATTAATTGTTAAAATGTTCAATTATGAAACGTATCCATTTTTCTTTAACACCTGCAATATTTGTGGGTTTTGTAACTTTTTGTGCCAATATAGTCGATGCACAAGTAGATTCTTCAAATTTTCACACAGAAAAAGAGCTTATTCCGATTGAAATCAAAGCTATTCGTGTGAACAATAAAAATCCTTTTGCCATTTCAAACATTGATAGTTTGGCTATAAGACGATCCGATGGAGTGCAGGATATTCCTTATTTATTGGATCAAACGCCTTCTGTAACCGTTACTTCTGATGCTGGCGCTGGTGTAGGATATACCGCTCTTCGGATTCGGGGAACTGATGCTGCACGTATCAATTTTACCATGAATGGTATTCCTGTTAACGATGCTGAATCACAAGCTGCTATTTTTGTGGATTTTCCAGATATCTTAGGTTCAGCCAATTCCATCCAAATTCAAAGAGGTGTTGGGTCTTCAACCAATGGTTCGGGCGCTTTTGGAGCTTCTGTAAATATGTCCAATTTACAACAGGGCAACAAAGCTTATGCAAGTATTCACAGTGCTGTCGGTTCTTTTAAAACGTTCAAAAACTCAATAAAAGCTGGAACTGGATTACTAAGAGGTGGATTTCAATTTGATTTGCGCTTGTCTAAAATTAATTCGGATGGCTACATTGAACGGGCAAAATCGGACTTAAAATCACTGCAATTTATTGCTGGTTGGACTTCCAAAAATGAAAAATCCTCGTTGCGATTCAATCTGTTGCTTGGTAGAGAAAAAACCGGGCAAGCATGGAATGGAGTTCCACAAGATTCATTGAAAACTAATAGGAAATTCAATGGACTTGGATTAATGGAAAACGGAGAATATTACACCGATCAGACCGATAATTATGGTCAGGATTATTATCAACTCATCTATAATCAGCAAATTAGTGATTATTGGAGTGGCAATATTACCTTGTTCATGACGCGTGGAAAAGGGTATTACAATGAATACCAATTGGGTGCGCTTTTTGAAGATTACAACCATCTTCCTTTTATTTCTCCGTCAAACGATACGTTGTTTTCAACAAATTTAACGAGACAATTGTGGTTAGATAACTATTTTTATGGAACAACTTACTCGGCTCATTATCAAAAAAATAAAACAACATTAGATTTAGGTGGAAGTATCAGTTTGTATGATGGCAGGCACTACGGTTATGTGAAATGGGCAGAATATGGCTTTCCAGTTGATTATTCATGGTACCGCCTTTCAGCTTTTAAAAATGATTATTCTGTATTTGCAAAATGGCAACAGCAATTGGGAATGAATTTTTATTTGTTTACCGATTTGCAATACCGCCATGTGGATTACAAAATGAATGGTTTTAGAGCATCTATCAACACACGCCCAAATGTTCAATATGATTTCTTAAACCCTAAAATCGGGTTGAGTTATATTAAAAATCATGCAAATGCTAATAAAAGCAAAGTGTTTACCTCATTTGCTATGGCTCAAAAAGAACCAAATAGGAATGATTTTGAAGCAGCAACTTATGAACTTCCAAAGCCAGAAACATTGTACGATGTAGAATTGGGTTATGAGTTCCACGCATTTAACTGGGGTTTTGGTTTAAATATGTATTACATGCACTATAACAATCAATTGATATTGACAGGAAAATTAAACGATGTGGGGGCGTATGCCCGTCAGAATGTTCCAACTAGCTACCGAAGTGGAATAGAAATAATGGCAAATTACCAGCCCATTCAAATGTTGTCATTTGTTGCCAACGCTACGTTTTCTATGAATAAAATTAGGCGTTTTACTGAATACATTGATGATTATGACAATGGCGGACAGATAGAAATAGAACATACCAATACCACAATTGGGTATTCACCATCTGTCATTGCGTACGCAAGTGCAACCATTGAACCATTTATTAAATTTACTAAAAATCAGCATTTTTACATTGATATTATTGGAAAATACATCAGCAGACAGTTTTTGGACAATACTTCAAACACACAACGAAGCATCAATCCGTATGCATTGGCAAACACACGCTTGAGATATACATTGGAAACGAAAAAATTTATAAAAGAATTGGGAATTAGCTTGAGCTTAAACAATCTTTTGAATAAAATGTACGAATCCAATGGTTATACATTTAGCTACCAATATGGAGGTGAAAGAATAACCGAAAACTTTTACTATCCACAGGCAGGATTCAATTTTATTTTTGGTGTACAACTTAATTTCTAAAACAGAGCTGTATGAAAATTATAAATTCAAACAACATCATTGGAAATGTGTTGACAGAAGAACAATTTGCAATTTTGCGTAAGGAGAGTGTGTCGATTGAAAAAGAAGGTAAGTTGACACAGCCAATATTGGACTTAATCTATACCAACAATTGGTTGAAAATCATGGTGCCATCCAGTTGCAAAGGATTGGAATGGACACTACCTCAAATCGTTCACTTGTTTGAAGCGTTGGCTTTTGCAGATGGCAGTATTGGATGGAATGTGAACCTTGGGGCAGGCGCAAATTTGTTTTCGGGTTATTTTATTGACAAAAAAGCGCAAGAAATATTCACCGCTTCCAATGTGTGGTGTGCAGGAAGTGGCGCATCTACAGGTGTTGCCAAAAAGATAGCAGGTGGCTACATGGTAAATGGGTATTGGAAATATGCTAGCGGATCGGCACATGCAACACATTTCACTGCAAATTGTAAATTAATAGATGAAAATGAAACGCCACTATTGGAAAATGGTACTCAAATGATGCGTTCATTTATCTTTCCAAAATCAGCAGTAACGGTCTTTAATACATGGAATGTTTTAGGTTTAAAAGCCACAGCAAGCAATGATTTTGAAGTCAATAATTTAGTTGTACCAGATGATGAGGTGTTTTCGTTGTTACAACCGTCAAATTTTGCTTCAGCACCCATTTTTAAGGTTCCGTTTGATGCATTAGCGTTTGCCAATATGACAAGTATGATGCTGGGAATGAGTTTTCACTTTTTAGAATTGTTTGAAAAGGAAATTTTACCCAAAACACCATTGTATTGCAACAACACACTAAATGATCGAAAAGACATCAAGGAACTTTTTGAGCAATCCGTTGAAAAAATGACATTTTTTAGAAATTCTTTTTATACACATTTAGAAAATGTTTGGAAGTATTTTGCTTCCAACCAACAACCAACAGAGGAGGATTTGAAGTTATTGGCCAATAAAGCCAAAGAATCTGCATCTTTAGCACGAGAAATGTTAGCTCAACTTATTCCGCTTTGTGGCATGAATGTTTTGTTTGTTGAAAATGAAATTAGTAGAGTTTGGAGAGATTTAACGGTTGGTAGTCAGCATTATTTATTATCACCACTTTAAAAACAAGAGAGGCTATCCAATTCGGACAGCCTCTTAACAGCGAATATATTTTATGATTAGTGAATATCTTGTTAACGTGTGATTTTTGACCAAAGATAGACTTTGATACTGTAAAAGAGCAGTTTTGAATAGTGATTCTTGTGAAACACGGCTAAAAGTTCACGAAACAATGATTTTTGTTCACCAAGAATAGAATTATTTATTCAAAATCAATTGTTTATAAATTTTAATCTTTAATTTTTAAGAAATAGATTATTTTGTTTAAAATATTTATTATCAATTACTTATGCTTTTATTTATTGATTAATTATAAAATCATAAAAAATGTAATTTTATTTATCCAATGAATTGGTTTTTAGATTATAACATTTATGTATTTATATTTGCAGCAATAATTAACTATAATTTTATATCACTATGAGAAAAACAATTTTTAGCGTTTTAGCATTGGGAGCACTTTCTATTGCTATTTATGGATGTAAGAAAAAAGAAGAAGTTAAACCTACAACAGGTGAAGCAACTGTAGAAGGTTACATCAGAATTAATTCCAATTCCCATAACGATACTACAGCTACTGGAGGGTATCAATTAAATTGGGAAAGTATTCCATCATCTGTTGTGTTGACTTTTGTTGTAGATTCCAAAGATCTTACAAAAAATGTAGATACAACTTACACGTATGAGAAAATTCAACGAACAGCTACTGTTGCAGCCAACGGTAAGTATTCTGTGAAATTACCAACTCCTTTAAGCACGAATGTAATTGATGCACAATTATTGATTAGTGCGTTTGATTACAATCCAATTATTGCTGGACCAACAGGAAAAGATTCATTGGCAGCAAGAGTTGTTAAAACCCCTGTAACAATCGACTTCACTATCTTTAATGGAGGTAAAACTATTGTTGATTACAACTATTAATAATCAGCAATTGTATTAACTAAAATTTATGGATATGAGAAAGTTAGTGTTTAGTTTAATAGGTTGTTTTGCGTTTTCACTAGTTGTAAATGCACAAGATGAGCCGTTAACAAATAAGAATGGTCAAATTATTTTACCTCAAAAAGGAGATTATGGCCTAGGTTTCAATGCAATTCCAATTTTTACATTTATCGGTAATGCATTCAACGGAAACAATTTTAACAATGCCATGGGTAGTAATAAATTTGTTTCTATGTTTGGCGAAAATACTGTTTTTGGAAAGTATTTTATTGCTGATAGAGAAGCTATTCGTGTTGATTTGAGAATTGGAATTCATTCGTTTACTCAAAAATCGGCAGTGGTTGATGATTTGTTAAATTCACCAGATTCGTTGGCATTTGACAGAATCAAGTACTCAAATCAGAATTATACAGTTGGGGCTGGCTATGAATGGCGAGTTGGTAAAGGTCGCCTTCAAGGAGTATATGGAGGTGGATTGTACTACACTTATGCTTCTGCGCCAAAAGTAAAATATGAATACGCCAATCAATTTTCAGATGGCAACATTAATCCAACTTCCACAATTTATGACAATTTTGGAAATGCATTGATGACAAACCCAATGGGAGAACGAATTGCTTCGAGAACTGGTGGAAACACTTGGGGAGTTGGAGCTCGTATGTTTGTTGGTGTAGAATATTTTATTGCACCTAAAATTTCACTTGGAGCTGAATTTGGATGGTCAATTGGTTATTCAAAAACAAGTGATGCTTTGCAAACGTATAACTCTTGGGATGCACCAAATTCAAGTGTTCACGTAAGAGAAGTACCAAGCGGTGGCGTAAGTCGCTTTGATGCTGATATGGATAATTTTAAAGGCGCATTGTATTTAATGTTCCACTTTAAATAACGTATTCATTTACACTATTTTAAGAGGCTGTCCCAAAAGGATGGCCTCTTTTATTTTTTAGACACTTTTCTTTTTTGTTGAAAATTGTAACTTTTGGCATGATTTTCGGTATATTATTAATGTTATGCTTATTTAAATAAAGAAACAATGTTTGTAGAAAAGTTACATAAAATAGTTTTCCTTTTTCTCATTTCCATTTTGACATTTAATGGATTTGCCCAAATTGACGATGAAGCTTGTACGCCTCCTGATAAAAAAGTGGTGAAAATCATCGAAAAAGCAAAATTGTCAACTGATCCAAAATTAGCTGTAGATGGTTTTCTACAAGCAATGGATTTAGCTCCTGAAAAAGCAATGGTTTATTTTGAATACGGCATGTATGCATTTAATAAAGCTTCGGAATATTATAACCGTCAGCCTACTCCAAATACCGCTGCTGGTGATAAAAGTTTGCAAAAAGCAGAAGATATGTTGATGCAAGCGGTTGATTTATGTGGGTACTATCATGCTGATATGTACTATTATTTGGGTGTTATCAATTACACGCAACAAGATATGGCAAGCGCAACGAATTGGTTTGATAAATTTGCAAAATTCAAGTCAGATGATCCTTCAAGATACGGTGAAGATCATGCAAAGAAAATGGCTGATGTGAAAGAAGTTGTTGGAGAATACAAAGCAGAAGCTGATAAAAAAGCAAAAACAGTACCCTACAACCCTGTAATGGTTCCAAACGTTAGTTCCAAATTAGATGAATATTTCCCGATGATATCACCTGACAATGAATTGATGTTTTATACAAGAAAAGTCAATGAACAAGCGTTGGGTGAAATGACCTCTTATTGGGTGGAAAAATTCACTGTTTCCAAACGGGATAAAATGACCTTGCCTTTTGATAACGGAACCTACTTAAAAGCACCTTTTAACGACGGCTCATTTGATAATTATGGTGCCAGCACACTTTCTGTTGACAACAAGGAAATGATTGTTTGTGCTTGTAAAAACGAGGTTGTTTATGAACAAAATTATAAAAACTGTGATTTGTACATCACTACGTATGAGCGTGTCGGACAAGGGGTTAATGATTTTAAATGGTCTGAATTAAAAAATATGGGTCCAGCAATCAATACCAAAGATGGCTGGGAAGGTCAACCGTCGCTTTCTGCTGATGGAAACACCTTGTATTTTGCCACAACGAGAAGAGGTTCGCAGGATAACGATATTTATTACTCCACCAGAGATGCTGACGGAGAATGGACGCAAGCAAAGCCAGTGGTTGAGTTAAATACTCCAGGCAAGGATAAAAGCCCGTTCTTACACCAAGATAGTGAAACTTTATATTTTGTTTCGGATGGGCGAAAAGATGGAATGGGAGGATTGGATATATACTATACCCGTAAAGACGAAAAAGGAAAATGGGAAGAGCCTAAAAACATTGGCTACCCAATCAATACAGATGCCGATGAAATTGGAATTTTTGTGTCTATTGATGGAAAATTAGCGTATTTCTCTTCTCGTCAAGGGGGAAATTGGAATATTTATGGCTTTGAACTGTACGAAGAGGCGCGTCCAAAATCTGTTGCAATCATTAAAGGTGAATTGGCAAGTGAGAACGGTGAACCGATTGAAAATGCTGTAATTGAGTTGGCTTATGAAAATTCCGATGTAGTGACTCAAGTAAAGGTGAATGGAAATGATGGTAAATATGCGGCTATCGTAAAAACAGACAAACCTCAAGATGTGATGGTAACGGTTAAGAAAGAAGGCTCTGCATTTGATTCTAAGTTAATTTCAAAAGAAGAAGTGAAAGAAGTTGTCAACTCTAAGGATGTTGCCATTCGAGGAAACGATTTGAACGTGAAAGAACTAAAAGTTGGAGAAGCCTATACAATTAACGATATTTTGTATGCAACAAACTCTTATGCATTGACAGATAAATCAAAGTTCATTCTAAAAGGATTTGCTCGTTTTTTGAAAGAAAACCCAACCATAAAAGTTGCTATTCAAGGACATACGGATGATATCGGTGATGATACCAAAAATTTAGTGTTATCCGACAACCGTGCAAGAGGGGTGCGAGAGTTTTTAATAAGCTTGGGTATTGATGGTAAACGATTAAAAGCAAAAGGTTATGGTGAAACACAGCCAAAAGTTGAAAATTCATCGGATGAAAATCGTGCTAAAAACCGTAGAACTGATTTTGTAATTGAAAGTTTATAATCAAAATTTAATACCTTTGTAAAAAAGAACGAATAATGAAAAAGATAGTACTCATCCTACCAATTGTTGCTTTAATTGCTACATCTTGTAAAAAAGAGCAAGAATGCGAATGTACAACGGTATTTTACGATGAAAATGGTTATTATTTAAATAGCACTAAAAAAGATTACATGGTAAGCGATGATGCTGAATGTCAGTCATACAATACCAATACAGCATCAGAAGTAACAAATTGTGGATTAGATACAGAATAAGCTAATAGTTAATTCATGCAATTCCCTGAGAAAAATTTTCCACGTTGGCCAATTGTTATCATTGATTTGGTAATTGCGGCAATTTCTTTGGTTTTTGCTTACCTCATTCGCTTTGATTTACATGCCGATCGGGAAATTATCATTGAAGAATGGAAAATTCTTTCAAAATCAATTGCTGTTTATTTTTTAATTAAACTGACTGTTTACCTTTATTTAAAGATTCACAAGCACGTATTGCGTCACACAACAATGATTGACGTTCGTTCGCTTTTTTTTAATAGCCTTTTTGCTTCTATACTTTTTTTAATTTTTGGGTTTATTCGCTACCATTTCTTTGATGGTTACTTTTTATTTCCGACTACAGTTTTAGTCTTAGAGTTTATTTTGTCGTTTATTTTAACGGCGGCATTTCGATTTGTAATCAAATTTCTCTATGTTGAATCCACAAAAATTAAAGGAGAAAAAAAACGTGTTTTAATTTATGGCGCAGGAATTTCGGGGTTGGTAACAAAACGAACAATAGAAAAAGACACCCTTTCGGATTATAAAGTCATTGGTTTTATTGATGACAATAAAAAATTAAGTGGCAATATTTTAGAAGGAATCAAGATTTTTCATACATCTAAATTAGAACAATTAATTGATACAGAAAAAATAGCTATTGTTATTCTTGCCATTCAAAACCCAGATATAGAAAACCGTCAAAAAGTGGTGGATTTGTGTTTCAATAAAAACATTGAATTGCACAAGGTTCCTTCTCCTAAAAGTTGGATAAATGGCGAATTTTCTACCAAACAGATCAAAGCAATTAAAATTGAAGATTTATTAGGACGTGCTTCGATACAGTTGGATGTCAATAAAATTAAAAACGAACTTTCTGAAAAGATTGTGTTGGTAACAGGTGCTGCTGGGTCAATTGGTAGTGGGATGGTACAACAAATCTTAAAATTCAATCCACAAAAAGTTATTTTGTTAGACAATGCAGAATCAGCAATGTATGATTTTGTAAATGATTTAAGAAGTGCAGCAAGTAATTTGCCTATTGAAGTTGTAATCGGTGATGTTCGTCATTACGATCGAATGAAGCGTTTGTTTGAAGCTTTTAAGCCAAGTTACATTCTTCACGCCGCAGCTTATAAGCACGTTCCATTGATGGAAGACAATCCTTCAGAAGCCATTTTAACAAATGTAAAAGGAACAAAAAATTTGGTTGATTTGGCTATTGAATACGGTGCTGAGAAATTTGTGATGATTTCTACCGATAAAGCGGTGAATCCAACCAATGTTATGGGCGCTTCGAAGCGAATTGCCGAAATTTATGCTCAAAATAAAAACAAATTGGGCAAAACAAAGTTCATTACAACTCGTTTTGGCAATGTGTTGGGATCAAATGGCTCTGTAATTCCATTGTTTAAAAAACAAATAGAACAAGGCGGACCAATAACCGTTACCGATGAGCGTATTACTCGTTTCTTTATGACCATCCCAGAAGCTTGTCAATTGGTTCTACAAGCCAGCACTATTGGCAATGGAGGAGATATCTTTGTGTTTGACATGGGAAAATCAGTGAAAATTATCGACTTGGCTAAAAAAATGATCAAACTTAGTGGTTTGGAAGAAGGGAAGGACATTGAAATTAAAATAACAGGACTTCGACCAGGAGAAAAACTTTACGAAGAATTATTAAACGATAGCGAAAAGACCTTACCAACCCAACATCCCAAAATATTAAAGGCTAAAGTACAGGAAACAGGAGAAAATGAGCTCAAATTGATAGCTGAATTGATTGATTTATTTGAAAGTCAAGAAAATATTAAAATTGTAGCTAAGATGAAAGAGATTGTTCCTGAATACATTAGTAACAATTCAATTTACGAACAGTTAGACAAACACTAAAAATGATTAAACCGGCACAAATACAAGTCAGATTTGCTGATTTGGATACCATGGGGCATGTAAATAATACCGTTTATTTATCTTATTTTGAATACGCCAGAGTGCATTATTTCAATGAACTTTTAGGATTGAATTGGGATTGGAAAAAATTTGGTGTATTGGTTGCGAGAAATGAAATCAATTATCACTTGCCTGTCTTGTTGAACGATACACCTCAAGTTGAAATTCTTTTAGATTCCATAGGTGCAAAAAGCTTTACATTGGCTTATGAAATTAAAGTGAACGGAAAAATCACTACTACAGGTAAATCTGTTTTGGTTTGTTTTGACGCTTCTTCCCATCAATCTATTCCTGTTTCCGAAGAGTGGAAACAAGCGCTTAGTCAGTTAAAACCTCTTTCTGTATAGCTTGAAACTTATAGCATTTAGTGATAAAACGCTTGCTTTAGAACCTGTTTTTGCGAAAAGTGTAACAGACGAATCCACAGTACTTGTTTTTTTGCACGAAGCATTGGGTTCTATTGGTCAATGGAAATCGTTTCCACAAAACTTGTGCAATGCTGTTCAACTAAATGGTGTGGTTTATGAACGGGAAGGTTACGGAAGTTCTTCACCATTAAAAGAGCAACGAGATGAAATGTATTTGCACAATTATGCGCTTGTTGAATTGCCTGCATTGATCGATAAAATTATTCCAGAAGACAAACGGATTATTCTTGTTGGCCACTCAGATGGCGCATCCATTGCTTTGTTGTATGCAGCTAAATACCCTAATCGAGTGAAAGCTGTTGTCAGCATGGCAGCTCATGTTATTGTTGAAGATGTTACGTTGCAGGGTATTGAACCAGCAGTTAGGGCATACGAAGCAGGTAAATTAGAAGGATTAAAAAAATACCATGGTGAAAAAACAGATACTCTTTTTTATGCGTGGGCAACTACTTGGAATTTACTAGTTTTTAGAGATTGGAACATTTGTAGCGACATCCAACCCATTACTTGCCCCATTTTAGCCATTCAAGGTGTAAATGATCAATATGGAACTGCCAAACAAGTAGAATTGATAAAAGAAGCAGCTTTACACTCTGCTGTTGAAATACTATTGTTAACAAATTGTGGGCACCATCCGCATTTGGAGCAACCAGAAAAAGTTATTCATGCGGTAAGCGGGTTTCTAAACGCTTAGAAATATTGTTCTAAATCACTGGTGTCTGATTAAACTAAAAGAGATCCCTCACTTCATTTCGGGAGCGCCCAACCAACCCTTCCTCTATGACTTAACTAACTAATTGTCACCTCGAACACATGTGAGAGGTCTCTATTTTATCTGTTTAAATATTTTTATCGGACAATAATGGTTCTAAATAAAGGATAATAAAAATCTTGTATCTTTGCCTTAAAATGAAAGAATGCGTCGTTTTATATTCGGATTGTTTGTTCTTTATAGTTGTGTGACTTTTTCGCAGGTAGTAAATATTGAAAACCGACGAGTAAGTGACGGAACGTACGGATTTAGTGGTGCGTTAAATCTGTCTTTTTCAGCTCAAAAACAAAAAGATCCGCTTTATACTTTTCAGTTTAAGCCAGTTATTCAATACAAATTTGGCGATAAAAGCGATATTAAATATCAAAAAGATGCGATCAACGACACGTTGAAGTTGGTAAAAATAAAACCCGATAAAAATAAGCACCTATTGCTGTTAATAAGCGATTTGCAATACACTGGTTCAAAGGGTAAAACGTATGCAAATTATGGACTGATGCATTTGAGGTATGCGTATAGAATCAAAGAAAGTGGTTGGAAATGGGAATCTTATTCTCAAATTCAATACAATCAACTGTTATTGCAAAAAGTGAGAACGATTTTCGGAACGGGAATTCGTGCTAAATTATTAGATGTAAAAGCAAAACCAGGTGGTTATGAAAATCGTGCAATGCGCTTGTTTATAGGAACATCCGTATTTTATGAATACGAAGAAATTCACTATACGCATCGACCGATGGAATACTTAAATGCCGCACGTTGGAGTTCTTATATTTCTTCCTATTTTAATTTTAAGTATGTAGAAGTGGCGTTTACCTCTTATATTCAACCCAATCTTGGTGTATTTAAAGATTTTAGAGTGCTGGGAGAATATTCTGTCTTTTTTAGAATTTCAGAGCCGTTTAGTATTCGATTTAGTTTTAATCATTTTTACGATAGCAAACCACCTGAAACAGTTACACCATCTACCTATAGTTTTAGCGTTGGTTTAACCTATAAATTGGATAAATTCCGCATTGATCCAGAGAAGTGGGCAAAACGCAAGCAAAAATGGTTGGATAAAATCCAAGAAGATAAAGAAAATATTCAGCAAATAGAAAATGAGTAATCGGACTATTTTCCTACAATTTCTCTACCAATTGATTGATAATAAAAACCATTTTTAGCAACAATTGCGGTATCGAATAAGTTTCTACCATCAAAAATGACTTTTTTCTTCATTAATTCTTTCATTCGATTGAAATCAGGGTTTCTAAAAATTCCCCATTCCGTACAAATTAATAAAGCGTCAGCACCTTCCAATGCTTCGTATTCATTTTCTGCGTAGTTAATTTTATCGCCAACTATGTTTTTAACGTTATTCATGGCTTCAGGGTCAAATGCTGTAATTTTAGCACCAGCATTCAACAATCCCTCGATCATGTATAGGGCAGGGGCTTCACGAATATCATCTGTATTTGGTTTGAAAGCCAACCCCCAAAGTGCAATTTTTTTATTGCTTAAATCTCCTTTAAAATAATCCTTCATTTTTGGCAAAAGAACCGTTTTTTGGTCTTCGTTGATTTGCATCACCGATTCCAAAATCTGAAAATTAAAGTTTTCTTCTTTTCCGCTTTTTACCAATGCTTGTACATCTTTAGGGAAACAAGAACCACCATAGCCAATGCCTGGAAATAAAAAGCGTTTTCCAATTCTAGAATCAGAGCCCATACCAATTCTAACGCTATCCACATCAGCCCCAACTAATTCACAGAAATTAGCAATTTCATTCATAAATGTAATTTTCATTGCTAAAAATGAATTGGCAGCATATTTAGTTAACTCAGCAGATTTTTCGTCCATGTATATAATCGGGTTTCCTTGGCGAACAAATGGTTGGTACAATTCACCCATTATTTTTTTGGCTTTTTCGGAACTTGTGCCGATGATGACACGCTCTGGTTTTAAGAAATCTTCAACGGCAAATCCTTCACGTAAAAACTCTGGATTGGAAGCTACATCAAAATCAACTTTTGCACTTTTTGAAATTACAGCTCTCACTTTTTCAGATGTACCAACAGGAACAGTGCTTTTATCAACGATAACTTTATAATCAGTTAATAATTTACCAATTTGCTCTCCAACACCCAAAATGTACGATAAATCAGCAGAGCCATCTTCTCCAGGAGGCGTTGGCAATGCTAAAAATACAATTTCAGCATCTTGAATACCTTCTTTTAAATCGGTTGTAAAGCGCAATCTACCTGCTTTTAAATTACGTTCAAACAACACATCCAAATGTGGTTCGTAAATAGGAACTTCACCATTGGACATACGCTCTACTTTGTTCGCATCAATGTCGATACACACTACTTGATTGCCTGTTTCTGCAAAACAAGTACCTGTAACCAACCCCACATATCCTGTTCCTACTACTGCTATTTTTTTCATGTCTAATTATTTTTTCTTTTTTGCTGAAGCCATTCCTGTATATGAATAGTCGTAATTAAAAGCAATTAAATAAGTTAAATTGGCGTAATTATCTGCTGTAGCACTTTTCGAAAAGCTAAAATCTAGATAAAGTGTTCCGCTAGAGTTTTCTTGAAAAAGACTCGATAAATCGTTTCCTGTTGATATAAGTGAAACTGTTTTGTCGGATGAGTTGTAACCATTAAATGTAGCTAATAATCTTGTTTTCTTTCCACTGTTATCAATTGGATAGTAAGAATAAATTAATTTACAATTGGTTAAATCATTTGAAAAATTCAAATCAGAATCTGTTAATTTGATTTTAATTTCATCGCTAAGTTTTAAATTAGAAACGGTTAGATTTTTAAACCAATCCGCTTCTCCATCTGTTTTTGAACCATTTGCACTGTATGCGATCTGCCCAAGAATATCTTGATAAACATCTAAATGATACTCGATGATAAATCGATTGCCCGATGAAAGTGGTTTAAACTTATACGGATACATATAATCAGATTCATAAACAATTGTATTATTTCCATTCGGATTGTAGTGATTACCTTCTTTTTTACACGATAAGATAAGTGTTGTAGCCAGTAGTAAATAAACTATAGATTTCATAATTTTTCTCTTTTCACAAATTATTTATTGGTTTGCATTTTAATAAGAACAGCCTCTATTGATAAAATAAAGGCTGTCAATGCTAATTTATTCGTTCTTTTCAATAAAAGCTGCAATGCTTTCACAAATTTGTTTCAATTGTTCTTCCTTCATTTCTGTATGAATAGGCAATGAAATCACACGGTCTGTCAACCAATCTGTAATTGGTAAATTTGTCGCTTCACTACCAAATGCAGAGAACATTTTTTGTCTGTGAGCTGGAACTGGGTAATAAATCATTGAAGGAACATCTCTTTCTGCTAAGAATGCATTCAATTGATCTCTATCAATTCCCTCTAATTGCAATGTATATTGATGAAAAATATGTTTTGATTTTGCGCCACGAATAGGTGTTTTAATTTGTTCGTATTTTGCAAAGAAATTATCGTAATAATCAGCAACAGCTCTACGGTTATTGTTGTATTCATCCAATTTTCTCAATTTTATTCTTAAAACAGCTGCTTGAATAGAATCTAAACGAGAGTTACATCCAACAACATCGTGGTAATAGCGTTTACTTTGTCCGTGATTAGCAATCATTCTGATTTGTTGTGCCAATTCATCGTCATTCGTAAAAAGTGCACCACCATCACCGTAGCATCCTAAGTTTTTTGAAGGGAAGAAAGATGTACAACCGATATTTCCAATTGTTCCTGTTTTTGATACACTTCCGTTGCTGTGGTAATAATCACATCCAGTTGCTTGCGCATTGTCTTCAACTACAAATAAATTGTGCTTTTTAGCAATTTCCATAATGACATCCATCTCTGCTGCTTGTCCGTACAAGTGCACGGGAACGATTGCTTTTGTTTTAGGAGTTATTGCTGCTTCAATTTGGTTTACATCAATGCAAAAAGTGTCTTTATCCACTTCAACAAACACAGGTTTTAAACCTAATAAAGCAATAACCTCTGTTGTAGCAACATACGTAAATGAAGGGGTAATGACTTCATCACCTGGTTTTAAACCCAATGCCATTAACGCAATTTGCAATGCATCTGTACCGTTGGCACATGGAATAACGTGTTTTACCTTCATGTAATCTTCCATTTCTTTTTGAAATGCAGCTACTTCGGGTCCGTTGATAAATTGAGCTTTCTCAATTACACTTGATATAGCAGTGTCAACTTCATTTTTAATGGCTTGATATTGCGTTACCAAGTCAACCATTTGTATTTTTTTCATCGATGTCAAAATTGATGTACAAATGTAATTCATTTTTTTCAATACAAGACAAAAATTAAACCAGAGATGTCGGGCGTTATTTCAGTTTTTTGATAGAGTTTTGTTCCATTAAAGAATTCATTTGTGTTATCGCAACTTTATTGAGCTCAATTAATCGCTCTTTTTGTGATAAATCTTGCTTGTTTACTGGTAACCTCAGCGGGTATTAGGTTTTCTTTAATTGAATCTGTATGAATATGATAATTAACTTTAGCAAGAGTTCTCTGTAAATTCCATTCTAATCTATTTCTTTCATTTTTTCATCTTTTAAACGTTGAAATTCATTGATTAAATAAATTTGGAATTCAGGGCTTCACCACATTGCAAAATGGAAAGCAATATCTTTATGTGCATAAGTACCTCCATACCGTCCTGCCTTCACAATCATTCCCATTGCTCTTGTTCGTTCAATCCATTGACCAACTGACATTACAAAACGATTTACACCTGATTCATTTTTAATTACCTCGAATTCGGGGTAATTAAAACATTCATTCTTTAAATTCTCTCAAACACCAAGATATTCCAGCGTATTTTTATTTGTAATCCATTTGCCAATCAACCCACTTCCTTCTCTAAAACCACCTGTCATGTCTGTTAAAGAGATATAATCAGTTTCATTCTGATTAATTACTTTAATAGTAGATTCTTTGACTTGTATTATTCTACTCTTAGCCATATTTTTGATTATGAATTACTAAGATACAAAATTAAAGAATACTCTAATCAGAAATCTTGTCTGTAATATTTAATACCAAATTGTCAGGCTTTGGGAAAACCGTAGGGATAAATTCTATTTTGAAAGGAAGCTCCATTTTATTAACATCTTTTATTTTTTGATGTAGCAAGTCGTTTTCTTGACAATATTTAAATGTAAGTTTTAAATATCTCCGAATAATTAATAAAGGAAGGAATTGCTTTCTATATTCCATCCATTCCATTAAGTCTTTAGCTCCCTTTGAACTGTTGCAGGATTTACAAGCATAAATTAAGTTCTCTGCATTGTCTTTTCCTCCGTATTTTTGAGGAAAAATATGGTCTAAAGAAAGTTCTTTAGTAGAACCACAATAATTACAAACCGAACCTGTTTCTAATTTGATTTTCTCATCGTCAAAAATTGTACGCATATTCATAGAGCCAGTTTTTAAGCCTTTAAATAGTTTTGCTCTAATCATATAATTAAAAGTTTCGTATTTACTCTGTTTTCTGTCAATAGCTGTGTGTGCCATTGCTAAATTAGCGTATGAATAATAAATTAATTCTTCTACTGTTTCGAATTCTTTCATTTATTGGTTTTCTAAAATCCATTTTAATAGTTCAATATTTTTCGTTCTTTTACATACTCTATACATTGAGTAATAAGTTTCATTGCTGTAATATTTTTTGAGTAGAGAATATTTGAGCGTATTATCAAGTCGTGAATATGCAATAGCCCAAATCATTGTTACTTTTTGATGCGTTGGCAGGTTAATATAAAAATCCTCTCGCAGTTTTTCAAAGTTGGGAATACTTACAGGGTATTCCTTAGATGTGTCTATTGTTACACCGTAAGGTCTTTTGGATAATTTCAACTCGGGTACAGATAAATCAACTTTTTCTTCGTGATATGTGCTGTCAAAAAAATCATAATGTGTTTTCTTTGGCAGGTATTCGCCTAATTCTCGTTCAAGGATTTTGTTAGCGGAAATTTCATCATCGTAATCTTGAATTGCTTGTAAATCGCTTTGATTTAGATATTCAAAATCGTCAATTAAAGTTTGTTGTTCAATTTCAAAAGTAGGTTCTTGGTCAATTATCCAACTTAAAAGTTCTGCTCTGCGACTTCTTAAAATATTATTTTTAAAATTACTCTTTGCCCAATTACTGATTACTTCTGATTTTATTGGATACCTTAAAACTCTATTCAAAATCAATTCAGACACAAGAGTATTAGCACAAAGCCATTCTTCCTCTATTGGTGTTAGTTCAAGATTTATTAAAACATTGTTGCAAATTTTTCTTGCTTCGTCAAGTTGTTTGTAGCTTATGTAGTTCTTTTCCTCAAATGTCTTTCTGAATAAATTAAAAAGCAATTTTCTTGTTTCAACTGAAAGTTGAAAATTAGGCTTGGTATTTCTGTTATAATAACCTCTTGTTGTGTCTTGTAGTGTAATGTGAAGATATTGCTTTATCTTTTGCAACAATGAAAATCGGTTAATTCTTTTTTCAGTATTCCAATTATCATTGGTAAGGTTAAGAATATTTTCAAAAACGATAGGATTGAATTGATAATAACCAAGATAGTCCCGAACTTTTAGAAAGTCGGAATAAGACAAAATCAAATCGTCCTTTGGATAAGGTTTCTCTAATTCTGTAATTGCTCTTTGTAACTCTATTTTTCTTTGTTTGTTCATCTGTGAGTGTTGACTAATTTTAGTTTTTGATTAGTGCAATAATTATATCAAGTTGCCCTTTCGGTAATTTTTTTGGGGCTTGGCGAGGGAGCGGATTTTAACACTACCTTTGATACGAAGCCGAATGTTCAAATGTACGAAAAAGTTTCATACGAAGCACTTAACCCACTCTCTTGCAAAATCCTTGTTACAGGCTGGCGTTCTGTCTTTCGTATTGTCAAATCTTTGTCTGTTGTGAGTTTCGTTGTCGTGTCGGCTGTGCGTCGGAGGTCTTAAAAATTTTAGAACGAAATTATTTTTTAAAATGTGTGATGGGAAAATTTTTAAAACCTTTTGGGTTGGCTTGTGTCAAGTTGCAGTGAAACTTTCTGTTTTGTCGTGAATGTTGATGCTTGCACGGTCGTTCTATGCTTGCCTGTAACTTATCTATACACTTATTTCCTAAAAAGGTGCACAAATGCAACATTAATATGGCGTTTTTGTGTACCCAAAACCTTTTTTAGGTGTATAATATTTTTGACTAATATATTATTTTTTTATAAATCATCAAACGGAATAGCTATTTTTGATTTTATCCTAAGTCAGTCAAAGAATCCTTATCATCTGTGATAGGAAACAGTATTTTTAACTAGTTATGCAATTATTCTTTGATGAGAAAAAGCCATTCAGTCACCAGTCATTCAGTCAACTAGTCATGATGCAATCAATTTAGAATTTATTCTGGTTTTTCTTCGTCTTTTGCTTTCGCATTGTTTAATTTACCCAATGTGAAACGAAGTGTAAATCTCACTGTGTTTGCCAATGGTGAACGACGACCACCAATTGCTGCTAAGTATGAAATATCCAATCCAAAACGGTTGTATTTTACACCTGCCCCAAAACTTGCAAATTGACGTTTTCCTTTATTAGGCGCTTCAAAGAAGTATCCAGCTCGAATTGCAAGGAGGTTGTTGTACCAATATTCCAATCCAAGAGCCACATTGATTTCTGATAATTCTTCAACAAATTTAGATCCTTTTTTTATTGCATACGTTCCATCTTCATTTTGAATGTATTTTCCTTTATCGTCTTTCAATAGTGTTCCTGGAGCATCGTAAAACGATTGAACGATTCCTTTGATAACACCAACTTCAGGTGATTTTCCAGCTATGATTACTCGGTCGCCATTGCTGTCAAGCCCATAAGTTGGTGGAGTAGGTACCAATAATTTTTGCAATTCCAATCCGATGAACAATGAATTGAATTTGTCAAACTTTAATTTATAGGCATTTGCAATCTTTATATTCATTGGAATAAAATCTCTTGATTGAGAGTAAGAGTAACTAACTTTGTTACCAATGTTGTTTAATGTAAATGCAAATGTGTATTCACCATCCATTTGACCAATCTTGGCATCGTCTTTTAAGTAGGTTAAAGAGATGTCTGCTGCACCTGCCATAGCTGGTTTCGCACCATTGTTCCCTACAACATAACCACCTGTAAGGTTGGAATAAGCAAATTTACCATTTAATCCAATACTCAGATTATTACTTAATTTAAAAGCATAACCCAATGTTGTTTCTACTTCACTTGGTTTGTCATTTCTGATTGGGTTGGCGTTCATATCCGTATAGGTGATTTCTCCTAAACTAAAGAAACGCAAAGCTGCACCAACGGCATGACGACCAAATTTGTAGTATCCAGCTGCGTAAGATAAGTGCATGTCATTTGTTAGGTTTCTTAACCATGGAGTGTATGAAATGCTAATTTCCGATTGATCTTCAGCAAAAATCAACATAGAAGTGTTCCAATACATGGAAGTAGAAGAACCCCTTAACGCTGTTCCTGCATCACCCATACCACCAGCTCTTGAATCGGGTGTGATGGACATAAACGGAAGTGCTGTTGTGATTGTGTTTAATTCTAACTTGCTTTTGTCTGCATCAGAAATTGTTGCTCCAGGTTGCGCTATACTGTTGAATCCTAAACCACTGAATGCTATCGATAATAAATATAAAAAACTTTTTTTCATGCTATTTTAAAAAATGCGGATGGCAAATATACGTTTAAAATTGTCCTTTATTGTGTATGTTTTATAATAAAACTAATTTTTCTAATTTTTCTGCTATTTCTCCAGTAGGAGTTCTGACTTTCAAACGATAAATATAAACACCTCTTGCTAATTTATCACCAAAATCATCCATTCCATCCCAATGAATACCGTTTGAACGATATCCTTGTGTGTAAATTGTTTGATTAATTGTTTTAACAAGTTTCCCAGATATAGTAAAAATTTGAATTTGTGTTTCCAATTCTGTGCAACATTGATTGTGTTCAAAGAAAAACTCCGTACTAGTTGTAAACGGATTGGGGTAATTTAATACATGATCAAGTTTTAATTCGCTTTTTTCTTGCACAATAAAGTCAATGGTTTCTTCAGAAGAATTGTTGTTTACATCCCAAACTTTTAACGTTAATGTATGTCGCCCAGGTTCCAATTTACTCAATTGATAGCGTAACTCTCCAGTTTGGTATGAATCAAGGTCGTTTTTAAAATAATCATTTAAAACAATTGGAGAACTAGTTTCACCATCTATTATTACAGTAATATCATGACCAATTCCATTTCCTACCGTATTAATTCCATTTTCGTCTGATAGTTTAGCAATTAAATAAGGCGTTTCATCTGTTATTCCACCATTTACAAAATTCTCATTGTTGAGGTAAATTTTTATTTCTGGGCCAACCTCGTCATTTAACCCCAATGGATTCACACCACCAACAATTACTCGTTGTTCAACGCCAATTGCATCCAATGACTTGTTGTCGGCATACAGACTAAATTTTCCATTGCCATAAGAGTAATCAATGTCTTTTGGCACAATGAATTCAAATGTAAATTGCCCGTTTTTAACGGTAGATTGACCTCTGTAAATGATATTTTTTTGCAATTCAAAAGTATGTTCATTAGCGTATCCTATTGTGCTTGGACCTGGTTTTTGTCCCAATGTTTTTAATTGTTTTGGTTTGTCATACAATGATGGAGTAGCTATTCCATTAAACGAAGACAATAAATTGCCATTGTAATCTTCTAAATGTGCTTTAACTCGCACTTTACTGAGCGCTTGTATTGTATCTGTTACATTGTTTGGACTTACTCCATTGATGCTGTCAATGACGATTTTGTGTTCTGGTAGTGCTATTTTAAGAGCTGGATCTCCAATCAAAATAAAAGCAGTTTTATCTAAACTGGCAGCTGATTGGGATGTTTTTGTATTTAAGATGATGTCTCCAAATGTTTGTGGCGAACCTGCTGTCGTTCTATCAAATACCTTTCCAAAGAAAGCGGAAATAGTATTGCTATTGATACTATAACTTACTGTTCTTGTTGTGGTCATCATGGCAATTGCTCCACCGATAGGGTTTAAGGTCATCCATTCTCCAGCTGAAACCAATGAAGGATCGTCAAATCGGGTAAATTCACACGTGGCAGAAATAAACAATGGCAAACGATCGGAATTTTTTAATTCCTTGATGATTGCTGTTGTTAATACTCTTGATTCGGATAATTGCAAAACACTTCCATGACCAACGTAGTTAATAATCAAACTTCCTGAATAAAAGCTATTCAACAAAGCTTCATTTAATGTTGGAAAACGATTGCCTGCAGCGGTTGATTCCAATTTATAGGCATCTAAGTACAATTTATTGACATTTATTTCAGGATGATTGACTTTCGTTGTATTGTAAATCGGTTCCAAATCGGTTAAAACGAAATAATCCTCCAAATCACCAACATTTACCAGTTTTGAGCGCCAATCACCAAAACTGGAAGAAGAAACACCATCAACGCAATTGACATTGTTTGCTGTATAAAAATTTGAACCACCCTTCATGTAATGTTCAATCTTATTCACCTGTTCTTGTGCAATTTGAAGTGATGAAACCAAGATTCGTCCAATTCCTACATCAACTACAGAAACTTCGTCCACAGCATCGGAATTATCCAACAAACCATAAAAATCATCAGCTGCGATATTTCCAATTGGAGATTCTGTGCTATTACTACCCAATATTTGGTAAGTAGGAATGAAATTATTGTTGCCTGAGATTCTATTTTTTGGATCATACGTTCCGTCACCAAACAAGCAGACATATTTTATATTGTCTGACGCAGATGTTGATCGATCATAAAACATTTTGATAAAAGCTCTGATAGCTCCCGCATCAACTGCACCGCTGCTAAATTCGTTGTAAACTTCATTAATATTCACTACATGAACAGATAAACCATTGTTTCTGTGTAAATCTGCCAACCGATTTGCCTGACTTGTAAAATCTGGATGTGTGATGATTAAATAATCTACTTGTGGCAAACTGTGCAAATTTTGATAGTAAACTTCACCAATATAATTAGGTGTGAAAAAATAAGTACCATCACTTGCAACAAACTCTCTTAAATCGTCAGTCGTTGTTCGATAGCTAAACGATCCGGCATTATTGGTGCCTATGATATTCTTTGGTTGTTGCCGATTAGTTACATCCCAAACAAATCCATTTGTTGGAAATTGTTGTATAATAAATTCACCAATATTTCCAGCTCCAACCGATTCTAAATCTCTAAATGTAAATTGATTGCCATAAAAAACCAAGTGCCTTCTGGTGTTGATTTCTATTTTATCAAGATAGGCAACTGCGCTAGGGTTGTTTCTGTTGAACTTGATGTTAACCCCAATGGTAGAATTGTTGTTGTTGAATGTAAAGTTTTTTGTGGAACGACCGTAATACCCATCACTTTGACTCGGTACACTAGAGTTTTCCAATTGACTACCATTAATCGTGTATGCAATGGTTCCACTTGCCGAAGTCAAACTACTTGATGCCATAGATATGGTAGCCAATGATGAGTAACCGATTACTGGATTTGGAACATTAAAATTAAACGTATAGGATAGTTGAGTGTCAAATAATTCACCATACCAACGCTGGCCGCATTTGGTTACATTTGTCCAATCGTTTTCATACACATCTCTGAATGAATAACTGGTAATCGTATTTGTAGGAACTGCTACACTTGATGTCATGTTTTGCATCCTTACAGGAGTGGTTGCTGAATTAATGTTGATAAAATAACAAGAAATATCAGAATAAAGATTTCGATTGTTAATAAACGTATTGGTGTTGCTTGGATTTATTTTCCATTGATGAGGTCCTTTTGCGTAAAACAAAATATAGTCTGTATCATCAAATTTTCCATCTGCTTCACCAACAACGTAAATAGCATTAACCGCTAAATCATCTGTTCGAGGATCGCTATTTTTTTCAGGTAACAAGCCATCGCCATTTCCATAAATATTTATGTGCTGCGGATTTAAGTTAGCAACATCAATTCCCATTTTAGACAGAAATTGCTTATCAATTTTATAAATACCATCTTGTGTTACGGATATTTTGTACCATTTACCACTACCAGGCTTCAAAACAGACTCTGTAGCGTATGATTTTGCTAGATTTGTTGTAGCAATTGCTTTTGCTTGTCGATTAAAAGTAAACGAAGAAATACGTTGAATTGTTCCATTTTGCAGGATGTATGGTACGATTGAAAAAACCAATAATCGCTTGCGACCACCGTTGGATACTTTCGCATTCCAAACCGATTCATTCGTGATTTCGATGTGGTTATTTTTTAAATAATTGATTTCATTTTGAGTGGCACTTTCAGTTTGAAAAGAAACCAAAGAAAAGGTTGCATCATATTTAGCAGCAACTTCTTCCATGTACTGAAAATAAATTTTATCATTATAATATATTTGCCCCTCAAAATTGGGTACATACGACACGATGTTGTTAACAGTTGTTTTGGTCGGTTCTGACCAATTAATGGAAATTGTAACAGCATTTTGACTGTATGTAGAAAAAATACAGAAAAAAAATATAAATACAATATATTGGTTGTTAATAGATAGTTTAAAATATTTTTTCATAGTACAAATATGTGAAAAACCTTTTGTTGTTGAATAAAAAAACGAAATTTTTCTTTGTTTATTATGACTTATTTATAATATTTGTAACCTTTTTAACGAAAATGCGTTAAAGTAGAGAAAGTGAGAAGTGATTTCTTGCTACTAATAGTGTACTAATTCTTAATTAATGAGAGGATTGAAGCGATTTTTAATAGCTGTGTTTGTAGGACTTGTAATGAATAATGTTCATGCACAAGATCCATCGTTTACACAGTTTTATTCCAACCCAATCTATTTGAATCCAGCTTTTGCCGGTACTCATGGGTGTGCTCGTATTGCAGCTAACTATAGAAATCAATGGCCGAGTTTATCTGGTAATTATGTTATATGCCTTGGCTTATGATCAATATTTTAAAACAATTGCAGGAGGTATTGGTGTTTTAGCTACATGCGACGCGACTGATCAAGCAACGATTCAAACGTCTATGTTGGGGTTGATTTATTCTTACCATTTAAATGTAAGCAGAAAGTTCTCCTTATTATTCGGCGCAAGAGCAGCGTGGTATCAGAAATTTTTTTAAATTGGGATAAATTGACATTTGAATATGATCGACCCACGTAAAGTTTATTTATCAAACTGGCGACGTTCCACGTGGTGGCTCAAAAGGATTTTTTGATGCATCAGCAGGTATCGTTGGTTACTCGGATGTATTCTTTTGGTGTTGCGGCTCACCACTTAAATATGCCAAACGAATCAATGATTGTAGGAAAAAGAGTCCACTACCGATTCGTTATACAGCGTGCTGGAGCGGACATTAAGTTAGGAGCAAAATCAAAATACTCCAATGCAGCATCGTTGATGCCAAATGTTATTTATCAGTACCAAAGAGGATTCCAAGAGTTGAACATTGGTTTGTATGTAAAATACAGCATCTTTACAGCGGGTGTATGGTACCGTACAAGCGATGCGTTCATCACAACAATTGGTATCAATACAGGAATGTTTAGAATTGGGTATAGTTACGACGTAACGGTATCTAAATTAAATAATGGTGTTTCAGGCGGTTCACACGAAGTTTCGTTAGGATTGAACTTGAATTGTAAAAAGAAAATACCTCAATTTAGAACAATTTCTTGTCCATCATTCTAAAAGAATTTTGAGAGAAATTGTAACGAAATGAGAAATTAAAGTTATTAAAGTATAAATTTGCAGCCAAGCATAATAAAAAACAAATGAAAATGAATGTTTTTAAAGTATTATCGGTTTTAGGAATAGGTTCTTTGTTGCTATTCTCTTGTTCAAAAGAAGCTTCTAATGTAACAGGATGGGATTACAACAACCCTAAACAAGGAGGTTTCCAAAAAGTTCCATTTCTTGATCAAGAAACTGGACCAGGGTTGATTCTTGTTGAAGGTGGTACCTTTACAATGGGTCGCTCAGAGGAAGACGTAATGTATGACTGGAACAATCGTCCAGCGCGAGTTACTGTATCTTCTTTCTACATGGATCAAACAGAGGTGACTAACTTTCACTGGTTAGAATATTTGTATTGGATTAGCCGTGCTTACGGTGAATCTTATCCATTGGTTTACAAAAATGCATTGCCAGATACACTTAGCTGGAGATCTCCACTTGGGTTCATGGAAAAATATGTAGATTATTATTTACGTCACCCAGCTTATAGAGATTATCCTGTAGTAGGGGTATCATGGTTGCAAGCAAATGACTTCTGTAAGTGGAGAACTGACCGTGTGAATGAGTATATCTTAATTCGTGAAGGAGTTTTACCATGGAATGTTGATCAACGTAACGACCAATCATTTAATACAGATGCTTATTATGTTGGACAATACGAAGATGCAGGTATGAGAGGTATTGCAGATTTGAATCCATCAAATAAACAAGGTAAAAAATTAGGAACAAGAATCGTTCGTATGGAAGATGGTATTATGCTTCCTCGTTACCGCCTCCCAACTGAAGCTGAATGGGAATATGCAGCTTTAGGATTGATAGGTAACTTAGAACCAGGTTCTGAAAATATTACAGATAGAAGATTCTACCCATGGAATGGTCACTGGGTGCGTCAAGATAGTCAAGAGTTTACTGGTAAGATTCGTGCTAACTTTGTTCGTGGAACAGGTGACTACATGGGGGTTGCTGGTAACTTAAATGACGGAGCTGACGTAACTGCACCAGTTGAATCGTATTGGCCAAATGATTACGGTTTATACCACATGGCAGGAAACGTTTCTGAATGGGTGTTGGATACTTACCGTCCATTAACTTCTGAAGATTTTAATGAATTCAGACCGTTTAGAGGAAATGTATTCAAAACAAAATTGTTGAACAATGAAGGTGCTGTTGAAATTAAAAATCAACAAGTAGAATACGATGTTCACGGTATGAAAGAATACTTGAATGAATTTGAACGTATTCGTTACCAACGTATTTCTGCTGATAAACACGATCCAAACGATACAGTAGTTCCAATTGGATTGGCTAAGAACATCGAATCTGCTAACCCTGTACATAAAGGGTATGCTCCAGATCCATTCTATGTTTCTCATGGAAAAGTGAAAGATTCAATTGAATTATCATTGTTGCGACAAATTAACGAAGTATTGGATTTAGCGATTAAATACAAAAACGACAAATACGATATCGAAGCTTCTGCTTTAATTCAAGATCGTTTGTATGATGGTATCTTTGCAGATGAAATCAGAACTGGTCCGGATGGAGAAGAATATGCTTTTGAAATCTTGTCTATGTTGCGCACAGGTTTCTCAGATTTCATTACTGATACTCCAGGAAAATTGAAATACAGAAATGTAACTGAAGAAGAAAACATTGGTCGTTTGAACTATCGTAAAGATGATTATGTAGATTACTTGGACGGTGATATCGAAAGTTCTATCTATTACAAAGATGATGATAGAAAAATGAAAATCAATCAAGCAAATCGTGACCCTAATTTGGTAATGTACCAAAACAAGCACGAAGAATATGACTTGGATGGTACGTTAATCAAACCAGGACAAGACAACAGAACTTCATGGCCATCAACGTTGATTTCTGATAAGTCAAAAGTTTACAAAGGTGGTTCTTGGGCTGACCGTGCATATTGGTTGGTTGCAAGTAATAGAAGATTCTTGGATGAAGACAAATCTATGTGTACTCTCGGATTTAGATGTGCAATGGATAGAGTTGGAAGCCCTGTTGGTCTAAATTATGGTAAAAAGAAGAAAAAGAAATAATAAAATAATTAATTTTAAGTCCACCAATTAGGTGGACTTTTTTATTTATGGAAAAATTATACAGTTACTTTCTACAATCATCGGGTATTTCTACAGATACAAGAAATATTCTGAAAGATGGCTTTTTTGTTGCATTGAAAGGGGCAACGTTTAACGGAAATACATTTGCTAAACAAGCCATCGAAAGCGGAGCAAAATTTGCCGTTGTAGATGAAAAAGAGTTTGCAAATGAGCCAATGAATATTTTTCTCGTGGATGATTGTTTGAAATTTCTTCAACAATTGGCAAATCATCACCGAAAACAATTTTCGATTCCTGTAATCGGAATCACAGGTAGTAATGGAAAGACAAGTACGAAAGAATTGCTAGCAACCGTCTTGCAACAAAAATACAAAGTGCATTTTACCAAAGGCAATCTGAACAATCACATTGGAGTACCATTAACATTGCTTCAGCTAACAAAAGAACACGAAATTGCAGTGATAGAAATGGGCGCCAACCATTTCGGTGATATCAAAGAATTGGCAGACATTGCGGAGCCTAATTTTGGAATTATTACCAACATTGGCAAAGCTCATTTAGAAGGATTTAAAAATTTTGAAGGAGTTCTAAAAACAAAGAAAGAGTTGTATCAAGCTGTGGCGAATAACAATGGAACGTTGGTTTTTAACGCTGATGATATTGTTTTGGTAGAAAATCTACCAGCCGGAATTTCAACTTTTTCGTATGGAACAACAAATGGAAAAGTGAATGGTAAATTGGAACGTTTATCTCCTTTTGTTGAACTTTCTTGGAGTTACAATGGTTATCAATCATCTTTAATTAAAACCCATTTGGTGGGTAAATACAATTTTTACAACTTTCTTGCTGCAATCGCTTTTGGCATATTGTTTGAAGTAGAAAATGAAAAAATAAACGATGCCATTCAAGCTTATGAACCGACGAATAAACGTTCTCAAGTAAAAGAAACAGCATCAAACACCTTGATTTTGGATTGTTACAATGCCAATCCAACAAGTATGCGTTCAGCTTTGGAAAGTTTTGCATTGATTGAACACTCCGATAAATACATCATTATTGGAGATATGTTGGAATTGGGAACAGAATCTTTTACTGAACACCAAGCCATTGCACAATTGGTAGATGAATTAGGGTTAACAGGTATTTTTATCGGCAACGAATTTGCAAAATGTCAATTATCTAAAAAATCATTGAATTTTACATCGACTATAGAAGTAAAAGACTACCTATCGCAAGAAAAATTGCGTAATAAATTGGTGTTATTAAAAGCTTCTCGAGGAATTGGATTGGAAGTATTGGAAGAATATTTGTAAGAATACACAATTTTTTCTCTTTTTACGTTGTATCTTCGTAATGATGGGAAGTATTAAATCTGTATTTTTATTACTTATATTGATTAACTTTTACTCGTTTGGACAAGTTTCCTCTTTGCGAGTAAGAGATATTCCTATTGTATCAGATACCATTCAACTGGATTCATTGAGTATCTATCCAGAGTCTTTTCAATTGTTTTGCAATGGAGAACCTGTTTCTAAGACGGATTATCTATTAAATGGAGCAACATCTCAATTAATCATTAAAAACCGTTGTGGAGGTGCAATGAAAGCTGAATACCGTGTTTTTCCCTACAATTTAACTCAGCGTTATCAAAAACGAGATACAACGTTTATTTATGAAAAATTAAAGGGAAATCAAGACATTTATATGTATTCGTCGGCTTCTCAAATACAAGATATTTTTGGCGGATCGAATTTAAACAAATCGGGTAGTATTTCAAGAGGTATTTCGTTTGGAAATAATCAAGATATGGGGATTAATTCGTCACTCAATTTGGAATTAAGTGGTGATATTGGTCCTAATCTTAAGTTGATAGCATCTTTATCGGATGACAATATTCCCATTCAACCAGATGGAAATACCAATAAATTGCAAGAATTTGATAAGGTTTTTATACAAATTTTCAACGATCGTTTGAAGATTATTGGAGGGGATTTTTGGTTGGATAAACCCTATGGATACTTTATGAATTATAAAAAAAGGGCGCAAGGATTATCTATTGGTTATGATTTTAGAAATACAGAAAAAGTAGGGCTAACAACCCAGGTTTCGGGAGCATTTTCTCGCGGAAAATTTAACCGGCAAGTTATTCAAGGTGTTGAAGGAAATCAAGGGCCTTATCGTTTGACAGGAGCAGAGAATGAGCCATATATCATTATTTTAGGTGGAACGGAACGTGTTTATATCGATGGTAGATTGATGGAAAGAGGGCAAGATTTTGATTACGTTATTAATTACAATTCAGCAGAAATTATATTTACTGCTCGAAATTTAATCACAAAAGATATCCGTATTGTTGTTGAGTTTCAATATTCAGATCAAAATTATGCACGCTTTTTAGTCCAAACAGCCAATCGGTATCAGTTTAAAAAACTAGATATTTGGTTGAATGCTTATTCCGAGCAAGACGCCAAAAATCAAACTATTCAACAAGATTTAACCAATGATCAAAAGCGAATGTTGACCGCTATTGGAGACACATTGAGTTTAGCACGGATTTCCAGCATTGATTCAATTGGGTACTTAGATAATCAAATCATGTATAAAATGGTGGATACATTGGGCTATGATTCGGTATTGGTTCATTCTGTAGATCCACTATTGGCGATTTATAGAGCATCATTTATGAATGTCGGTAAAAATAGAGGAAATTATGTCTTAAAAGAGTACATTGCTACAGGAAAGGTGTATCAATGGGTAGAGCCGATTGCAGGCATCCCACAAGGAGAATATGAGCCGTATCGAACAATCATTACACCTAAAAAACGCCAATTGGTTACGGCTGGTGCAAAATACAATATAACAAATTACCTTACTGCAGAAACAGAATGGTCGTATAGTAATAACGACCTCAATACCTTCTCTAAATTTGATCGAAGAGACGATGATGGGTATGCAGCCAAGGCTCGTATCAATGGAAAGATCCCTTTATCAAAGGATTCAACAAAGCGTTGGTTGTTAGATACTAAATTAGACTTTGAAGCACTACATCGCAATTATACACCAATTGAGCAATACCGTTCAGTTGAATTTGATAGAGACTGGAACACAAGAAATAAAGGGTTTGTCGGAAATCAAATTGCTTCAACAGTTGGAACTAATTTTATCAATCGTCGCTATGGTAATTTTAATGCAGAGGGACAGCAGTATTTAATTGGACAAGACTACTCGGGTTATCGTGCTGCTTTAAATGGTAAATGGATGCAAAAAGGCTTTAGAGCAGTTTGGGATGGTAGTTATTTGGAAGGGAAATCGGTTGAAAAGAGTCAGTATTTACGCCATAAAGTGGATTTATCACAAGGTATCAAATGGTTGCGAATAGGTTTTAAAGATGATCACGAACGAAATACATTTACTTCGTCCGCAATGCCATTTGCAAAAAATAGTTACCAATTTTACGATTATCAGTTTTACATTGAAAATGGTGATTCGATTAAAAACAAATACCGCTTGTTTTACCAAGAACGATACGATTGGATTTCAGATAGTTTTCAATTAAAAAATGCTGCAAAAGCCCAATCTGCAGGAGGTGAATTGCGATTGACAGAAATTAAAAATCAAACACTGACCATTATTTCAAGTTACCGCCAATTGAAGATCTTGGACGAAACATTGATCAAACAAACTCCCGAAAATTCTATTTTAGGACGAATTGATTATGGTTTACGTTTGTGGAAAACAGCTTTTACATGGAACACCTTCTATGAGGTTGGTTCTGGACTGGAACAGAAAAAAGAATTTATGTACGTCCAAGTAAATACCGGACAAGGAATTTATACATGGATAGATTACAATGGAGATGGCGTGAAGGATTTGAATGAATTTGAAATTGCACAATATACCGACCAAGCTGGTTATATTCGCGTATTTACTCCAAGTAGTGAATATGTGAAAACTTATTCTAATGAATTCAATCAATCTTTATTTTGGCGTCCAGAACGAATATGGGCATCTAAAAAAGGGGTTTTAAAAGTATTATCTCGCTTTTCTGACCAAATTCGGATTAGAATTAACCGAAAAACAAACTATTTTGATGGCATCAATGCATTTAATCCGTTTGCTACGAATGTACGAGACACTAACTTGATTTCTACGGCTTATGATTTTAGAAATAGCTTTTATTTCAACCGAACATCTTCTGTAGTTGGCGCAGATTGGACCTATCAAAAGAATCAAACAAAAACGCTTTTAGCAAGTGGTTTTGACTCTCGCAATACTGAATACCATGAACTCAATGTGCGTTGGAATATCACAAAAAAAATTAGTATTGAAACAAAAGGTCAGATGGGGAATAAAACAGCCATAGCTGATTATACAACAGGAAGAAATTATGGGATCAATTATTATACAATTAAACCAGTATTTAGCTTGCAAACAAGCACTGCTTTTCGTGTTTCTTTAAACGGAAGATATGAGGAAAAGCACAACAAGCAAGAATTTGGAGGAGAATCGGCATACATTGGAGAAATAGGTACAAATGTAAAATTCAACGAAGCAGAAAAAGGAAGTTTGCAAGCCGAATTTAAGATGATTTCAATTAAATACAATGGCATCCAAAGCTCAGCTCTTGGTTTTGAGATGTTGGAATCGTTAAAACCAGGGTTAAATTTCACATGGTCGATTGGTTATCAACGATTGATTTCCAAAAATCTTCAATTATCTATTCAATACAATGGCAGAAAATCAAAAAGCAATAAGATGATTCACTCGGCAGGTATGGAGGTGAGAGCCTTTTTTTAATGATTTATAATGATAGTTGTTGAATGATTTTTATTTCCTGTTATTTTATTACCATTAATGCGTGCAAATTGTTTTACCATCTGATCATTTAGCTTTCCTTCATTATCGATAAGTTGATTTTCAATTATTTGTTTTACCAGTCCTTTTTTAATAGTTGATTGAATTTCACACTTATCCATGTCCTCATTCAAAAACGTAACATCAATGTATCGAACAGCTCCAGATGGATTGGATTGAGATATTTTAGTGTTATCATTGAATGTTTGATAATTGAAAACAATTAAACGTTCACCATTTAAGTTATATATAGTGATGGTGTTTCCCGCCATTTGCGTGGTTGCTTTAAATACTTCTTGACTGTTGACGTAAACAATGTCATCTTTAATTTTAATGTCTTGCTTTTGCGAAAATGAAATTAAAAAAATAAAGCATGCGATAATTGTACAAAGTGTTTTCATTTTTTTTTAATTTTTTACAAAAGTATCAATTTATCCAAATTATTTAGAAGATTCCAATTGGAAGTTTTCACCTACTACTTTAAATGCTGTTCTTCTATTCAATTGATTTGTTCTTTCTTGTTCATCTGGCGAAAGTGTTAAAATGTATTTCTCCGTTAAAATTATTTCGTGTCCTTCGCTATCTAAAATAGGTTTTCTATCTTCATCTATATAGATTGTTGGGTCAGATTCACCGTATCCTCTTGGGATTAAACGATTTTTGTCAATTCCATTTTCAATCAAATAGTTCACACAAGATTGTGCCCGTCTTTTTGAAAGATTAAGGTTGTATTTATCACTACCTCTATAGTCGGTGTGTGAATTAATTTCAACAACCAAGTTGTCATTCAATTCTAAGAATTTAGCAATAATATCCAGTTTTTCTTTGGATTCAGGACGAAGTTTATCCGAGTCAAAATCGTATTCAATACCATCAATTCGGATTTCTCGTTCTGGAATTTTATCCAAATAGAAATCTTGTCGCAACACCATTGATTCTGTTATAGATTCCGTATTGATAACTCCAGCATCGGCAAAATAACCTTCTTTTTGTGCTTTTAGAAAGATTTCTTCACCAATAGTTATATTTACCTTGTAATATCCATTTTCATCGGTTACAAGGTTGTAATTATTGGCAACCCCTTTCACATCTTTAATTGTTACAGTAGTATTTGGCAATATTTTTTCCGTTCCTTTTACATACGAATTCCCTTCCAATGACACAACGATTTCACTGTTTGAAATTTCATAAATGTTATAACAATGCCCAAATTCACAAGGTTCTCTATCCGATGATAAAAATCCTTTGTCCAACTTTGAATCAAAAATCAGATAAGTATCATCGTAACTAGAATTGATTGGAGTTCCCATGTTTGCAGGAATAGAAAAAGTATGCTTTTCTGCATCATAATCACTTTTGAACACGTCGAAACCTCCAATGGAATTAAAACCATTTGAACTATAGAAAAGAGTAGAAGTGGCATCGTGGAAAAAAGGAGTAATTTCGTCTGCATTGGAATTTATTTTTGGTCCTAAATTTTCAGCTTCTCCAACAATATTACCCAACGTATCCAATTCTATTTTCCAAATATCCATACCACCATATCCTCCAGGACGATTACTCGAAAAATAAAGTGTTTTGCCATCTAATGTGATATTGGGTTGAATAGAAGAGTATCCTGCAACATTTACACGTTCATCTAATTTATACGCTTCAAAAAACTTAAAATCAAACATACGAGCTAAATAAATTGATTGTTCTTTTTTATTGTCATCGCTCCACCGTGTGTAGAAAATGGTATTTGTATTGTTGACGGTGGATGCTGCATCGTGTTGCGCACTATTCATTGGACGTCCAAAATTGGTTGCCGATTTCCATTTTCCATGCTCATCCTTCTCTGTCCAGTAAACATCGCACAAGTACTCGGATTGTTGCTCTGGTTTTAGGATAACACCTCCAGGTCTTGCTGAAGTGAACATCAAACGGTTGTATCCTCCAAAATAGGACACGGCAAAAGATGAAGTACCTTTATTAAAAACAGAAGTATCAGCTAGTCGAACGATTGCTTCGGTTTTAGCTTTTGCATCGTTTAAAATAAAATTACAACCTTGAATGGAAGCAATGGCTAATTCAACAAGTGAATCGGATGAAGGATTGGAACGAACATAAGCTTCCAAAATATCAATCGCTTTGCTGTATTTTTCGTTGTTTTTTAACGCGCTTCCGTAGTAGAAAGCATCGTTTGGATACCCTTTGGATTGGTATGTTTTTTCAAATTGAGTTTCTGCTCTTTTATAGTCGTATGTGAGTTGATGACACATTGCTATTTGGTGATGCGTGTATTCTTCTAAAGTCACTTTTCTATCACCTTTAATTTTTTTGGATAAAGTTCTATTGGCCAGTTGCACTTCGTATGGCAGGATATCCGACTTCAAAGCGATGGTATCATCTACAACCTTTTGATAATAAATTAAGGCATTGTAATAATCCTTTTTCTCGAAACATTTATCAGCAGTGTTTAACCAAACCATTTTTGATTGAGAAAACCCTGAAAACGCAGTTAAATAAAACAATATGAATAGTATTTTTTTCATCATCAAAATCAATAAAGTTATAGTCTTGGACAAATTTTCTCGAATTTATTTTCCTTCTTTTTATGTACATAGGTTAACCCAATCTCAAATCCACCTCTACCAGTAGAAACACGTGAAAGTGTGGAAACGTTAACATCGTACCCCATTTTTAGTATAAATTGATTCCACTTTGCGCCAAGTGTTACAACCATTGCGTCTTTTGCTCTAAAAATAATACCACCTAACAAGTAAAAATCACTGTTTTTAAAGTAATAACCCAATTCTAAAGCATAGGTGTGTTCAAAGAAATTCTTTTGCAACATACCCAAAACTTTAGGAATGATGTAGAATGTTTCTGTAATATTGATTCGAGTTCCCAAATGCACATAATACCTTAAAGGCAAGCGATTTTCAACTCCATAAAACGATTCTTTTGAATGCAATAAGTTGAAAGCAGATACACCTATAAAAGGATTGAGTCGAGCAGTTGGTTTTGCATAATAATACATTATTCCTGCGTTTAATGCTGGAAGGATAACCGATTGTCCTTTAAAATTTTCACCAGATGTTACGGTTTGATCAAATGATCCACCCCCATATAGTGAATATTGATTGTTGAAAGATAGCAATTGATATTCGACGGATTTTTGAGAAATACCAGCTTGCACACCAAATGATAGAAAATGTGTTTTGTTTTTATTTATCGCTGTATTGTATGACGTTGATAACAATCCTTGAAATGCATTGAAGTTTCCATAACCTGCTCTAAAGTTATTTAATTGAACCCCAAAACTCCATTTTTTAATCGGCATATCAAAACTGAACAAATACGATGTATAAGGTTTAAAATTGACAGCTTTCCATTGTGTTCGATATTGTGCATGCAGTCTAAAGTCACCATCTACAACACCCGTCATTGATGGATTTAAAAACAATGGTGCCATGTCATACATCGACAAATGGGCATCTTGCGCTCTAACTGTAAGCGTAAAGAATATGACCGGTATAATGATTAATTTATACATAGTGTTTTATCTTAGTAGAGTTACGTCTCCTGATTTTTTAATAATTTGACCATTTCCCATTTCAACAACAAATGTCCAAGTATAAACACCTACAGGTGCATCTTGTCCCTTGTGTGTACCATCCCAACCAATAGATTGATCATCAGAAGTGAAAATTAAATCTCCCCAATTGCTATAAATTTTAAAATCAACGGTTTTGAATGGTCCGCCTCGAATGATAAATACATCATTTTCACCATCACCATTTGGTGTAAATCCTGTAGGAAGTACAGGAAGTAATTCGACTGAAATGGTGTGAGAAACAGTATCGTAACAATTATTTGCATCGGTAACGGTGAATGTGACTGTATATGCGCCTCCGGTAGTATAACTATGTTGGGAATTTTGCTGATTATTAGCTGATCCATCACCAAAATTCCAATACCAATTCACAATATTTGTTCCTGTTGATTGATCTGTAAAATCAATTGTTTGCCCAACAACAGCAGGATTAGGTACTGCATAGAAACTTGCCGATGGACTTTGGATCACTGCTACATTGTTTGTTAAAGATGCTTGACAACCATGATCAGACGTAACAGTGAGAGTTACAGGATAAACACCGGCAATAGGGAATGAATAGTTTGGATTTTGATCACTACTAGTGCTAAAACCATTAAAGTCATAATACCAACTTAAAATTGCTCCTTCTGCAATGGTTGAATAGTCGGTAAAATAAATTGGATTTCCTTCACATGCGTTTGTATTGGTAAATGCTGGGGTAGGGTTGTAATAAATTTGTATAGCTTTAACCAAAGTATCTGTACAGTTGTTATTTCCTGTTACCACAAGTTCAACGTTGTAAATTCCTCCATTAGAATAAGCATGTTGTGGATTTTGTACCGATGAACTTAATCCATTGCCAAAATTCCATTGCCAATTAGTTATCGTTCCAGAGTTAAAAGTAGATTGATCGATGAAACTAGCATTAACACCTTGACAAACTGAATTGACAGTGAAATCGGCATCTGGAATTTCCTTAAACAGAACGGTCAGTGTGTCATTATCAACAGTACAACCGTAATTATTTGTAGATTCAAGTATCAATTTAACTGAACCATTGGAAACATCTCCAACTGATGGCACGTAAATTGTAGATAAGAAGTTGTTGCCCGGAACAAAGTTTCCTGTGCCAAGTGTTGACCAACTACCTAACGGAGAAGGACCGGATATTGCCCCATTGAGTTGCACCATGCTGTTTTGGCATAAGCTTTGATCTGGTCCAGCGTTAACAATTGGAGCTTGAATGAAATGTATGCGAATAGAATCGGATAATCCAGCACAAACACCAGTTGTATATAACCTAAAATCAACAAATCCAGATGTAGTATCAACAGGGCTAACATTGTAGTATGTATTAAGTGAATTGGCATTTGTTATGCTTCCAAAACCACTTGTTGTCCATTGTGCCCCAAAACCGCCAGTAATAGTCCCGTTTAATTGAATGATAGTACTGGATGAACAAACAGAGTCCAAAGAAGTTATTGTTATCGTTGGTTGTGCCGTAATGTAAACGTTTATTGTATCTGTTTCTGCTAAACAATCTAAGTTGTTTGTAGATGTAAGTACTAAATTGAATGATCCAGTAGCAATATCACTAGGGTCAATTAAGTAATCGGTTGATAAATTTAATTCACTTGGCGAAAATGCACCATTTCCATTGGTAGTCCATACGCCTGAAGTTGAACCACCAGTAATGCTTCCATTGAGATTTAAAACCGTTGCATCTGAGCAGATGAAAATATCAGAACCTGCGTTAACTGCTGGAGCGGGTGTAAAATAGATGATGACTGTATCTTCATCGCTAGGACAAGAAAAGAAACTACCTGCAGATGTTAGATAAAGTGCAACACTGTCAGCTGCTAATTCAGCCGGAGATGGAACATAAGTTGTTGTTAAATCGTTAGGATTTCCAAAAGATCCACCATTTCCACCTGACCAAATTGCTGTGGTGGCAAATTGAACACCTCCAGATATAACGATGGATGGAATGTTGTTTTTACAAAATGTTTGATTGTCGCTAGCAGTAACAACAGGAGCTTGAATAAAACTTACCTTCATGGTGTCTGTAACAGGATTACAACTACCGGTTGAAGTTAATACAAATGAAAGTTCTCCTTGTGCATAATCACTTGAAGTAGGATAATACAATGTATTTAAAGAAGTTGCATTTTGAAAACTACCCGTTCCGTTAACAACTGACCAACTACCAGTTGTAGTAGCGCCTTTTACAGATCCACTCAGAGAAATAGAAGGTGCACCATTACATAGAGTAGTGTCTTTTCCTGCATTTGTGTATGTTCTTCGCAAGAAAGAAGACATGTAGTGGTAATAACAACCAGTTGTAGAACCTCCATTAATGACCCCTAATGCAAAGAAATCAGAAGTGTTTTCAATGAAATTGGAAGAATTTACAGGAAGATCAGCTGTAGTAAATGAAATCTGTGCTCCACTCCATTGTCCACCTGTACCAGGTACTACGCTAAAGGCTGTATTAGGAATCAATGCATTGCTACCATTTAAGAGAAAGTTCCCTGTAGCAGATGTAGGGCACAATAAATTTAAAAAGAATCCTTGAGAATTTGTTCTAGTAAAACTTACTTGAGAAGAACCAGCACAGTTAATAGGCGGAAGTAGTGCTTCACCTAATTCACAGCCAAAACCACTGGCTTGTAATACATATATAGGTTTGTCTGATTGGACATGTGTAAGTAATTCAGTGATGGAATAATCCCACGTATCACCTTGATTTAATAATTGGGTAGAAGACCCATTGATTGTTGTAATAGTTACCTCAGTAAAGTTTTCTGTTGCAACTACAAAAATACCTTCATTAGCTGAGGCATTCATACTACCTTTGTTAACAATGTATTCGTTTCCAATTACTTCTACAGGAACAATCTGATCACCCATTAAATCTCTACAGCCACCACCATTTTCCTCCCAAACGGAGTCATCTGAAACAGTTACAGCAATAGGTTTGTCGGCAACAACAATAGAGCCACTTAAATTGTTACCAGGAGTATTGGTTAATTGCGTTGCATTTTCAGCTGTATAAGTTTGCCCCTCATTAAGTGTAATTGAGTAAGTTACACCAGCTGGATGCCCCAAAATAGCTGCTCTTGGAGTAATCCAAACAGTTGTGTTGTTTTCTGTTGCTACAATACAAAACATTTGTTTTGGAGATGGTGAATACGATCCATTTCGCCATCTTGTTTGAAAAGGCGTTACAAATTCAAGTCCAATGCCATTTGTTCCTTTTAAGGAGTATGTCTCTGGATTGTTTACGACAGTTAATACTTCATAAACAACGGTCATAGGGTAATCGCTTTCAATTTTTAAACCATAATTTAATGGTGAGTCTGCAGGTTTTGATTCGATTGTACTAATGATGTGATCAAGAAACACTGATTTCAATGAATTGGGAGCAATGGTAAATGTAGTATCATACGATCCTGCTGGTTGGTACAAATGTACGCTTGTAGGATTGTTGAACGAAGAAAATCTTAGGGCAACAGGTTTGTTTTGTGCGTGACCAGTAGTAACCCAAGGTGCAGCAAACCAAAACACTGTATCAATTTGCGCTTTTGATAGTGGAGCTATCAATAAAAAAAATGTAAGTATGAATAGTATTTTTAGATTTTTCATAATTCGCTTTATTTATTAGAATTCATTTTCGTTTCCTCAAGAATACTGTTGTTTAACTTTTCGTCTTCTTCTTGCAACGTTGGTTTCTTTTTATTGAGGATAATTGAAATCATGACTTCATGAGAACCAGTAGTGTATTTTCTTAATTTGTTAATACAAAAATCATAGCCATAAGAAATGGTGTATCTTTCTTTAAATGTGTAGCCGGCATTGATACCTATTGCTTCATCGTGTCGGTAAATTGTTGCCAACCAGAATTGTTTGTTGTACATAAATTTCAACATACCCGATATTTGTACTGGAGCAGGTTTAGTGTAGCGAATTAAGATACTAGGTTGAAAGTCAAATTTCTTTTTCTCAAAATTAAAATTGTAACCAGCAATAAAATTGTAATGAAACTGCAATTGTGAATTATACCCTGTAAATTTTATTGCTTTTCCTAGCAATCTTTGAGCGGAAGCCATGACAAAGAACTTTTCTGAGTATAAGTTGAATCCCATATTTACATCCAATGCATTTGTGGAATAAACACTCCCTAAAAGCACTTGATCACCTTCATCTGCAATAATTGCGTCGTACAATCTAAATTTGTATTGAAGAAAACCAGGTTGCACACCCAATGCTAATTTTAAATTCTCTGTCAATTTGAAGTGGTGCGCATACGTTAGATGAAAGCCTGTTGTATTCATTAATCCAGTACTTTCGTTGTACAGACCAAGTCCATAACCAATTTTCCCTTCACTTTTATACGATCCATGGACATTAAAATTGAAAATAGATGGAGCGTTTTTGAATCCAACCCACTGATTGCGGTATCCTGCATTTAATACATATACACCTTGACTGCCAGCTACAGCAGGGTTATAGTAAAAGGTATTCATCATATAATTTGAATAAATACCAATTTGTTGTGCTTGTGTATTGAAAGATACAAACAAGACAAGTAGCGTTATATAAAGAAGTCTTTTCATAGTTTATTTCTTTTTTCTCAGTACTAATAGCACTCCTTTGTAAATAGGTTGTTCAACATCTGCATTAAGGTTAATGATGTAGAAATAATTTCCATCAGGCACCTCTTTATTGTGATAAGTTCCATCCCAAGGCGTTTGATATCCCTCTGATCTAAATAGTAATTGACCCCATTCGTTAAAAATTTCAACGATTGCATTCGGATATAGCAACTCAATAAATGATAGTTTCCAAACATCGTTTAATCCATCTCCATTTGGTGAAATAACGTTTGGAATTAATGTGTTTATTTCTTGTGTGACATTATTGATTGTAACCCAAGTCATCGTACTATCATAACAACCTAAATGGTCATACACATATTGCACAACAGGAAATGTTCCATTTTGGAAATAAATTGTTGAAGGATCTTGTTCTGTTGAAGTTTTGCCATTTCCAAAAGACCAAAGAAAAGAGGTTGCGTAAGAAGATGTATCAATAAAATTGTAGGTTGTACCAACATTAACACCACTTGAAAAATTGTATGCAAACCCAGCTTCTGGTAAAGGTGTTATCTGCAATACTTGATTGATGGTGTCACTACATCCATTTATTGTCTTCACAATGTGTGAAACGGTGTAGCTACCAGGATTAAAAAACGTTTGTACTGGATTTGGAGAAAGAGAAACTCCTTGTCCACCAAAATCATAGTACCAATAATTGACTTGGCTCAGTGGTGTTGATGCATCTGTAAAATAAACCGTTCGAAGGTTGTTGTCACAGTCAACAGAATAATTAAAGTTAGCTGTTGGTTTATCAAAAATTGTTATAGAGTTGGAAATGGTGTCTTTACAACCATTGCTATTTGTAACTATCAAAATTGGCGAATACTGACCGCTTGATGTATAAAAATGTGTTGGATTTAAATTGGTTGAAGTAGTACCATCTCCAAAAATCCATTCAGTTTGAGTAATAGAACCATAACCAGCCAATGAATAATTTACAAAATTAGTGCTATCTCCAAAACAATTATCACCTGCATTGTAATTGGCGTGTGGTGGCGCAACAAAGATGAATTGTACAACATCATTTACAGAGCTACACGTACCAAAATTTGTAGCTGTTAACGTTAATGCGATGTTTCCTGAATTTATTTCGCTGGCTGTTGGTGTATATACAGCGTTTAAATCTGTATTGGATGGAGAAAAAGAACCACTTCCACCAGACCAAATTCCTGTTGTTGAGCCACCTGTAACCGACCCATTCAATGTTATTTGAGAATCGTTTGTACAAATTAATTGGTTTACCCCAGCATCTACACTAGGCGCAGGAGTGTATTGTAGATAGACACTGTCTTTGGCTGCAATACAATTTCCGTTGGATGTTGAGCGCAAATAAATCCAACAATTACCGTTGTTTATATCATTTAATCCTGGATAATAAGTTGTACTTAATGAGATATTATTAGGAGAGAATATTCCATCACCACTTGTATTCCACACACCGGTTGTTGTTGGTCCCGAAATGTTACCGCTTAATGTTACCACATTATTATTAGCACAAACGATAATGGTATCTTGTGTAATTGTTGCAACTGGAGGTTGTGTTATGAAAATTTCTAGGGTATCGGTTTCAGCGAGGCAATTTCCATTATTGGTTGATGTTAAAACCAATTGAACACTACCGTTTGTAATATCTGCTGTTGAAGGGGTGTACGTTGCTGTTAACAAAGTTGGGTCAGGAGCGAAAGAGCCACTACCTAAAGTTGTCCAAATTCCTGTTAACGCACCTCCTTGAATGGACCCATTTAGTGTCGTCTCAGCATTGTTAGCACAAACTGTCTGGTCTGCCGAAGCATTTACCAGTGGTAACTGATTAACTGTTAGATAAAGCGTGTCTTTCTGTGATGGACAAGTAGCATCAGACGTAAGAATAATTTTAACAGGATTTACAAATACATCTAGTGGATTTGGCACGTATTCATTTATCAAATTGTTCAAGCCATTTGTAAAAGTTCCATACCCAGAACTACTCCAAGTTCCATTTAACGAGCCTCCACCAACAAACCCGTTTAAAGAATATCCAACATTGGCACAAACAGCCCCATCAATTCCTGCATCAACAAATGGTGTACTTGAATATTCTGTTACAAATGAATAGCTGTATCCTGTTGTTGATGAACCTTGAATTGTGGCTAATCCAAAAATATCACCCGAGTTGGCAATAGTAATGAATGATGAATTAGGTACTTCTGCAAGTGTGAAGAATTTTTGAGCCACTTTTAAATTTCCAGAAGATCCTGGAACTGTAGCAAAATCAGAAGCATCAATGATGCCAGAAGTACCATTTACAGTAAACAGTCCTTCGTAACCCGTACGTGTATAAACAGTAACACCAAAATCATCTGCTGTATTTCTATATAGTGACACATCGTAATTTCCAGCACAGAATACACTAGGCACAATGGTACTACTCAATTCGCAATCCAGTGCACTTACATGATATACATAAATAGGTTTGTTGGACTCAATATATGCAACATCATCAGACAATGTCAATAAATGTGTTTCACCCCAACTAATGGTTGCAGTTGATGTTGTAGAAGTGTGAATGGTTAAATTCGTACCATTTTGGGTTGCTAAAATATACACCAAATCATTATTTGTTCCTGCACCTTTTTGTACAATGTATTTCGTCCCTAAACGATTGATATTCATTAATTGCTCACCTATTGCGTCAAAACATGAAGTGTTGACCGAAGCATTGTAAGAAAGTCCATCTTCAAAAAGCGTCACAGCAATTGGTTTGTTGGATGAAATGATAGAACCAGCTAAACTTGTTGTAGCCAAACCATCAACATCTCTTGCACTATATGTTTGTCCTTCGTTTAAAATGATTGAAAATGTTGCGTTTGCAGCGTGACCAGTAATAGCTGCTTTTGGAGTAATCAATACGGTAGTGTTGTTTTCTGTTGCAACTATTTCAAAGCCAGAATAAGCACTCGGCGATGCAGAAACACTGTTTAAATTTTTTTGAAAAGGAGTATAGAAATTATCGCCCAATGCGTTGTTTCCTTTTAAACTAAATAGTTCTTTATTGTTTGGACTATCAATGGAATAAAGTACGCTAATTAAGTTGGAAGATGTAATTTTTATACCGTTGTTATTGACCGTATTTGAGCTAGGTGATTCGATAGAAGCAACAAAGCTACTTAAATCAATTGTTTGACTAGAATTGGCTGGTAAAGAAATAGTTATAGGTGTAAAGCCACCATTTGCAGGCAAGCTAATAGTGACATTTGCAGCATTGGAATAACTAGTAATTGTTAAACCTATTGGCACATCTCCTAGTCCATTTGAAGCATTTGGAGCTGCAAACCAAAATAGCGTATCTTTTTGTGCAATTATGTTGAATGAAAAGAGTAGTACAAAACAGAATAACACGTGCTTTATAAAACTATTTTTCTTTGAAGAAATAGTAATCATATCCATAAATTTGTAATAGTATGGTATTAAAAATACCAGAAGTCTTATCTCAAAATTAGTAATTATTTTGATTTAAAATTTATTTTTTTAAAAAAAAATGTAATTACAAGGTTTTTTTGATTGAAAAATACCTCTTTTTAGTGATTGTAATATTTAAATCAAAAGAATATTTTTGCACCGCTTTATTTATAATTAGTCTAAATTAATATTTGAAATGAACACAAAATTACACTCAAAATTTACAGCTATTCTTTTCTTTTTTGCTGTTTCACTTTTTTTCTCCTCTTGCAATAACAATTCAGAGAGCTCAGATGGACATGAAAAAAGTGATAAAAAAATTGGTTTGTTGCTAGTAAATCATGGTTCAAGATCAGAAACATGGAGAAATGCATTAGTGGATTTAGAGAAAAATGTTAGTTCTCGAATTCTTGCAAGTGGAGAAATTAAAGGTATAAAAACAGCCTTTATGGAATATACGGAGCCATCTATCGCTACACGTTTAAAGGAGTTTGATGATGAAGGATATTCAGATATTATTGTTGTTCCTATCTTTTTGACAGTTAGTTCGCATACATTTGATGATATACCAACTATAATGGGACAAAAAACCGATCCTCAATCAAAAGAATCGTTTAAGTTAGAAAATATAAAAATTTACAAGCCTAAAGCGAATACTTATTTGGCTCCAAACTTGGATTTTACTGATATTTTAAAGAAAAATGTAGCTAGAAGAGCTAAAGCTATGAGTAAAAACCCTGCAAGCGAAGGTGTTGTATTAATTGGTTATGGTGATGCTCAATACGATAAAGAATGGACGGAGTTATTCAATGAAGTTGGTGATTACGTGAAGAAAGAATTAGGAATTACCGAACACAGCTATGGATGGTGCGGACACTTAGTGCACTATGATTCTCAAAAAACGACTGATGCTATTAATGAAATACTAGCCAAAAAGGAAACCGCAATCGTAATTCCAGTTCTTGTTGCACATGACGAAGAATTCCAAAACAACATCATTGGAGGTGGAGTTAAAAAGGTTAAAAATCATAAAGACAAAGTTTACTACAAAACGGATGCTATTTTACCTGATAAAAACATTGAACAATGGGTAATCGATATAACTGCTGACTACTTGAAAAAAGTTGAATCATCTAGTAATTAATTTTTGTATGAAAAGTTGGCTTAAAAAAAACAAGACTAAAATCAGACGCTTAAATCTGGCAACTCATCGGGATTTAGGCTACTTCTTCTCGGCTCTAATTATCGTTTATTCCATTTCTGGAATTGCTTTAAATCATGTGGATGATTGGAATTCTGATTTTATTTTGGTGAAAAAAAATGTAAAATTGGATAAGGTATATGAAGCTAATAAAATTACGGACAAAGATGTTCTGAAATTTGGACAACTTGTAGGAGAAGATAAGTTTAATGTGTATGATTTCCCAACAAAGGATCAAGTGAAAATTTATTATCCAAGTGCTACATTACATGTTTATTTAAACCAAAAAAAAGCAACTTATGAGCATGTCACAAAGCGACCTTTTTTCTATGAAGTCAATGTGATTCACAAAAACAGCTTGAAAGGCTGGAAATGGGCTTCTGATATTTTTGCTTTTTTACTCATTGTTATAACTGTTACCGGGTTATTCATTCTTAAAGGTAAAAATGGTTTAAAAGGAAGAGGGAAATGGTTGCTTGCGGGTGGGTTGATACCACCAATTGTGGCAATTATTTTGCAAGCAATTTTATAAATTTTAACTATTAACACAGAATCTCAGGTTATTAAAATCCGTTGTGTATTGTAGATAGAAAGCAATTGTTTCAAGATAAAAAGATTCCTCAAAAACCGAAGCGATTTATCGGAATGACGGCACTTATTGATGTTTAGGAGATGGAAGGCGACGACTCAGTCGTCACCTTCCATCCTTTTTTATACACCTGATTGCTGTCATTTCGCGCCAACTAAGTTGGTAAGAAATCTTTAGATTAATTATGATTTATTGAATATCAAGTGATTACCCATAGCGTGCTATTTTTTTGTTTTACAAATGCACCACAGGTTATTAAATATTCATAGGCTATTTATTCGAGTAGCCTATTTTTTTAAATATATGTCCCGTCCTGAAATAAGTTGACAACATTTAGACTTATTATGGAAAAACAAGAGAAACAAAGGAAGAAACGCACGCAAAGAGATTACAATTTGGGCTTTAAATTGAGTGTTGTTTCACAAGTAGAAAAAGGCGAAATGACTTATAAACAGGCTCAAAAGCTTTATGGTATTCAAGGTAGAAGTACTGTTTTGGTTTGGTTAAGAAAATTTGGTAATTTAGACTGGAAAAAACCAAATATTCATTCTATGAAAGTACCTCGTATCAATGAAACGCCAGCTCAAAAAATCAAGCGTTTAGAGAAAGAATTAGCTGATCAAAAACTTAAGAATGAGATGCTTAATTACATGATTGATTTATCAGATAAGCAATATGGAACAGCTATTCGAAAAAAGTTTTTACCCAAACAATCAGAAGATTTCAACAAGAGCGAGGAGTAAGCCTTTCGCACACTTGTCGATTGTTTGGGATAAGTAGGCAATCGATTTATAAAAAAGAAAAACGCATTGTTTTTCGAAACCAAGAATTAAAGCAGGTTAAGAGTGCTGTAATGGAAATAAGAATGCAGATGCCTAAAATTGGAACAAGAAAATTATATTATCTATTAAGTGATAAATTTTCGGAAATGTCCGTTAAAATAGGACGAGATGCATTATTTGATTACTTAAGATCAGAAAATATGTTAGTAAAGCCAAGAAAAAATTATACAAAAACAACTAACTCGAAACATTGGTTAAGAAAGCACCCAAATTTATATTTAGGTTTAGATGTAAAAGAGCCTGAACAGGTATTTGTAAGTGATATTACATATATTAAAAGTCAAGAGAAGACGCATTATCTTTCTCTAGTTACAGATGCATATAGTCGTAAAATAATGGGATATCATTTAAGTGATGATATGAGTGCTGAGAATGTTGTAAAAGCATTACGAATGGCTATTAAGAACAAAAGAACGAATAAATCTTCTATTCATCATTCTGATCGAGGACTACAATATTGCTCAGATGTCTATCAAAAAGAACTCAAATTAAACAATATTACACCGTCAATGACGGACGGATATGATTGTTATCAGAATGCATTAGCAGAAAGAGTTAATGGTATATTGAAAAACGAATTTTTACTTTATAAATGTAAAAACAAGGAGGAGCTTCATAAATTAATCGATGAGTCTATTGAAATCTATAATAATAAAAGACCTCATTTGAATTTAAAAATGAAAACCCCTAATTTTGTGCATGAAAAAACCGATGAAGAAAGTCTCCATCGGTCTAATTAAATTTTATTAAAAACTGTCAACCTATTTTAGGACGACTCAATGTTTTTTACTCACATAGTACATTTGTACTATTGTGTCACTAAAAATAAATGTAAATCTTTGCATTCTCATAGAGAAAGACAAGTTTGCTAGATATGTTTTCCTAACAATGCCAATAAACGCTATTATACACTGAAAAATATTATTTTTGATTTACTTTTTTAAATGATGAAACTCAAACCGAATTATTGGGAGCTATCAAGCTCCAACATCTTTTTTTCTTATTTTTTATTGATGTTAACATTAGCAGTTACTGTTATCTTGTTCTTAACTATAGAAAGCTTCAGTGACCTGAGATTGGGCGACATTGCAAAATTTTTAATAGTTCTCCCTTTTGTGTTTAATGCGTTGACATTAACAGTTCTGAAAGGAGATAATGAAACTGTTGTCCTTCGAACGTATTGGACCAAAAAAAATCAATGGTCGATTGCTATTTCTGATATTAAAGAAATTAAAATGACGTATGCATTGGATACCAATCTCCACAAAAAAGAATTGGCGTTTATTACGAATAATAATGAAGAGTTCACATGTAGTGTGAAAGGAATTGATAATGCAGGATTTGAAAAACTATTTGCAAATCATGACATAGCTATTACAAAAGTAGAAGATAAAAAAATTGGATTTTAGAATTAGTTCATAAAACTGAAACCAATTTTACTTCTCAAGATTTGATTTTAATAAGGGGCGTTTAACATTTTACTGGACTGCATACGAATAGGTATCGTTGAATACTTTAACCTGAGTTCCATATAAAACCCCATTTAGGTTATTAATAATAAGAGTGGAGAAAGTAAATACATAACACCTAGCAAAGTGAAATCAATGTTAGCAAGTATTTGTCTAAAATAGATTTGAAAAATGCACAATCATCCTCTTTTTTTACATAATTCAATTAATATCGGTACTTAATTGAAATAAAAATTCTAAACCTCCTTCTTTACGATTTCTTGCTATTATGGAACCTTTATGAAATATAATGGCGTTTTTAACAATTGACAAGCCTAGTCCAGTGCCACCAGAATCTCTTGTTCTACCCTCATGAATTCGATAAAAACGTTCAAAAATACGATTTAAATGTTTTTCATCTTTTATACCAACTCCAGAATCATAATAAGAAAAATAATAAAAATTTGTATCTTGATTGATAAGGGTTATATTTATCTGTATATTTCCACCTGCATAACGAATTGTGTTTTCAACTAGGTTTCTAAAAATAGAATAAATTAGGTTATAATTACCTTTAAGAGTAAATTCATTTGGAAAGTTCCAATTCATTTTAATTTGTTTGTTTTTAAGTAATTCATCAACTTCTAATTCTACTTTTAATAGTAATGAGTTTAAATTGATTTGTTCCATGGGAAAGGATTTCGGTGCTTCTTCAATTTTTGATAAGTAGCTCATATCTTTGATCAATTCAGATAGCGAAATAGTTTGTAGATATGCTTGCTTTATAAAATGTTCTTTTTTATCATCAGAAATTGATTGCTCTAAAACAGTTTCTAGATAAGCTCTAATTCCAGCAATAGGAGTACGTAATTCATGAGCAATATTCCCTGTAATTTCTTGTTTTAATTGTCTTGTTTTTTCTTGTTGAGTAATATCATTTAGAATTATTTCGTAACTCATGTCTTCAAAAACAGTTATACGGAGTGACACAATTTTTCCATGATTTTTTAATTGCGTTTCAAAATAACTATCATTTTTTTTACTTATAAATTCATGAACTTGATGAAATAATTTTAACTCAAATACAGCATTAGGATTACTTGTCGAATAGTCAGCTAAAAAATTAAGGTATTGTATAAATAATCCATTATAAAATTGTATTTCGTTTTTGTCAGAAATAAAACAAATGCCTTCTTCTGAAATATGAATGTGTTTCAGAAGTTTTTGTTTTTCGAGAATTAAATTTTTTTGACTATCTTCTAATTTAATATAATTTTCGGTTATTTTTTTACCAATTTCTCCAAATTCATCATTTGGAAATTTGAATGAGAAATTATCTTTGTTTACTGCAAAATCACGGAGTTGTTTTACTGTTAAACCAAATCGTTCAGTAATTTTGTGAATAATTAGTATAGCAATTACAAAAAATAAGATTATAATGTAAATAAAGCCATTAGTTGCTTTCAAAAAATTTTGTGTCTGTATATTGTATGGAAGTGCCACACGAACAAATTGTGTTTTTGTTTTTTTTGCAAAATATAGATATGGATGATGATTGGATGCTGATTTTCTAATATTTGAGCCTTTTCCATGTAGATTTGCATCAATAATTTCAGGTCTATTTTTATGATTTTTCAGTTCTAAATAAGAAGTAATTGAATTATCAAAAGTAACTTCTCCATTGAAATTGATTAATGTAATTCTTAGATGATTAGGGAAAAGTAATTGGATTTCAGAAATATTATTGTTAGTTATATTAGTATTATTAATTTTTCTGTCAATAATAGTTGTATATACTTCAAGTTGATCTTCTAAAGCTTGTGTTTTTAATTTTTTTTCAAGTGACCTTTCTAAAAAGATAATACATATAGTAAATAATGTAAATAGAAGTCCAAAATACAGAAAAAGTTGTTGTTTGTAGCTTAATTTCATAACTTTTTTAATAAGGAATATCAAACATCAAATAGTATAATTTAGCTAACATCAGCATTGAATCTATACCCGTATCCTGATCGATTCGTTATGACAGCAGCATAATTTTTTAATTTTTTTCTTAGTCGAGTGATATGAACATCTATAGTTCGTTCAGTAATATAGGGAGTTTCACTCCATAGAATATCAATCATTTCCTGTCTAGAAAATATTTTTTCAGATTTTTTTGCTAGTAGAGCCAATAGCTCAAACTCGGTTTTTGTAAGGTTAATTTTTTCACTACCAATAAATACTTCTTTAAGAACAAAGAAAATAGATAAATCACCAATTTTTAAACTATCTTCTGTATTGATAGATTTTTGTTCTTCTTTGAGAGAGCTTCTTTTTAATATAGATTTAATTCGGGCAATAACTTCTTTGATTGAAAATGGTTTTGAAATATAATCGTCGCCACCTACAGAAAAACCAGTTAACATGTCATTTTCAGTATCTTTTGCGGTTAAAAAAATAATAGGAACGTTAATTTTTTCTGACCTTAATTTTTCAGCTAATTTATAACCAGACATTCCTCCCATCATTACATCGAGTAAAATAAGATTGTATTCAGGAATGTTTTTCTGTAAAGCTTCTTCTGCAGAAAAGACAGAAACAACTTCAAAACCTTCATTTTTTAAATTAAATTCTAAAATTTCTGAAATGTTTTGATCATCATCGACTAATAAAATTTTTGGAGTTTCTATTTTGTTATTATTAAAAGAATTCATTACGCTTTTGGTTATTTTCTGTGTGATTTACGTTTTTTGTTTTTCAAAAATAATAAAACAATTCCAACGAACTTTACTTTCATAATTAAAGGCGCAAAAAACAATTATTTCTGCGCCTTTAAATTATAATTTGAACTATTATTTATTTAAGAACATTTTTAAAAGTTGTAATTTGTCCAATGAAATAGATTGGAAGGACAACCTGTATTTCCTGTTTCAATTTTTGCATCAGGGAAACCAGTTGTTGGATTTACTAATTTACCTAAGATAGTATTGTTTAAACTATTTGTTAAACTGATTGTAGAACCTGCATCACCAGTGCCTTTACCATCAGTAAAATCAATTAGATCAATTACTGTGCCACTTCCTTTAATTAATGCGTTTATTACATTTATTTTAGCACCTCTTCTAATTTTTATTGCATCTTGCATTTTATTCGTCACATTAGATGCGTCTCCATCTGTAGCTACGGTAATTTTTAAATCTATTGTGAGGTTTTTTACAATAAAATTAGATTGACCAGTTTGTGAAGGGAAATTTCCATCTAGATTTCCATCGGCTTCAATTCCTCTAGGATCAGACTCAGTACTAGTATATCCAGCTTCCCAAATACCATATGCATTTTCGATTGTTCCTGTATATCCTTGAGTAAAATCGAACATATCATCATCTGAATTTACAACAAATATATTTTTTATATTTACTGTCCCACCAAATAATTCTACCCCATCGTCAGCTCCGTTTGGAATATAAATATTTTCTATAATTGTACCATTTCCAACTCCATTTAAAGTTAATCCATTGTGTTCAACATCAGCGCTAGAACGTGCGCCAGTGTATTCCAAAATTAGGTGAGTAATACTTCCTGAATTATCATTTGGATCTGTACCACCATATTGATGTGCAGAACTAATTTCTGTACTACCGATTGTTCCTCCAGCTAAAGGAGCTCTACCATTGATTATTAATCCACCCCAATGTCCAGGTTGAGCATTACTTATGTCTGCAGTGATTCTTACTGGTTTTTCTGCAGTTCCATTAACATTTATTTTCCCACCTTGCAAAACTAATATGTAATTATTAAAGCCTTTCTTAGCTTTGATAGTTGTACCCGCTGGAATATTTAATACAGCACCTTCTTCAACTATAACGGGGCCTGTAATTAAATAAGATATTGACGCATCTAATGTTTTTGTGCCAGAAATACTACCAACTAATTCACCAGCAATATTATAAGTACAAGAACCATCATCTTTTTTGGCTTTTTCACTATAATTGGCTGCATTAACATCTGTACAACCTTCTTTTTTACAAGACACTAATGGAAGTGTTGTAATCATCATTGCAAAGGCAATTTTACTAAAGTTTACTTTTTTTGATTTCATGTTTTGAAATTTTTTAAATTATTATCTTTTTTTACATGACAAAATTCTTGTTTAATTATTACTATCAGATTACAGAATTATTGAGTTTTTGTTACGATCTTATAAATCAAAACTAACCCCTAAACTAAAATTAATACCTTTTTTATAGCTATTTAATATTATTCTGTCATTTGATCCAAATGCTTTTCTGGATAACTGAAAAGTAGGGTTTAAAACATTTGCTACTTTAATTTTTAAACCAAAACGTTTATTGATTCTACAACCTAAAATATAATCAATAGTAGGTATTCCTTTTTCTATAATATCTTGATACCCCAATGTTCCAATGGTGAATATTCGGTCGCTGAAATAGTTGAAAACAATCGAAGTTGTAATACCAAAATTCCGTTTAGTATAATGGTATGTTAAATCTAAATTAATTATAATAGGTGAAGCACCTTCTAACTTCGATATTCTTTCAGGTGTGTTTGAAACATGAAGTTTTGTTTGTGTAAGAATATAAGAAAAATTAATACCACTAGTTAAACGATTTTCTAATAACAAATCTATATCTCTTGCTTGAAAGATTGTTTTTCTAATTTCTGTTTCAAATCCTAAAACATTCGCATTTTTTCCAATGTTATCATACGTAAGCAAGCCAGCCGAATTTCCTTTATCAACTCGTCCAATTGGATTTTCTATGTATTTATAGAAAACGCCCGCTGAGATGATCTCTTCTGGTTTTAGATAGTATTCCCATTTCAAATCAAGATTGTAATTATTTGAATAGGTTAGCTTTGGATTTCCTTCACTTGTAAATCCAATATTAACATATTGATAAGGTGATATTTCTTTTGATTGGGGAAGGGTATAGGTTTTACTTGCACCAAAGCGAATGATTTGTTTGTCATTGATATCATATTTCAAATGAAGACTCGGTAAATAGAAAGACGGTTTAATACTATCACTACCTTTTTGACCAGGTATATCATACAATACATTAAGATGTACAAAGTCATATCTAAATCCTATAATTCCACTAAGTGACTGAGTTATTTGATATGAACCAGTACCAAAAGCTGAATGATTGTTTTTCGCTACACTATAAGTACTGGGATCACTTTGTTGAATAGAAAAAAGATGGTTGTTATAATTGTCTGAATTATATAAATTGTTTAATAGTAGATTATTTAAGGTCAAACTTCCCGTTAATGCCGAAAAATTATATTCAACAGCTTCAAAATTATTAGTTGAATTCTGAAAACTATATCCGAATGTTATTTTAGAATTACCACTACTAAATTTATCTTTGAGTTTATAGCTCAAAGAAAACTTTGTATTGTATTGATTTTCATTTAATTCAGAATAGAATCTTTTTTGACGATTACTTCCAGTTAACCTATAAGTTTCATCTTCTTTTTTTGATAAATAATTTTCACGTCTATCAGGTTCATTTCCTTTTATTTGATTGATAGCAGCATCAATATTTATAAACCATTTTTCTGAAAATTTCCATTCTGTAATGAATTGATGACTGAATAATAAATTATCATTAATTTGTTGACGCCTTACGTATCCCATATCATTAAAAGCATCTTGAAACTTTTCTGAATTACGACCTATGTATTCTCCAATGTAATAATTAGTTGTATGTAATAAAATGAAATTATATGAAATTGAGTGTGAGTTGTTCATTTTGTAATTAATATTAGCTAAAGCTAATTGACTTTTTTTTCCGCTATATTTTTGTCCTGTTTGTTCCTGATAGATGGTGCCATCTGTCGTAGAGTTTCTAATGGATTCTTCTGTGAATGTGTATTCTGAAGCGTGTGATCCTACAGCAAATATAGATAGAGAGCTTTTTCTGAAATTAAATAGCTTTCCACCTGATATTCTATAACTTTCATTGATTGGTACATTTAAGGAATTAGGATCAAGACTGTTGGAAAAGGAGTATTTATTTTCAATAGGCTGCTTTTTATTAGTGTTTCCAAAATAACCAATACCATCTACTCTTTTATAAGAACTAGTAACTGCTTTAGAATTAAATCCAGTAGATACATTTATTCCAAGTGCATAATCATCTTGTAGTTCTTTGGATTTAATATTTATAACAGCTCCACCCACATCCGCATAATTTTGAGATGAAAACACTTTCTCTATCCCAATATTTTTAATGATATCGGCTTCAAAAATACTTAAAGCAATATTTTTATATTCTGGATCTTCTGATGGTATTGGTAAATTATTTAATAAGGTTTGATTATATCTATCCCCAAGACCCCTGATAAATACATTTTTTACACCTTCTTGTTTTGATATTCCTGCAACAGATGAAACGGCAGCCTCAGCGTCACCAAAACCTTTTCTAGATAACTCCGCTGCACCTATACTTTGAGTGGTGATTAATGATTTTTTTTGATCTAATAATAATACATTTTCAGATTCACGGTTTAATTTAGCAACAATTTCAATTTCTTCAATAGTTGTAATTTCTACTTCTAATGTTACTTCAATGAATGTCGTGTCTTCTGATTTTACAACCACATCAAATATTGTTTTGGTTTTATAAGAAAAGTAAGAAAATGACAATGAATATTGGCCCTCTTTAACTTCGGAAATAAGAAAATCTCCTTCAATATCTGTAACAGCACCAAGTGAAGAGTTTTCAATTCTTGCAACAGCTCCTATAAGAGGTTCTTTTGTGTGATAATCAATTATTTTACCACTGATAATACCTTTTTGACTAAACACCAATGAACTGTAGATTACACAAATAAAAATAAGAATAACTGATTGAATTTTAATTAGTATCATTTTGAATTATTAAGAATTAATTACATTTATTTTACGATGCAAATTTCTTAATCAAATGTTTCAGTTTTGTTACGGAAAAACTACAAATCAGCTAATGTTTTTATGATTGAAGATAAAGTCCAATCTATTTTAAGAATGTAGTGACTACAATGAGGCTTACTATTTTCCCTGAGAGTTCTATATAGAATCTCATTCAGGCTGTGAATTAATTTGTTTTTCCTTTATGTTTTAGAACTTTTGCTTCAATATAAAATACAATTTCCTCTACGATATTGCTACAATGATCGCCTATTCGTTCCATTTTTCTGATAAGAGAAGATAGTTTTAATCCGCAATGTGCAAACTCTGGATTATTTTGAATATGATTTGTTAAAACAAGAAGTGCATTTCGATAAATCTCATTCACTTCCTGATCTTTTGCTAAAATTTTACCAGCATTGGCGGTTGTTTCAGTGCTAAGGGAAATATAACTTTCTAGTATCATTGTTTGTAAAATGTTAAACATACGCTCCAATTCCAATGATTCAATAAGATCAGAGTTATTATAATTACAATCTTTATCAGCTATATATCGAGCTATTCCAACAGCATAATCACCTATTCTTTCCAAGGTAATACTAATTTTCATAATCGATAGTACTAATCGTAAGTCAATAGCGACAGGATTGTATAAAGCGATATAATTTTCGCAATTACTATCAATTTTTAATTCAAATGCATTTACGCGTTTTTCAAGTGTAATAACTTCTAAAGCTAAACCTACATCTTTTGTTAAGAATGCTTGTTTTGCTTTTTCTAATTGTGAAATAACTAACTTCCACATTTGATTGATTTCTTCTCTTAAAAGAATCATTTCTTGCTCATTGTGCTTCATATTATAGCTCTATTAATGTATTCTTCAATTTGTTCATTTTCCTCACTATAATAGCTGGTTGAAAAAAGTGGAGATGAAATAATAAAATCGGCTGTAGATCGCGAACATGCATAAACGATGTTGTATAATGTTGCGATTCTAAGTAATGCTTTTATATCAACGTCATGTGGTTGAGGCTCCATTGCATCCCAAAAGAAAAATAAGATGTCAATTTCTTTATTACAGATAGCTGCTCCCAATTGTTGATCTCCACCAAGAGGTCCTGACTTTAATTTAGTTATCTTGATAAGATTATTTTCTTTATTTATATTGTTTTTGTTTAGTAATTCTTGTTCAATTAACTTACCAGTTGTTCCTGTACAAACCAATTCATATTTTATAAGTTCTCTCCAATGGCAATCTACCCATTCCATTAATTCTTGTTTACAATTATCGTGAGCAACAAGGGCTATTCGTTTAATTTTTTTCATATTTTATAAATTAATTATTCTTAACCAAATCTTCCTGTAATATAATTCTGAGTTTCTTCTTTATCTGGATTAAGAAATATTTTTTTTGTTTCACTAAATTCAATAAGTTCACCCGACATGAAGAACCCTGTTTTATCACTTATTCTAGCAGCTTGCTGCATATTGTGAGTCACTATTACGATAGTATATTGTTGTTTTAAATCATGAATTAATTCCTCTATTTTGGATGTGGATATTGGGTCTAAAGCCGATGCAGGTTCGTCCATTAATATGATTTCAGGAGCAATAGCTAATGCTCTAGCTATACAAAGTCGTTGTTGTTGCCCTCCAGAAAGTTCAAAGGCTGATTTATGTAATTTATCTTTTACTTCATCCCACAAAGCTGCAGCTTTTAAAGATTTTTCGACTTGTTGACTTATAAAAGATTTATCTCCCATATTATTAACTCTTAAACCATAAGCTACATTTTCAAATATTGATTTTGGGAATGGATTGGGTTTTTGAAATACCATACCGACTTGTTTTCTTAATTCATCTACATCTACTTGCTTGTCATAAATGTTATGACTATTTATCAAGCATTCTCCATTTAGCTTTGTATTTTCAATTAAATCATTCATTCTATTGAATAAACGTAAAAAGGTTGACTTTCCACAACCAGATGGTCCTATAAATGCAGTGACTGTATTTTTATCAATAATCATATTGATACCTTTTAAAGCATGGTAATTACCATAATAAAAATGTATGTTTTTTGCTTGTATCATTTTTTATTAATATTTTGATTTTTTTTCTATTTTTCTCCGTATAAGCGCCGCTAATAGATTTAACAAAAGAACTATGAAAATTAGCACTAATGCTGTTCCGTATGCCATCCTCCGTGTGGCAACAATATCAGTCCCACTAGTAGCTAAGACATATAAGTGATATGGGAGTGCCATTACTTGATCAAAAATACTTGAGGGTAATTGAGGTAAAAAATATGCTGCAACTGTAAATAGGATGGGAGCTGTTTCACCTGATACACGACCAATAGAAAGAATCAATCCAGTTATAATGTTTGGCGTTGCAGAAGGTAATATTACTTTTCTGATAGTTTGTAATTTGGAAGCTCCTAATGCATAGCTTCCTGTTCGATATGAGTCAGGGATAGCTTTTAAAGCTTCTTCAGTTGTTCGGATAATAATAGGTAAGACTAAAATTCCAAGTGTTAGAGAACCCGCCAAAATTGAGTCACCAAATTTTAATTTATTAACAAACAATGACATTCCAAACAGCCCAAAAACGATGGAGGGGATACTGGCTAAGTTGTTGGTCATCATTCGTATAACTTTAATTAACCAACCATTCCCAGCGTATTCAATAGTGTAGATTGCAGACATTACCCCCAAAGGAAAGGCAATAAATAAGCTACCAACAATGAGATAGAATGTTCCTAGAATAGCTGGGAAAATCCCTCCTGATGTCATGCCTTCTTTTGGATTTGAAGTTAAGAATTCCCAGTTAATCACTTTAAGGCCGTTAAAAGAGATAAAACCTAATATTCCAATTAATATGCCTATTACCACTAATCCAAATAATTTGAAAAGTAAGAATGCAATTTTTTGATTGATTTTTTTATTCACTTTAATATTTTTTATATGACTTTTTACTAATCAATTCAGATACAATTGAAATTATCATTGTAATAGTAAATAAAACACATCCCAATAAGAAGAGTGCTTGATAGTGTGCTTCTCCAGAAGGAGCCTCACCTAATTCTGCAGCAATTGTTGCTGGAATTGTTCTTACTGAATCAAAAATTGAATGAGGAATAATGGCAGCATTTCCTGTAACCATCAAAACAGCCATGGTTTCCCCTATTGCTCTTCCCATGCCAAGCACTATAGCCGTTATTATTCCTGATTTTGAATATGGAATGATTACTTTGTAAATTGTTTGCCAGTGAGTAGCTCCTAACGCTAAACTTGCTTCTCGCATTGATCTAGGTGTGTTACGCATAGCATCTTCTGCCACAGAAATAATGGTTGGTAACGCCATGATGGCAAGTATAAGGCTTCCAGTAAGAGCCGTTTCTCCAATGGGTAAATTAAATATTTTTTGTACAAAGGGAGAGAGGACTACTAAACCAAAAAAACCATAAACAACTGACGGAATTCCTGCTAAAAGTTCTATAATCGGCTTCATTATTTTTCGTTGACTCGCAGAAGCTAATTCAGATAAATAAATGGCAACTCCTAGTCCTAATGGAACAGCTATTAATATTGCTAGAAAACTTACTAATAAAGTACCGTAAATTAATGGAAGCACGCCAAATAATGGAGCAGGTGTTGCTGTTGGAAGCCATTCCTTGCCTCTAAGAAAATCACTTAATTTTAAATGATTTGTTGGAAGTTTTGTTACTCTGCTTCCTTTTGGCTCGTATTCAATTGGGAAGAAACCAATAGAACCTTCTTTATTTGCGATAAGTTCACTTGTTTTAGATGATAAGTTTTCATAATTTTCACCTATTTCTTCTTCTGAATAAATTGAAAACACATCATCTATTCGGATGATTTCAATTGATTTATTTATTCCGTTTAATTCTTTCCAATTACTAATGTTTCCATCAAAAATTTGTTTTAAATCTTGTGAACTAAGATTTAAATTTTTATTTTTTGAATTAACATAAAGACCATATCCATTTTCTATTGTAGAATTTTTGAAAAAGCCTATTCCCTCTTTAAATAGAAAGTAACAGATAAATACAATGAGGATGCTCGTTAGTAAACCGCTTATTGAAAAGACCTTCTCAATTAATTTCTCTATTATACTTTTAAAGGTTTTGTTCTTTATCATTATGGTTTTTGGGTGGTTACTTTGTAGAAATATATCCAACTGTCTGTACTATTTTTTGACCTTCAAAAGATAATACAAAGTTGATGAAGTTTTTAACTTTTGATTCAGAGCTAGTTAAGTAATAATAATACAATGGGCGTATTATTGGATACAATTTGTTTTTTGTATTTTCTTCTGTCGGTTTGATATATGATTTCCCATTATTAAATGAAATAGACAAAGCCTTTACAGAGTTATTTAAATAGGCAATTCCTACATAAGCAATGGCTCCTTTTGTTTGTGATACAGATTGAATAATTGCACCTGTAGCAGGAAGACTTCTTATTCCACTAAAATAGTTTTTATTTTCCATAACTTTTTCTTTGAAAAATTCATAGGTTCCTGAAGATGTTTCTCGAGCCAATGGAATTATTTTTAAATCAGCCCCTCCAACTTCTTTCCAATTTTTTATTTTTCCAGTGAAAATACCCTCTAGCTGTTCTTTTGTTAGTTGGTTAATACCGTTTCCATTATTGATAATTACCGCTAATGCATCATAACCAATAATCACTTCCTTTACAGTTTTTCCTTTATTTTGAATTTTTTGACGTTCAGAGAATTTTATTTTTCTAGATGTTTGTGCAATATCTGTAGTGCCTTCAATTAACGCAGCAATCCCCACACCAGAGCCCCCACCTGTTACCATTACTTTGTTACCTTTATTATTTTTCATAAAAGCTTGTGCCTCTTTCTCAGATAAAGGTAAAACAGTATCCGAGCCTTTAATCTTTTGCGCATTTACACATAGGGTAACTCCAAGTAGTGCCCATGTTACAATAAGTACTTTTTTCATTTTTTTCATTTTATTCTTTGCAAATCTATGAGTGTTTTATTACTTTTTTCTTTAGAAATAATTACGATTTTGTTAAGAAAATTATATTGTAAAACATGACATTAAGTTTTTTATTTTTTAACTCAATTTACTATATGTCAAATTTTTCTTACCTTTACATATACCAAATCATTAACCAATGAAAAAAATCATTAAAACTGCCTTATTGTCTATTGCGCTTATTATTGTTGCAGTAGTATTGGGGAATGCCTATAAATACAAATACAAGCAACAAGAAAAAATCTATGTTACTGGTCTCGGTCAAGAAGATTTTACATCAGATTTAATTGTTTGGCAGGCTACTTTTTCTAAACGAGGAAGTGATTTAAAATCTATCTCCAATCAATTGAGTGAAGATAGAATTAAAATAAAAAAGTACTTGCAATCCAAAGGAATAGGAGATAACGATATCGTTTTTACATCGGTCAATATTTCCAAAGAATATTCCAACTCCTACGATTCGAATGGAAATTTCCTCTATTCTGTGTTTTCAGGGTATTTATTGACGCAAAATTTAAGAATTGAATCAAAAGACGTTGATAAAATCGAGAAAATATCAAGGGAAGTCACAGAATTAATCAATCAAAACATCGAGCTAACTTCTTTTGATCCTGAATATTATTACACGAAGTTGGATGAATTGAAATTGCGAATGATTGAAAATGCCACAAAGGATGCTAAAGATCGTGCAGAAATCATCGCTAAAAATGGAGGAAGTAAGCTTGGTGATTTAAAAAATGCTTCAATGGGCGTGATTCAAATTACAGCCAAAAATTCTTCCGAAGATTACAGTTGGGGCGGTTCTTTTAATACGTCTTCCAAATTAAAAACAGCATCAATTACAATTCGATTGGAATATTCACTAAAGTAATTCATCATTTCTTTTATATTTGTACTTCTAAATGAAAATGGTGGAAGAAAATTTGGATATATCAGTTGTCGTGCCTTTGTTTAATGAAGACGAATCTTTACCCGAATTGCATGCTTGGATAAAGCGTGTAATGGATGAACATCAGTTTTCGTATGAAATCGTTTTTGTTGATGATGGAAGTAAAGATAAATCGTGGAGTGTTATTGAAAATTTGTCAGCAAATCACCCCGAAGTCAAAGGAATAAAATTTCAGCGAAATTACGGAAAATCAGCTGCTCTACACACTGGTTTTGAAGCAGTAAAAGGAAGCGTTGTGATTACAATGGATGCTGATTTGCAAGATTCTCCAGATGAAATTCCTGCACTTTATAATATGATTGTGGAGCAAGATTTTGATGTTGTTTCAGGTTGGAAGAAAAAACGCTACGACCCTATTTCAAAAACAATTCCAACAAAATTATACAATTGGACAGCACGAAGATTGTCAGGTATTTATTTGCACGATTTTAATTGCGGACTTAAAGCGTATAAAAATGCAGTGGTAAAAAGCATTGAAATTTATGGCGATATGCATCGTTATATTCCTGTCTTAGCAAAATTTGCTGGTTTTTCTAAAATTGGTGAGAAGGTGGTAATCCATCAAGCTCGTAAATATGGAACAACTAAATTTGGACTCAATCGTTTTGTAAACGGCCCTTTGGATTTAATTTCAGTTGTTTTTATGGGGAAATTTGGTAAAAAACCAATGCACTTCTTTGGAGCAGTTGGAATGGTCATGTTTCTTATCGGTTTTGGATTTTCGTTTTATTTGGCGTTCGATAAATTATTCTTGAACACACATGCCATCAAAATAGCAGATAGAACAGAGTTTTATATAGCATTGGTAGCAATGATTATCGGTGTTCAATTCTTCTTAGCTGGTTTTATTGCCGAAATGATTGGTAGAAACTCATCTACTCGAAATGTTTATCTGATAGAAAAGGAGATTTAGTATGAATCTTTGGAATATTGACTCATCTTGGACTTTGTTTTTAGATAGAGATGGCGTTATCAATAGTCGAAAAATAGGTGGTTACATCGAAACCATTGATGAGTTTGAATTTTTACCCAATGCCAAAAGTGCAATTGTTGCCTTTTCTCATCTATTTAACCATGTATTTGTCGTCACAAATCAACAAGGTATCGGTAAAGGTATTATGACCGAAAGTAACCTTCTGGATATCCACCGTTATATGATGGATGAAGTGGAAAATGATGGTGGTAAAATAACAAAATGCTATCATGCTCCAGCTTTAGCAAATGACAATAGTCCTTTGAGAAAACCCAATACAGGAATGGGATTGTTGGCTCAAAGTGAATTTGATGGAGTTGACTTTCAAAAATCAATTATGATTGGAGATAGTGACTCGGATATAATTTTTGGTACGAATCTTGGTATGAAAACTGTAAGAATCGTAGGCGATAAATTACCAGCGGTTGAAGCTGATTTGAATGTTAAAAGTCTTTATGATTTTTATAAAATGATACAATGATGAAGTTTTTAAATACAATATTGAGTGTTTTTATTGCTTTTTCTACTTTTTGTCAACTTAACCAAAAAGATGCACAAGGTAGAAAACAAGGTCAATGGGTAAAAACATACCCCAATAGCAAGGTGGCAATGTATCAAGGTGAGTTTAAAAACGATAAGCCTATTGGAACATTTACCTACCGGTATCCAAGCAATAAAGTGAAAGCTGTACTAAAATACAATGCTAATTCACCACGAGCTGAAGCTTTTTATTATTACGAAAATGGACAATTAATGTCACACGGGATATATCAGAATATGAAAAAAGACAGCGTGTGGGTCAATTTCAATGAATCAGGACGGTTGTCTATGACGGAAACGTATAAAAATGACTTGTTAAATGGTGAAAAAAACATGTATTATATTCCATCTGATCCAGAAGATAAATCACAAATTATTATTTCAACCTATAACTATGTGGATGGCAAACCAGAAGGGAAATTTACAGAATATTATCCAACAAAACCCAATAGAGTTGTTAAATTAACTGGGCAATATCGAAACCATAAACGAGTAGGAGAGTGGGTTAGCTATGAATTGGATGGTAAAAAAATGTATGTTGAGCACTATTTGGATGGTAAAATGCACGGTTGGTTTATTGGGTACAATAAAAACGGAACAGAAGGTCAACGACGCTATTATCATTTTGGAAAATTAGTTGAAGGAGAACAATTGAAAGCCTTGATGAAGCAAATGAAGGAAAAGGGTATTAAACCGAATGGGGAGTAATTAACACAGCTTATTCATTTCATTTGTGATGAAACAGCAATACATCGTCTATTATAATTCAAATTCAAGTTCAACCAACTATTTATGCTTTGGTAGGCAGGATGCTATTGTGCTAAATAACCCAATTGATTTTCAGCAACTTCAATATTTTGTTGATCAATACAAAGGGCAATTTATCTGTGCTTATTTGAGTTACGATTTTAAAAATTCCATCGAAAAGCTAACATCTTCCAATACTGATAACTTGAATTTTCCTGAAGTTGTGTTCTTTGTTCCTCAAACGGTCGTTGAGTTAACTGAAAATAGAATGCAATACATTCAAGGTGAAGATTCTTTTGAATCCAGAGCATTTGTAGATGAATTTCTAAATACGGTTAATTCTGAAAATAGTAAAAAAACGTTTAATTTCCGACCAAGAATTTCAAGAGAAGCCTATATTTCATCGGTTAATCAGCTAAAACAGCACATACAAAGAGGAGATATTTATGAAATCAATTTTTGTCAAGAATTTTATGATGACAAAGCTGTAATAGATAATCCACTGAGTGTGTATGCTACTGTTAATCAAATTACGCAAGCTCCTTTTTCTGTTTATTTTCACTACGATGAGTGGTTTGCTTTTTGTGGAAGTCCGGAACGTTTTATTCAGCGAAAGGGTACTAAAATTAGCTCACAACCTATCAAAGGAACGGCACCGAGAGGAAAAAACGAGCAAGAAGATTTAGCACTAAAAAATGCGTTGCAAAACAATCCAAAAGAACGATCAGAAAATGTAATGATTGTTGATTTGGTGCGCAATGATTTATCCAAAATAGCAACAAACGGCAGTGTCAAAGTAGATGAACTGTTTGGTGTGTATTCTTTTAATACGGTTCATCAATTAATTTCTACCATTAGCTGCGAAGTGGAAACAAGCACAAGTTTTATTGACATATTAAAAGCTACTTTTCCAATGGGAAGCATGACGGGAGCTCCAAAAGTAAGCGCCATGAAACTGAGCGAACAAGCTGAGTCATTCAAACGTAGTTTGTATTCTGGAACTATTGGATACATTTTACCAAATGGAGATTTTGATTTTAACGTTGTTATTCGTACCTTGCTCTATAATTCGGATAAAAACTATTTGTCGTGCGGTGTTGGTGGTGCTATTACCATTAAAAGTGATGCAGCAATGGAGTACGATGAATGTGAAACAAAAGTCAGGAAATTATTAGATGCATTTCGCTAAAGAATCAATTTGGAAAGAAGTAGTTGACTTCTTAGAACCATTTCGCTCTCATACATTGTGTGTTGGGTGTAGCGGTGGTGTCGATTCTATGGCATTGCTTCATTTTTTAGTAGCCAATGAATTTAAGATAGTTGTTGCACACGTAAATTACCACAAACGTAACAAAGAAAGTGATTTGGATATGGAATTGGTCAACCAATTTTGTCAAGAACAAGGCATTTATTGCCGCACTTTCCACTACAAAGCCCAACAAACAGGAAATTTTCAAGAACTTGCACGCGATTTTCGGTACCAATGTTTTGAAGAGTTGGCAGGTAAGGATGGAAAAATTTTATTGGCGCATCATGCCGACGATCAAGTGGAAACATTTTTTATGAATTTAATGCGCCAATCGGGAGTTATGGGGTTGAGCGCTATGCCACGTATTCGAGCCAACTTTTTGCGACCATTTATTCATCTTTTTAAAGCCGATTTAATAGAGTATGCCAAAAGAAATGCAGTTCCATGGCGAGAAGATGCTTCCAATCAAGAAGGAAATTACTTACGCAATAAATGGCGATTAGAATTTATACCATTGTTGGAAAAAGAAAATCCATCCATTAAGAATGCTGTTTTGTTTTTAGTGAATGCCTTTCAACAAACGCAGCAATTATTGGAAGATAAAATGCAACCAATAACTAAAAACATTCAAGCAACAAATCAACTGACTTTGTCGGAGTATCAAGCAATGAGCAATACCGAATTATTTGAATTGTGGCGTCAATTAAAACAACCAGCTAATTTATTTTCTCGGTTTGAAAATTTGGCAACATTACCCAAGAGTAAATTCATCGAAACAGCAGGTGATTTTAGCAAAATTATTAGCGAAGGTGAAGTATTTTCGTTTATTCCAGTTGCTAAAAAAATAGAACAACCTCAATTGCTGATTAAAGAAATAGATCATCTACCAACTCAATTTTCCAAACAAGTTGTGTATCTAAACCCAAGTAAACTAAAAGGTGCGTTAAAAGTGAGGAGATGGCAACAAGGCGACAAAATGACACCTCTTGGAGTAAACGGACAACAATTGGTTTCTAAAATCATCAAAGATGCGAAAATTCAGCATTCGGAAAGGGAGCGTATATTGGTTGTTCACGATGATTTTCAAATTCATTGGGTAGTTGGGTTAAAAGTTGGTAAATTTGCAATCTCAACACCAACTGACAATGTTATTTGGGAGGTTAAATTAGAGGAATAGCCATGACAATAGATGAAGCAAAATTGTTTTTCCCTTTTGAAGAAGGCGATGATTTGGAAGAATTGTACGATGAACGTTTTTTTGAATACAAGAATTTCTTTTTATCCAAAATCCCCATAAAAAAAGTCGTTGAATCCAAGTTGAATCGATTGGTTCAACTCGATAAAGCTTACCGGTTTTTACAGCAAGAGTTAAACAATGTACGTATTCCAGAACCGTCGATTGATTGGTCAGAAGTCAATAAAGCAATCGAATTTCCAAACAATGTTTTAAAAGCATTTAATCAATGGGAAGAACTAAAAGGAAAGTGCAAGCAACAAATAGCCGTTGCAACAGCTATAGAAAATTTATTCAAAGCAGTCAATGAATTTGTTGCAGTGACCAATTCTTATAGAGCCAAGTGGGTTACTGAGCAAGAAATTGATATTGAGGTTTCGCAACTTTCAAAAGAGGAAGATGCTATGCAAGTTTATGCCGAGATAAAGCAGTTTAATGAGAAAGGTGGCACAACTTTTGATGATATTTTACTAGTAAATGATAATCTTTTTCTTTTAAAAGAAATGAAACGACTATCTTTGCTAGCTAAAAATTACAGTAGTGGAAGTATTTGATAAATTACATAAGCAGTTGGAACAAGAAGAATGGCCACAGGTCTATCTGTTCAAGTTTATTGTTCCCAATACATCAGAGCATGTTGCACAAGTATTTGCGTTGTTCGAAGATGAAGCCAATATGAGTTCACAACCATCTCAAAACGATAAATACGTGAGCATTTCAGCTAAAATTATGATGTTGGATGCTAACTCCGTAATTGAAAAATACAAAGAAGCAACCAAAATTAAAGGATTAATAGCACTATGATTTTAGCTTTTACAAAAATGCAATTAGCAGTAGGTGTGATGACATTTACTTTAGCACTTTTATTGTTGGTTATTGCGTACAGGAAATTATTGGGTTATCTTGGAAAGGGAGCTCTTCCAAAAGAAAAATATTGTGTGTTGTACAGTTTGGAAGTAGAGCCTGCTACTGGTAAAGTGCAACTGTATTTTACTTCCGAAGAAGAAAAGAACGTGCAATTGCAAATTTTGGATACAGATTACAAGTTAATCAAGGAAATCTACAACCAAGAATGCCATGCTGATGGTAATATTGTTCATCTTGACACAACTGAATTGCAAAACGGAACATATTTTTATTGTTTATTGACAGAAAATCAAAAAACAATGAAACGAATGACAATACAAAATTAAAATCTGTCATATTGGCACAAAACAAGTATTGGCAAGTTTATTGATTAATAAAAAATGACTAGCTTTACAACAGTTAGAATTGAATTTAATTTAAAATAATATAATTATGGCATTAGAAATCACAGACGCAAACTTTGAAGAAGTTGTTTTGAAATCTTCTGTTCCAGTAGTAGTTGACTTTTGGGCAGAGTGGTGTGGACCTTGTAGAATGATTGGACCAGTTATTGAAGAAATGGCAGGTGAATACGAAGGAAAAGCAGTGATCGGAAAAGTAAACGTTGACTTAAACCCTGGTGTATCTGCACAATTTGGAATTCGCAATATCCCTACTGTTCTTTTTGTTAAGAACGGAGAAATTGCTGACAAAGTTGTTGGTGCAGTTCCAAAACAACAATTAACATCAAAATTAGATGCGATTTTGTAATTAATTACAATTTAAAATACAAAAAACCGGTGAAGAATCATCGGTTTTTTTGCTTGCTTATCTATAAAAATGCTTAAATTTAAGATGATAAAAAGCTTCGAACAATATACAGTGGAACATTTGTCATCCATAATTCTTCACGATAACCTGAAAGAGAAGTTCGGATTGCCATTTTGGGCTGATATTTTTCACAAAAGAGCTTAAAACTTTTCGCTCGTAAATTTTCTCCCGCTTTAACTTCTATTGGAATAACACTATTAACTTCATTTTGTAGTATAAAATCGATTTCATTTTGACTGTTTTTAAAAGGAAAATAAAAGATAGATCGTGAAGTATCCAATTTTAATTCTTGAAAAACAAATTGTTCGGTCAATGCTCCTTTAAATTCAGTGAATATGGCATCGCTGTGTAAAATGGTTTGTACCGATAATTCTGCCATTGCTCCCAAAAGACCAAGATCATTGTGGTATAATTTAAAAATAGTAGCTTGTTGATAAGCTTTGAGAGGTAATGCAGGTTTTGAAACAGCATTAATTTTATGCAATAATCCATAATCTACCAGCCATTGAATGGCTAACTCAAAATCCTTGGCTCTTGCACCTTCGCGAATAATACCATAAATAAACTTCTTATTCTCTTTCGCTAACTGTGCAGGAATGCTTTCCCAAACTTGATGAATACGTGGAATAATTTCTGTCGGTGCATGTTTGGAAAAATCGTTTTTGTAAGTTTGAAGAAGCTCGTTTTGGATTGAACGAACCTTTTTCCAATCTCGGGAGTGTGCAAAATGTGCCACTACTTCAGGCATTCCTCCTATGTAAAAATAATAACGCAGATGTTCTTTGAATTTCTCCGAAAAAGAAGGTAAAAGCTCCCAAAGTTTTTCTTTTAAAAGCTGTGCTAATCCATCTTCTCCCAATGCCAATAGAAATTCGTAAAACGAAAGCGGTTGCAATTCCATAAAACTCACTTTTCCTACGGGGAAAGATTCATCTGGGTGTAAATTCAATCCCAAAAGAGAGCCTGCTGCAACAATGGAATATTCAGGAGCATCTTCATGAAAATATTTCAGAGAGGTAATTCCTTTAGAAGCCATCTGAATTTCGTCCAAGATGATTAAGGTGTTTTCTGGCTGAATTTTAATTCCACTATAAATCTCAAAAGCAGTGATAAGGCGTTTAATATTTAAATCAGGCAAAAAAAGTCCTTTTAATTCCGTTGCACGTTGAAAGTTGATGTAAACCGTTTGTTGGAGTTCTTCTTTTCCAAACTTTTGTAACAGCTAGGTCTTTCCGGTTTGCCTCGCGCCAAGAACAACCAATGGCTTACGCCCTTTAGAATCCTTCCACACCTTTAATTCACTGATTTTTTCTCTATACATTTTCTATAGTAATTAACACAAACTTACACTTTTTTTGAGATTAAAAATCATTTTACTACATTTTTTACGACATAATAATTAAAATATATCACATTTTTTACAATGTAAAAATATCAATCATACACACTTTTTATTACATAAAACCGTCATCTTAAACATTTTTTAAGGGGAAATAAATGTGCAACTGTTAATTATATCACTGTCAATTGAATCATTGCCAACTGTCAATTGGATCACTGTCAACTGTCAATTGAATCATTGCCAACTGTCAATTAGACCATTGTCAATTATCAATTCTTCTCAAAATCTCAATAACCCTATCTTTTTCTTCCAAAAGTTTATCCTTCTCTTCAATGATTCTTTCGTATAATTTAGCTTGAGCCTCATTTAAATAATTATAAGTTGCAGCAGTATTTAATTGGCTTATCCCACCAGACTGATTGTTGCTGTTTAGAATGTGTTCAGTATTCAGTTGCAAAATCTTGGTAACACTTACCTCCAAAATATCTGCTATTTTTTGAATGCGTTCGTAAGATATATCATTTCCAGCCTTTTCAATATTAGAATAAGTCTTTTGACTTATATCTAAATTCGAAGCCATAACCTCTTGTGAATATCCTTTTAGTTCCCTGATGCTTTTAATGTTTTCTCCTATATTCATCATGTATATTTTAAATATTTAAAAACAAATCTAGTAAAAATATTTATAATTTAGTAAAATATTATAATATTTAGTAATTATTTACCGATATTTATTGCAAAATATGTGTTTTATTTGGAGTGTTAAAATATGTTGCAGCAAAATAAAACCGATTTTATAACTGTTTATCGAGAAAAATAGTTAGTTTTATGGGGATGCCGAAAACCTTAGAGTAGGCGTTGAACTAAAAATTATGATTATGAAGAAAAATTCAATTGAGGCTTTTGCTGATAAAAAAACAGTATTAGACAAAATAACAGGAGGGTATTATACTCAAGATACAGTATATACTAATGGTAGTGACGATTGTGAAACAATTACAGAACCAGGAGATAAAGATCAATATGGTCACATTAATGGTGCATCATGGAATCTTTCCGATGGAATAGAGGTTTTTGATCTTGTAGCTCCTAATCCTGGATGGGGAGTGCCTATGACTCCCATTAGAACAAGATAAATACATAAAAGCTGGTGTGCATTATGGTGCATTCCAGCTTATTTGTCAAAGAGGTTTAGACTATTTATAGATCTTAATTATGATAAACATAAATAATACAATAGCTTTATTTGTTATAAATAGTATTGTTTATACATGTGATGCTCAAAACTATATTCCTTTCCGGAATAATCTAAACGAGGCGGAATACTGGTTCTATCAGGAGAAATGGGATTCAGCAGCAGTTTATTATGGAAAGGCTGAAACCTTTGGATATAAATTTTTTCCAAAAGATGCTCATTTATACAGCCGTGTCTTATGGGAAACAAATAATAGAAAAAAATCAATTGATGTTTTGCTTAATTGGGGAGTTCACTATCTTTTTAAAAATGACACAACTTATTATCGAGGAATGAGCGAGGAAAATAGAGAAAAAATTTTATTAGAAATTGCTCCTGACACAATAATGATACCGACTAACAAAATATTTTTCGATACATTAATAAAGTACGATCAATTATATCGGAAACAGTTCAATAATATACTTAAAGAGGATAGCATTCAACGTGCTTTGTTGAAAACAAAAATGGATTTTCAGGATTCCATAAACAGAGAAAGGTTTTTGGAATATATAAAGGAATATGGGTTTCCAGGAGGTTACTACTATCCAAATCCTGATGTAACAGCTATTATATTGCATATACCGCCTGATTGGTTATTTCGAAACTATGTGTTATTCCTCAAAGAAATAAAGGGAGGTAGAATGGATCCGTATCACTTTGGGATAATTTTAGACCGTGCTTTTTATGACAATAGTTGTAAAACGCAAACTTTGTACAATCTATATGTATCTTCTAATACAGTTGTATCAACAAGTCCCGAAATAATTTTTATCAATAGATGCCTTATTGGACTAAGTCCTTACTTTGATAATCCAAACAATTCCATTCTAAAACGGGGACAGACTCTGAGAAAAACAATTTTTTATGACTACTATAATGAAAAGAAAGAAGATTTTAATTGTAGCAGGTTCGAATGATCTCCCCCTATCGCTTACTTTGATTCAAAAGCAACAGGAAATCATACAAAGGATAATGGCTACCAACGTTAAAGGCTTATTAACCTTTTCCTCCGTCCGCTTTCAATAACAGCGCTTCCAATAATTTGATGCGTTCATCCTTTTCCCGGATCAAATCTTCATAAAGTTTCCGGTTTTGCTCTAATAATGTCTCGTAAGATGTTAGAAAGCGTTCATCCACATTATGGATGCTGGAGGCATAATTGTAGCTGTTATTACCTACATAAACAGATTCCTGCACCCGTTCAAATTCTGCCGGTGAAATGCCAAAGAAATGAGAAATTTTTTCAATGGTTTCGTCCGAAAAACCTGTTTCTCCATTTTCCAGCTTGCTGTATGCCTGCTGACTGAGCCCCAAATAGTGGGCTATTTCGCTTTGTTTTTTGTCAGATTGTTTTCTTAAAAAACGTAATTTTTTGGCATGTGATACATTAATGCTACTTTCCATACTTTCAAAAAATAGATTTTTAGGTTGTAAAATACAACCCCTCAACTTTAGCAAATATAAAGGGTTTTTTATATATTTGGTTGTGCAATACAATTAAAATAAGCAGTACAAGTTGTAAAATACAACTTATACAATGATATTTCTTCGTTTTTTTTGATATATCTTGCAAACACTAATTTAATGTTGCAACTACTTTTTAGTCGATTTCCATTGCTGTTTATCGAGAAAAACAGCTATTCGCTGGGGTTGCCGAAAACCATTTAGAGTAAGCACTATTTTAAATTCATAAATTATGAAAATTCATTAATTTTAGTTGACATAATTTCAAAAAACACGTATTTCTACGTAATTTTTAGTTCGTATAGATACTTATGTTTGTTTTTAGCAAAACGGTTAGAAAAAATATTGAATGTTAAATTACAAACATTTTATTTTTTATCACTGTGATTGTTAATCAAATTGCAACAAATTTAGTTGATTTTTCAGTTGTGGATTAAAACACTAAAAATAAAGGAAGTGCGGTAACACTTCCTCTAAAAGACGCAAAAAAGCATTTTTACCGAACTGTTTTGCTGCGCAACCTTGCATTGTAGAATGCCCGAAATGCAGTGTAAAGGTAAGAAATTTAGAGGGCAATTAACTTAATTTTTTTATTATGAAAAAAAATGTTTTTGAAGGGTTTTCTGAAAACAAAATTGAAAATCTTGGTGTTATTCATGGTGGATATTACTACCGAGGAACCCGAACATAGGGCGCAACTGCTGATAATGATGAAGAATTGGTAACAGAGCAGTCCGATAAAAACATCGATTGTACTTATCCAGGAACAACTACTTGTACGGATGAGCGATGGGACGATTGTACACCGGGGTCAGGTATTTCAAATCCTGGGACACCTCCTGTTGTTCCTCCTGTAAGAACCAGATAATTTTTAGCCTTAAGCCGTTTTCCTAAAACGGCTTAAGGCTTCTTTTCAAATAGTTTTAAAATGGACAAAAGATATTTATCAACAGTGGCTTTGATTCTTCTACTGATTAGTTGTAAGGAGACCAATTACATTAAATACTATCAAAATATTAATGAAGCACGTTATTATTTTTTTAATCAAGACTATAAAAATGCCCAAGTCTTTTTTGAAAATGGATTTAAGAAAGTAAATAAGCCGTATGATATAGATGAAATGTTTTATGCCGCTTGCCTAATGAAGAGGGGGAAGAAAAACGAGCAATTAAAATCTTAGAAACAAATTTAACGACGTTAATGGGAACAAATTCTCGTCACTATTTTAGAAGTATGCCATCTCAATTGAAAGATAGCATTCGAGAAATTAATCAAAAATACATTGATGATTCTATTATGCCACTTATAAATTCTGATTTATTTCAGGAAATAGAAAGAAGACTACAAGAAGATCGTATTGTGAGGGACAAATATACTGAAGCATCCAATAAAGGTAGTGATTCACTTATCTTACAACTTATTTTAGATACCATGAAGCTGATTGATGAGGACAATCGAAATTTTATAGATTCAGTTTATCAAAAACAAGGCTATTTAGGAGGAATAAATTGGGTCGTCCCCAGACAAACGTACATTTTTTTAACTCACTCCACACCTGAATGGTTTCAAGAAAACAAAAAATTCTTGTATAAATCGCTCAAGAAGGGTCATTTGCTACCTGTTGATTATGCAATAGCAGTTGACAGACGAGAGTATTCAGAAAAAGGTAAACCGTCTTATTATTTTAGGTGGGGAGGGGCAAATGATAGTCTTCCTTCTCCTGAAAAGTTTTTTAAACGCTGTAATAAAATAGGCTTATCGCCTTATTTCAAAGATGATCTTGATACGACACCGGCTTTAGGAGATTTACCAAAAACAACACCATTTTACGAATATTATCATGAGCAAAAGGATCGTTTTAATTGTGTCAAAAAGCGGTGATTATACTGCCAAATTAGTATCGGATTGGGCATATTATTATTGTTTAACTGGAAATAAATTATTCCGGCATATAAATGCGGATAAAGAAACTTTCAGGTTCACGGAAATAAGTTTTACTAATGGAGAAATAAATAAACATATTCAATTCAATAATGAGGAATACGAATATCATTTGGATGATATTCAAGGTATTTATTTTAGAAGTGGGGCATTGACTTATACGAACTATACAGGTTTGAGAAGTAACACAGAATCAATGGTTAATACCTATTCACGTTTAGCAAATTATTTCATGGCTTACGAACATAATATAAAAAACCATTGTTTAGATAGTTTGAAGTCGTTAAATCTCATCGGAAATGATAATGGAGCTTTTATTAATAAAATTACAGTTTTAAATACTGCCTTTTTAATTGGATTAAAAATTCCTAATACAATCCTCACAACAAAAAGAGCAGGGTTAATGTCATTTAATAAAAAATGTAGTCAAATTATAACTAAAAGTTTAGGTCTGAATTTGTCATTCTATAACCAAAACAATGAAACAGTATATTCCCAATACACACACGAAATTACTAAAGAAGATATTTTGACTTTTCCAGATGAATTTCCCTTAACACTATTTCAAGAGAAAATAGGGAAGTTATTTGAAATTCGCACATTTTACATTCATGGGAGTATGTATTCCTGTGCAATGTTTACACAAAACAAAAAGGAAACTCAAACAGACTATCGTCATTATGACAGAGAGAATCCAACTCGGATAGTTCCGTTTACACTACCTGAAGACATTGAACAAAAAATAGACGGTTTAATGCATAAATTGAACTTGGTTACGGGTTCTCTTGATATCATTTATTCTGTTGATAATGAATATATATTTTTGGAGGTAAACCCCTCCGGTCAATATATTGCTAATTCGGAAAATTGTAATTTTTACCTGCAAAAAATTGTTGCCCAACATTTGGTATTATGAAAAAGAACCATATTGATTTTTTATCAGAATCTACTGGAATAGATAAATCATTCTTCCCAATGGATATTTATTTTTTAGAAGAAAAAACGATAAAGAAAACTCAGGAAGAAGACATTCAACAAAATTTACATTTCAATTCGTCAATTAAAATTGATAAAATTAACTATGAGGGGCATATCAGATTAGTTTCCTATTCTCAATTAAGTCTTATTATTAATCCCGACGAAGTTCTATGAATAACACAGAATCATACATTTTATCTTCAAACTGTCTTTTTGTTAAGGGACATTCTAAAAATTTACTGATTGACATTCAACGTGGAGATTGGTACCATATAGATTTTGATTTACCTGATATAGATATTCCCATTGAAAAATTTGAAATGGAAACACTAAGTCACTTAATTGACAACCAAATAATTTTAAAAATCCCCGATAGTATTAAAAATCAGTTTCCTAAACTTAAATATGAGTATGATTTTCCTGCAATAATAGAGTCCGTTATTATTGACAGAAATAAGGACTCAATATATTCAATACCTATATTATTATCTAAGTTGGATGATTTTCTTACTAAATTCTATCAATTTAGGTTTTTTGATGCTGTCTGCTTGGAAGACTTGGAAAAGATATTAAAATATACAGAAAATACTATTGTAGAATCAATTGATTTTATTGTACCTTTTGATGAGGAAATATTTAATTATGTCTCTTTAAATATAAATTCTTACCCTAAAATTAATTCCGTCATATTCACAAATTTTAATAAGGACGTAACGACTTACAAGGTAAACAATAAGTTCATTTTTACAAGTCAAGAAATTAAATCTGATTCATGTTGTGGAATAGTCCACCCGTCTTTTTTTTCCAGTAATAAAAAACATATTTTCAAAAGTATGAACTACAACTCCTGTCTATATAAAAAGATTGGAGTTGATGTTAACGGAAAGGTAAAGAATTGTCCGTCAATGAAAGATGTTATTTGCTCGTTTGAAGATTTACAAACCATTGATGTAAAACAATTGGAAACAGATTATTGGTTTATTAATAAAGATACAATAAGCGTTTGTAAAGACTGTGAATTTCGGTATATCTGTACGGATTGCCGTGTTAAGGTTGTAAATGATGAACATTCAAGACCTTCCTCTTGTATATATAATCCATACACAAATAAATGGAAGGGGCAAGAAGGATATGAAAAACCTGAATTATATAAATAGTAATGAAATCTTTTCCTCTGTTTCGTCAACCTGATGCAATGAGCTGCGCTCCTACCTGTTTACGTATGGTAGCAAAACATTACGGGCGTTCTATTTCATTAGAGAAACTACAAAAATTATCTGAAACGACCCGACAAGGTAGTAACTTAAAGAGTGTTTCAGATGCAGCAGAAAAAATAGGATTTCGCACATTGGGAGTAAAGGTTGACTTCAATAAATTCAAAGAAGAAGCCCCATTGCCGTGTATTGTTCATTGGAAGAGCAACCATTTTGTTGTTGTCTATCAGATAAAAAATAGCATTGTCTATGTTGCTGATCCCGGACATGGATTATTAAAATACTCGATTCATGATTTTATAGACAATTGGATAGGAAAAACCGCAAACGAAACCACAGAAGAAGGAATTGCATTGCTATTGGAACCAACTCCACGATTAAAGCAAACAGAAGACGATGATATTGAAAAAAGAAGGGGTTTTTCATTTCTGTATCAATATTTATTCCGATACAAGAAATTTATCTTTCAACTGGCATTAGGCTTATTAGTTGGTTCTTTGCTTCAATTAATTTTTCCTTTTTTAACACAGAGTATTGTTGATATTGGTATTCAGAACCAAGACATCAATTTTATTTATCTGATTCTCATTGCACAATTACTTTTATTCATCGGAAAAACAAGCGTTGATATTATTAGGGGGTGGATTTTACTGCATTTAAGCACACGCATCAATATTTCACTGATTTCTGATTTTTTCATCAAATTAATGAACCTGCCTATTTCCTATTTTGACAGTAAAATGACGGGAGACATCATGCAACGAATTAGTGACCACAGACGTATTGAAATTTTATTAACATCAACATCTCTTAATACACTGTTCTCATTTTTTAATCTGATTATTTTCGGATGTGTACTGGCATGGTATGACCTAAAAATATTTGGCATTTTCTTTCTTGGAAGTGGGTTATATTTTGTTTGGGTGCTTCTCTTTCTAAAAAGAAGAAAAGATTTAGACTACAAACGTTTTTCACAAATGAGTGAAGAACAAAGTAAAGTAATAGAACTCATTAACGGTATGCAGGAAATAAAACTACATAATGCCGAAAAACAAAAACGATGGAGTTGGGAATTTTTACAGGCTCGTTTGTTTAAAATCTCTATGAAAGGATTGGTTTTAGAGCAAACGCAAACCATTGGTTCAGGTTTTATCAACGAGCTCAAAAATATCTTTATTACCGTGTTTTCTGCTAAACTGGTTATTGACGGAGAAATAACACTTGGTATGATGATGGCAATTTCATATATTATTGGTCAGCTCAACAGCCCTATTCAACAGTTAATCGGTTTTGTTTACTCGGTACAGGATGCAAAAATTGCGTTAGAACGCCTTTCTGAAATTCACAATCGTGAAGATGAAGAACAGACAGAAGATGAAAAAGTACATGATATTCCCGAAAATGAAGATTTTACACTATCCAATGTGCATTTCCGTTATACAGGAAGCCACGAAGAAGTGATTAAGGGGTTGGATTTAACCATTCCTGCCAACAAAATAACGGCAATCGTCGGAACGAGTGGAAGCGGAAAAACAACTCTAATGAAAATGCTGTTGAAATTCTACGAACCAGGAACAGGAGAAATCAAAATAGGAAATACAAATTTAACTACAATCAGTCAACATACCTGGAGAGCAAATAGTGGTGCTGTAATGCAGGAGGGGTATATTTTTAACGATACGATTGCTAATAACATTGCTGTCGGGGAGGATATTATCGACAAAGAACGATTAAAAAAGGCAGTTGAAATAGCCAATATTGGAAGTTTTATAGAGCAATTGCCTTTGGGCTATAATACTAAAATAGGGATGGAGGGTATAGGAATGAGTACAGGGCAGAAACAACGCCTGTTAATTGCCCGTGCGGTTTACAAAAATCCAAAATTCATCTTCTTTGATGAAGCTACAAGCGCATTGGATGCCAATAATGAACGTGTGATTATGGAGAATCTAAACACGTTCTTTAAAGGACGTACAGCCGTTGTTATTGCACACCGTTTAAGCACTGTTAAAAATGCAGACCAAATTGTTGTGTTGGAACATGGATGTATTGTAGAAAGAGGAACACACGAAGAATTGGTAAAATTGAGGGGGAAATATTTTGATTTGGTGAAAAATCAGTTGGAATTGGGGAGTTGACAATGTACAATGTACAATGAAACAATTGACAATTGGGTAATTGTACATTTTCAATTGAATAATTGTCAATTTATTTGCTAGATATGTTGTTTTTGATTAACTTGATTGGAAAACGATGTATAATGAAAGAAAATGTTATTAAAAGAAAGAGTTTTGAGTTTGCGGTTTTGGTTGTAGAAATGAATAAAAAACTAAATGGGGAAATGAGAGAATTTGTATTGTCTAAACAATTTTTAAGAAGTGGAACAGCTGTGGGGGCGTTAATTCGAGAGGCAGAACAAGCTGAAAGTAAAAAAGATTTCATCCACAAATTAGCAATTTCTCTAAAAGAAGCAAATGAGACCGAATATTGGATTGAACTGATGCATGAAACAAAATTGATTCAAGTAGATGATTTTGAAGATTTATTCTCAAGAGTAAAGGAATTAATAAGAATGTTGATTTCTATAATTAATACAACAAAGCGAAATATAGCACATAGCAATTGACAATTAATCAATGTACAACGGCAAAGCCCTCAACGAAGTTAATTATCAATTATAAAAAAAATGGAAAAAGAAATACAAAATAGCGATTCCCCCGAAAATTGTCAATTGCCCATTGAGTCATTGTCAACTAATAATTGTACATTGTCAATTGAACCATTGTCAATTGAACCATTGTCAATTGAACCATTGTCAATTGAACCATTGTCAATTCGTTCCGATGAGGTACAAGAAATCTTGTCGCATGTTCCCAACTGGATGATTCGTTGGGGTATTTCGCTTATTTTCGGAATCATTGCCTTGTTTCTGTTTTTGGCGTGGTTGATTAAATATCCCGATGTTATTAAGGGAACTACTACACTGACAACAGCAGAACCACCGATAAAATTAGTCACCAAATCAGCAGGAGAAATAGAGTTTCTAAAAAACAAAGAAAATACAGCGATTAAACAAGGACAGGTTATTGCAACCATTAAAAGCACGCTTTCAGATAGTGCAAGGGGATTTTTAACACTTGAACTTGTTAAAATTAGACAAGCATACACTAATAATTCACTGGAAAAACTAAAAATCGTACCAACTGAATTGGTCTTTGGAGATGTGCAAAGTAATGTTTCAGCATTAACGACCGCTTTAAAAAATTATCAATACCTTATCAATGAAGATAATACAGCGTTTAATATTGCCAATATTTCCAAACAAATCAGCAACCAAAAAGCATTGCAGCAATTCATTACAAAACAATTAAGCAGTAGCCATAAACTACTAAATAATGCAGAAAACAAGTTTAAATCGGATAAAGCATTGTACGAAAAAGGAATTATTTCACAGGCAGAATTTTTTGACCGAGAGCGCACTTACGAAACAGCAATCAATGAAATCAACAATTTAGAGAAAAGTAAGATTTCAACAGCTATTTCAATTACCGATTTAGAAAAACAACTCAATGATTTGAAATTCACTTTTGAGCAAAAGCGAAAGGTATTGCTTCTTGAAATAGAAACCCAGCTTTCAACCATTGAAAACAGTTTGCAAACATGGACACGCACCTATCAATTGAGTGCGCCGATTAACGGAAAATTAAGCTATTTACAGACAATCAATGAAAATCAATTTATTGAATCGGGAAAAGCATTGTTTGCAATCATACCCTCCAATCAGTCGTATATTGCTCAACTGAAAATTCCAAAAAGCGGTTACGGAAAAGTAAAAACAGGGCAAAAAGTAATGTTGAAAATAGATAATTTTCCTGCTCACGAATACGGTCAATTAGTTGGAAAAGTACAATCAGTTTCGCTCATTGCCAATGAGGAAAATTATTTGGTTAAAGTAGCATTGACAAACGGATTAAAAACTACTTATAACAAGGAATTAAATTATACACCTGAAATGGGCGGAACAGCTGAAATCATAACGGAAGATTTGCGGATAACAGACCGAATATTTAATCAATTCAGAAAAATTTTTGATAACAATTGACAATGAACAATGAACAAATGTACAATTAGATGATTAACAAAATGAAATATCAAATACTGACGTTGTCAATTGTAAATTATCTCATTGTCAATTCAAAATTTAGGGTATCAATTTTGATATTGTCAATTGTACATTTGCTAATTGTCAATTTAAACTGCGCTTGTGCGCAGGTTTGGACATTGGATAATTGCATTGATACTGCTTTGCAAAATAATCTGAAATTAAAATCGGGGTTGATTAATTCTCAAATCGCTTCTGTCAATCTCAAAAATTCAAAACAAAATTTACTTCCCTCGTTAAATGCAGGTGTAACACACGGTTATAATTGGGGGCAGACGATTGACTTGTTTACTAATCAATTTGCGACAAATAGAGTTATGTTTGACAACTTTTATTTGAGTAGTAGTGTCGTATTGTTTTCGGGACTTCAAAATTTCTATTCTATAAAAGTCAATAATATTGCCGTACAAGAAAGTATTTTGGAGCAGGAAATTTTTCAGCGTAACATAAAAATTGATGTATCAGCTACTTTTTTACAAGTATTGCTCAATAAAGAAGTTGTTGAATTAGCAAAAGATAATTTTCTGAAAACAGAACTACAATATAAACGAATACATGAACTTGTTTCGGCTCGTCAAGCAACACAATTTGAATTATCGGAAATAGATGCTCAAAAGCAGTTGGATAATTACACTATTACAAAAGCAGAAAATGATTTGCGCTATTCTAAGTTGTTGCTCCAACAACTATTAAATATTTCAATTAGTGATAGTTTTGATATTCCCACTTCTCTCGATAGCAGCTATCGGGATGAGGATTCATTAGTGCAAACGATTTTAGCTGATGCAGCTATATACACACTACCAGAAATTGTTAAAATAGAATTAGGTATTCAAAAACAAATGTATTTGATAAAATCATTGAAAGGGCGATATTATCCGTCTATTTTAGTGAGTGGTTCTGTTGGTAGTGGATATTCGGGAAATAATAAGATGCTTAATGCTAATGGAGACTATGTTCCCAGACCTTTTGGGGAACAGTTTAACAACAACTTGTATCAATCTCTTTCTTTTTCGTTGAGTATTCCGATTTTCAACAAAAATGCTACACGAAATCAGCTAAAAATAAAAGAATTAGAACTACAATCGCTGTTTATCAACAAGCAAAATGAATACAATCAATTGAAACAAAAGATTGAGCAACTTTCAATGGATATTCTAAATACTAGTTCTCAAATAGAAGCGTTAGAAAAAGTCTATTCATCTGCGTTATTGAATTGTGAGAATTTCCAAGTTCGCTACGAAACAGGAAATGCGACTTATACGCAGTTGATTGAAGTTAAAAACAAATTATTTCAAGCAAAATCAGAATTGATACAAGCCAAATATCAGTTATTGTTTAAACAAACGGTGTTGGGATTTTATTATTGATGTTTTTTTCTAATCCATTGCCCATTTAAATAACTTTTTTATTTAGTGGAAGTCTGATTTTCTGATTCATTGAATTATTTCTTAAAATTAATTACTTTAGCTAAATGAATAAAGACGAAAAGCAATTATTACAAGATTGGATGCTGCAATTAAGCGAATTCAACAAGAATGATTTGCTCGTGTCTTTTAATGTATCAACACAACAGGTGTTTCAAGAAATTTTACCGATCCATTCATTGGAAAAAACGATTGCTGAAGCACAAATTTCTATAAAAGAGAGTGGAGTAAACCCGCTTTGTCAAACAATAGGTTACTTAAATTGGGAATACAACAATCAATCTGTTCAAACGCCAATTTGGCTCATTCCTCTTGATTTTGAAAACGATAAAGTTAGAAAACAAGTTAGCCTTTTACCAAAAGAAGAAGAAGGCTTTGTAAACCCGTTTCTACTTAAAAAGTTGAACGATTTATATGCGATTCAATTAGATAATTTATCGAAAGAAGAAGTGTTTGAAGCACTAAAACTTGCAGGATTGGAATCCATCAATACCGAATTTTTATCTGTTGGCAATTTTCACCACCATCGCTATGTTTTGTTGAAGGAATTGCAAGGTTTATTGGATGCAGATGATTATTCAGATGCTTTGGCTCAATTGCTAACAGGTGAAAAGAAAAAAAGAACCACATTGCAATTTACAAACGAAACATTGTTGCCCTACGATGTTGATCATTGGAATGTAATGGAATTGTTTGCCAATGAAAATTGCGTGGTACAAGGTCCGCCAGGAACAGGTAAATCTCAATTGCTTACCAATATTGTTGCGAAAACAATTTTAGGAGATTACACCACAATTTTTGTGTCTGAAAAAAAAGCTGCTTTGGATGTGGTAAAAAAACGTTTGGAGTTAAATGGTGTAGGAGTTGTTGCAATTGTTGATACTGATGAACTAACCACGCATCAATTTTTGCAAGATTTGAAAATGACTTGGGAGTTTTTTGAATCGTATAAAATAGAGAAAAAATTAGAGATTTCCGTAAGAAACGATTTAGAAAAAAATTTACAGTTCATACTTGATGTGCTCAATCAACCGGAATTGATTGGTGGAGTTTCTTTTCAAGAATTTAATGAATTAAAGAAAAAATTACTTAAAAAGGCAACAATTGAGGCAAAACCAAGTGCTCAATTTTTTGAGGAAACCAATTTTATTTCCAATCCACCTGAATTAAGAGATTTTGAACATACAGTATCAATAGTTGAAAAACTATATACTGAAAAATTAGCAGAAAGTAGCTCGCTACTCAATCTTTCAGCTCTACAGCAAAGTGAATTGAGATTGTTTGCAGATAAAATAAAAAAGTTAAAAGAGATTGTTTTATCAATTGAGCAACAAATACCAGGTTTGACCTATAATGATTTGGCTGTTTTACAACACCAACAAATCGTTTATCAGTTGTTTCAAAATGAATTGGCAAAGAAATACAAAGCTATTATTGAACCAGAATCAAAATCACAAAAAAAATTCGATAAGCTATTTAAAAAATACAAGCAGACTCAAAAGCAATTGGAAGACAAAAATAATTTGACTGATTGGATACAACTTCCTTCTGATTTGCAGTTAGCGCATCTTAAAGAATTGAGCGAGTCAACTTCATTGCTGAAAAAAATACAATTTAATCGCCGATGGAAAAAAGTAAACCAACTGCCTAAAGAGAAAGCATTGGACGCTATAGAACGATTGATAGATTATAGAAATAGCAAGCAAAAATTGGTGACGTTGGAGCAAAAATTCAATGAACTTGGTGTCTATGATTTAACAGAGATTGATCAAATAAAAGCAAGTTTACACCTATTTTCTAAAGAGAAATGGACTGTTTACAATCAATTGAAATCATTGGATAAAGTTATTTTACAACAATTGGAATCAACTATTTCAATGCTAAAAAATGAATTGCGTACAGGTTTTAATCTTGATGCGAATCAATCCATCATGTTGCAATTGGATAAAATAACATCTGATTTACCCAAATTACTTGTATTGGAGCAAGATTTGAAAAAATTGACACCAGCTATTTGTGAAGCCATGGCTCAAAGTGCTACTTTTTCCTTGTATCTACAAAATGTTTTGAAATCACATCAGGTTATTTTTCAATCACATTATCCTTCGTTCTCATCGTTTTCTGGAGAAGAGTTGGAACAACGTGTACTAAAAATAATTGACGAGCAAAAGAAAGAAAATAGTTTGGTTGCAAAGCGTATTTTAAATCACGTAAAACAAACATTTGAAGCGTATAATGCGCTGATTAATACAGCTTCAACAAAGCTAACGACCGAAGAAAAACTACTGAAACAACGTTTGAAGAAAGGAAAATCTGTATTGGTCAAAGAATTTGCTAAAACACGCCAACATCCAACAATGCGAGAATTGATGTCATCGGATGCTTATTTGTGGATTAAAGCCTTAAAACCTGTATGGTTAAGCAATCCAACACGTTTAGCAAAGACTTTCCCACTTGACAAAGAATTGTTTGATGTGTGTATAATGGATGAAGCGAGTCAAATGCCATTGCAGAATGGAGTTGGTGCTTTGCAACGGAGTAAATATGTTATTATCGCAGGTGATGAACAGCAAATGAATCCGACAAGTTATTTTCAATCAAGTTCCAAACAAGTGGTAAGTTTGTTGCATCATGCAAGTTATTATTTAACCAATTATTCGCTTTCACATCATTATAGAAGTAAACATGCGCCATTGATAGCTTTTTCCAATGAGAATTTTTATGAAAACAACTTGGTTGTTTATCCTTCTTTTCCCAATAATACAAGTTGTATCCAACGTCATTTTTGTGATACGGGTAGATTTATTAATCGCCGCAACGTAGAGGAAGCAAAAAAGGTTGTTGAATTACTAAAAAGTTATCTAAAACAAGAAAAAACAATTGGTATTGTTGCTTTTTCCATGGAACAAGTAGATGCAGTTTGGAAAGCTATTCCAAGTGATTTGGTGCCGATAATACAAGAAAAAATTGATGAAAATAAGCTGTTTATCAAGCCGTTGGAAAAGGTTCAAGGAGATGAATGTGAGCATTTAATCATCAGTTTGGGGTATGCACCCGATGATGAAGGGAAATTTAGTTTGCATTTTGGACCGTTGAACACCGAATCAGGAAGAAACCGCTTGAATGTACTCTTTTCAAGAGCTTCTGAAACAATTGATTTTGTGTGTTCTATTCATTCATCAGCAGTACAGTGGAGCGACAATGAGTCCATTCAAGTACTCTATAAATGGTTGTTCCAGTTGGAGCAATCCAATTTTGAACATGAAATTGAGTTTCCACTCGGTATTCAGCCCGAAATAAAAGGCAACCAATTGATAATTAGCAATGTATTTGCACAAATAAAGAATGCAATAGAACTTATAACTACTTATTCAGTATTGTCACAAAGGGGTTGGGATGTGAAAATGAATTATTAAAAACCTCTTTTTAACTGCATTAAGGTTTTAAAAGCCTTGTCAACATCGTCTTGAGAAACCAACACTGTAAATTCATTTGCTGTAGAAATAACATCAATGATATTGATACCTTCCCAAGCCAATTGCTTAAGAATGTAATAGTAAATACCATAAATTTCGATATTAATACGAGGCAATTTAACCGTAATTGATGCTAAATCTTGAGTAGATGTTATCAATTTTTCGTTGGCAAATAACTTTTCAATTAAACCGTTGTACTTATCACCTGTTATAACAGTTGTTTCGGTAACACCTCTAACAAAAGCAAAGAAAGCATCTGGTTCACTATTCAATTGACGCATCAATTCAGATTGCTTCATACCTAAAGATTCTGAATTGTGAAAAGTAAAATCAGAAAGATTGCTTCTAACTATGAAATCACCCAATTCACCCAATACGTTTTTGATTTTAATGTTTAACTTATGGTAAAGACCTGGTGACATTCTCTTGATAGCCATTACGATCGCGCCTTCTTTTACTTTTTTACCTATAACGGATTCTATTTCAGGTTGTATTTTTCGAGCTAATGCAGAAATGTTGATTAGACCTTCTGTCATAGATTCTCTTAAAAAGGGACTTCTATTAATAATGTCTTCAGTAATTTTCCCAATTGAGTCCATAAAGTTAAATTTTCATTAATACCATGCAAAAATAACAAATTCTTTAAAATAATAACAAATAATTATACAAATGTTTTAAAAAAATAGATTGATACAATTTTCAACAGCTCAATTGTTTGATTATGAATTATTTAGCAAATAAGAATGTAATGTTTGTTGAAAATAATTTTAATGCAATTGCTAAAAGAATGATACCAAATGCTTTTTTCACAATAGCAATTCCACCTTCACCCAATAATTGTTCAATTTTATTTGTTAAACGCAACACCGTATAGATGATAATGACATTTAAAATAATTGCGATAAAAATATTGATTGCATTGTATTCTGCCTTTAAAGCCACCAATGTTGTGAGTGTTCCAGCGCCTGCAATGATCGGGAAAGCAAGTGGAATAACACTAGCTACTTTGCCACTAACCTCATCTCGAAATAAGTTCCATCCCATTATCATTTCAAGTGCTAAAGCAAAGATGATGAGTGAACCAGCAACGGCGAATGAACGAATATCTACACCAAAAATGTTCAGAATGGATTCTCCAAGCACTAAAAATCCAATCATAATGCCAAAAGACACTATGCTAGCTCTCATAGGGCTGATGTTACCTGATTTCTCTTGAACTTTGATAATGATTGGTATGGAGCCGATAATGTCAATGACAGCAAACAAGACCATTGATGCACGGAATACCTGTGACCAGCTAAAGGATTCTAATAATTCATTCATTTTATTATAGTTTTTTCAATTATTTGTGGAAAATTAGTATGTTCTAAATAGTGTATTTTTTGTTGCAACGATTCCAGTGTTTCTTCATTGGAGATAGCGCATTTGAATTGAGCAAGTATCTCACCTTTGTCAAATTCTGAATTGACAATATGGATAGTAATACCCGATTCTTGTTCTTTGTTTTCTAAAACCGCCTTGTGTACATTTGCACCATACATACCTTTGCCACCGTATTTTGGCAATAATGAAGGATGAATATTGATGATTTGACTAGGGTATTTTTCTATTAATTTAAGTGGTATTTTTCTTAAAAAACCTGCCAAAATAATGTAATCAATGTCATGTGCAGTACATAATTCAACGATTTTATCACCCTCCTCAACCTCAGCATTAGATGCTAATAGTACTTTTACGTTTTCATCTTGCGCAGAAGTAATAATTTTAGCGTCAGGTTTATTGGACAAAACAAATTGTACTTGAACAGCATCCGAATTTTTAAAATACTGAATGATATTCATGGCATTACTTCCTGTTCCTGAGGCAAATATCGCTAAATTTATTTTTTTCATTGTGCAAAATTACAAAAATACATCACTGTTTGTTATTTTGTTAACTAAAGTTTAACTAGCTTGTTGTGCATTTGTAAAACAAAAAAACAGCATATTATACATAACTACTTTGTAATCAATAAAATACAACTAAAATAAATAGTTCTTCCCAACTTGTTGGTTCGAAAATGACAGCAATCAGGTGCATAAAAAAAGGATGGAAGGCAACAACTCAGTTGTTGCCTTCCATCTCCTAAACATCAATAAGTGCCGTCATTCCGATAAAATCGCTTCGGTTTTTTGAGGAATCTTTTATTTTTACAATTGCTTTCTATCTAAATGTACAATGGGTTTAGCTAGAATTTTTATTATCAACCATTTATGATTGTCATCTTGGACAAAGTGAGTGGGCTTAACTATTTTGAATCAATTGCTTTTTATCGGATAATAGTGTTAAATTTTAAATAAAGATAAAAGAATCTGATTTAACCTCGTTTTTAATGATTAACTTTGACCACTTTTTTAATCAGAAAGAAATATGGACATAAAATCAATAAAATACTCAAAAGATCGCAACTCTGAGTTTTACAAAGAGTTAAAAAAGCGTGTAAATAACTATTTTAAAACGGAAAATATTTCAAAATATGGAAACACTAATATGATTATTAAAACAATATTCATGTTAGCACTTTATTTTGTTCCATTGATTTTGATTTTAACTGTTGTTGAACAATCTTGGTTGGCTTTGATACTTTGGTTTGTTACCGGTTTAGGAATGGCTGGAGTTGGAATGTCAATTATGCACGATGCCAACCATGGATCTTATTCAAAATACCCATTTGTCAATAAATCATTGGGATTTGTAATTAATTTTGTTGGAGGAAGTGATGTGAATTGGCGTATCCAGCACAATGTGTTGCATCACACTTACCCAAATGTTACTGGTGTTGACGAAGATATTGATGTAGATGGCTTGATGCGTTTTTCTCCTAATCAAGAACGTCAAAGTTTTCACAAATACCAACATATTTATGCTTGGTTTTTGTATGGATTATTGACGTTGAATTGGTATTTTAGAAAAGATTATCAACAATTAACGAGCTACCACAAAAGAGGTTTATTGGATACACAAAATATTAAATATGGTAAAGCGCTTTCAATGGTAATTGCAATGAAAATTGTCTATACTTTTATTTCAATTGTTTTACCTATTTGGATTGCTCCAACTCCGTGGTATATTTCCATTATTGGGTTTTTTATTATGCAGTTTACAGCAGGATTTATCTTGTCATTGATTTTTCAATCGGCTCACGTATTGCCAAATTCAGAGTTCTCAAAACCAGATGCTTCTGGAAGTATTGAATCTGAATGGGCTATCAACCAATTGATGAATACGTCTAATTTTGCACCAAAAGCAAAAGTGTTGACATGGTTGCTTGGTGGGTTAAATTATCAGGTAGAACACCATTTATTTCCAAATATTTGCCACGTACACTACAAGAATATTTCAAAAATTGTGAAAGAAACAGCTATTGAATACAATATTCCGTATTATAGTTATGTAACGTTTTATGGTGCTATCAAAGACCATGCAAAATTGTTGAAAAACTTGGGTAAATACGATTCTTTGAAGTCAGTGCCGGTAAATGCAAATGAACATTGATTTAGAAGCAATTCGAAATTATTGCATAGTCAAAAAAGGAGTATCCGAATCATTTCCATTTGATGAAACAACCTTGGTTTTTAAGGTAGGTGGAAAAATGTTTGCATTGATTGATATAGATGATTGTTCTTCGATTAATCTAAAATGTGACCCAGATAAAGCCGTTGAATTGAGGGAACAGTTTGAAGAAATAACTCCTGGCTTCCACATGAATAAAAAACATTGGAATACAGTTTTACTCACAGGTTCTCTGAGTAATAAAATGGTACTTGAATTGATTGATCATTCTTATAATTTAGTATTTTTATCACTATCAAAGAAATTAAGAAATGAGCTTGAGGGTTGATAAATTTATTTGGTGTGTTCGCCTGTCTAAAACACGAAGTATCGCCACCGATTTGGTCTCAAAAGGAAAGGTTAAAATCAATAATGAGCAGGTAAAACCATCAAAAGAAGTAAAAATTGGTGATGTCATCACGATTCAAAAAAACAATGCTTTTTTCTCGTATAAAGTACTTCAATTGTTGCCCAATAGAGTAGGAGCTAAATTGATTACTGATTATGTTATAGATGTCACTGACCCGTTAGAAATAGAGAAATACAAAGCGTATCAATTAGCGCAAAGTGCTTACCGTTCATTGGGTACAGGTAAGCCATCAAAGAAGGATAGAAGAGATATTTCTGATTTCTTAGATGATTGGTAAATAAATGCCTTTTGTTAAAAAATGATAATAAAGTTTGATACTTAGTCACGAAAATAGTTTAATTAAACTTATTATTCATTACATTTGTTGCTTGTTTATAATTAATACTTGAATATATGGTAGTAGGTATTTTAGGGGTAATTGGCCCTTGGCAAGTTGTCCTTATCGTTGTTGTTTTGCTTTTAATGTTTGGAGGTAAAAAAATTCCAGAACTAATGAAAGGATTGGGGCAAGGTGTAAAAGAATTTAAAAATGCTTCAAAAGCACCTGAAGAAAAAGAAGTTAAAAAAGAGGAAGAAGAAGAGAAGTAAAAACGCTAAAATTTGCTATGTATCGTACAATTGATGAGGTAAAAGAACAAATCTTAGCAGGGAAGTCTGTTGTTTCTATTGTGGAAGATTATTTAACTGCAATAGAAAAACGCAAAGATTTGAATGCTTTTACTGAAGTGTTTACTAAATCTGCTTTAGAACAAGCAAAATTAGTTGATGATAAAATAAAAGCAGGAACTGCGGGTCGATTAGCTGGAGTTGTTGTTGGTATTAAAGACAATTTATGTTATAAAGGGCATAAGGTGAGTGCATCATCTAAAATATTAGACAATTTCGAATCATTGTTTACAGGTACAGCAGTTCAACGCCTTTTGGATGAAGATGCAATCATTATTGGTCGCCTTAATTGTGATGAATTTGCGATGGGAAGCTCCAATGAAACATCTTTTCACGGTGCTGTAAAAAATCCTGTTGACACAACAAAAGTACCAGGAGGTTCTTCTGGAGGTTCTGCAGCTGCTGTTGCCGCAGGGTTGTGTACTGTTTCATTAGGTAGCGATACGGGAGGTTCTATTCGTCAACCGGCTTCTTTTACAGGAATATACGGATTGAAACCAACTTATGGTAGAATTAGTAGATACGGTTTGATCGCCTACGCTTCGTCGTTTGACCAAATCGGACCATTTACAAACTCCATCAAAGATGCAGCATTGTTGCTACAAATTATGGCTGGTAAAGATGCATTTGATTCAACAGCTTCTTCTAATTCTGTTCCAACATATTTAGACAAGCAATTGCCAGAAAAATTAAAAATTGCTGTTTTAAAAGAATGTTTAGAAACAGAGGGAATGGATGCAGAAATAGTGGCAAAAATGAAATCCATCATTTCTGACCTCGAAGCAAAAGGACACGCTGTTGAATTGGTTTCTTTTCCATATTTAAAATATGTAGTTCCAGCATATTATGTGTTAACTACAGCAGAAGCATCTTCTAATCTATCTCGTTTTGATGGGGTGCATTTTGGTTACAGAAGTAAAGATGCAGTTGGGGTTGAAGAAACCTACAAAAAATCAAGAAGTGAAGGTTTTGGTAAGGAAGTTAAACGTAGAATCATGGCAGGAACGTTTGTTCTTTCTCATGGTTATTACGATGCGTACTATACAAAAGCTCAAAAAGTAAGGAGGGTTTTAAAGGATAAAACAGATGAAATTCTTTCCGATTTTGATTTTATTTTGTTGCCTACAACTCCTTCAACGGCATTTGATTTGGGAGGCTTAAAAGATCCTATTCAAATGTATTTACAAGATATTTTTACTGTTCATGCAAATTTAACAGGACATCCAGCTTTATCTATTCCACTTGGAAATCATTCAAATGGCATGCCTTTTGGTATTCAAATCATAGGAAAACAATTTGATGAAAATGGAATATTAAATTTTGCACAGTATTTAGAAAAATAATAGTTGATAATGAGATTGTTTATTATAGCGTGTTTTACCCTTGTTGGTTCTTTAGTCTTGGCACAACCAAAGAAGACTGAAGAATTTAAATTTTCGGGTGATCAATTTGCAGATGTTGTAGAACAATCTTTTGCAGCTTATTATGCAGAATATGCAAAAAAACAAAATGAAAGTTACGAGTCTGTTATTGCCGCATTGAACTATGCGGATGGACAAGAAGTAACTTTTTCTGATGAAATTTATTGTCAACGCTTAAATGAATTGAGTAAGACAACCTCGTTTAAACTTGATTGCAATCCAATTTCACTTGCTACAATTCGTTTCTTTGTCACAAAAAGACGTGGTTTTGCGAGAATTGTGCTCGGACGTTCAAAATTGTATTTTGACTTATTTGAAGAGAAATTGCAAGAATACGGATTGCCTCTTGAACTAAAATATTTAAGTGTCATTGAAAGTGGATTGCGACCTCAAGTAAAGTCCAGAGCTGGAGCCTTGGGCTTGTGGCAATTTATGTACGGTACGGGAAAAATGTATGGTTTGCAAGAAAACTATTACGTTGATGAGCGCATGGATCCTGAAAAATCAACAGACGCCGCTTGTCGCTATTTGAAACAACTGTACAATATTTACGGTGATTGGAATTTAGCTTTAGCAGCCTATAATGCTGGCCCTGGAAACGTAAATAAAGCCATTCGACGTTCTGGAAATAAAACGACTTATTGGGATGTTCGCCCTTTCTTGCCTCGTGAAACACAAGGGTATGTTCCCAACTTTATAGCTGCTGTTTACTTGTTAAGTTACCATGCAGAACACAATATCATTCCGGCCGAAGCCACAATTCACGCAGTTGAATTAGACACTGTTTGTCTTTCCAAAGGACTTCACATGTCAACAATTGAACAATTAACTGGTTGGAATCAAGAAGATATTAAAGCATTGAATCCGGTTTATAAATACAATTTCATTCCTGAAACAAATCCGAAACAGTGTGTAAAAGGCCCTATCAAGTATATTGGAAAAATTGTAAGTTTAGAGGATTCTTTATATACTTTGGAACATGCAATATTTAGTCCAGCAAAATACATTCCTCCATCTAATACTTCAGAGATTGATACTACAGCGAATAATACGAATGAAACGCCTATTGCTGATTCAATTCCTCCGGGTACTACCAATGCTGGAAATACTTTCTATCACAAAGTACAACAAGGAGAGAATTTAGGAATGATTGCAACAAAGTACGGTACTACGATTAGTAAAATAATGGCTTTAAATGGTATGTCATCGGCTACAATTTATGTCGGTCAACGTTTGAAAATTGAATCAAAAACAGGTGCTGCAACCGTTGAAACACAGAAATCAACCACCACCACTTCACAACCGCAATATTATACCATAAAATCTGGAGATACATTTGGCAAAATAGCACAGCGATATGGTAAATCAATCAGCCAACTGAAGGCGTTGAATCCAAACATCAATATTGAACGCTTAAGTTTGGGACAGAGAATACGTGTAAAATAAATTTATGAGCACTTTAGCAGTTGCAATAATTACCTACAATGAAGAAAGAAATATTCAACGTTGTATATCATCTGTGCGTGATTTAGCAGATGAAATCATTGTATTGGATGCTTTCTCAACCGATAAAACTGTTGAAATTTGCAAACAACTCAATGTACGAGTAGAACAACGTGCTTGGGAAGGTTATAGCAGCAATAAGAATTTTCTAAACAACTTAGTTACATCAGATTATATTTTATCACTTGATGCCGATGAAGCACTGAATGAACATTTGTATCGTGCAATTCAACAAGAAAAACAAACTGGTTTCAAAGGAATTTATGCTGTAAATCGTATGACCAATTACATGGGAGCTTGGATTAAACACAGTGGTTGGTTTCCAGATGTCAAAACACGTTTGTTTCCAAAGAAAGGTTCTTACTGGTCAGGTGAATTTGTGCATGAAGAACTAATTACTTTAGATAAAACACCAAAACTACTGGAAGGTATTTTGGAACATTATTCTTACTATTCTTATGAAGACCATCAAGCTAGGGCAGATAAGTATTCTGTGTTGACGGCTCAAAAAATGCATGCAAAAGGCAAAAAAGCATCGGTTTTAAAGCCATATCTTAGTGCTCTTGGTCGATTTATTGCCATGTATTTTTTAAAATTAGGATTTTTAGATGGAAAAGCAGGATTTAAAATTGCACAAATAAGCGCAAAATCCAATGTGTTAAAATACAAAGAATTAAGAAGATTAAATAAACATTAAAATGAGTGATTGGAACGGGAAACGCATAATGATAAGTAGGATGGATAGTATTGGGGATGTTATGCTGACTTTGCCTATGTGTGAGTGGTTAAAAAATAACTATCCAAATGCAACCTTGATTTTTTTAGGAAAGAGTTACACTATTCCTATTTTAAAAGCCTTTAAATCGATTGATGAAATTGTTGATTGGGATGAATTTCAGGATTTACCTACGGTAAATAAACTGTCAAAACTACACGATTTGAAAATTGATGCCATAGTTCATGTTTTTCCGAACAAAGAAATCGCATCATTTGCCAAAAAAGTTAAAATTCCATACAGAATAGGAACCTCTCACCGAAGTTTTCATCTATTAACCTGTAATTATCGACTCAATTTCACAAGAAAGCGCTCTGATTTGCACGAATCACAGTTGAATTTTGAGTTGCTACGCCCTTTTGGACTCACCACCATCCCATCAATGGAAGAAGTTGTTGAATTAACACATAATTTCAAGCCAATTCATGAAGATTTACCCAAAGACATTCAAGAATTCATCAAAAATAATTCAAAATTTGTCATTCTTCATCCAAAATCGCAAGGAAGCGCCGTTGAATGGCCGATAGAAAATTATGCAAAATTGGCAAGCCTTTTGATAGCTAAAGGATATGGTGTTGCCTATACAGGTACGGATAAAGAAGGTGTAAAATTTAGAGAGAATATTTCATTGTCAAGCACAATTATTGATACTACTGGTAAGTTAACCTTGAATCAATTGATGTTGTTTATTCAACAAGCATCGGGTTTGGTTGCTTGTTCTACTGGACCATTGCATATCAGTGGTTTTTTAGGCACACGCACTGTTGGATTGTTCTCTAATAGAAAACCAATTCATCCTGGTAGGTGGCATGCTATTGGCAATGATACCCATTATGTTGTGGCGGATGAAAATTGCGAACAATGTAAAAAAGGTAAACCTTGTAAATGCATCGAAACAATTGACCCTGAAAGAGTAATGAGTTTCTTTGTTTAGAAAATCAGTCGTTTGTCGTATTTTTTTCTTTTAAAAAATAGTTTATCTTTGTTCAAATAAATTATTAAATTAAATCACATGAAAAAAATTTCTTTATATGTAGCGTGTTTTGCCTTAACATTAGGTTTTACATCGTGTAAAAAAGAAGGGTGTACAGATCCTACAGCAGAAAATTACTCAGTTGGAGCAACGAAAGACGATGGTTCTTGTACTTATCCACAACCTGCACAAATTACTCCACCAACTTATAACCCTGTCTTTGCAGGAACTTTTGGAACGTTGGTAGCAATTAAAACTGTGGCAACAACTTCAACGCCATTAGGAGATGTAGATACTAATATTGGAACGGCAGTTGCGGCATTTTCAGAAAATGGAGGTTCAACATTTTTACCTGCTGGAACAGTAAAATGTAATTCTACTGCATTGAATGTGATGGAAAATCATACTTACAATTACACTGTTACTGCTGATAATCCACAAGGAATAAGCTTTGGTTCAACAATTAATTGGGAAGGTGATGGTAGTACTTGGCCTGCGTTCACAGCTTCTACATCACAAGTGTTTTCAACAGTTGGAACAATCACTTCTGGTAATCCTAGCACATCTTCTAACTATACATTATCTGTAAACAGTGCTTCTGGAGCAGATTCTACATTGTTCATGTTGGTTGGTACTAATGGTTATGTGATGAAAGTGGTTGCTGGTTCGCCAACACAACATACTTTTACAGCTGCAGAAGTTAGTTCTTGTGGTGCTGGAACAGGTATTTTGGAAGTTGTTGGTTTAAATTACGATCCTCAAACAATCGCTACAAGAGCTTATTATTTAATCAATGAAACAGCTCGTGTAAAAACAGTTACGATTGAATAATTAAAAATTTTGATACGATAAAAGGAGTTGCCAATCAATGACAGCTCCTTTTTTTATGCGGTTTTTTGAGGTCCACTAAGTTGACGAAGACAAAAAATAGTTGTTATTTTTACAACGGTAATTTTGCTTCTTGTAACGTGTTTAAATCCAATAACCAAATGCTTGAATTTCGTGTTATTCCATATCTATCACTTGCCATTTTTTGAATTACTAACCTATTCCCATCAGGTGAAATACTAATATGAGCATAAACCCAATTGGGGCAATATTCAACAATTCTTGTTGCATTCCCCGTTGCAAAATCTACTTCAAATAAACCAGCTGTATCAAATGAACCAATTTGAGAAATGTAAAATTTAGTTCCATTTGGATGCCAACTCAATCCTCGATAAAAAAGTCCACCTAATGTAGATGAATATGTTTGTAAAGACAATGGATTTTGATTTAAATCCAATAACTGTGTTTTTATCCCATCTGCAGAAAGTAACTTATTATCATTTGAAACTGAAAAAAGCCAAGTTCCCCATGATACAACGTGTCTGTCTCCTGTTGACCAATGGTTTTTTGAAGTAGATAAATTTCTCCCGAACCATAATTAAGGTATTTCCAAAGTAAACTATTTCCACCGTTCACCCACGTAACATGTTGATTATAACCATTAAATCCACTATGTGTTGTAAACTGCATAAGGTCGGTTCCATTGTCCCGAATAATATAAATCTGACTTGAAGTTGTTTCATACGCAATCCAGCCATTTTCATTCCAAGCAGGTGAACCACTCAACGCAACACTGTTAACCAAAGTAGTTTTAACATTTGATTGGTAATTATATTTGACTAATTTCCCTGATTCGGAAGGTGTCTCTCCTACATTTGCAACTTGTTCGAAATAAACAAGTTCATACGAATTAAGAGGATTAAATGCTGGATATTTGAATTGAGAACCTTTTTCAACTATAACTGATGGAACAGTAGGTAATAATGTGCTATCACTCACATCTTCACAAAGAGGACTTGCCCAAATCAAAGATTTTGAAAAATCAGAATCAATTGGGTCTTTTTTGCAGGATTGCATGATAAACAATGTTATCAATACAATAAAAAAATAAATTGTTGTTTTCATAGCTATTAATTTTTAATGATTTTCTTCGTTATTTTATTTTCATTACTTTCGAAAACAAACAAATAAAGACCTTTAACACCTGTTTATTATCGTTTAAAACTAAAAATTAATAAATCTTAGGATGCTTATATTAACAAAATAAAAAAATAAATTTTGAATCAACCAAATTTATTTTGTTAAAACACCATTTTTTATACCAACTAAATGACTTAATAAACGTTTAAATTTAGCACCTAATATGAGTCTTCCCTCGATAAGGATAGTTTTCAATAAATTGAAAAAAAGTTTGTATTAAAGTGTAAAATTTTTAAAATTATTTTCGTAACTTTTTTATATATAACTAATTATGAAATGGAACAATAACGTATCCCAACGATTAAACGCTCTACTAGTATTGCTTTTAATTACTTTTAGTGGTCTTACCCAAAATCAGGACTATTTTACAACCAGTGGAAATAAAATTAAAGACCCATGTGGAAATAATTTTATACCTAGAGGTGTCAATTATTCTTTGGCTGATGATTGGAATTTTCCAGGAAATCTTAATAATGGAAAAGAATTGTCTTCACAAATTAGTTTAGCAAATCCGAATACCGTGCGTATTCAATGGTATGTGGATTATGGGCAATCATCTCGGCCAGCATTGACATTGGTTGGATTGGATAGTGTAATCTCTCGATTTGCAGCTGCCAATATTGCATCGATTTTAGAAATTCATGATTTTACACACATTCATACAGATACAACATTGTTTAATTCACAAGTTGTGGCTTGGTGGACAAGTCAACCAATTTTAGATTTAATCGAAAAACATCAATCACATATTTTTGTGAATGTAGCCAATGAATATGGACCTTCGTTGTATCCACCGCCAACTTATACAACAAATCCGAATTATGCAGCAGAAATTACAACATGGGTAAAACATTACAAAAATGTGATTGTTCGACTCAGAAATGCTGGTATTAAAGTGCCAATTGTCATTGATGCACCAAACTATGGTATGGATTATCAAACAGTTGTTTCCAATGCTACTGTTTTTAACAATCACGATCCTCTAAATCGAATTATTATGAGTTGCCACACATATTGGGGCACGGATGCAGCAGGAATGGCAGCTATTGTTAATCAATTGTCAGCATTGACTGTACCAGTTATTTTTGGAGAAGTTGGAAATGTTGATTTTTCTTGTAATGCAATTCCAATGAATAGCTTTTTAGAAGCGTGTCAAGATAAAGATATGGGGTGGTTGGCTTGGACTTGGAACCGTGACGAATGCGACGATAGAAACATGACTGATAATCAACCGGGAGTACCAAGTTCTACAACAGATGGAATGTTTTCAACGTTGACAGCTTATGGGCAAACCATTGTGAACAACGCTATTTTTGGGTTAGCAAATCACGCAGTAAAAGCAGATTTCTCGTGCTTACTTGGTTTGGAAACAATTGAAAATAAAATTGAGATTTATCCAAATCCAGTGAATGATATTTTGCACATTCTTGTAAATCAACCCTATCAACAACTGCAAATTACTGTATTTGATATGAATGGGAAGGAGATTCTTTCTGAGGAATTATCTGCAGGAAATACAGCCATTAATACAGAAAGCTTAGAAAAAGGAGTTTATATATTGCAGGTTGAAGTTGATAATCAACCAATTGTTCTCCGAATTTTAAAATAATATACAACAAAAGGAGGTGTAAGAACAGGCTATTGTTTTTCATCTCCTTTTTTTTATTCTCTAATTGCACTTCCGACAAATTCTTCTAAATTTGTAGAGTTAGATAATTTTTAAAATACAAATAGAATGAAAAACGTAGCAGTTATTGGTGCTGGTACAATGGGAAATGGAATTGCTCATGTATTTGCACAGTTTGGATACAACGTATCTTTAATCGATATATCAGAGGCATCTTTAGAAAAAGGAATGGCAACTATTGCTAAAAACTTGGATCGTCAAGTGGCAAAAGGAGCGTTAACGGAAGATGATAAAAATTCAACATTGGCTAATCTGACTACTTTTACTAGTATAGAAGAAGGAGTTAAAGGTGTTGAATTGGTTGTAGAAGCAGCAACAGAGAATGTTGATTTAAAATTGAAAATATTTGCTGATTTAGATAAATACACACCTGAGAATGTTATTTTAGCATCCAATACGTCGTCTATTTCAATTACAAAAATAGCAGCTGTAACTTCACGCCCTGATAAGGTAATTGGTATGCACTTTATGAACCCTGTTCCAGTTATGAAATTGGTAGAAATTATCCGAGGGTATTCGACATCTGATGAGGTTACTAAAACAATCATGGACATGTCACGCAACCTTGGTAAAGTTTCGGTAGAAGTAAATGATTACCCTGGGTTTGTTGCCAATCGTATTTTAATGCCAATGATTAATGAAGCCATTATTACCTTGCAAGAAGGCGTAGCTGGTGTAGAAGAAATTGACACTGTAATGAAATTAGGAATGGCTCACCCAATGGGACCATTGCAATTAGCTGATTTTATTGGATTGGATGTTTGTTTGGCGATTATGGAAGTGTTGTACGATGGTCTTGGAAATACCAAATATGCGCCTTGTCCGTTGTTGGTAAATATGGTAACGGCAGGTAAAAAAGGTGTAAAATCAGGAGAAGGTTTTTATTCTTGGACACATGGAACAAAAGACTTAGTTGTTGCTCCAAACTTTGCTAAGAAATAAAATAATAGAAGTTATTCTAATATTGATTTAAGTCGCTTTCGGGCGACTTTTATTTTTTTTAAATTGATTCAACAAATTTTTTGAAATTATCTAAAATAGCTTGCCAACCCAATATTTGAGCTCTAGAATCTTGATAAGGATAGGGTTCAAACTCCATTTGCATGAATGTTCTCTGTTCAGAAGTAGAAAATAAAACATTGGCTTTTCTTCCATCATCGAGTGTCATGAGTATTTTTTCGAACGGACGAATGGATGAGTATGTGGCTTTGTATTCGTATTTTAAATCACCAACTTTTGAGGCCATAACATAAGAAAAATGCCCTCCGGTAACAAAATCAACGTTGAGTTCGGTTGTTTTAAAGTCGTCGTTTATAAACAACCAATTATGCATCAAATCCTTATTTGCCCATGTGTTTCAAACCTCACCAATTGTCTTATTGATATATACACTGACAACCAATGCTTCGGGTAAATCTTTTTCCATTTTTTTATTGTAGCGGTTTCAAAAAAATTGTACAAAATGTTATTTGTATGACAAATATAAGATAATTGTTATAGGAACCAAAAAACAAGAAGATTTTTTAAAGAATTGCTTAAAATTTAATTCTCAATAAGTTACCAAAGTACAATTCTCGACCACTTGTAGATTTCATCCAAAGCTCTTTTAAATCGTAGGTTTGATCCGAAAAATAGATGTTGGCAAGTTCTTTTAAATCATCATAGGTTAATTGCGGAGAATAAGTGTTGACAATTAAAAAACCACCTTCTTGCACTAAAGAAGCAGCTGTTGAAAGTAATTCGTCGATTTTTTCTTCGAGTTTCCACTTTTCTCCTTTAGCACCAATACCCCAAGCTGGAGGATCCATCAATACGATTTTGTATTTGTTCTCGCGTTTTTCTTCTCTTTTGGCAAATTTCAAAGCATCATCAACAACCCATTTAATGTTGAGTAATCGTGAAGTATCCATGTTTTCTTTTGCCCATGTTATCATCTGTTTGACAGAATCTACATGCAAGGTTTCTGCACCACTGTGTCGAGCAACCAAAGAAGCAGCACCAGTGTATGCAAATAAGTTTAGAAAGCGATCAGCAGACGATAGATGTTGCTCGATAAAGTCCCAATTGGTGCGTTGTTCTGGAAACAAACCAACGTGTTTAAACTTGGTTAGAGAAAGTTTGAATTTTAGGTGGTTATAGCCAATGGTCCACTCTTTAGGAGTTGTTGGTTTGAGCGGCTTCCACATTCCAGCACTCCCTTTTTGCACAAATTCCCAATCAGCCATTTTGTACCATTTCTCAAAAGCAATTTCACTTTTGAAATAAGCTTGTACTTCGGGACGAATGGTAATTACCTTTCCCCAACGCTCTAGTTTTTTTCCGCCACCAGCGTCAATTAATTCATAGTCTGCCCACCCCTCGGTGAACAACTTTTTTTGACTCATGAGAATTTATTTTCTAGGCATTTTTTTACGTCCACCCATCATTTGAGCCATACGCATTTGATTGGCAGAAGGAGCCATTTTCAATTGATCCTGAAGCATTTTTATTTGATCTTTCATCATTCCTGATTCATCCAATTTTTTTGCTTCAGCCAATAAAGTTAAGGCTTCTTGTCTTCTTCCTGTTTGAGCACAAGCACCAGCTAAGTGCATTTTGGCAATAGCGATATCGTGTTTTGCTCTTAAACCAATTGCAAGTGCTTTTCTAAGAGATTGTTCTGTTTTTGCAGGACCATTTTCTTGTGATCCTAGCACAGCCTGCATATAAAGTACATAAGCTCGTTGCTTTTTTGGAAGAAATTGAGGTGCTGTGATTTTATCAAAATGGTACTTTGCTTTTTCTTGATTTCCCAAACGCATTTGGTAAAACGCCAAAATAATGCGTTCGTGTCTAAAAAAGAAAACACCGATTAATGCTGTAACAAAAATCATGACAATTCCCCAACCCCAATATCCGTTTGCAAATAAACTAATTGTTCCCCACAAGGAAGTGATGGCTAATACACACTTTATAATAAATCCGATCATATATAAATTATCTAAATTGTTTTGTTATCGTTTAAAATTGCTAGTTGATGTACCGCAAAATTTGTGCAAAGATAACCATTTTTCTTTAAATGAATGTACACTTGATGTACGAAAATCAGTTACTTAATGTATGGTTAATAAAGTCTATTTTTGATGGATATTCGTTTAATTATCGTTTGAAAAACTAAAAATGTGTATTTTTATCTTTTGCAAACTGAGAAAATGATGTTATCTCGTCTAATTATACTTTGTATTACTGGTGTTTTGACTTGCTCATTTTATGGGCGAGCTCAAAAGGATAATACTGAAAATCAGTTGAATGAAGCTCTCTTAAAAGGAAAAACTCCTGCGAAGAAATTTGAACTTATCTTGTCGAGTGCTAAATTTTATCAAACAACAAATGTTGCATTAGCCGATTCATTGAAGAATGTGTTGATAAGTACAAGTATTGTGCTCAACGATTCAAGTAGATTGGCAGCTTTGTTATTTAAAGCGGATATGGAATCTATTACCGGTGATAGATCCTCTTATTTTTCTACTGTATTGAGTTGCCAACCTTTTATCAATCGTGTGAACAACGATAATATACAAGTTGAAATATTGAAGCACTTAGCTAATTACCACATTTTAAATAAAGAAACAGAAATGGCTGTTTTTTACTTAAAACGGATGGTAAGAATGGCAAAATCAATTGATTCTAAGCAATATCTAGCAGAAGCCAATTTGCTGTTAAGTAAAAACCATACACTGAACACAAAAATGAAGGATTCGGCTCTTTATTACATCAATACGGCATTGCAATTTGCAAGAAGAACACCGAATAAAATTTTGCTTGCAGATTGTTTTCATCAACAATCTCTGACGTATAAGGCTTTTGGACAATTGGATTTGAGTGCAGCAAAAGATATATTGGCATTACAAATTGCAACTGAAATTAAAAATTATCGCCAAGTGGCAATTTATTCATTGGAAATAGGTCGAGTTCAATTTACCATTCACAATGTACAAGATGCAGAATATTATTACAAACAAGCTTTAGATGAAAGTAAAAATGTAAAAGATGACAATTTATATGCCAATTCATTGGTTGAGTTAGCAAATGTTTATTTTACAAAAAAACAATATAACGAAGCGATAAAAAATTGTTTGCAAGCCATTACCTTATTTGAAAAATTGAATAATCGAGAGGGGTTGGGGGCTTCATTTAACACCTTGGGAATGATTTACCGAGAACAAAAAGAGTTTAACCATGCAGGAACACAATTTAATCACGCGTTGGTTAATTACGAATCCATTGGTGATTTACAACAAATTGCCGTTGTTTATCACAATGTAGCAACGGTGTTTTATGCCAATAAAAAATACGAAAATGCACTAAATTATTTGTTCCGGTCTATTGATATTAGCAAAACAACAGGGGCAAACAATCAATTGTACGAAAATTATCGGTTAATTTCAACCATTTACCGCGATTTAGGGCAAACCAAAAAAGCGTTGGACTATTTGCAAATATATGTCAACTATATTGATAGCAATGCGACAGAACAATCGTTGAGTAAAATTGCAGAGTTGAATGAACTGTACCGCGCAGAACAGCGTGATCGATTGATTTTATCACAAGCCGATTCCATTGATAAACAACGTCAACAACGTCAGTTAACAGCTACGCAACTTGAAAATATTAAACTGCGAAATACATTTCAAATTTATGTCATTATAGGTTTCATATTATTAATCATCATGGCTATTGTTATTGTTAGAAACCGTTGGATTCGAGATAAAATTAGACAGCAACAGCGAGAGACAGAAATGGCACAAACGCTTTTAAGAGCTCAAATGAACCCTCATTTTGTATTTAATGCCATGTCTGTAATTCAAAGTTATATCTACGAAAATGATACCAAAAACTCTGCCAAGTTTTTAGTGAATTTTTCACGCTTGATGCGTTTGATACTCGAAAATTCTCCAAAAGATGAAATTCCAATACAGTTGGAAGTGGAAATTCTTCAAAAGTACTTAGAAACGCAGAAAATGCGTTTTGAAAATCGTTTTGAATTTTCGATAAATGTTGAGGGTGATTTGGAACATGAGAAAGCGATGATTCCGCCGATGATTACCCAACCATTTATTGAAAATGCTATTGAACATGGTCAATTGCACACTATTGATGGAGGATTTATTCGAATTACATTTAGAAAAAAATTGCACATGTTGGAAATTATTATTGAAGACAATGGAATTGGCCGAAAAGGTGCAGAAATGAATAAGAAAAGTCGTGAACACAAAAGTATGGCGATGAATATTACAAGAGAACGGATTGAAAACCTGAATAGAAAATACAGAACAGAAGGATTTTTAAAAATAGAAGATTACAATAAAACTTTGGAAACTGGAACAAAAATTGTAATTTCGTTACCATACAGAGTAGAGGCAATTTAATTTAACAATTATGAAAAAAAAGGCATTAGTTATTGATGATGAAAATAGAACAAGAGATTTAATTGCCAAAATGATTAATTCATTTGGATTAGATATTGAGGCTATTTCAGAAGGAGAAAGCGCTAAATCAGCTATCAAAGCAATTGAAAACCATGAACCCGATATCGTTTTTCTTGATATTCAAATGCCTGATGGTTCTGGTTTTGATGTGCTAAAAGCCTTGCCTAATAAATCATTTGAAGTTGTGTTTATTACAGCTCACGAAGAGTTTGCTATCAAAGCAATCAAATTTAGCGCGCTGGATTACATCTTAAAACCTGTTGATGCCGATGAATTGCTTCAAGTGGTGGAACGAGCTTTAGAAAAGATGAGTGAAAAGCACGATGAACGCCAATTTGATGCTTTGCAAAACAATATCTCTCCTCAACAAAAACGAAAATTGGTTCTCAAAACATTGGAAAGTGTTCATATTGTTGAATTGGATCAAATCATTCGTTTAGAATCGGATAGAAACTATACGTCTTTTTATCTAAACGATGGAAGGGTAATTCTTGTTTCCAAAACATTGAAAGAATACGATGATTTATTGACTGGGTATAATTTTATCAGGGTTCAACAATCGCATTTGATCAATTTGGAATACGTTGATCGCTATAATAAAGGAAATGGAGGTTGTGTTGTCATGAAAGACGGAGCAGAAGTACCTCTTTCTCCAGCAAGAAGGGAAATATTCTTTAAAATACTGGAAAATCTTTAAATGAACGGATTGACCAATGAATATTCAGTTAAAATTTTCTTTTAGTATTGCAGTTCTTCTGGTCTTTATATTGGTGCATTTATTAATTGGTTCTACAGCAATTTCTTTAGCCGATTATTGGAATTCTTTCGTGAATTATGATGCCACCAATACCAATCATTTGATAGCACATGATTTGCGTGTGCCAAGAATGATGACAGCAATAATTGCCGGTGCAGGATTGTCATTAGCAGGACTTTTAATGCAAACTATTTTTTACAATCCTTTGGCCGAGCCCAATATTCTAGGTGTCAGCACAGGTTCAAGTTTGTTTGTAGCGTTGTTTCTTATGACAGGAGTGTCGTTTTTTACTTCGGATTGGGGGTTGATTTCCAGTGCTTTACTTGGAGCCTTTTTATTTGGAATGCTCATCTTGTTTTTTGCTCGTTTTGTGCGCTCTCACGGTTCTCTCTTGCTGATTGGAATTATGCTTGGTAGTTTTTCTGCTGCTTTTATCAGTATCATTCAAACATGGAGCGATGCCCATCAATTAAAACTATTTACATTGTGGACAATGGGTTCCTTGCAGCAAGTAACGTATTCACAATTACCCATTCTACTTATTTTGTCGCTTGTCGGAATTGTTGCATCTTTTTTTCTAATTAAAGCATTAAATGCATTGGTGCTCGGACAAGAAAATGCTGCTATTCTTGGAGTAAATAGCAAACAAACAAGAATGATTGCCATTCTAATAGCATCTGTTTTGACAGGAATTATCACTGCTTTTTGTGGCCCTATTGCCTTTATTGGCATTGCAGTTCCCAATCTTGTGAAATTGGTTTTTAAAACGCAAAATCACCGAATATTAATTGCAGGTTCATTGATTTTTGGGAGTGTTTTTATGTTGTTTTGTGATAGTGTTGTACAAGCAATAGCGACTTCGGTCATTGTGCCAATTAACGCTATAACATCAATGATTGGGGCACCTTTTGTCATATATATTATTTTAAAACGTTGGTCGTGATAGATTTTAAAGAGTTGCAAATAGGGTACCAGCAATCGTTAGCTAAAATTTCCATTTCATCATTGGAAAAAGGCAAGGTGTATGCTTTGATTGGTAGCAATGGCAGTGGAAAATCAACGTTTTTAAAGACTATTTGTGGACAAATTAAACCATTTTCAGGTCAATTTTTTATACAAAACAAAAACAGTACAAATTATTCCAGAATACAGCTTTCGAGACAAATTTCTTTTGTACCTGCACGTTTTCCCGATGTTGAATTTATTTCTGTTTTTGATTTTGTTCTGCTTGGCCGCACACCTTATTTGAATAATAGAGGAATTGTATCAAAAGAAGATGTTGCTTATGTGTATGCAATTATTGAACGCCTAAACATAACGCATTTAGCAGAAAAATTTACCAATTCATTGAGTGATGGTGAACGTCAATTGTGTGCTGTAGCTCGAGCTTTGGCACAACAAACGTCGATTATTCTATTGGATGAACCCAGCGGATATCTTGATTATAAAAATAAACGGCGACTCATAGAATTGTTATTGACTATTGCACAAGAAATGAATTTACTGATACTCTTTTCAACTCATGATATTGAAACCATTATGCATTATGATACCATAGAATTGTTGGGTTTAGAAGTTGGAGAACAACGACAAATTGTGTCAATTGACAGGGAAATTGCTTTTGAACATTTGATTCAGCAGTTTTACGAATGAAACATTTTTTGATTTTCAACGTATATTAATAGAATTATTAATCAAACTCAGATTATAAAGGTTATTATAATTAATTTTACAGAAAATTTTAATAAATATGGACAAGCTAATAGCTGCTTTTATTGCCAATATTGATGAAGCATTATTAATTGCTAAAAATTCTATTTTTCAAACACCTAAGAATAAGATTGAGAATATCGTTATTTGCGGTATGGGTGGCTCTGGAATTGGAGGAAAACTTGTTTCTCTATGGTTGCAAGATGAAATTAATTTGCCTGTACAATGTGTCCATGATTACGTTGCGCCCAACTACATTGGAAGCAACACATTGGTAATAGCGTCCTCTTATTCGGGAAATACAGAAGAAACACTTTTATTTACAGAAGAAGCGATTGCTAGAGGAGCGTATGTTATTGGCGTTTGTTCTGGAGGTCAACTTGCTCAATTATGTAAAAAACACCATTTTGATTGTGTGATTGTACCAGGAGGAAACCCACCGAGAACTGCTTTGGCTTTTTCCATTGTACAATTGTCCAATATTTTTCATCAATTAGGTTATACTTCAGAAAATGTATTGAAAAACTTAAAATCTGCAGGTGAGTTGTTGGCAAATCGTACGGAATACATCAAATCGGAGGGTAAAAAGTTGGCTGAATTTATCAATGGAACTGTACCAGCGTTTTATGCAACAACGCCTTATGAGGCTGTTTTAATTCGTGCAAAACAACAATTTAATGAAAACTCAAAATTGTTGTGCTGGATGCATGTTATTCCAGAAATGAATCACAATGAATTAGTTGGTTGGGGCGGTGGAGATAGCCGTTTTTCAGCGGTTTATTTTGATACAGGTGATGTTTATCCGCGCAACAAAAAACGTGAAGAAATTACCTTAGAAGTTATTGCTTCAAAAACTAAATTATTGGTAGTGAAAGCTGAAGGAAATAACTTTGTTGAACGCTCTATCTTCTTAATTCATATCGTTGATTGGGCATCATTCTATCTTTCAGAAATCAAACAAGTAGATGCATTTGAAATCAATATAATTGACCGATTAAAATCAGAATTAGCAAACTTTTAAGAAATGAAACCAAAAGTTATCTTTCAATCTTTGGGATTGATAGATTATCAAGAAGCTTGGGATTACCAAGAAAAAATATTCAAAGAAACAATTGATTTTAAAATCCGTATTCGCAATGGTGAAACGGATTTAAAGACAACCAATTATTTACTTTTTTGCGAACATCCACACGTCTATACACTCGGTAAAAGTGGTGATGTATCTCATCTACTGTTAAATGATCAATCATTGGATGAACACCACGCAAAATTTTACAAAATCAATAGAGGAGGAGATATTACCTATCACGGACCAGGGCAATTGGTAGGTTACCCAATTTTTGATTTGGATTATTTCTTTCCAGATATTCATAAATACATGCGCTATTTGGAAGAATCGGTTATTTTGACTTTGAAAGAATACGGTATCAACTCTGGAAGGGTGGAAGGATTAACAGGTGTCTGGATAGATGGGCAAAAACCATCCGCTCGAAAAATTTGTGCCATGGGAGTTAAAAGCTCTCGTTGGGTAACCATGCATGGAATAGGTTTTAATATCAACGCTGATTTGAGTTATTTCTCCCACATTGTTCCTTGTGGTATTCAGGATAAAGGAGTTACTTCCATGAAACAAGAGTTGGGAAGGGAAGTGGATATGAACGAAGTCAGTGAGGTGTTAAAACAAAAAATGGCACAGCAATTTGGTTTTGAGTTTGTAAAATAGATTTTAACAATTTGTTTATAACTAATCCATTAGAATCATTTTTTAGCGTTGAAATAACTATTGAAATCAGTTAATTTTGTGGCTTTTAAAAGTCTTATGAAAGTAATTTTTTTTTCCTTGTTTTTTGCTTCTCTTTAACAGGATCGTTGCATGCACAAAATCAAAGCGATGCTGTAAATTTCGAACAATTTGTTCTTGAGTCAACCATTTTAAATGATTCACGCAATATTAATGTTTGGTTGCCAAGTGAGTATAAAGGTGGAAAAAAGCGCTATACAGTTCTATTTATACCAAGCGGTGAAGAATCCAGTAATTTCATGACGTTTACAAGTACCATTGCTCGATTAATTGATGAAAATGCAATATCACCAATGATTGTGGTTGGAATAGAATCAGTAAGCAATGACGCAAATTTAAAATTAGCTGATTTTAGCCAAGCTGAATCAAATAGTGATTTTGAAAAATACCTCACTTTTATTAAAAAAGAATTGGAACCTAAAATAAACAAAAGCTATCGTACAAATACGCTTACAGCAGTGATAGGTGAGTCGGTGGCTGGTTTATTTGTGCTGGAAACATATTTATTGAAACCTGAGACATTCGATTATTACATTGCATTTGACCCAGCAATTTGGATGAACGATTATCAATATGTGAAAGATTTGGATAAATACTTGGTTGATTTGGAATATCCTGGAAAAACACTTTGGTTTGCTGGTTCAAGTAGCCCTGATGTATCTAAATCAACAAGAATTATAGCAAAGACGTTGAAAAAACGCAATGTTGTTAACCTCAGCTGGTATTATGCGGATGAAGTAGGGGAAAAGCACGAAACTATTTTTAGAAACACCAAAGAAAAGGCACTAACACAAGTTTTTGGAGGGTAATTTTTACTTTTTCACCTCAAAAATTAATTCACTTTGATTGGTTGGAGCAAAGTATTTATTGGCAACTTCTAATAAGTCAGTGGCTGTAATGCCATCAATTTCTTTATAAATAGCAGAAATAGTGTCAATTTGATTAAAAAGCAGTACACTTTTACCCAATCCAAGCATCAAACCACCATTTCCTTCAAGCGAAAGTGCAATCTGACCTTTTAATTGTTCTTTCGCCTGATTTAATTGATGCACACCCATTTTAATTTCACACAAGTTTTTCAGTTCTTTTTGAACCAATTTGAGTGATTTTTGGAGGTATTTTTCATCTGTACCTAAATAAATAGACCAAAAACCTGTATCCATGTATGGTGTATAATTTGCCTCAACATTGTAGGCGTATCCATGTTTTTCTCGAATGGAGAGTGTGAGTCGTGAATTTAAAGCAGGTCCGCCCAGAATATTCGTCAATAAAGTCATTCCTCTTCTGTCGTTAGCCGTGTAGTTTGGCGCTAAACCACCAATGATGGCGTGCGTCTGAACATTTCCGTGTTCTTCTTTTAGTTTAAATGCAGGTTGTGGCTTAAAACTAGACAGTTTGACTTTGACCGGGTTTTGGTTTTCATTGGAAAAATACTTTTCTACCAATTTTTTAATTTTTTCAATACTTTCACTTCCAACATACGAAACAACCATGTTTTTTAACGAAAAAAAGCGGTTGACATAGTGCTGTAGATCCTCTTTGGTAAAATTCCGAATGGATTGTTCATTGCCCAAAATATTATAACCAAGTGCGTGACCTTTGAATAAATGAGCTTCAAAATCATCAAAAATGCGTTCTCCTGGAGAATCCAAATAGGAGTTTAATTCATCTAAAACAACTTCCTTTTCTTTTAAAATTTCTTTTTCTGGAAAAGAGGAGTGAAAAGCAATGTCTGCAACTAATTCAATAGCTCGTTGTAAATGTTGATTGGTAAATGAAGCATAAATAGCAATCTCTTCTTTTGCTGTATAGGCGTTTAACTCACCACCAACAGCATCCAATCGCGATAAAATGTGAAACGCCTTTCGTTTATGCGTACCTTTAAAAATACAATGTTCTATGAAATGTGCTAAACCTTGTTCATTTTCACGTTCATAACGAGAACCTGCAAGGATGTTGATACCAAAATGACCTACGTATGAATCTTTGTAAAGATAAACTAGTCTTAAACCATTTGGGAACTGAATAATTTCAGGATGGATATCAAATTTCATCATGTAGGTAATGAAAATTAAGGATTTAGTCTAAAAATAGACCAATTAGTTCCATTTTTTTCAAATACAAATCGATCGTGTAAACGAGATGCTCGTCCTTGCCAAAACTCTATTTTATTGGGAGTAAGTGCATAACCACCCCAATGTGGCGGACGAGGGACATCTGTTGGGTATTTTTTAGATAATTCGTCAATACGTTGTTCCAATTCTTCACGTGATGAAAGCTTTTCAGATTGGTGGCTTGCCCAAGCGCCAATTTTGCTTTCCCAAGGTCGTGATTGAAAATAATCATCACTAATTTTTTCGTCAATTTTTTCAACGCTACCTTCTATGCGTATTTGTTGTTGCAGTAAAGGCCAAAAAAATTGCATCGAGATTTTATTGTTAAATGCAATGTCTTTCCCCTTGTGAGAATGGTAATTGGTATAGAAAACAAATTGATCATCAATAAGTTCTTTTAAATACACAATTCTTGAAGAAGGTTGGTTGTTTGCATCAACAGTAGCGATGATACAAGCATTTGCTTCCAAGCAATTTGAGTCAATAGCATGTTGCATCCATTTTTCAAACAAGGTAAATGGATTGCCGTCTTTGATTTCATCAAGTTTTGCTATATCAAAACTATGGTGATCATCCCTCAAAGCTTGTGTTAAATCACTCATTATTCTTCTGTTGAATATTCGTCTTCTATTTCGCTCTCTACTTCGTCTTCTATTTCATCATCAAGATCTGTGCCAGAAGCACTGTACATTACTCCTTTTCCAGGTTTTGTGTCAATTTCTTCAACTTCTTCGATTGGTCGGCGACTGATTTCTCTGTCCAAGTTTTGAACTGGAGGAAAAACATCAAGAATTGGTGTTGCCATAATTGACGTGATTTCAAAATCAACCATTAACGTTGAAAGTGATTCTCCAAGGTGTTCAAATGCTTGTTTAGCAGAGTCGGCAGACACTAAAAATGTTTGTGTAACTTTTTTTGATTTTTCTGAATCAATATCAGCTGTTTCCAAAAGAATTTTACACTTCCACCAATAATCAGATCCTTCAAAGGCAAAAATATCATGAAAATCTGTTCTTGCGATGCTTGAAACATTAAATTCTCCAGCGATTAAATCGCCTAATTCTTCGTAAATTCTTGCTTCAGCATCTGTAAATGAATCGGCTGCAAGCAAATAAGGTTCGGATACTTTTTTATACGTTCCATCCTCCAATTGCTTTGTATATTTTAATTTTACTGTAAACCAGTTCATAGCATTCAATTTTAAAATTATTAAGGATTGCAAAGATAATGAATTTGTGTGTTGCTACGGCGTATTTTTAATTAACAATTGGCGTTTTTTTTCACATTCTCCCCTTATTGTTCGCTCCATTTTGGTAAAACACATCGAATGCCATCAGGATCATTCATTAATGGTGCACATTTATTGCAATGGTCACAACCATTTACATAGTTTTTACCCAGTTTTTGTAAATGATGAATCATTTCTGGGTCACGCAACAATGGTCGCCCAGATTGAACGAAATCAAAGCCCAAATCCATCACTTTTTCCAAGCTTTCTACTTCGTTTGCTCCTCCAATGTAGATGATATGACAACTTGTTTCGGCTTTAATTTTTTTAGCAGCTTCTAAAAGATAAAGTTCCCGATAGGGATAATTTCGAAACATTGTCTTGGCAACTAATTTCATACCGAAACGCATTACTGGATTCTTTTCATACTCCAATAAACCAGGTAAGATAGAATCTCCATGGAATAACAACATCGGGTTTTGACTACTGGTGCCAGCACTTAAAATAATACCGTCAATACCTGCTTTGTCCAATAGTTTAGCCGATTCAATACCATCTGCTAAGCTGATACCACCTTTCATGTCATCGTACATAGTGATTTTAGCTAAAATTGGAAAATCATCGCCTACTTGCTTTCGGACATTTGCTAAAACTTCCAATGGATAACGCATTCTGTTTTCGATACATCCACCATAATTGTCTTTTCGTTTGTTGGTTATCGGGCTAATGAATTGACTGAGTAAGTAACCGTGACCAAAATGCAATTCAACAGCATCAAATCCTGATTCTTTCATGATTTTTGCTGTATTTCCGTAAGAATTTGCCACTTCATCCATCAATTGACGGTCCATTTCTTGGGTGAAGAATAAACCATACAACATGCCAACGCTATTGAATTGGGTGGATGGCGCTACTGGTCGTTTGCGTTGTAGTTTTTTGTTTCTGCTAAAGGCACCACAATGCGCAATTTGTCCCGACAACATACAACCATGCTTGTGAACACGTTCGGCTAATTTTTGCAATTGGGGTTTGATTTCCTCACGAATGTACATGTAACTGTCAATCATTCTGCCATCAGGTTCTGGCGCACAATAAGCCAATGTTGTCATTCCAACGCCACCAGCTGCAAAACTTTCATGAAAATCAATGCATTTATCGGTAATATTGTTGTTATCATCCAACATGGATTCAAAAGTTGCCGCTTTGATAATGCGATTTTTTAGGGTAATCCCGTTGAGTTGAACAGGAGATAACAGTTTTTGCAATGAATTGGATAACTCTGACATAATGTTCTTTTTTTTAAAAGTAATAAATTAAAGTCAACTATGAAAAAAAATATCAAAAATTATATTTTCAGATAAAAAACGTTTATTTTTGTATAGTAAACTATTAAAAACTATGAAAAAAATATTTCTATTATCAGCTATCTCTTTAGCTATTTTGACTTCTTGTACAAAAGAAACATCAGACAATGTAAACCAAGATAAAATTTGGACTGAGTACCAATTGATTTACAATGACAACACGCACATTACTTCGGTAAAAGCTATTTTTAAGTTTAGCAATGCTTTGGGCACATTGTTGGAATTAAAATCACCTGCTTATGTGTTGTTTAATTCAGATACATTGAATTACAATCCTGTTGGTGGTTGGTACGAAAAAGAATATACTACATTTGTTAATTCAGGTACTTTTAAATACAAAGATTTGGATAACAATGTATTTACAAATTCAGTTGTATTGGCTGATACAATTGGTTTTCCAACTTCAGGTTTGGATACAATTGTGAAATCTGTACCGTTGCAAATTACGTGGTTAGGTAGCCCAGTTAAAGCAAAAGAGACCATCTCAGCTTGGGTAAATAGCAATGTAACAGGAGATTCTAGATTAAAATCAACAAGTACTATTGGAAATACAAGCCTTATTTTTGGTACAAATGATCTTGCTCAATTAGGGGTTGGTCCGTATGGAACAATTTTAATGGAACGTTTATACAGCTCCGATCAAGTTAACGGAACAAGTGCTGGAGGTGTTATTAATCTAAAATACATCCCCAAAAATAGAACAAGCATTGTTGTTATACCATAATTGAGTTAAAAACAAAGTTTAATATCTTATATATTTAGAATATATAAGTTAACTATTTAAGAGTAATTGGAATACCCCATTTCTTAAAATAATTTTTGTATTCATCGGTTTCGGCGAATGCTGAATCAGCAGCATATTTGTTGTATATTTCTTTTCCTCCATTTTTCCAACGATGTTCTGCTTCAGCATCTAACTTTTTTAACAAATCAGGGCTTAGAGTGAAACTTTCAATTACATCTTTAATATAATTACCACTTTCTTCAGGATTTACAGTACTACCAATAATCTCATCGATAGATACTATTTTTTCTTTTTTTTTCATTCTATTTATAAATTTTAATTGTTTAACATTAAGTAAAATTAGTTTTCAATAATGATAAAATA